>JAJEDN010000128.1 GCA_022821495.1 Candidatus Poribacteria bacterium
CCTTACATGTTTTGTAAAGTCGGTTTACAAACGGTTGCTGTAAGGAGGTATTTTATCATAAACCTACTGAGTTTCTCACACTTTTAACAACAAAAACCTTTCACCACAAACCTTGAGAAAAAAATGGGGGTAAGTGACAGATACATCTCGTCTTGCAAACTTCCCTGAAACACTGTATAATAGACGGAAACTTGTGCTGAGGTGCTACGCAATTGAGCGACGTTCCAAAAACACATCCCCGATACCTCTCATTGACGCTCCGAGATAAGATCGTTGCAGGTGTGGAACAAGGGATTACTTCCACCCACGGACTCATCGCGCATGGACGCGGGGAGGCGTTTGACTACCTCATCGGGGAAACAACGCAACCCTTCGCGATTGAGGCGATCTACGCCGCTGCCGTTATGCTTCTATCCGCAGAACACCCCGTCATTTCTGTCAATGGGAATGTGGCAGCGTTAGTACCGGAGGGACTCATCGAACTCGCGCAGGTACTGAACGCACCGTTAGAGGTGAACATTTTCCATACAGAAACGGGACGGGAACAGAAAATCCGCGAGCATCTCCTAAAGCACGGCGCGTCAGATGTCCTGATGCCAACAACTGAAGTGCAACTCTCCTATATCGATTCCAACCGGAAGTTTGTACATCCAGACGGTATCTTTAAAGCGGATGTCGTCTTCGTGCCATTGGAGGACGGCGACCGATGCGAAGCACTCCGAAAGATGGGCAAAGAGGTCGTGACGGTTGATCTCAACCCAATGTCACGCACCGCGAAGCAAGCGAGTATCACGATCGTGGATAACGTCGTGCGGGCATTGCCGTTATTATGCGAAGAGATTCAAAAGCTTTCAGCACACCATACAGAAGAGGCTACGCTTAAGGATTACAGCAACGAAGCCGTATTACAGAAAGCACTACAGCACATCAGCAGGAGCGGGAATGGAAACCAACGGAAACGGGAAACCCAACAAGGTTAAAAGACTTGTTAAACCGCATATTCTACTGATTGGGTTGGTGCTTGTTGCTTTTAATAGTTACTGGTGCTTGATGGGGACAGAGGTGTGGCACTCAACACAGTTGACGATCGCCTCGTTGTTCTTTAATGCGGTTTTCACGCTTCTTGTCTTCGTGCTTGTCAACCTACTGCTCCAAAGGTTTATGCCTCGGTTGGCGATGTCGCAAGCGGATCTGCAAACCATTTACGTGATGGTCGTGATGCTGACGACGATCAGCGGGCACACGATGATGGGCTATCTTATCCCAGTCCTCGCGCACACCTTCCAGTTCGCATCGCCTGAAAACGAATGGATACCGCTCTTTGGACATCACATCCCGACATGGCTCGCCGTCAAAAGTCCACGCATTTTGGACGGGTTCTATAACGGAGATTCTACGCTCTACACCTCTACCACGCTAAACGCCTGGATACCCCCCGTGCTATCTTGGTCGAGTTTTGTGATTGCACTCTGGTTGACGTTGTTAGCCGTAACGGTCTTTCTCCGCAAGCAGTGGACGGAAAACGAACGGCTGAACTATCCGATTGTCCAACTCCCGCTGGCATTGACGAGCAATCCGAAACGCTTTTTTACATCGCCGTGGATGTGGCTCGGCTTCGCACTCGCGGGGAGCGCGGAGTTGCTGAACGGCTTGAACTATTTGTTCCCCGATATTCCCGCGTTGCCGATCAAAGGTAAAACGATTGGACAATTCAGTTCAAGACCGTGGAGTGCGATGGGACCGATCCATATCTCCTTCTACCCGTTCAGCATCGGGTTGATGTTCTTCACACCGCTGGATCTCTCGTTCTCGTGCTGGTTTTTCTGGCTTATCAGTCGTATCCAACTGATTGTAACGGATGCGTTTGGAGCGAGGAACATCTATCACCTCGAACAGCAGACAGGAGCATGGATCGCGTTCGGGTGTATTCCGTTATGGATGGGACGGAAACACTACGGACGTATCATTCGGAAGGTCTTCGGCATCGCCCAACGCAGCGGTGAAGCCGCACCGGACGATTCCCGTGAACCGATGCGCTATCGGACTGCCGCGGGGTTGTTCACTGTTGGGATGCTGTTCCTCTTTTTCTTTTGTTATCAGATGGGGATGACGTTTTGGGCAATCGGACTTTTCTTTGTATTCTATTTCCCTTTGGTCATTGGTATCACGCGTATCCGTGCTGAAATCGGACCGCCGTTACATCAGCTCATCTTTGTTGATCCAGGACGGACGATGGTATTGGCGTTAGGTACGCGTCGACTTGGCGCAGGCAATCTGACGGGCTTAACGTTTCTCTATCCGTTTGTGCGCTGTTTCCGCGCACATCCGACACCGAGTGAATTGGAGGCGTTTCGTTTGGCAGAGCGGAGTCGTATCGGTTACCGTCAACTCCTCATCGGTATGATCTTAGCGATAGTGTTCGGTATCCTGATAACGTTTTGGGCGTATTTGCACGTCCTTTATGATATGGGTGCTGGGAGCAAGGCGCGCGGCTGGATCGTTTATATGGGCTGGGAGACGTTTAACCGTTTGCAAACATGGCTTGTCAGTCCGCGAGAGACGAGTGGACCGGAACTCGGTGTTATCGGTGGTAGTTTCCTATTCACGATATTCCTAATGATTATGAAGATTCGGTTCCTGTGGTGGCCTCTGCATCCGGGGGGTTATGTGCTCGTGAGCGGGACAGGGATGGGTGGCTTGTGGTTTCCGATTTTCCTGAGTTGGTTGGCGAAAGCGACTGTGTTGAAAATCGGCGGTGTGAAACTCTATCGGCAAGCGGTGCCATTCTTTTTAGGGTTAATCTTAGGAGATTATACGCTTGGATGTGTCTGGAGTCTCATCGGATTGGTGCTGCAGATGCCGACTTACATTGTCTGGCATTGAGCAGCTCAGTTATCAGTTTCGGAAACTGTCAGAACCGAGATTTGCGGGATAATTGGAATATCTGTAAATCGGGCGGGCAAGATTTCCCGCCTCCAAGAATGCTTTGCGAGGATTGAATATCCAGGGATCTTTTCTTGACCACTCTCGTTAAATATGTTATTATTTTCATTGTTTGGACAAAACTTTAATATCGACAGGATGTCGCCGAACATCACTATTTAGGCAATACCCTCTATGAAAACCACCCATAAGATCCTTTTTCAAGATGCGCGAGATTTGAAAGAAATTCCATCAGAAAGCGTTGACTTGGTCATTACCTCACCCCCGTATCCTATGATTGAGATGTGGGATGAGATGTTTAGCCATCAGAATCCAGAGATTCAGGATGCGTTGGCGAGTGGTGATGGGAAGCAGGCGTATGCGTTGATGCACGAGGTTCTTGACGCTGTATGGGACGAAGTGTTCAGGGTTTTAAAGGATGGCAGATTTGCGTGCATCAATATCGGTGATGCGACAAGGACGGTAAAAGGTGATTTTTGTTTGTACCCGAACCACGCGAGAATTTTGACACACCTCGTAAAAATCGGGTTTTCAGCATTACCCGATATCCTCTGGAGAAAAATGGCCAACACGCCAAATAAATTTATGGGCTCAGGCATGCTACCTGCAGGGGCTTATGTGACGTTAGAACACGAGTATATTCTAATCGTCAGGAAAGGATCGAAAAGAGAATTTAAAACGGAAGTCGAAAAAGCAAATCGACGCGAAAGTGCGCTGTTCTGGGAAGAGCGGAATATCTGGTATTCGGATGTTTGGACGGATATTAAGGGAACGGAGCAGAAACTCCCGAAGGCGATGTCGCGATTGCGGAGCGCAGCATTTCCTTATGATTTGGCGTATCGTCTCATCAATATGTATTCTGTGAAAGGTGATGTGATACTTGATCCGTTTTTAGGGACTGGAACGACGACTGCGGCTGCGATGACATCGGGGCGCAACAGTATCGGTGTTGAAATTGACAAGAGTTTTCAACAGGTTATTTGTCCGATTGTGCACCATATTGTCGATTTTTCAAACAGTTATTTGTCCGACAGATTACAAAGGCACTTTGCGTTTGTCGAAAACCGGATCCAAAATTCAGGGGCGTTAAAATATACAAACAAGCACTACGGTTGTCCGGTGGTGACGAGCCAAGAGCAGTTTATTCTCTTGAACGGCTTAGAAGCGGTTCACACACGCGGAGATAATATCTTTGATGTTATGTATTCAACGAAACCCCAAACTTGGAATTTTGATCAACCTTCAGAAGCAGTGGACGGTAATAAAATGAAACCTCACGCAACAGCTTCTCAACTCAGTATGTTGGACACACAGTAACTTCACATTGTCAAATGGGTATCTATGAAAATCAAACTCAAAAACGCTGAAATCCAGGAATATGTGAACGCACCTGCTTCCGCATTTCCGAAGTACACGACCCAATTAATGAATGTCGCAAATCAGAATTCTCAAGCGACGCGACCGAGGCACGTTGGACAATTGAGCGAATTGATTCAGGAATTTCTGGGACAAACTTTTGAAGAATGGGTCACGTGGTATCAAGAACAATATCCAGATGCAATTGATGCGGCAACAGATAGAATAATCTCAATGATAGAAAACTTCAATGAGGCTGTCGAAAAAATTGACCGTGCTATGGTTAAATCATGGGTAGAGGACCTGGTGCTTTTCAAGACGTTCGCAGGACTTAGATTTCAGGAGGCAATCCTGAAAAAGTTGGCAGAAGTAAAAGGCTGCGACTACCGTTTGGCAGAACCGCATGAAGAATCCCAAGGTATAGATGGTTTTGTCGGTGAGGAAGCATATTCTATCAAGCCCAGCACCTATGATGCAATGCCGACTTTAGCGGAATCCATAGCGGTGAAAATTATCTTTTACGAAAAAAAGAAGGATGGTGTGGTATTTGAAATACCAGAAAATTAAGAAGTGGTGAAAGTACTCGTCTATTTCAAAAGTAATAATTATGATTGATAACAATAAATTACTAAAGTTTGGACGATATTGTAAAGTTTATGCTGCCTTGTCGAAAGGCAGTGTCGTATCGGGTTGAAAATCGGTGCTAATATTCTGTGAGTTTGTTTTTCGCTTGAACTTGGCAGAAAATGATGCCACCGCCATTT
>JAJEDN010000111.1 GCA_022821495.1 Candidatus Poribacteria bacterium
CCTTACATGTTTTGTAAAGTCGGTTTACAAACGGTTGCTGTAAGGAGGTATTTTATCATAAACCTACTGAGTTTCTCACACTTTTAACAACAAAAACCTTTCACCACAAACCTTGAGAAAAAAATGGGGGTAAGTGACAGAAAAATTCTTGTTGCTTTTGTTTTATATTTGTGATATACTATTGCGTAACCGATTTGGAAGTGTTCAAAGCACTTTGAATATAAGGAGGAACTGGCGGATTAACGCGGTTACGCGTTTTTAAATGGACCAGGTATCTTAATGAACAACGAACAGGCAAATATAAATGCGTCCACTGTTGATGTGGAAGAAGAAAAACACGCAGCTGAGGGATCAGCTGAGGTGAATCAGGAAGTAGTGAGTGAAACAGAGGCTCCAGAAGCTGTAGAAGCAGCTTCAGCAACAGACGCAGATGTTGAGGGGCAAGCAGAAGTCACGAGTAGCGAAGTGGAAGTAACTGCTGACGATACGGATCCTGAGCAAGTTGATGAGACGAATCCGGAAGAAACAGTAGAAACGGCTGCTAACGATGCTGATTCCGAAGAAGCGACGGCACCTACCGATGAGAGCGCGTCTGAAGAGTCGACAGAAGTTGTTGCTGAAGCTGATACTGAAGAAGCGGTGGCACCTACTGAGGAGACTGTCGATGCGACGGATGAGCCTTCGGAGGCAATGAGTCCGGAATCTCTTGAGGAGGCGTATGATAATTCGATAAAGGCATTTACAGACGGAGAAATTGTTAAAGGCATTGTCGTAGATGTCAATCGTGATGAGGTGATGATTGATATCGGCTTTAAGTCGGAAGGCTATATTCCAGCATCGGAATTCGAGCCTGGGCAAGACGGTTTGCTTTCAGTACAAGCTGGCGATGAAATTGATGTCTATATCGTGCGGCGTGAAGACTCCGAAGGACAAATAGTCCTTTCGAAGAAGATAGCCGATCAAACCCTCATTTGGGACGAGATCGCAACTGCTCATGAGTCTGGGGCTCCTGTGCAGGGGCGTATTACTGAACGGATTAAGGGTGGACTACGGGTGAGCGTCGGATCGCTCCGAGGCTTTTTACCCGCTTCACAAGTGGAATTACGTCCTATCCAGAACCTTGAGCAGTATGTAGGGCAGACGCTTGATATGAAGGTAATCAGCTTGAGCAAGCGGCGGCACAACATTGTTCTATCTCGCCGGGCTTGGTTGGAAGCGGAGCTTGTCCAAAAACGGTCAGAAATTCTCGACACGCTTGAGGTGGGTCAGCATATCACTGGGGTGGTCAAAAATATTACCGCTTTTGGTGCGTTTGTTGATCTGGGCGGTGTTGATGGTTTACTCCATAAGACGGATATGGCATGGAAACGTATCCATCATCCATCTGAAGTTGTCTCTGTAGGTGATGAGATTGAAGTCCAGGTTATTGGTATCGGTCAAGAGAACGAGAAAATTTCTTTGGGCTTGAAACAGATGACTCCGGATCCTTGGGCGGATATTGAGGGTAAATACCCTGTCGGTTCAACGGTTCATGGGGTTGTTGTCAACATTGTGAACTACGGCGCATTCTTACAATTAGAAGAGGGCGTTGAAGGTCTGATTCATGTCTCTGAGATGGCATGGACACGTCGCAATGTCGCCCCTTCTCGCATCGTTAATAAAGGCGATGATATTGAGGCTATTGTGCTTGAAATCTCAAGGGAAGATAAACGTATCTCACTTGGGCTGAAGCAGCTACAACAGAATCCTTGGGAACTCTTAGAGCAGAGATCACCTGTCGGTACCAAGATCACGGGACGTATCCGCAACTTGACCAGTTTTGGTGCGTTTGTTGAAATTGAACCCGGGATTGATGGGTTAATTCATACTTCTGATCTCTCGTGGACTAAACGCGGTGCAGCTGCGAACGAGGCACTTAAGGAAGGCAGCGAGATTGAGGTCGTTGTCCTACAGATAGATGCGTCTGAACGACGCGTCTCATTAGGGCTCAAACAGACACAGCCTGATCCGTGGGAAGAAGTGCCCGAGAAATATAAGGTTGGCTCTGTTGTACGTGGTACAGTCGTCAATCTCACAAGTTTTGGGGCGTTTACTAAACTCGAAGAAGGCATTGAGGGCTTAATCCATATTTCTGAACTTTCTGAACGGCGGATTGAAAAGCCGGAGGAGGTTGTCTCTGTAGGGGACGAGTTGGACCTGAAGGTGATCAACCTGTCGCCAAAAGATCGGCGTATTGGACTGAGTTTGAAGGCTCTTCTTGCTGAGCAAGAACGCGCCGCGGCACCTGAAGAAGAAGAACAGCCACCCAAAGAGCGTTCTGAGCGTCCATCTCGCTCACGGCGAGAACGGGAGCCGCGACGACAGATGCAGACAGAGGAGACTGTCACCACGTTGGGTGCTTTGCTCAAAGAGGAAATGGGTAAGTCAAACGCTGAAAGTTCTGAGAGCGTTGAAAGTGTTGAGATTGTCGAAGATGCTGAGAACGTTGAGAATTCTGAGAGCGTTGAAAGCGTTGAGATTGTCGAAGATGCTGAGAACGTTGAAAGTGCGGAAGAATCCGAGGCTGCTGAGAATACGGAAAACTCTGAGAATTAGTGTTTTTCGTGCTTTCGTCTCGGATCTATGCTTTTGGAGTGGAAAGCGTATATCTCTGCTGAAAATGTAGGGTTGGTTTTGTTTGCTTCCATTTTTATTTTTTCAAAACTATACGGGTGGGTACATGTACCCACCCATTGTCTCTTAGGCAAAGGACTTGGCAACCACGAAGATCGTGCCTGACAAAATAGAATGGAAATAGATATGTAGAGTAGGAGAGGTGGAATTGAGCAAGAATTTTCTATTTACGTCCGAATCTGTCACTGAAGGACATCCGGACAAGATTGCGGACCAAATCTCGGATGCGGTCCTTGATACCATATTCACGACAGACCCAATGGGCAGAGTTGCTTGTGAAACCTTGGTTACGACTGGACTTGCTGTTATCACTGGGGAGATCACTACTACGGCAAATTATGATGCGCAACAGATTGCCCGAAGCGTGCTTGCCGATATCGGGTACACTGATATTGAATACGGTTTTGATGCCGAGCGAAGTGCTGTATTGAGTATCATTGATCAGCAGTCTCCGGATATTGCAATGGGTGTAAACCCCGGTGGCGCTGGAGACCAAGGGTTGATGTTTGGATATGCGTGCACCGAAACCCCAGAATTGATGCCAATGCCGATTACCCTTGCTCATCAATTAACACGGCAGTTAGCTAAGGTGCGTAAAGATGAGACCCTCCGTTTTATCCGACCGGATGGAAAATCTCAGGTAACCGTCGAGTATGTTGACAACAAACCTAAAGCGGTGACCACAGTTGTTATCTCTTCCCAACACGATCCTGATGTTGAAGATACTGAGTTGCGGGAAGCGATTGTTGAAGAGGTCATCAAAAAAATCATCCCTGAAAATCTCCAATCTCCAGACATTAAATATCATATCAACCCGACCGGGCGTTTTGTAACGGGTGGCCCGCAAGGGGATGCTGGGTTAACAGGTCGAAAGATTATTGTTGATACCTATGGTGGTATGGGTCGGCATGGAGGCGGTGCGCTCTCAGGAAAAGATCCAACCAAAGTAGACAGAAGTGCCACCTATGCGGCAAGACACGTTGCTAAAAATCTCGTCGCTGCTGGACTCGCAGCGCGGTGTGAAATTCAGATCTCCTATGCGATTGGCAGAAGGGATCCTATTTCTGTCATGGTGGATACGTTTGGGACGGGTGATGATGAGGCACTCACGGCACTTGTCAATACGCACTTTGATTTAACCCCTGCGGGTATAATTGAACGCTTGAAATTACGTCAGCCGATCTATCAGAATACTGCCGCGTATGGACATTTCGGACGCGAAGAACCCGGTTTTACTTGGGAAGAGACCGATTACGTCGAAAAACTCCGGTAGAATGAACCTATTTAAGAATACCGGTGAATAAAAGGAAATGAATGAACTACGATATTAAAACAACAGAACTCGCACCAAATGGCAAACAACGCATTGATTGGGCAAACCGGTTCATGCCTGTTTTAGATTCCATTCGTGCACGCTTTGAAAATGAACGTCCTTTAGACGGGTTGAAGGTCGCGGCATGTTTGCACGTTACGACTGAAACCGCAAACTTGATGAAAACACTAAAGGCAGGTGGCGCGGAAACCGTTCTGTGTGCGTCAAATCCACTCAGCACGCAGGATGATGTCGCCGCATCTCTCGTTGTTGACGAAGAGATCGGTGTTTTTGCTATTAACGGTGAAGATACAGAAACCTATTACAAACACATTGATGCAACGCTTGATTTACAACCCACTATCACTATGGATGATGGTGCTGACCTCGTTTCGAGGCTGCATTCTGAAGAAACGAATCCGGCTTTAGTCGAGCAAGTTGTTGCTGGAACGGAAGAGACAACGACAGGTGTTATTCGACTCAAAAGCATGGCAAGTGAAGGCGTGCTGAAATACCCGATTATTGCTGTAAATGACGCACAGACGAAGCATTTTTTTGATAATCGATACGGGACTGGGCAAAGCACGCTGGATGGTATTATTCGGGCGACTAACCTGTTGATTGCTGGAACAACGGTTGTCGTCGCTGGTTATGGATGGTGCGGCAGAGGTGTTGCAAGTCGCGCACGCGGTTTAGGCGCGAACGTTATCGTAACCGAGGTTACTGCTTTAAAAGCATTAGAAGCAGTGATGGATGGATTCCGAGTGATACCGATGCAGAAAGCAGTTCAAGAAGCGGATCTCGTTATAACACTCACAGGTGATATTCATGTCTTGCGTAAGGAACATTTTCAGGCGATGAAGGATGGCGCGATTATTGCGAATTCCGGTCATTTCAATGTCGAGATTGATATTCCCGCGCTTGAGGAATTGAGTGTTGATACAGGGAATGCACGTCCCTATGTAGACGTATATACCCTTGAAGATGGTAAAAAACTCTATCTTGTCGGTGAAGGTAGGTTGGTGAACCTCGCTGCTGCCGAAGGACATCCAGCGAGTGTTATGGATATGAGTTTTGCGAACCAAGCCCTGTCTCTTGAATACATTGCTAAGAATTATGATCAATTTGAGAATCGGGTGTATGATGTACCTGAGTCTATTGACGAGACTGTCGCACAGCTGAAACTCGAAGCGTTTGGCATTGAAATCGACACACTCACCGCAGAGCAAGAGAAGTATCTCAACTCGTGGGAGATGGGAACGTAACGCCGTTTTTTTTCAACTATTTCTTAGGCTGTTTTGGGTGTTGCCTGTTTGTGAGGAATGCTTATGAAGAAATCAGAAATTTTGGAAGGTGTGATAATACTTCTATCCGCAGTGTTATTGCTACTGATCTGGGCAGCATCTTCCCAGGCCCTACTATTCCCGCCGACATTGGTAAGAGTGCTGAGTTTTTTGCAGTATCCATTGGTCATCGTACTCAGTGTGATTTTCATTCGCAGACTGCGACGGGTTATCCGAGCATTTCGCGAAAATAAAAATAGACAGGGTCCTTTCTGATTTCATAGTAAATAACCCTGTGCAGCCAGACGATAAGGGATTTCCTGACGACAAACAGATATGCCTTAAAAGTGTGCCGATGGAACAACGATTTTCTTGGGATCCAAGAAAAAACCGAACTAACATTGTAAAGCACCACATCAGTTTTTCCAGAGCGGCGAAAATCTTTGATGGTCCACGCTTGGAAAAAGAAGACACCCGTAGAGACTATGGCGAAAAACGGATACTTGCCTTAGGCCGAAGTGAAGGGCGAATTCTTCGGGTCGTCTATACGCGGCGCAACTCAGGCATTCATATCATTTCAGCCAGAAAGGCGAATACCCATTAAAGAAAAGAATACATACGTCGAATACAGTCGTTCTGAGATAGATATGCAGCAGGATGAGACCGAGTGGAGCCGCTTTGATGCTCTAACGGATGCAGACCTTGATACTACTGCAGCGTCTGATACGGACGATCCCCAAACGGATGCAGCCTTCTGGAAAGATGCAACCGTGGTAATGCCAGAAAATATTATTGCTATCGATCTGGACTTGTTAGAGTGGTTTAAGGCACAAGCACCTGACTATGAAACACAGATTAACACAATCCTTCGGGAATACGTTGAGGCAAATGCCAACAGTTAGCTAATCTTCTGTCCAGAGGTAGGATAAGGAGAAACGAAGATAGTTTATCACTCAAGGTATATCATACGAAGGTTCAAAATATGGGAATTTTAGTTGTTGGGACGGTAACTTTAGATACGGTGGAAACACCGAGTAGACACGTTGAGGATGTGCTTGGGGGTTCAGGTGTCTATGCGGCTGTCGCTGCAAGTTTTTTTGGGAATACCGTTCAACTTGTCGGGGTCGTCGGTGCTGATTTTCCGCAGACCTACACAGATATCCTTCAAACCCACGGAATTGATCTCCAAGGATTAGAACGGGTTGAAGATGGCAAAACATTTCGATGGGGTGGTCGTTATACTGAAGATTTCAATGTACGCGACACCCTCTTCACAGAACTAAATGTTATTGAAGATTTTCAACCCGTTTTGCCCGAAACTTATAAAGATATCTCCTATCTTTTTTTGGCGAATAGTTCACCGGTATTTCAGTTAAACGTCATTGAACAGATGACGGATCCGAAACTGATTGTCTGTGATACGATGGATTTTTGGATTAACGAGGAACGAGAGGCGTTGGAGGCACTCTTAGCACGTGTGGATGTCCTTATCTTAAACGATAGTGAGGCGCGACTATTGACCGGTGATTCCAATTTGGTGCGTGCGGCAGATACGATTCTACGCTATGGTCCAGAGCGAGTAATCGTCAAGAAGGGCGAGCACGGGGCAATTAGTATAACGGAATCGTCCTACTTCAATGCACCGGCATATCCGATCAGGCAAGTCGCCGACCCAACGGGTGCCGGCGATAGTTTTGCAGGGGGGATGATGGGCTACCTCGCTTCTATTGAAGATATATCGGAGGAAGCGATACGCAGTGCTATGGTATATGGTGCCGTTGTCGCCTCTTTTAACATCGAAGACTTTAGTATCAACCGACAGAAACGTGTACAGTTTTCCGAGATTTTGTCTCGGTATCGCGAACTTCAGGACGCTGTCCGTTTTTAGCGCAGGCTGTGGATTGCCCTATCGTACGCCGCTTCAGCCGATTCCATGACCATTTCTGAGAGGGTCGGATGGGCATGAACGGTGTGTGCTATATCTGCAGCAGATGCTCCGAGACGCACCGCCACCGCGGCTTCATGGATAAGATTTGAAGCCTGCGCCCCGACGATGTGAACGCCAAGGATATCCCCACTATCCGCATCAGAAACCGTTTTAACAAATCCATCCGTCTCACGTAATCCCAATGCTTTCCCGTTTGCAGCGTAAGGGAACCGTCCTACTTTCACTTCGTAACCTTCATCCGTTGCCTCTTTTTCTGTCATGCCGACGTGTCCAATTTCTGGCAAAGTAAAAACACACCATGGGATCACTTGGTAATCCATCTGAGCATGGGTGCCGAGACAGTTTTGTGCCGCAACCTTTCCCTCTGCCGATGCGACGTGTGCTAACAGATACCGACTGGCGACATCCCCAACGGCATAGATACCCGGAACATTCGTCTGCATCTGTGGATCCACGACGATTTTTCCGCCGTCTGTGCGAACGCCAACCTTTTCTAACCCCATGTTTTCAGTGTTGTAACGCCTCCCGATAGAGACCAGCATTTTTTCTGCCGTGATCTCTTTGCCGGATTCAAGCACTGCCGTGACATCTGTATCCGATTTTTTGACGTGTGTGAGTTTCGCCCCTGTATGGATCGTGATACCTTTTCGTTTCATGAAGAGTTGGATGTGGCGGATGACTTGCACATCCTCAGTCGCCAAAATTGTCGGTAGGAGTTCTAACACGGTTACCTGACAGCCAAGCGCGTTAAAGATCGATGCAAACTCGCACCCGGAGACTCCACCCCCTACAATCAGTAGGCTTTCAGGGAGTTCTGTGAGATTGAGGATCCCTGTTGTCGTCAAGACTTGGGTCTCATCAATTTCAAAGACGGGTGGCTCCGCGGGTTCGGAACCTGTGGCGATAATAACATTTTTCACATGCAGCTCCTCAGTCGTGCCGTCAGATTTGCTAATGAGAAGGGTGTTTCTATCGGTAAGTGTTCCTGTTCCGTTGAAGGTATCAACGCCGTTTGCTTTCAGCAGTTGGGCGATACCACCCGTTAGCTGCGCAACCACCGAGGTTTTGTGCGCCAATACCTGTGGGTAATCAATTGTTGCTTCACCGCTGATATGCACACCAAAGTCTGGAGCCTCCTGAACTTGCGTCGCGAGGTTAGCAACAGCAAAAAGCGTTTTCGTCGGGATACACCCTCGATTTAGGCAGGTCCCGCCCCACTCGCCTTTTTCTATGAGGCAGACGCTACCACCGAGTTGTGCCGCTTTAATAGCCGCGACATATCCCCCTGGTCCTCCACCGATAATTCCAACATCGTAAGTAGACATAAGAGCTCCTGTTTTGTGAGATGGATTGAATTTTATCACGAACGCTAAAGGGTGTCAAATTCAGAACATTTAGTCTTGAGGCAGTGAAAAAATAAAAAAGGCGATTGCGTGCCAGCCTTCACTACTGGCAGTTACAATCGCCGGTACGTTTGAATTGTGGTTATTTTCAAAGGTGCCTCCAAAAATAGTTAGTCTGCCAAACCGAGCCTCTGTGCTGCGTCTGTCAGTTTCTGCGTCACCTGTGTCACCAGCTGGCTGACGCGAGATTCAGAGAGATTCAACACTTCGGCAATCTCACAATTTCGCTGATCCTTGCGAAGGCAGGCGAAAACTTCGCGTTCACGGGTGGTTAAGATTTTCAGAAGTTTAGGCAAGGTAGCCGCCAAACTAATGTTCCGGACGAGTTCATCTGTAAATTCAGCATGAGGGTCCGCAACCTCCGGCAACTGTCCGAGGTCTTGCTTCATTTCAGCATCCGGATCTTTGGACGGATCCCGCGCGCCATCAAAACTACAGAGTTCCCGGTTGCTATGGGTGAGTTCTCTACTTTTTGCGTCCATCAAAGTTCCACAGATTCGTGGACGGATGAAGGTGCTGAAACTCGCGCCACTGCTGTGTGTGGGATTGAACCGAGGTCCTTTTTCGATGAGCACGATGACACCGATTTGCCGCAAATCCTCCTGGATGTCAGGACGCTGCGGTGAAGCACACGCCATGCAGTTTGCACACCAGTTCACATCCGGTAGTAGCCGTTTTATCGTTTTATCATCAGGAGAGAAAACCCCGTGATGCTCATAACGCGGACATTTTATGCCTTTCAACTGACATCTCAATTTCATGAATTTACCCTCCATGAAAGTAAGTCGTTGACTTGTAATATGCTATTTCGATAGCAGGCATTTGTCATGCCGCTATCCAAAATCCGCTTGCTATTCTTTATTGTACAATTTTTAAAGAGGAAAAACAAGACAAAACTTCAAAAATCCCATTTTAATTTTTTAAGCCTTATGCATCTTCTAAGGACGCGCGTAAAACCTGACCTCATCAATCATACCTATAAAGCCCCTTTGGTTCAATAGTTCATTTTGATAGGTACTCATACGGATCTATGCCCGAAGCATCCATGTCCAATACAAGTATGCCTGGGGGAAGTATTCCCTCTCTGACTTGGTCTGTAATTGTGCTATCACCTCCTGAAATCTCAGAGGCATATTTAGTGATTGTGCCATCAGGCAGTTGGGTATCCTCCCATTTGACATAAACAACATTCGGATAGTACAAATAGACTTTCCCATTATTCATATCCATATCAGTCCCAACGAAACGGTCCCCTTCCTTCCATTTCTTAACCATAACGAGTCCCCACAATTCTCGCTGGGTCAACGCATCAATACTCACAGTTTTTTTCTCAGGTTGCAGCCAAACTACAGCAAACGGAAGATCGGGCGGAACTTGGGGACGCTCAATTTTTTTCGGTCCGAATGCCGAACACCCACATATTATGGATAATCCAAATATGGCTAAAAGGTTCATTAGCACCACTCGGCGATATTTCGTGGATTTCATTGTTTTGTCTCCTTTGAGCAATTATTTTGACAAGAGCAGAATCGCACCTCGGCTGCTCGCCCTTAGTCCCCCTTGGCGAGTGCCAAAATCGCAGCCTCCTCACTCTCGAAATGTTCAAAAATACTCACAAGCCGACTCAAGACGAGTAAATTCTTAATATGTCGCCCAACATTGATAATAGCGATACGACTTTTCAACTGTGCTGCGATCACATGCACATTGACCAGCATGCCGAGCGCCGAACTATCTATCTTGTGAACGTACTCGAAATTGATGATGAAGCAGGGCGTATGGGAAGCCTCTAACAACTCCAACGCGAGTTTCTCTCGCAATTCCGATACCGCAGTGCCGACAATTTTACCGTGGGGTTCCAAAATTGGAACGCCGCCTCTCAGACGTGTCATCATCACCATGGATTTTCTCCTTTATTATTTTTTTCCGGGATCCCGTTGACCTTGAAATATGCCTCGGTTTCGGTCATAGACGAGATATGAGACTTGACATAATGATACCTAAAATATCCACTATATTAATTATAGATATGAAACTGAAAAAGTTTAGGGTAAATTTACATTTTTTTCGGGATTTGACAAAAAAGACGGGGGGTGCTATAGTGGTAGCAGTCTGAAAGTAGGAGGGAACGATGTTTGATGGGTATTACCCCAACCAATTTGGACCTGGACGTTCTGCTGTCATCTGCCAACATGGGGCAGTTGCGACGAGCCAACCCCTTGCCGCGCAGGGCGGGTTACAAATTCTACGCGATGGCGGAAACGCTATTGACGCAGCGGTCGCGACTGCTGCGATCCTCAATGTCGTCGAACCGATGTCAACGGGTATCGGTGGCGATGCTTTTATGCTGGTCTACCAGCCTAAAGAGGGTGTAATCCGGGGTTTGAATGCAAGCGGCAGGGCACCGTACGCCGCAGAACTGGCGTTTTTTACCAAGCAAGGGTTAACCAGTATTCCGTCTTTTGGGAGCATGTATCCTGTTACGGTACCGGGTACGATTGATGGGTGGTCAACCCTTCTCGATGAATGTGGAACGATGTCATTGGCGGAGGTTCTTCAACCTGCGATTGATTATGCAGAGAATGGATTTCCGGTGAGTCCACAAATTAGTCTTGCGTGGCAAGGCAGCGCGGCAATGTTGGCGCAGCATCCTGATACTGCGAAGACCTATCTCACGAATGGAAAGGCACCGGTGCCGGGTGAAGTCTTTCGTCAGCCGAATTTCGCGCGGACGTTAGGGTTGATTGCTGAAGGTGGACGTGATGCCTTTTATCACGGCGAGATTGCTGATAAGATCGTCCAATTTTCCGATGAGAATGGCGGACTGTTCACGCGACAAGACTTCGCTGACCACAAGTCCGATTGGGTTGAACCGATTTCTACGAATTATCGCGGTTATGATGTCTATGAAATTCCGCCGAATGGACAAGGCATTGCAGCGCTGCTCGCACTCAATATCGTTGAAGGATTTGACCTCAGAGCGATGGGGCATAACAGTCCTGAACATTTACACTACGCAATTGAGGCAATGAAATTGGGGTTCTCGGATCTCTACAAATATGTAACAGATCCAGCATTTGTAGATGTGCCAGTAGCTGGACTGCTCTCTAATGACTATACGGAAAGCCAACGGTCCCGTATCTCATCAGAACGGGCGAATACAGCACCGAGTGCCGGTGTTCCGTCAATAGGAAGTGATACTGTATACCTGTGTGTTGTTGATAGTGAGCGAAACGTTGTCTCTTTTATTAACAGTCTTTTTGCAGGCTTTGGATCAGGTCTAACTGCTGGTGATACAGGTATCATGTTGCAAAATCGGGGTGCAGGTTTTTCGCTGGATCCGAACCATGCGAATTGTATCGCACCGCATAAACGGACGTTACATACGATTATCCCGGGCATGATTGCCCAAGACGGAGTGCCGTTGGTTACCTTCGGGGTCATGGGCGGACAGATGCAAACACAAGGACATTTACAGTTTGTGTGTAATCTCATTGATTTCAATATGGATGTCCAAAATGCATTAGATGCCCCTCGGTTTCGGGTGATGGACGATTCTCGGCTTATGCTGGAGGCAGGTATTCCGATGAATGTGCAAGCCACATTGGCACAGAAGGGGCATCATATCATACCCGGCGACACTTTTTTTGGGGGTGGGCAAGCGATTTTTATCAACCCATCCTTTGACACGCTTGTGGCAGGTTCAGATCCGAGACGGGATGGATGTGCGGTCGGCTATTGAGGGGAAAGGGAATTTACTTGACTTTCGGCTTAAATTGAGGTATAATATTAGAACGAACAGGTGGTTTTGCCTCAAAAAATGGGGCTTAAACCAAAGCATGTAAGCCCGCCAAGCCGGCCGTGAATCACCGTTGATTCCAGAGGCTCTCTCTTGCCTTGAGGCGCGCTATTTTCGGCAGGATACGAGTCGTCAGCGTCCGACCCAGCCCTGAAAGCGAAATCCGTTTTCCGATTTATTTGTATCCATCATCAAAAAGGATAGGGCTAAGGCATGCGAACTTCGCCCCGGGGAATAGATATAAAAAGACGAAGCGTAAACAACTTGATTTACAATGCCGATAAAAAAAATAGGACTTACGCATTCCCGTTTGCAGGCGGGGTTTTAAACCCCGCCTGCAGTGCATAATACTCAGGTTATCATAGAAAAATGCGTAAGTCCTAAGAAATATAGAAGAATGTATGGAGAGTTAGTTTAAAAATGTACAAGGATTTAAACGAAAAAGATGCCTGTGGTGTAGGTTTTGTCGCGAACCGTTTCGGAAGTCGGAGTCATGAGATTATCAAGATGGCGACGCAAGCGGTCACGAATTTGACGCACCGAGGCGCGGTGGCGGCGGACGCGAAAACAGGCGACGGGGCAGGTATCTTAACACAAATTCCCGAAAAATTATTTCAAAAAGAACTTGAGAAACTCGGAGTCCATCTTGATTCGATAAATGACATGGGTCTTGGGATGATTTTTCTCCCACGACACGATGAAAAGGCGTTGGCACACGGGCGGGCACTTATTGAAAAGACGTTACAACAATACGGTGTTCCGCTTCTCGGATGGCGCTCGGTGCCGCTGGATCTTTCTGCGCTTGGGACTAAAGCTTTAGAAACGATGCCAGAGATTCAACAGGTATTGGTTGGGCGACCGGCACAACTAACAGACGATGCCTTTGAGAGATGTTTATATTTAATATGTAAAGAGTTAGAACATCGTATCCAAGCGGCGGGGCTTGATGAATTCCATATCGCATCCTTTTCGCATCGGACAGTTGTCTACAAGGGGTTACTCGTTGCCCCGCAGCTTGCGCAATTTTATTTGGACTTAAAAGATTCGGATTTTGAGGCGGCACTCGCTGTTTTTCACCAACGTTATAGTACGAACACCTCTTCCACATGGATGCTCGCGCAACCCTTCCATACACTCGCACACAACGGTGAAATCAATACCTTAATGGGCAACCGGAATTGGATGCGAGCGCGCGAAGCAGATTTACAGTCCCCCCTCTGGAACGAACACATTCAAAAACTTGTCCCAATTATCAATCCACACGGCAGCGATTCGATGAGTTTAGATAGCGTGTTAGAGTTATTAACGCATTCTGACCGTGATATCCTACACGCCATGATGTGTCTGATCCCGGAGGCGTATGAACAGATTCCGGATATGCCGGATGTGCTTAAAGCTTGTTACGAGTACCTTTCATGTGTCAGTGAACCTTGGGACGGACCGGCGGCAGTCGCGTTTACGGACGGTGTTGTCGTCGGGGCAAGTCTTGATAGAAACGGTTTACGACCCGCACGCTATAAAGTCACGGAAGAGGGAACTGTTGTCATGGGGTCTGAGGTCGGTATTATTGAACTTGACGATAGTCGCGTTGTGGAAAAGGGTCGTTTGGGACCTGGACAGATGATCGCTGTGGATACAGCGGAAGGAAAAGTGCTAAAGGATTCGGAGATTAAGCATCGTATTGCTGAGCGAAAACCTTATGCGGAGTGGGTACAGAAAGGCATCGTAACGCTTCCTGCTGAAAAGGACGACGCTGCCACTACGACGGATGCTGTTTCTGCGCAGCTGCCGATGCGCCAGAAAGCCTTCGGTTATATGACTGAGGATGTGGAACGATTTATTAAACCCATGGTAATGGAAGCGAAGGAGGCGGTCGGTTCAATGGGTGATGATACACCACCTGCAGTGATTTCTCAGCACCCCCGATTGCTCTATACTTACTTCAAACAACGCTTCGCGCAAGTAACAAACCCACCGATTGACTCAATCCGTGAACGTTTGGTGATGTCACTTACAACTTACCTCGGACGACGGCATAGTTTACTCACGGAAACTGAAGCTCATGCTCGGCTTATCCGGTTACCTTCACCAATCCTGACCAATACAGATTTACAAGCACTGAGAGCACTGAATATCCCCGATTTTCAGATGTCAACACTTTCTGTCTGTTTCCCGGTATCCTCTGGTCCACAGGGCTTGGAAACTGGGCTGGAGGCGTTATGTGAACGTGCTTCCGAAGCAGTTGATGCCGGAACAACGCTTCTCGTGCTAAGCGATAAAGATGTCAATGCTGATGCTGCGCCGATTCCGATGGCACTTGCTGTCGGTGCTGTCCATCATCATCTCATTCGGGAAGGGAAACGGATGCGAGTGAGTCTTATCGCTGAAACCGGGGATGCGAGAGAAGAACATCATTTTGCTGTCCTGATCGGTTATGGCGCAGCGGCGGTCAACCCTTATCTCGCGTTTTCTACGATTGTTCAACTTGCTGAAGATGAGGAACTTGGCGATCTCACAGCGGCGAAAGCGATCGAAACCTATAAGGCGACCGTTGAAAAAGGTCTTTTGAAGATTATGGCGAAGATGGGGATTTCGACGGTGTCGAGTTACCGGGGTGCTCAAATTTTCGAGGCACTCGGTATCAATGCAACGGTTATTGATAAATGTTTTACAGGGACCACCTCGCGCTTAAGCGGCATCGGGTTTGCTGAAATCGCGGCGGAGACGCTCCACTTCCACGCGAAAGCGTTTTCGGGGGGCGAAGACGACCCATCGCTTCAAGAGGCGGGGTATTTCCGGTTCCGTAGAAACGGTGAATTCCATGCCTTTAATCCGACTGTATTTAAATCACTCCATAAGTTCGTCAAGGCAGGTAAATCGGAAGATTATGAGAAATATGTTGACGCTATTGAGAGTGGTGAGCTTTCCAGTTTACGGGATTTGCTTGCATTCAAGCCGAGCACGCCTATCCCTATTGAAGAAGTAGAACCGGCAGAGGATATCGTTCGACGTTTTACAACCGGTAGTATGTCATTTGGGGCGTTAAGCCGTGAAACACACGAAACCTTGGCAGTTGCGATGAACCGCCTTGGCGCGAAGTCGGGAAGTGGAGAGGGGGGTGAAAATCCTGATCGCTTCAAGAAACAGCCTAACGGTGACCTCGCTTCGAGTGCTATCAAACAGGTAGCGTCCGGACGTTTCGGTGTCACACCGACGTACCTAATTTCGGCGAAGGAATTGGAAATCAAGATGGCGCAAGGGTCTAAACCTGGAGAGGGCGGACAGATCCCGGGGCACAAAGTAACCGCTGAAATCGCCTCTATCCGGCATTCTGTGCCTGGCGTTCCATTGATTTCGCCGCCACCGCACCACGACATTTATTCTATTGAAGACTTGGCGCAACTCATCTATGATTTGAAACAGGCAAATCCACAGGCAAAGGTCGCTGTAAAACTGGTCTCCGAATTTCTGGTTGGAACCATTGCGTCAGGTGTGGCAAAGGGCTACGCCGATGTTATCCAAGTGAGTGGACATGAAGGCGGTACAGGTGCCTCGCCGCTCAGTTCCATTAAGAATGCCGGAACACCTTGGGAACTCGGACTTGCAGAGACACAGCGCGCCCTCGTGGAGAACGAGTTGCGAGATCGTGTTGTATTGCGGGCAGACGGTGGAATGCGTTCGGGACGTGATATTGTCATCGCTGCTATGTTAGGGGCAGAGGAATACGGTTTTGGTACAATAGCAATGGTAGCGACGGGATGCGTGATGGCGCGCCAATGCCACCTGAATACGTGCCCTGTTGGGGTAGCCACACAGGATCCGGCACTCCGTGCGAAGTATCCTGGGACGCCTGAGATGGTTGTTAACTTCATGTTGGGTGTAGCGAATGAAGTTCGATCCATTCTCGCGAATCTCGGACATAAGTCTTTGAACGATATTATTGGTCGCCCTGAATTGCTACAACCGATTGATCTTGCGGATTATCCAAAAGCAGCAACGCTTGATTTAAGCGAGATTTTGACCCCTGCGGATCCAACTGGTACACAGCCTCGTTACCATCTGCAGGAACGAAACGATCGAGAGGACATCCCGCTTGATGATCAGATTTTGGCAGATGCTGAGGAAGCGATTGACCAAAAAACACTGATCCAACTCTCTTATCCTATCCGGAACACGCACCGAACAGTCGGAGCAAAGTTATCTGGTGAAATCGCGAAACGTTACGGGGATACGGGGTTGCCTGATAGAACGATTCAGTGCAATTTTGAGGGAAGTGCGGGACAGAGTTTCGGTGCCTTCTGTATCAGTGGCGTACAATTCGTGTTGACAGGCGAAGCCAATGATTATGTTGGCAAAGGCATGGCGGGCGGGGAACTTATTATCAAACCCGCGCCGACTGCATCGTTTAAAACTTATGAAAATACAATCATCGGAAATACGGTCTTATATGGCGCGACAGGTGGGACACTCTACGCAGCAGGTGGCGTTGGTGAACGGTTCTGCGTCCGAAATAGTGGCGCGACTGCTGTCGTGGAAGGGGTCGGTGATCACGGTTGTGAATATATGACTGCTGGCACAGTCGTAGTTATCGGCGAGACGGGTAGAAACTTTGGCGCTGGGATGACAGGTGGTACCGCATACATCCTTGACGAAAAAGGTCAATTTGAAAAGAAGTACAACTCGGATTGGGTGAAAATAGAAAAGATGAAGAGTGAGGCGGATGTTAAGAACCTGATGGCACTTATACAAAATCATGCAGCATATACGGGCAGTCAACATGCTGAGAATATTCTTACCCATTGGGAGGCATTCCTTCCGCACTTTTGGAAGGTCGTAACACCGCCGCCCCCACCGCTTCCAGCACCTGTCCAACTGAAGAGACGCGCTGCATCTCGGAGAGAACGGAAGAAGCGTTAGAAATCCTGATTAATTCAACAAACGTAATTTGAAAGACGCAATTAAATACGCCGTGCTCGCTGAATTCCGCAAGCACGGCGTATTTGTATTATTGAATTGTAGTGCAAAAAAAAAGGCAGCGTCTGCTGCCTTTTTTGGTTCCATCGTGTTCCTCAGTCTTCTTCTGACACCGCGAAAGCGATTTCGAGTCCTTCTGTTTTACTGGAACGCATTTTTGCCCGTTCTACCACATCAATGACATCCCCGTGCTTGGCACGTTTATCTGCTTTGATAATCAAGGTAGTGATCTGATTTTCATGAGCTGCGATGAAAAGCTCCATATCTTCCAGTGTCAACATTTCTTGGTCATCAATTGAAATACGTCCGTCACTGTTAATAAACAGATTGAATTTCTTTCGCGTGAATTCGTGCTTCGTTGCAGAATCGGGTAAGGTGACAGTAAAGGGCGGAGGAACCTTCATGACAGCAGATACCATGAAGAAGATGAGCAATAAGAACACGCAATCAATCATTGGTGCCATTGGAATATCATCATCATCTTGTGTTTTTCGCCGTCGAGCCAAGTTTAGAGCCATGAGAATTCTCCTTCTATAGAAATTAGATGCCGCCTGCTATCGCGTGAGGTTGTCAGTCTCTTGCGACAATAGCGAATCCTATTTTATCTATACCTGCCTGTTTCGCGATATCCATCACGTGCACGATCTGTTCATGAAGTACTTCCCGCTCGGATTGGATAATCAACATGTTTGTTGCCTCTTCTGGTGCATTGATGAACTGGTTGAACATTTCATCAATCTGGACAACTGCATCGTTCAACACCATGGTGCCTCTATCCTCACCAGGTTCTGGGTTCGCGATCCGGACGGTCAAACCTTTCGGTTTGTCAGGTGAAGGTTTTCCCGGTGGGGGAAGCTGCACCCGAAGGCCAGGAATCGGCGAAAAGGTTGTTGACACCATGAAGAAAATCAGGAGCAGGAATACACAATCAATCATTGGTGCCATACTGAGCGTTGGTGGCTTACGTTCCCTGATTTTGTTCGCAAGCAGGCTCAATTTGGCTTCACCGACTTGTTGCATTTCAAAGTCTCCTTTCTGGTTAATAAGACTGGGGTGTGGTTCGAGAACCGGCCCGCTAACACCTATTTCGGAGGCGGGTGTAGATCACCCGCCGTTCTGTTCCAAGGTTAGGCGTTGCTAGCTAGATTCACCAACAATCAGTTGATTGACAATTTCAGTAGAAACCTGTGAAATTTCAACCATGTGTCTGTTGACCCAGCTATCAAAAAGTTGGAAGAAAATCAAACACGGAATAGCAACTGTCAAGCCAGCAGCAGTTGTGAGTAGTGCCTGTGAGATACCACCTGCGAGCTGCTGCGGGTCACCGGTACCTTCAAGTGCGATTGTCGTAAATGCACTAATCATACCTGTAACCGTTCCGAGCAAACCGAACAGCGGAGAAACGACTGCGACCGTACCGAGTACCGGCAGGTTTCTTTCCAATTCGGGGATTTCAAGCAGGCTTGCTTCTTCAATAGCTTCTTGAATTTCTTCTTTGCTAATATCGCGTTCCTCAATCTGGGCTTGGCTGTATCGTAGCAAGCCTGCTTTAAGGACATTAGCAAGTGGACCACCGGCTTCTTCACAAGTCGAGACGGCTTCCATAATGTTCTCTTTGCGCAATGAGTCGGCAATACTGGCGATGAACTGTTCAGTTCCGATTCGGGAGCGACTCCGGACAAAGGTGAAAAGTCTTTCAATAATGAAGGTTAACGCCGTGATAGAGCAGAGGGCGAGTGGCCAGAAGACGAATCCAAACTTCTGGAAGAAGGTAACGATGTTATCCTTTTTGGTCATTTTGAGCGGCACGAAGTGATCACCGCCATTAACGACTGTAACGGGTTTTCCAAGCCGGTCCCCATAGCCTTCTCTGTAAATACTGATGAGGTAGCGGCCCGCGGGGACGCCAGATCTTTCATATTCGCCGTTGGCATCTGTGGCTGCCTCATATTCTTGCCCGCCTGTGGCAACAATCTTGACCTGAACACCTTCAATTGGGTTCTGTGCTGTGGTTGTATCAACAATATTGCCTCGGACGGTTCCACCACTTGCATCATCTTGCGCAAAAACGATGCCCGTTGACATACCGATACAAGCAATTAGCATTAAAACGAAACTAAAACGAATCATTCGTTCTGATCCTCCTTAGGTAACTTACCAATTGTGTTGGTAAATCTCTACAAGTCATCTCATAAAATGTTGTATAAATAAAGCACGGGATCCGCACCTTAACAACTTAATTTTATTAACACGTGAGCGTTTCATCTACACTATTTTTCTGGTTCGGAATCAAAATCTATATCTGTAGATCGCCCCTACCGCCTATAATGCCATCTCTATTAAAAACACCTGAGCCTTTAAGAAGTTACGCGCTTTATTCAAGTTTTAGCAGAAACGGTATTGTAGGTAGTATTGCTAAACGTGAGATCGCTGGACACGGTTCTCGTGCCCAGCGATACACAAAACATTTAGAAGCCCATCATTGCTCGCACGAAGGTCGTGTTACTCGTTGTGTGATCGAGCAAGATAGTGGTTCGCCGGTAACCAGCAAGGATAACGATGTTGAACCCAAGCCATTCACCGCGGTTGATCGCTTGAACTTCAAAGATTCGAGTTCTCAGGTCCGGTCGATAGAGGACGGGTACATCTTCATCTTCCGGGAAGTTTGTCAAATAGTTTTTGAAGTTATTATCCCGGTTGGTGAATTTCCGGTATTGGAAACCGCCGAGGATGTTCATTCTTTGGGAGAACTGATAGTCGAGTCGTACGCCGAGTACATCTTCACGACTTCTACGATTGAAGCGTAGGTATTCGACGGGTTCGATATCAGTAGGAACGAACTGACGCGGGTTAAGAGCGTCGCCAATTTCCTCAGATGCGCGATCAAATGCGCGATCCCAAATGTACTTCGCCATTGGTGTGAGTGTTAAATCTTCACCGATTCGGTCGACGAAGGGCAGTTCACCGAGTGGAATCTCGTATCTGGCCTTGAGAATTGTCTGCTGGTTGCGAATATCCCGTTCGGGATAGCGTCGTTTTTTCCAGTTTTCAGGGTCATAGATTAAGCCTGGATCCTCGGGGTCAAGTGCGTTGATTCCGTGATCTGGATAGAACGGGTATTCCCGTCTTTCACCACCCGCTCGAACCTGTTCAACAGGGACCATGAAGTCAACACGCTGATCGGCATTGAGTGGATCGCCTTCTTCACCTGATCCTTCAACATCCAGGAAGATAGCCCCTTCCTCATCCTGTTCGAACTGTTTTTGCAGCACAACGAGGAATTTTGCTTCAAGCGTGAGGTTCGGAACAGCGGTGTAAAGGAACTGAAGTGTCGTTGTATTCACACGAGCGTTGTAGAAATCAAGCTCGTCAGAAATTTGGACAGGTTCCAATTCACCAACACGCAATGTAATGGTATAATCCGGAATATCGTCTTGGACTCGGACAAATCGGTTTTGGAAGAGTACTGTTCCGAAGTCCGGAATATCACGTTGGTAGGTGACATGCAGGTATTTGGAATCATTTTGCCTACGACTTGAAACCTCGTCTTCATTAAGCCATCCGACTTTAAGCGAAAGGTTGTCAAGGAGATCGTATTCGGCGAAAACGTGGAATCCTTCCCTGTCTATTCCGTATTCGTACTGTGGTTCAAAGTCATCCTCAAGAGAATCGATTGTGCCGTTGTTGTTCAGATCAACAAGGTCGGTGAAGACCGGCGGATCAGCATCAAAGATGAGGAAGTCTTCTTGGAAGTCCAAAACGCCGTTCTGGTCTCTGTCATCAGCGCGTGGTAGGACGCCATCGAAGTCGTCATCATCGGGCCAGTCATCATCATCATCATCATCTTCAATAAGGGCGTAATTGACTTCATCCCATGGATCTTGCTCAGCCTGTGATGCGGGTGTCCGCTCCAGGGAGTATTCCTGATCCCTGTCAGTGTTAGACCCGAAATTGAGATAGGTTGTTGTGTATCCGGGATCGATATGATAATAGACCCCTTCAAGGTACAATTTCCCAAATCGAGATTTGAGTTGGACGAACCATGCGGTTTCTCTACCCATTGCTCCGTCGCCGCTTTCATCAGTTCCAGCACCACCCAACATAGCTTCAAATCGTTCACCCTCGGTCTCGGAGTATGTGGGAACTCCGTTTGCATCTAAGGGTAAGCCTGTTGCAGGATCAAGAGAAATACCAGTTTCCTCTTCGCCATCTTCGCCTTGGATGGTTGTTTTGAGTCGGCTAAATCCAATCTGATCTTTGGGAACGGTAGGATATTGCTTATATTTACCGTTGATAGAATAATGTGCTCGGACAAAAACGTTGCCGATAGTACCTTCTAAGTCAAGCCCGTAGAGGAGTGCTGCGCGAGCTGCACCGTAGCGATACTGGATTTTACGGGGTTTGCCTTCGCCCGTCCAGTCGCTGGGGTTATCTTGGAGTTTTGCCCGGTTGCTGGTGTAATCTGAAGATTGACCATAGTTACCAGGTGCTTCAATAATATCACGGTAAGGCATCTGGATGTGACCATCTTCGGTCTTAATCCATTCTTGGATTTCCGGATCGGATTCAGCTTTGTTTGCAGCACTCGATCCGAGAATAGCAATGTTGTAATCGCCTGCTACAACCATCTCAAAGGTAACAGATTGAACCGTCCGCGGGTCAGCATCAATTTGATACGCGCCTTCTGAAAGGAGTTGGGCAACATCAGGAGAAGGCGAACCATCCGGATCAACGAAAGCGAGAACGACTTTCATCTTATTGAAACCGTCCACAATTTTCCACTCACCATCAACAGAATCGCGAATATCAGAAGGAAGTCCGCCGACAGTCATTGGAATTACATTGCTACCGTCAAGGGTTTCAGTAAGGGTTTCTACAGGTAGAGCCTTAGGTTCAACCCCTTCTTCAATGTCTTCGGGTGTTAACTCTTCCAACGCTTGGGTGACGATTGTAACTTTCATGGTTTTGAAAGCTGCGCCGACACCGCCCTGAATATTTTCGCCGTGTAAGTTAGGATCGTAGCCTGAGAATACAGTGACCGTTCCATGATTGTCTTCGGGTGAGTCATCTCGGAAGACAACTGAAATTGAGTCTGGTGGTGTATTTGCTACGGTACCCATGAGAGGGTTTTCAACGCGTTCGGGGTGTTCTTTATGAAGATTAACATAAGTAAAGCCGACACGGAAGATGTCGCCTAAGAGCCCTTGTGCCCGAAAACCCACGAGACGTGCGTTTTCAATGTGCCGTACGCCTGCGTCTTCATTAAGGCCGTTCCGACGACCGAGCGTTGGTGCGAGGTTCGCCGCTGCGTCGGTCAATTGGACAGGGTTTGAAATACGAGAATTGATAAGCGTGAAAAGGTGCCGTTCCTGCGCGAAAGAGATATCCCATCGAAGTCCGTCAAATTCTGTTTTGTAAAGGATGTAACGGTTCGGGAATAGCGTAGATGGCTTGAATCGCAAATGGTCGCCGATAGCAAATTCGGTATATCTTCCACGATAACTGTCTTCGGTTAAGACCGTTCTATCGAGCTGTGCGGAGAATCTTTCACTATCGAGCTGTCCTGTCCAACCAACAAACAATTCACCGTTCTGGTCAAACTCTTTCTGCTCGCGATAGTTATAGACCTCGTTACCTTCAAGCAGCTCTTTTCCAAACAGGTCATAGAAGAATTGGGGTTCTTCTTCTAACTGGAAACGCGCTGAGAATTTAGAACTCCCCTCAATCGTTGGCAATAGGGGTTCTTGTGGACCAAGGCTTTGTGCCCCACAACCGTAAAGCACAAACGCGCTCAGGATACAGGTCGCTACAAGTAAAACATCAATTGATTGTTTTAGCCTGTTCATTATTTTCTTTTTCCTCCTTGGAGATAATGAATCGGATGTTTAGGTAACGAGTGCCGAATATTTCGTCATTTGCGCTCTTACCTGGGTTTCCGACAAAAACCTTGAAATGGATGAAAACTGCTTTGTGTGTAAACGAAAAATGCCAAAATTGCGTTAGTTGTTAAAAATAACACTTCTTCAATTTCTTTTCTCTTCGCCACTGCTGGATAGATATTCCGTAAATCTCGAATATCCGTCGAAGCATACAAAAGCGAGTCTCCTTCCAACAAATTAAGGGTTTGTTTTACAGAAATTTCCAATAAACGCATGGTAAAATGCCTGCAAAACTGTTCTTAAGCATCTAAAATAGCACCGATTTGAATTTCTGTCAAGTTTTTAACAGAAAAATACACGCATTAAAGTGGAATTTGAAATAAACATACCACAAATGTGATATATTTTCAAGTTTTTAATATCAGTACTATTCATTTTCGATCTTTCGCCCGCATTGTTTTAAGGATAAATGGTGTCCTTATACAATTTCTGTGATATTGTGTTAATGGCGGCTGCAGAAAGAAAAAGATATCCTTAATACGTGGAGAGTTTGTGCCATTTACTGTCTCCCTGAAGACAGCAACAACACCTAACGAATCTGTTTTCTTTTAGGTACCCGTCAAGGATATCAACCAGCCTTTCTATAAATTTGTAAACCTCACAATGCCAACGAGCGTAATATATATTATACTACATTTTAAGAAAAATTGACATTTTTTTTATTAATGTTATCCAAATTAATGAAGCCTCGACCAAAATCGAGGCTTCAAATATTTTCAAATGCGGTATTTAGTTTTTTAAGTTCACAGCGGACCTGTTAAAATATTCTATAAACAAAGCGGCTGTAACACCTAACACTAAACCAGTGATTCCTGCGATAACAAGAATAAACTTAAGTTGAGGACTAACGGGGATTTTTTTCGGTGTCCCGCGGTCAACAATTTCAATGCCACCTATCTGGTCGCGAGAGGTAGGTATCTTGGATTCAGCGTATAATATTTCAGCTTCAAGGGAGCGTTTGGCAATTTCTTCAGCCAGCGCGTTGGTTTTCAGAATCTTAGCACCCTTTTGTGTGAGAATGATTTGATTTTCTGGGATCTGTCCTATTAATTTTGCCAATTCAGTTTCGAGGGTCTGTTCTTTTTCTTTCAGGCGTTCCACGGCGTTTTCATACCGCGAGAGATCCGGGGTTAACGTTATCAATTGATTCTGTATATAGGTATAATGAGCTGAAGTGCCGGAAGTGACGGTAGTGGTTATTGGGGAAGTATCTTTGTTTTTTTTCTCGATTTCGTCAATTTGTGCGTTAAGACCTTCTAATTCTGATGAATTCTTACCTACTTTTTTTCTGTCAGCGACGCGCTGTGATTCAAGGTTAAAGAGTTTCTCCTGCTGAAAAAGCCAGACGGGGTTATGGGAGGTGGTTTCTGATAACGGTGTCTGCTTAGGCAGATTTTGTAGTTGTTCTTTTAGGTATGTAATATGAGCGTTGATTGCGTAAACTTGTTGTTGGTTCGTTTCAAGGTTTTCCCGAACACGAGCGAGACGTTCAAGCAAATTAGTAAGTGTTGGCACCCATGTTTCTGCGCTTCCGTTGTCGCGAACAAATTCGAGAAGATCATCTAAAGCTTTATTTATTTCTGCTTCTATTTCGCGTTGTTTATTTCCGAGGAACTCCATAAGTTTTCTAAGTTTTGTTTCTTCATTTCCACGTCGCAAGATTTGCATATCGCTTGCAAGTTGGTTGACAAGGAGTGCAGCATTGCGTTCTCCGCCTTCTGCCTCGGTCAATGCAGCCGAGAGATTAATGTAATCGGAGTCTGGGTTGACTTGTGCTTTCAGTATGCGTTTGAGTTTACCGACCGGCGGAAAAAGCGCGGCTGCCTCCGAGTGCCCATTCTCCTCAAGGTTTTCGATTGCTGTGTTTAGCATGGATTCCGTAGAGAATCGGGTACTGATTGTCTCCATCTCTCGCCGATCAGCACCACCAGAGAGGACATTTTGAAACAGATTTGCGGAGGAAAGGGAAGGTGTAGCACTCGGTTGGACGAATAGGATTAAAGTGGAGGCAGCATAAGTTTTAGGTAGACGGAGTGAGATAATTAGAGCCGTTCCCACTACCAGTAGGATACTGAGGCAGATCGTAAAGTCATGCTTTCGGATGAGTTGAAGATAATCACGTAGATGTTCCTCCTGTTGCGGCATGAATGTACAGTATTTCTGCCCGCCTGCTGGGGTAGAAATCGCCCCTCCTTTTCTGACACTTATAAGTTATTAGCGATACGAATTTCTTCTTCGTTAAAGGCTTCATCGTGCCATTCAGCTATGCGCCATTCGTTGTTTCTTTTTTCAAAGATAAAGAGATTGTCTCCTTCGGCGTAGGCACCGGTATATCCACCCTCAAGTGTTTGACCGTCAGATACAAAAAATTGGATTCTATAGTGATTCCGGACTTCCGCTTCTGTGCCATCATCGTTCATAGAAACCTCTGGTGGCGAAGACAGTTCTATCTCAATATCCTGAAACCGTTCAAAGACCCGAGTTGCGGCGGCGCGTTCCTGCCGAATGTCATCAAATTCTACATCGTCAGTTTTGTCTCCGTCTGTTCCCATATCAGAGACATAAAGAAAACCTTCTTCCCAGAAAGTACCAATATAAGTATTGACATCTTCTGTTTCATAACCTTCCCGCCATTGGTCTAAGATGCCGCTAATTTGAATAAGTTCTTCAGTTGAAATCTCGCCAACTTTATCAGCGTCTCCACACCCCATGAAACCTATCAGTAAGATGAGGACACCGCTGGCTTTTACAAAAGACTTGAACATAGTAAGGATTCTCCCTTTAAAAAGTTTTAACAATACCAAAATAGAAACGTGAAGGGGTGGCACTCATTTCAATCCCAAATTTTTCAATATCTCGTGCATCCTGTTCAATAGACTGAATCAGTGTAGTTGCATTATGAAAGTTTGCACTCACATAAGAATCGATCAGACTATAGAGCCAAATCCCGATGCCGGTATACATAAAAAATGTCCTGAGTTTATACCTCTGGTTTGCATGGGCGTAGCTTTCTAATATCGTTTCTTCGCTATGAAAACTTTGCCAAACCAGATCTTCATAAGCATCGTACCGATTTCTAAAGGACCGTTGTGCCAACAAAGCACCGATAACGGAGCCGCCTATTCCGATGACAGTTAGACTCCCTCGGAAGTAACTACGGCTATGAAACTGTCCCCATCCGGGGAACACAGCGGAACGGACGATAGCACCGATTGGCGAAATAAGTTTACCCTGTTCCGCCTCCGCTGTTTCCGTCGTTTGCTGTTCGGTCTCTGTGCCGTTTTCAGCCTCCTGCGCAAAACTCGCGTGGAGGCTGAATAACAGTAGTAAGATAATTAGCGAAAATCTCATTCGGTATATTGGTTTCACGTATCTAAAAAGTTGGGCAAAGCCCACCTATTAACTTAACTGAACTTAACGCCGCCGTTTCGTCCGTTGTGTTGTTCGGCTTCGATCATCATCGTCATCATTGTTGCTGCTTGAGCTGCTACGCGATGAACTCGAACTTGATGTCGTCGGACGCGTCCGGGTCTTTGTAGAAGAGGAACGACTTACACTTGAGCGCGAACGAGACGAACTCGAACTTGAACGGCTTACATTTGTCCGCGAACGAGACGAACTCGAACTTGAACGATTCACGCTTGAACTCTCACGCGATGAACTTGTCGTTGAACGACTTAAGCTTGATCGTGAACGAGACGAACTCGAATTTGAAGTCGTCGTTCTATACTGCGGACGTGAAGTACTACTTGTGCTCGACGAGAACGACCGATTTGAAGTCGTTGTTGGACGTCTATAAAGCGGTGTCGTCCGTTGTGTCTGTGTTGAACTTCTATAACGGTTCGCATTTTGTGTTGTAGCAGTAGGATAACGTCGTTGCTTACTGAGCGTACGCGTACTTCCTGTGTTCCGTGTGGCATAAGTACTTTGTCTTACCTTGCTCTGACGGAGCGTTGAAGTGGAAGCGCGGGCGCGCTGTTTCTGCGTGATAATCGACTGGCGTGCGATCCGATCCGTTGTCGCCGGTGTCTGTTTCCGGTGATTTTCGAGTGTGGTGCGGACGCTTCGCCGCACTGCTGTTCGGTCGCCGCGTTGATTGTTAGCGGATAATCGACTACGACTGTACTGCCGGCGCGTTGTTTCATGCTTAGCACTCCACCGGTTCAATTGCGTCCGTCGCTGGTAAACCTTTGGTGTACCGCCGTAGTAACTCCTGGAGCCGCTATAGTAATATGGTGAATAGCCGCGATAGTAGGAACTTGGATAGTAAGTTCGGTAGCGTCCGAGGTACCCACCGTAATACGAACGGATTGAGAGGTAATGGTGATCATAGATCGGGTAACTCCATCGGAGATAATAGTCGTAGTCCGTTGCGTAATAGATGGGACCGTCGTAAAAGTAGAGATAGGTGTACCGGTGCCATGGACGCCACCGGTAAGTCGGTGTGTAGCGTTGAATCACTCTAACTTTCGGCTGCCTACGATACGTGGAGACCTCAAGATACTCTACATCAATCTGTTCGCCGCCTTCAGCGACGATGTGAAGTTCCATCCACCCGTCTTTGACGTGACCGGTGGCGGGGATCTTAATGTGTTCGGAGCGGTTTTTTGCTCGAAGGACAAAGGTGTCGCCGTAACGTGTCTCTTTAGCGTTTTCGTCGTAGTACCCGCGACGTGTCGTCTCGCGTTTGGTATTGCGGATCCACGCTCGACCTGCGATGGGTTCTTCGTAATCTTCGATTTCGAGTCGATGCGGTTCCCCTCGGTATCGCACCAAAACTTCAATATATTGTGTTCCTGCTGGAATTTCAAAAAGATATACCGCGCTGGCAATAGCGAATTCGTAGTCATCTGTATCCTGAGTTTCATTTGCCCAAGCGGTGAGTCGGACACCGTCCTCAAATCGGGGGCTGGCGGTAATCGTTGCGTTCCCGCGTTCTATCCATTCATCAACATCACTTGCGATGCGATGCTCACGACTCAGCCTGTCTGCGTAATAATCGTGGTCTGCATTCACCGGGGTTGCCAACCCAGCGATGACAAAACAGCTCATGAGGCATACTGCGCTTAAAATCGAAATCCGAGTTTTCATGGTAAATTTCCTCCTAAGTACATCTCCTTCATTTGGCATTGCCAACTGGTATTTATACCTGTTGTGCGCGGTGCCTTGTGAATCTCTCTCAAAGGTAGTTTTCCTATTTAATGGAAATAATACAATTTTCTCCAAAAATTGTCAAGGGTTAATCAAAGTTAGTTGATTCTTCCCATAATTCCAATCTTTTCACCTATGATTTCGACGTTCTTATCGCAACCCTGCGTTTAAAATGGACAGACTTCTTGTTAATGCTAACGAAAAACGACAACGCTAATGCTTCTTAGTTTTTGGGTATTAATTGAATACCTCTCTTTTTTGCGTGTTCACGGGCAAGTGGAGTGATAATCGCTGATTTTGGGTGAACCAATTCCCGTACGTTTGCATCCAGATTTGAAAGCGTCGTTGCGCTAATCAGAGGTTTGTCTAAACGGGCGGGCGAGTCATTCATTTTTTCCGTCACTGACTCGGCAATCTGCATCACAGGTACCCATTGAACGCCAAGTTCAGACAAAAGGTTTACATACTCGACTTCAATATTATTTATTTTTTTAGAAGTTTCACCTTGATTAAGTGCGTCAGGGACCGCTATAACCTTTTTCCCTTTAGAGAGTGCTTCAAACAGAAGATAGGTACACGGTGTGTCTACCAGCCTTAACGCGAGTTTTGCAGCCATTGGATGTGAGAAAACGGGAAGCACAATCTGTTGATACGTGTCCACAAAGGTTGCTATATCGGTTAGGGCATTCTCCTGCAGGACATTTTCTTCTCCAACTGCAGCATAGATTTGCTCGGCGTTTATAACTTTAGTTGCGAGATCAGACAGAATTATTGTAATTTTCCATCCATCTTGTAGGCAGGTGCGGAGCTGCTGGAGCGGTTTATCCAATTTAAGTTGTGTTGCGCCAAAGATAACGAGTAGTTGTTTTTCGTCTGCTCTTTGCGTAGGGGTAGGTCCTTGTGCCGCCAGTACTCTCTCCACGATTTCTCGAATCTGATCAATCAGTTCTTGGTTCATGTTGGTTTAAAATATAAGGCACCTAACGCAGAATTTCAACAGGTTCGCCACCTTTCAAACCTGCGGCGTTAGAATCATCGGTATCTAAGTGCATCTGAAGCACATAACCTTCAGAAATTTTCGGACGAACGTTTTCAAATGTCAAAGCACGCTCACCGGGGAAATGTACCTTTAGGATGTCTTCCTCGCGAATATTGAGTGCCTCAGCATCACTGGGTGTCATGTGGATGTGCCGTGTAGCACAGATAGCACCTTCCTCTAAATAGACGCTTCCTGCGGGCCCGATGAGGGTAATAGGTTCTGCCCCAGCAAGATCGCCTGAATCCCGAATAGGCGGATTTAATCCGAGCCGAATGGCTTCCGTTTGTGCGACTTCGACTTGGGAATAATCCCGGACAGGTCCGAGGATACGAACGGCTTCAATCGCGCGCATCCGTTTTCCGACAATGGTAAGGGTCTCATTCGCAGCGAACGCTTCCGGTTGATAGAGAGGGGCATAAACAGTGAGTTGGTGCCCCGCGCCATAAAGAATCTCAAGATCTTCCTGTGTTACATGGGCATGCCGTGCCGAGACCCCAACGGGAATCTGTTGTTGTTGCGTGACAACGTCGCATGCGCGGTTTCCAGCGTCACAGCTTCTCAAAGCACATCCGCTACAGGCTTGGTCGGTCGTGAGTCTATTCACGACACGGCGGGTAATCAATTCAACAAGGTCACGGTCTGGCATCTATGATTCGCCTTTTCAATGAGGATGCTCCGAACGTTCTAAGACAACGTACAGTCAATCCGTTTGTTATAGGTAATTTACGATTTATTTAGGATAGTTTCGACTTCAGCGTGTGGACGCGGGATCACATGAACAGAAACAACTTCTCCGACGCGTGCCGCTGCTTCAGCCCCGACATCCGTTGCGGCTTTAACTGCCCCGACATCGCCGCGAACCATGACAGTCACATAACCGCCGCCGATTTGTTCGTAACCGATGAGTTGGACATTCGCCGCTTTCACCATTGCGTCGGCGGCTTCAATGCTTCCAACTAAACCTCGCGTTTCAACTAAACCCAATGCATCTCCAGTCATATTAATTCGTATAGCCTCCTGTTGAAAGTCCAATCACAGATAAAGTAAATCTTAGCGTGTAAAAATCAAGGTCAGTCCAGCGAAATGCTAAACACTTCCCTCGTTAAAGTATATCACAATTTTGGGGTTTTTTCAAGAAAAAACCTCAGAACGCTTTTATATTTTTCGTGAATATTTGCATCATTTGTTGCTGAATTGCATGAATAAAAAATTTAATGGCTTGCGTATAATCTTGTGTTGTTAATGTGTGATCCCCGAACTGTGTGTAGACCTGTGCACGACTGACATAAGCACTTGCGAAACGCGGTTCCAGAGCGATAGCCTGATCCAGATCTGCCAGGGCAAGTTTTAAGCGGTTCTCATTACCTCGGATAGAGAGCTGGAGATAAACGTTACCGCGTCCGTAATACGCCATCGCCGTAGGTTTCCGTTTAATCAGATCGTCGTAGTCGGCGAGTGCTTTTTGAATGTCTCCGTGTTTGAAGTAGGCTTCTGCCCGTTTCTGTATAACGTGGAGGCTACGCCTCCTTTTAAGTGCGGCTGAGTAGTCTTCAATCGCGCGCTGCATGTTGCCTAACGATTGATAGGCATCACCGCGGCTTGCGTGGGCATCGGCTTGATACCTTTTGAGTCTTAACGTTTCCGTGTAATCCGCGATAGCAGTCTCGTACTGTGCAGAACGGTAATAAGCGAGTCCGCGTTTCACATAAGCTTCAGCATACCTTGGCTCAATCTCAATCGCCTGTGTAAATGCTGCTACCGCTTCTGGGAGTTTCCATGCTCGAAGTGCTGTGGTTCCCTGTTGAACGTGAATTTGTGCTTGCCGATTCTCACCTTTTATTGCGTCCCAGGTTACAAAACGAGAGGCGAGAAAAATAGTGAGAATTAGCACAGGGGTCATGATATAAATGAGTGGGCGCATGATATGAGTCTTTTAGTCCGATTTTGATTTTTCAGTCTTGTCGTAAAGGTGATGAATATTTACGCCTAACTTCAGAGCATGTACAGACGGGTATTTCTCTGCCAAATCAATTTCAATGTAGGATCGGACGCCGGGCAAGCCACTATAGCCTGTCGAAAAAATGAGTTGATTCTTGCCGAATGTTGCGATCCCATCTCTGACATTTTGGGCAGGAAAGTAGTGAATCGGGGTGTGTCCGACGACGAGAAGATTCGCATGAATGGCTGCAAGAAATTTTTCAATGTGTGTTAAGGTATAGCCGCCAGGATAGGCGATAACAGGGCGCGGCCAAAGCAGCTCTTCAAGGGTTTTGGGATCGGGATCAACGAGATCGGCAAGACTGGTAATGGCACGCGCCGGACCGGCGTGGATACCGACAAAGCCGTTTTTGGCAATAATGACTGTTGGCAGGTTCATAAGGAATTCATAGTGCGTATCGGTCATTCTTTCAATGAAATTGAACTGCTCGTAGTAGGCACCGAGTGGACTTTCATACAATAAACGAATGAATTGATCCTGATTTTCTGCCGTCATTCCTTGTTTCTTCAGCATTGCATAGGCATCTGCGGCGGCAAATTCGTGGTTGCCTCGAATATAGATAAGCCTTTTGCCCTTGTCGCCGAGTTGTTTTCGGAGTTCCATAACTCGGTCAATAATTAAAATATCACCATAAGGTGGATGTCTCGGTTCACCGGGTTTATAGTCAATCGCGTCACCGAGTATCAACCCGTAGACATCTTCACCGGCTTGAATCCGTTCCACAAGTTTCGTGAGTTGCAACCATTGGTTAAAATCGTCCCAATGTGCGTGCAGATCAGAAACCATGTAGATGGTGCCGTGATCAGGTAGAACGACGACATGCCCGTCGCGTGTGAGTTGGTCTGGGTACTGTATGAGTTGTTTAGGTTGTGCTGTCGCTACGGAAGCGAAACAGATAAAGCAGAGGGTAGCGTAAATCAGAGAGGTGTTCATCGGTTTTAAGTTTTGAAGAATGCGTCTATAGTGTCATCCTGTTGTGCGAGTTTATTGAGGTGCCGCTGTCTACGATTCCGGCAGACGAGGTAGCCCAGGAGTGCGAGACCGCCAAGTCCTCCCCATAAAAAATAAGAATTGGAAAAAAGGGATGCCCACCGATAACGTTCCGCCAGTGATTCGCGCCAAAGGGCATCATAGGTGGCGAGATCCCATCCGACTACGGTTTCAAAAGCCGTGTCGAAGTTTTTACCTGCATGGAGTTGCGCAATAAGTGCAAACAGGACATCTCTACCTTTGCGTTCAACCAACCAACGGAGTGCGTCTTGACTTTCAGCATACGCCAAATCCGCACCGGTTTGCGAACTCGGAAACCCTCGTTCCAATTCTTGAAGCGGTAAGATAGATTTAGAGAAAATATGCTTTAGCAATGTTTCGTGGCGACTTGGCACCCATTCCTCAGCAAAGTAGATCGCTATCCCTTCTATAAACCAGAGTGGAATTTCTTTAACGGCTTTGCGGGTACATTGTCCGAAAAGGACATGTGCGATCTCGTGACGCAGCACTTGTGCTAACTGCAGTTTCGCAAGTGCTATGTGTTTCGGATTTTGGATAACAATCCGCCGACTCAGCGGGAAGGCGCACCCGACTGCCCAATCCTGAATCGGCGCGTGAACAGAAGTCTGAAAAGCCTCTTGTGTATCGCAGACCCAAATGTCAATCATTCCTGCTGGCATACGGCTTGTTAATTCCGGCATTTCGGCATAGAAATTCTCAGCAATCTGAAGGATTGACGCTGGATCTGCTGTTCCTTCTTGATAGTAGACCCGAAAGTGTGAGCTCTCCACTGATTCCCACGTAGCGGATGCTGAAAAGGTCGATAGGATCAATAAGAGCATAACAAGGCTTTTCATAGTCTTTCCGTGGCACGGGTTATTGACTATCCCGAGCTTTAAAGCGGGATGCCTGACTTATTAGATGACTAAGTTCATCCATCCGCGCGTTGGCGATTTGCGGCGCGATACCTTTAATACTTTGCTGGACGGCTTCTAAGCTCCCGTCTTGTGCCCAGTAACTCTCACGCAATATTTCTGCGAATTCTGCGACAGTCGCGGCGAGTTGAAATTCGGGAGATGCGTCTTCAAATGCCTTTTTCAATTCTGTTGAGAACATTTTCTCATTAATTTCTGAGACATGACGGGTGTCTGGATCTTCATGCCGTATAAAGACAGTCGCCAGTTGTCCCGTGGCACCTTCATGAAGTTTGATTTCGTAGAGGGCTGTGACGCTGTGGCTCGAACCGATTTCCCCGCCGTCTGCATCATCATCACGGAAATCTTCATGATCAAGGCGACGGTTTTCGTAACCGAGTAATCGGAAGCGGCTAACGACTTCAGGATTGAAATCGACTTGGACCTTGGCATCTTTGGCGATGAGTTGTAATGTACCTGTCAGGTTTTCGACAAAGATACGCTTTGCTTCGTTAAGGGTATCTACATACGCGTAACTACCGTTGCCTTTGTTGGCGAGTTGTTCCATAAGGACATCGTTGTAATTCCCCATTCCGAACCCGACTGTCGTCAAGGTAATCCCTTCTTCGACGTGGGAGCGAATTGTTTTCAGGATAGCATCAGGTCCTGTTTCTCCGACATTAGCGACACCGTCTGAACAGAGGATCACGCGATTGATACTACCAACCCTCGCGTTGCGCAAGGCAAGTTTGTAGCCAAGCTGCAGTCCTTCTTCAGCATTCGTCACACCTTCTGGTGTGAGGGACTGGATTGCCGCCAAGATTTCCTCACGACCTTCAATACCGGTATGTGGAAGGACGGTCCGGGCGCGCGAACCATAAACCACAATGCCAACCGCGTCGCCCGGACGGAGCTGTTCAACCAAAAGCGTTAAGGCACGTTTCACCAATTCCAGTCGGCTTTCCATCGCCATTGAACCTGAGACATCAATGACGAAAGTTAACATCGCGTCCTTGCGGTTTTCGTCGGGGATAACGCGACCTTGGATACCGATTCGCAAGATTTGGAGGCGTTTGCCTTCACCGAATCGGGATGGCGCGCCCTCAATGTGAACAGCAAAAGCATCCTGAGCGGGTGGCGCGTAATTGTAATCGAAGGCGTTGACAAATTCCTCTACACGGACGGCTTCTGTTGGTGGGAGGTGTCCATCTCGAAGATAACGCCGCGTGACAGCGTAAGAGGCGGTGTCCACATCCATACCAAACGTTGAGAGGTGATCGTCTTCCGTATCGATAAAGGGGTTTGTGCCGTATTCTTTGAAAAAAACATCGTCGTAGGCGGCACCGTTTGGCGGGTTTAATCCTGAGGGCGTAAATCCAAATGCAGATGCCTCTTCAGCCTCCTCATCCGAACCGCCTCCGCAGCCCGTGTAAGTGAAAAGTATCAATCCACACAACATAAGCGCGATGCTTAATCCATAAAAGATTCTAAATTTCGCTTTCATCAGAAATAGTCTCCTTAAAGTTCAGAGGAACTATGTGTCGTTTGCGTCGCGTCTTCAAAACCGTGTAGATTTTCTCTAAATTTCGTGCCAGATTAACACTCATAGGACTTGTGCAAATTGAGGAAATATGGGACATTTTAACCCCCTAAATCCCCCTTATCAGGGGGACTTTAATACGGAATGCGTAAGCCCTAACTCAGAGAAAAATGCGGCTGTTCCACAGCCGAAGCACTTGTGAGCGAACGGAGCGATAAGGAAACAAACCTGTTTACTTACGTTCTGCCCCTTGACTGATGATTCCGACTACACGGATACCTCTTTGTATCCTTTGTTGTATAGGGATTGGGGCTTCTTCAAAAAATGAGGTGTTTCTGGTCACCGGACATGTTCCACTTAGGGTTCCACAACAGTACCCATAAATAGAACGGTTTTGGTTTCATTATCACGAATTGCAAAGAAGAAGGGGCGATCTGCGATAAACTGCGGTGGTAGACTGGTCGTGCGGATCCCAACACTGGTTACCGCTGCAGCTTCAGTGCCTTCCTCATTGACTTCAACGACGGCTTTATGAAGCACTTCTCCGATATACAGATTTCTACGCAAAGTCTCTAAATCCGCCATCCGGCTAAAATCTGCAGCCATAGGTGCAAATGCTATACCCATACCGAGGGATTGCAGTGGATTGTTAAGCGTTTTCTCATATTTCAACTTAAATTTGGGTATGCTGAGGAACACTTCTTTTTTCTGGAACTGTGATATCCAGTTTTCCCAATTTTCGGTGTTTAAACCATCTAAAAAGGTGTTGAGATCAGATTCGCTGTAAGGGAGGAAGATGTACATGCTCATCTGACCATCGCCATACGGGAGACTAATCGCTTGGAACTTTTCTTCATGGTTTTCGTAGGACCGATAATCACCTGTTCTTGTCATCATCGGTACCTGTTTTTCGTCACCAGTTCCAAGATGGAAGGTGCCGTCGCGGGTGTGCGATGGATCAAATTCTGTCTGCCAGGTTCCTTTGAAATAGATAGCATTAATAAGAAATAACACAGCATCTGGGTTGATTTCATCAAGGATTTTTTCAATCTTGCCGTTGGTATTGGTATTGACCCATTGATTAATTGTTGTTAGGGTGTTTGGATCCGCGAAATCTAATGTTGAGACCTCCGCTCCAAAGAACTGGGTGTTTCGCTGCAGGAAATCCTGCTTGAACGGAACACCTTGGCGCGCCCAGAGTGAATTTGCGATCGTAAGTATAACTTTCGGATCTGATGTTTGAAGGGCATGGCGCAACCCGGCATAGTTGGTATTTATTACTTCAGAGCCTAACCCTTGTAGGTGCAGCGTGTTAGCCATCGCCTGTTCGGTTTCACCGGATGCCCCGTTTAGGGTCATTGCCAAGGCGACTGAAATACTGAATGGCGAGATAAAGATATTCTTGTTCTGTTCAGTTTTGCGGATGTCATTGAACAGATTAAAACCAAACTGTGTATTTGCTGTGACAACGTTTGTATCAATAGAGACAGGTTCAGCGATATCTTGTATCTCATCGCTGAAGATCGTACTGAGATTATTACATCCAGCAAATATTAGCGAAACCAGACACATTGCACATAGAAAAATTTGCTCGCCAGTCCGTTTTCGATTCATCTACTTTCTCCTATACAGGTGTGCGACGGCATCCCCGTAGCCGTTGTAAATCATCGTTGGGAGTCTTTCTCCGGTTCCAATCATTCGCTCACGGGCTTGGGACCAACGAGGATGTGGCACGTTGGGGTTAACGTTTGCCTCAAAGTCGTACTCTCTCGGAGCGAGCGTATTCCAAAAGGTGCGCGGTTTCTGGTCTGTTAACTCAATACTAACAATGGATTTGATACTTTTAAATCCGTACTTCCAAGGCACGATGAGTCGGATGGGTGCGCCGTGCTGCGGCGGTAGAATGTGTCCATAGATACCGACAGTGAGTATTGTCAGATCATTCATCGCCTCAGCGAGTGTGAGTCCTTCAAAATAGGGCCACGGCAAGCGAGCATCGTGTTGCTGCGGTGCCATGTCGGCATCCAAAAATGTGAGCATCCGGACATATTTGGCTTCCGCTTTCGGTTGCACTTTTTCAAGCAAAGCTTTCATCGGGAAACCGATCCAAGGCACGACCATCGCCCATGCTTCGACGCAACGGAATCGATAAATCCGTTCTTCAAGCGGCATCTGTTTGATCAGATCGTCTACATCTAACGTCATCGGTTTTTCGACGAGCCCTGATATTTCAACCTCCCACGGACGCGTTTTAAATTTTTCTACTTTTTTCCAGACAGTGCTCTTTGAGGTGGTGAATTCGTAATAGTTGTTATAGGTAGCGGCGACAATCTCGTCGGTCACTTCCCTCTGGACAGTAAAGTTCGCGTTCTTTTTCGCCTTAAGCGTTTGTGCCTGATAGGGTTCTAACTGTTTCTCGAGGGCACTGCCTTGTGCACAGGCGTTTGAAGTGGAAAACAGCAAAGCGCCCGCACTCCCTAAACCGAGATTTTTGATGAACTTCCGGCGATTGATGTAGTCTGATTCGGACGTTACCTTATTTTCAGGGATTTCCCACCCTTTTGGGATCTTAATATATGCCATGGGATTTTCCTCCGCTGCAATTCGATTTAATTGTCTTCTTTATTTTCCGTAGAAGACGGAGAGCGACACCTCAGAGTACCACAAATCTAACACAATAGCCTGTCAAATAGTATATCCGATTTACATCTGAAATGCAACTTAAACTCCAACTCGCTTGATACGTCCAGTTGACTTACCACAAACCTTACCGGTTCTAAATTCTTTTATGTTTGTTGAAATTTGCTTTGATTTTATTGGAAAAAACGACTCTCAACCAAGAGGTATTTGTTTTAATAAGAACGATATTGATTTTAACGGAGTTGACAATAGCGATTTCATATTGAAAGGTTTAACATCAAATACCTTGTTATGCGCAACTTTTCAAAATTTTTGGTGTATAACATGGGGAAATCATTTTTTTTTGCAACTTTTTGAGATTTTGGTGTATAATACTTTGAAAGTTTTTTGTTAGATTTCTACTTTCTGATGAAACAACGGAGTTTATTGGACAATGTTGCAAAAACATCGTCAGGTGCTTATCTTGATTGTGGGACTGTTGTACATCTATTCGGTGTGCCCATTCCTCTGTGCAACTTTTGAACAGAAGTTCTGCCACGACACATCTCAAAAAGTGCTGAGTGGAGAAACCGGAACGCGTCCAACTTGCTGTCAAGCAGGTACAACTGATGAAGCCGAAAGTCCATCAGAAAGTGGTAAACTGTGTTGTTCGACCGATTTAGAACTGGTTTTCCCAGATGATAGGCACAACGTTCACGAATCCCGTGAATTGATCGAGCAGAGCCTTGTATCGATCCTTCCAATCTCAACAACTTTGCCTGTTTCCTCGCGGGCATCGTTCCAAGTTCTTTCCGAACCTTTAACCTCCGCGTTTTTTCCCCACAATTCTCTGTCCCGTAGAGGTCCCCCGTTTCTTCAGTGCTAAGTGAGTTCCACAAGAAACTCTTCAAGTACTCCCTTGTTTTTTGTTCCAATACTTTTATAGGATTGTTTTTCCGGCTTTCTTTTTCTGAAAGTTGCTGGGACTTACGCAAAAAGCAGTAATTTCAGCATTTTAACCCCCTAAAGAATCAACGGTATGAATGCCTTATGGGCATTCCCCGCCCCTTATCAGGGGGACTTTGAGGGGAAATGAGTAAGTCCTAAGTTGCTCTGGGAAACTGTCAATAGACCTGTAGCGCGAGGTCTTACGCCTCGTTGCGTTACAATACTTTTCGGATGGTATAAATTACAGATTATGAAAATGCGTTTGTTTTTCTACACAATATTGCTCAATTGGGTTTTAGTCTCTTTCGGATTTGCACAGGAGAGTTGCCCCGCTTGAAGCAACCCCGTCTTACCGCCCAGCGGTATGATGAGTGAAGTCAGTTTGGCTTCAAAAGAGATAGATCAATTTCAAGTAAATGTCAATATGTTAGTATCCCCTGATGCCCAAGGGGGTCATCTTTCATCAGAAGGACTTTCATCAACAGGAAAAGTAATACCCGTTCCTTCGCATAGGCACCGTGTAGCGTTGAGTACGTACCGGATGGATGTTGGATTGCAATACCGGCTTAACGATCGATGGACGTTGCAAGCAAACATTCCGTATGCAGTCAAAAACCAAGAAGCGAGTATCGAATGGATTGATTCGGTCAGTCCTGAAGATAAGGCTGCGATTTTACGGAGTCGAGATATCCATCATCGAGATGAAACTTATACTGGGTTATCGGATTCAGATTTGTTCTTAGGCTATAAAATTCGAGGGCTCTTTGGAACGAATGATCTACTATTTACGCGGTTCGGTACAACGATTCCGACCGGCAAAACCGAAGAGAATCCGTGGAAACTTGGAGATGCAGGTATTGAACACCTCCATATCCAATTTGGGACCGGTACCTTTAACCCGATTGCCAACTTGCGGTACAGCGCGCCTCTCTATCGGGGTTTGATGATCACGGCTTCCGGACGTGGCATGTTTCCCTTCTATGAAAACAGTAAGACGTATCGAGGTCCAGTGGAGTTGAGTTATACCGCTGGTTTTACATATCGTCTCTTTAATTGGCTCTCGTTTAACGGAAACTATCTTGGATTTTATCAATCTGCCGCCGCATGGGATGGCGAACGTGATATTAATACTGGGCTGCGTTATAGCATGGCAGCACTCGGTATGTCCATGGTAACGCTAAACGATATTTCCGTGTCTGCTAATGTTATGTTTCCGTTGACGCAAGAGACGCTTTATGATGCAGGCGATGCAATTGAATTCGGTACTTTAGTGTCTGTGGCAACGTCTTATCCATTTTAATAGTTTTTAGTTTTTAGTTATAAGTTTTTAGTTAAGAGGTTTCTGAGGTAATAGTTTCTTTGGTAACCGTCGGTGCTTCAATTGGGTAACAACCTTTACAAAGAACCGGCGAACATCAAAAACCAAACTTATAACTTATAACTTACTATAGTTTGGACAATATTTAGAATTATAATGCGAAAAAGCAGAAAAGCAGGTATCCTTTCATAAACACACTACTGTTGTGAAAGGATGCTAAAAAATGAACCTCCTTTTCTGCTTAGGA
>JAJEDN010000060.1 GCA_022821495.1 Candidatus Poribacteria bacterium
AGCATCCGAAACATCGTGCTGGCTGCCACGCCAAGATACCGCGATATATGACTGTAGTCAATAAGTTACCCTCGTTCAACCGATAGGCTTGGCTGCCGTATTGAACAGGTTTCCCCCATGCTTTAGCAGGGGGTTATTGACGCGTTAGTAGGTGTTGTTATCCCAAAAAACTTTGAAGGTGCGGAGGAGTATTTTGAAATCGTTCCAGAACGATAGGTTTTCAATGTACTCCAAGTCAACAGGAATGCCATCTCGGATTGTCCCCTGTCTACGGGGGCTCAGCTGCCAGAGTCCTGTCATCCCCGGTCGAACGAGGTGGCGTTCATTTTCCCAGGATTCATAATGTTCAGCAAGGAAGGGCATTTCGGGTCTCGGACCTACGAGGCTCATTTCACCCTTTAGCACATTGAAAAGCTGAGGTAATTCATCTAAACTCGTTTTACGGAGCCATTTGCCGATCGGCGTAATGCGTTCATCGTCTATTGCACCAGGTTTCTCTGAATAGGATGGCGTATCAACATGGAGACTCCGAAACTTGTGGATGACAAACTGTTCATTGTTTAACCCGACCCGCTTGTGAGAAAAAAAGATAGTACCGCGTGAGGTGAACTTAATAAGTAGGGCAATCAGTCCCATCAAAGGGGCAAAAATAATAATAAGGAAAAATGCAGCGACGGCATCAAACAAATGTTTACCGCGCGCCGCGTAGAAGGAGGAGAGTCGTTCCACGAGAATCCCTGTTTTTAATATTTCTGGCGAAGTTTGCGAGCCAAAATTTGCTGTTAAACTTTCATCGCGATGCGTGTTAGTTTTATCCGCATCTTTTCCTATCTGGTCTATACTTCTTGATAGGAATGGCATTGTTAATTCCTCTGCTTGCGGTCCAATATTAGGTGTGAGCTTAAAAAGATATGCGCTGTCTCGGCGAAACTCCGAGCGTATTTATACCGAATAAACATCATTAATCTCGTTGGAGTTTCTCAAAAACATCAAGATATTGCTGCGCTATAATATCCCAATTGAATCGGTTTCGGATCTGTTCTGGGGCGCGGCGCCGGAAATCCTCAACCTGCTCTGGATGCTGTTCCAACATTTGAATTTTCTCTGTGAGCGATGCGACGTTTTTGTCAAAGAGCACACCATAACGCCCACTCTCCAAGACTTCATCATTGAAAGGTGTATTCAACGCCAGAATGCAGTTGGAAAACCCTAATGCTTTCAGGATAGAAGGGTTAATACCACCAAACTGATGTCCATGGATGTAAGCGAAACAGTGATGATGAAGTTCTTTAATATGTTCAGAATCGTCAATATGCCCAAGAAATTTGACGTTTTCGTTGGCAATGTTTTTTAATTTTGCCAAAAATTCGTTTTCGCGTTTGTTTCCTTTATAATCAGCTCCACCTGCGATCGCCAGTTGTTTTTGACTGTTAGAGGTAACGAATGCCTCTAAAATGAGGTCCGCATTGTTATCTGGAACAAGCCGACTGGCGATGAGATAATAATTTCGGGATTCAAGCCCATAGGTTTCCAAGACTTCCGGGTGTTCTGAGGGTTCGATGTTCGCGCCATAAGCGATATAGGTTGTTTCTGCACCCAATTCCTCAAGATAGAGTCGCTTCATCTCCGATGCATCAGTAATAACGATTGGAAACGCTGCTGTCGCCATCTTTGCCGCCCATTTGAAGTAAACAGCCCCAACGCCTTTCCATTTCGGTCGGAGCCATTCCATCCCATCAACGTTGATAACAGCGGTTTTACCAGCGATTCGGAAGAACCATCCAAACGGTCCGTTCCCTGCATTCCAAGTCAGGATGACATCAGATGCGGTAACTGAGGCGTGTAACGTTGCGAAGAAGCTGTGGCTGAGCGTACTGAACATCTTATGCTCTATACTCGGTAGGTAAACGAGCTTGATCCCCTTCCATTCTGTCGGTCTCTCTTTGAAAAGCGCCTTCCGACAGTAGACGATGACTTCATGCCCAGCTTCTACCCAGCGCGGGGCGAGTTCCCCCATGATTGTTTCCAGTCCACTATAAGTGGCGGGAAGCCCGCGTATGCCCAATACCCGAATTCTCATCCTTTTTTGTTACCTCGTCCCAACACGCGTTGCAAATCAATCAAAGGGTCTTACCTGTATATATTATACCCATTTTAAGGGCGAAAGTCCAATTTCTTTTCAGGATAGAAAACTTATGCGCAACACTTTACAGTCTTTGATGATCGGAAAGATATAATCCTTCATTTTTTCTCCCAAGACCTATAAGCGGTGTTATACTTTTGATAACTGAAACGTGTAAATATTTATTCTCTACCACGGAATTCGGGTGAGGAATTTGGCTTCAATTTCATTCGCATTTTCGTGTACACCGAGACGATTTCCTAAGTTCTTCCGCCATACACGCGCCCACTCTGCATAGATTGAATAACGTCCAATAACAACCCAGTTAGCTCCGACTGAGAGACGATGCTCGCTTTGTGTAATTCCAGATAGAGGTGTCCATACGTCATCTTTGGGTGCGTCCGGAGGATGTTCTTTATCAATGTTTCCTGTCCCGTGCCGTTCTAACTCATAACCGAAAACCGTTTCAAGTTTATCCGTCCACCGACGCCGTAGTTGCAGCCACAAGTTATCAGCGTCAGAACCCATCTGATGTCCAATAGGTGTCGTGAAGTGTTTGTAGACGTTCACCGGATTTACATGCGTATATGCGTATTGGTTGATAAAAGCATATTCAGCGTGGAAATCAGTATTTGCGATGCCGAAAGGATCCGTTAAGTATATACCTCCTAAAATGCCAAACTTGGTGTCCCAATGCTTGAAGTTCGCCGCTGGATTCCCATCATCAACCATCAGTTCACCATATATTTCAAAGTTGTTTATAGGGCGGAGGCGCAGATCAACGCTCATAAGCACGTTGTCCCCACTACCGGGGACGCGTCCATCTGCCCGTGAGATCGGTTGTTCGTTAATCAAGTAGATATTGACTGGATTGAGATACCCCGGCTCAAAACGGCTACCGTAAACGACGACCTCGGAAAGCCCAAAGCCAAACCTATCCCAGAAATATCCCTCGACTCTATGCCCCGAAATATACTTATCATTAATGTCCTCTGCCATATCCTCCAATACCCCCGTGAATGCAGTGAAGGTGACGGGATCGTAAGTGGCTTGGAGTTTGATCATGTCCATCGCCAACGGGTTTTTGGAGATTAATAGGCTGTCATGATAACCAGGTCCCCACTGTAGTGTTTCCTGGCCGAGTTGCAACTCAAACCACGGTAAATCAAACTTCATATACGCGTTAATGGCGGTCCGATTTTTGAGGTTGCCTTCCAATTGCCTAATTTTCGTCTCATCAGGAAACAGATCTTCAAATATTTCACCGTATACGAATCTATGTGCTATATCAGTTGTAAAGGCAAATGTTTCCCCCACTTGTCCGTACAGGTGTGGATAGATGGTGGTAACAAACATGTTGCCTTCGACAGGTTGCTCCTCCGATATATTATCAACAAGGTGCGTAATAACACGCTGTGAGGCTCTTAGATCAAAGGAGAAACGATAGTCTTGTCCTGCTTTTTGACCTGCCATCGTCATTACGTGTGGTCGTCCGCGGGGCGGGATCTGTGTTCCAGCCTCACTGTAGAACGCTAACAAAGCGTTGAGTCGCTCCTGATCAATTCTACTCAATTCGATTTCGCCGTTTTCCTGTTTCCGCTGTACCTCCAGCAGATAAGCTGCTACCTGTTTTCGGGTGAGAGGTAACGAACCGCGCCGTATACCTGGTAAGACTCGTTTATTAAGTAAACGATAAACAAAACGATAAGTTTCACGATTAAAGTCAGAAAGATTCGGATTGAGCGGTACATTGATAAGTGAATCAGCATCTACCAGTGCGGAAGTTAAAGCAAACATTAGGATGCAAACAATTAAAAGACTACGTGAAATCATTATACCCCTCGTTATTTGAGAATTACCATCTGGCGTGTAGCTTTAAAATGCCCCGCCTGAAGTGTATAAAAATAGAGACCGCTTGCGACAGATTCTCCAACGTCATTCCGACCATCCCAATACGCAGCACGCGACCGTGCTCTATAGGTGCCAGCAGTTTGAAATCCGAGGGATAATCGCCGAACAGATTCCCCTTTTAAGTTATAGATTTGGATATGGACATCCGCGTCTCGCGCCAAATCGTACGGGATCCACGTCTCCGGATTGAAAGGGTTCGGATAATTCGGTAAGAGTACGGTTTCCGTTGGTCCTTTTGTATTGATTAGATGTTCTAAGGCAGCAATCCCTTGTTGAAAAACATCAGAACCGTCATCGAATAGATGTGCTTCCGTAAGCCACTCATCTATTAGGGTCGCATGCTGGGCAACAAGAGGTTTAGATATTGATGGTGCTGAAGAATTAACAGACTTGCCGAAATGCACAGCAACAAGAAGCAGGTCAATGATGTCAACACGGCCATCTTTATTCACATCGGCTTTTAAATGTTCTGGAACCTCCTCACCAAAGTTGTCTGAAACAAGAATAAGGTCTTGAATATCAACAATACCATCGTTATTTATATCCCATGGTAACGTTTGTGGAATAGGCGACTGGTCCTGCATTTCAGGCAAAGCCGCGTGCCATCCGGCATGAAGCTGCTCGCTGAGTTGCGTGATAAGTTCTGTATTTTCCGGGAGCTGCGCTATATTGACAGTCTCATTTGGATCGTTATCATAATCGTAAAGTTCTATACCACGACTACCATTTTTTCCCCATTCGGTATATCGGTATTGTTCAGTGCGGATAGTGATGCCCCCAACCCCGGTACCACCGAACTTGCTAAAAACACCCATTTTCCATGGGCGTGTTGGCTGTTGAATGACCGGCATGAGACTTGTGCCTTCTAATTGCTGGGGTATCGGAAGTTGACAAGCATCACATAGCGTTGGATAGATGTCAACGAGTTCTACTAAGGCATTTGTCTCAGTCTCCAGATGTGTTTGCCTTGGCACACTGACTATCAGCGGTGACCGTAGAGAAACTTCAAAAAGGGTTTGCTTTCCCCATATTCCGTGTTCACCAAGATGATGTCCATGGTCTCCACAGAAGGCGATGACAGTATTTTCAGTGAGTCCGAGCGCATCTAATTGGTTTAATACGCGTCCAATCTGTGCATCTATATAGCTTGTAGCTGCAGCATACGCCCGAATTAACTCTAAGGTTTTTTCATTAGAAAGGGGTTCCGTTCCAGAAGGTAGATCTTGAAAAGCTCTGATAGCACTCCAATTAGTGAGAGCTCTTGCGGGGGCATCCATAGGTGGTGTAGAAGAAGCGGGTAAGCTGAAGTCCTGCGTATTATACAAGTCAAAGTATTTTCGCGGTGCTTTTAAGGGTAAATGCGGTTTGTAAAATCCGACAGTCAAAAAGAATTGTTGTTGTTTAATTTGTTCCAATACCTGAACGGCTCGCCTTGCAGTCTTACCATCTCTGAATTCGTCGTCATTAACGTCAAGTGCCTGCCAAGATGATGTTGTCTGTTTATCAAAGGGTATCCATGCAGGCCTCCACGAAGGGGCACTCCATGAGTTTTCGTCATCTTGGAGTGTTGGAAGGTGAAAGACTCTACCGACAGATTGCGTATGATAGCCGTGTGCTTTGAAATGCTGGGGAAGCGTCACAGCGTTAGGCAATCTCTGCCGAAAATCCGTTGAATTATTTAGTACATTTGTCGTTTCTGGACGCAACCCGGTTATCATTGAAGTCCGAGATGGGCTACAGAGGGGGTATTGACAATATGCACTGTTGAAAAGTGTCCCTCGTTCAGCGATTCTATCAATGTTAGGTGTGTGCATCTCTGGGTGTCCATAACACCCCAGCATAGGTCGCAAGTCATCAACAATGATGAATAACACATTGTATCGGTTTTGGACATCAGCACTAAGTTTCGGTAAAAGTCCGGTCGTGAAGGCGGCTGCACCTGCTTTCAAACTCGTTGAGAGGAAATCCCGTCGACTAAACGGACGTAAGAGTACCTTTTGCTGCTTTGTCTTTTTCATAAGGTGCCTTTCTTATTTGATAATTACCATTCGACGTGTGGATTTGAAGTGTCCTGCCTGAAGTGTATAAAAATAAATACCGCTCGCGACACGTTCGCCCATAGCATTCCTTCCGTCCCAATATGCAGCACGTGCGCGCGTCCGATAAGTCCCAGCCTTCTGAAAACCAAGCGATAACTCTTGAACTGATTCACCTTTGGCACTATAAATATGGAGGTGGACGTTTGCGTCTTTCGCCAAATCATAAGGGATCCAAGTCTCAGGATTAAATGGGTTTGGATAGTTCGGCAAGAGTACAGTTTCCGTAGGCACTGCTGTCCCTATTAGCTGTTCTAAGGTTGCAATCCCCTGCCGAAAAACATCAGAGTCGTCATCGGCTAAACGTGCCTCCGTGAGCCAGTTTTCTACCGCGTCCAATTGTTCTGGTCGAATATTGGGACGCGCTGATGGCGCGATAGGGTCGCAGGATTCACCGAAATGTGCAGCAACGAGAAGTAAGTCAATAATATCAACGTTCCCATCTTTATTGACATCAAGTTTCGGGTGCTCTGGAGACTCTACGCCAAAACTGTTTGAAACCAAAATCATATCCGCAATATCAACAATACCATCGTTATTTATATCCCACGGCAATGTTTGTGGAACAGAGATTCGTTCTGACACATCCGGCAACGCTGCTTGCCAACCGGCGTGAAGTTGTTCACTGAGATTGGCAACAAGTTCTACGTTTTCGGGAAGATTCGCGATATTGATCGTTTCATCTGGGTCAGTGTCGTAATCATAGAGTTCTACACCAAAGCTACCGTTTCTTCCCCATTCGGTATATCGGTACTGTTTTGTTCGCATAGTATTTCCTGTGCGGTGTCCTTTTTGGCTAAAGGCAGCAGTTTTCCACGAACGTGTCGGCTGTTCTATGACTGGTATCATGCTTATACCTTCCAACTGCGAAGGTATTGGAAGTTGGCAGGCATCACACAACGTTGGATAGATGTCAACAAGTTCTACGAGGGCATCTGTTTTAACACCTACATGCGTCTGCCCAGGTATGCTGACAATCAACGGTGAGCGGAGCGAGGCCTCAAAAAGGGTATTCTTTCGCCATTTTCCATGTTCTCCGAGATGAAAACCGTGGTCACCTGCTAAAACAATAACTGTTTTTTCAGTTAACTTGAGCGTGTTCAGTTGGTTTAGAACACGCCCGACTTGGGCATCCATATAACTTGTTGATGCAGCATAAGCCCGAATCAATTGTAATATTTTCTCGTCTGTGAGAGTGCCTTCATCAGGAATATCTTGGAATTCTCTAATCCACTCTAATTTGCCGTTCACAATAGCTGGAGCACCACCTGGGAGGGCGGGAGAGGATGGAAGCCTGAAGTTTTCGTCTTTGTATAAGTCATAATACTTCTTTGGAGCGTAGAAGGGCAAATGTGGTTTGTGGAAACCAACAGCCAGAAAAAACCGTGTGTCCCGAATTTTCTCCAAAGCCCCTACTGCGCTCTTTGCAGTTCTACCATCTCTAAGTTCGTCGTCTGCAACGTCAAGTGCCTGCCAAGATGGATTCTCTAAGGGGTTCACATAAAATGGTTCTGTCCACGAAGGGACACTCCAGGAGTAGGCTTCATCTTGCATTTCCGGTTTATGTGCAATTTTACCAACGGATTGGGTGTGATAGCCGAATGTTTTAAAACGTTGTGGGAGCGTCACAGCGTTCGGTAACCTCTCCCGCAATATAGTTGTGTTTGAAAACACTCTTGTTGTCTCAGGTCTTAATCCAGTAAGTATTGATGCGCGGGATGCGTTACACAAAGGAATTTGACAATAGGCACGGTTGAAAAGGGTTCCTTGTTCAGCAATTCTATCAATATTCGGGGTGCGCATCTCTGACTGCCCATAACACCCCAACATAGGTCGCAAGTCATCAACAAGGATAAACAACACATTGTATTGGTTTTGAGCATGAGCACTAAGTTTTGGTAAAAGTCCAGTTGTGAAGGCGGCTGCACCTGCTTTCAAACTCGTTGAGAGGAAGTCCCGTCGAGTAAAAGGGCGTTTTAATGACGGGTGTTCAGACGCTTGGACAGTTAACATTTTTGACATAATATATAATGCCCCTTACGGAAATATTATGGCTACTTTTCCATCTCTCACAGAGGCACTAAATAGCGTAAGGAGTTCTTCCTCATTCTTTTCTGGGAATTCATACGATAGTCGAAGATATTCAACGATGAGATTATCAAAGGCTCTGATATACTCGAAGTAAAACATTCCAAATGTATCCGCTTTTAGTTTCTCAACAAAGGCATCTTCAAGATTCTCAAGCCCTTCTAACAACTCCGCATTTTCAAGGTGCTCCTGGCGATATATATCCACCAAATCGACCCAAAGCCCTTTTCTAAAACTGAGTTCTTCTTCAAAGATGTTTTCAGAGGCAATTAATATGGTAGAAAAATCGCCTGTTTCTTCGGCTTTTTGTTGAACCTCTGTCCGCCTTTCATTGACTCTTTCCATTGCCGCTTGCGCTTTCTCTAAAGAACTCTGTGTAGGTGTAACAATCTCGGTGTCTGGAGGTGTAACAATCTCGGTGATTGGCTGCATCATTGGTTGGTCACAACCGATTAGCAATACAGATACAGAAAGCATCAAAACAATCAACAACGTCAGTAATTTCATTTTAACTCCTTTTAAAATAAACTGTGAATTCATACAGTTATCCTATTTCGATAGTCCACTTATGTTAAAAAGTGCACCTAACTATCATACCTTAATTTTCCCATTATGTCATGGAAAATCGGAGCGATTTTCGGATGAATATCAAAAACTTCTCTGGCGGGTACGGGATGCAAAGTCTGTCGAGCATACCTAAGAAATGTATGGTCTGTCGGTAATTCGCAGAAGTCGCATAGCGCATCGATGGTCTCGTCTGGGGCTAATGTCAAATCCTCAAAACGGACGAGGTGAATACAATCAGATGCGGTCTGCATCAAACGTAGCCCTTCTTGCATGGTAATTATCCACTCTACGGCTGCTCGGTCAAGATGCCGTTCAAACTGCTTGATTTCATCAACGATTCCAGCAAAAATTGAATCCGTTTTAACAAGTTGTTCAACTAAAAATTCCCATTTCCGATCATTCACGCCCCACCAGTCGTGTTTTTCGTTGTTGACCTCACCTCCGAGTCTCTTTGACCAGTTTGCAATTGAATGGCACGTATCCCAACCATTTCGCACGAGGAAGATAAAACGGGCATCCGGAAACAAGGCACGTACGAAATCCACTCTGAAAATGAGTTCGGGGTATTTATCAACGAGGCGTTGTGAACGGGTCACTGTCAAATAAGCACCAAACATTTGGAGAGCCCGTTGACGCATTTCGTCTGTCGCCTCTTCGGCAGTGAGTCGATACTTTGCGTCGGTTTGACTGTAGTTCCCGATGATGTCCTCATGTGGATGGATGAGATGCCATATCGCTTTGGGTTCGTTGAGATAACCGACTTCTCTGTGCATAGAGAGGACAATACCGAGTATTGTCGTACCACTGCGTCCGGTGCCTAAAATGAAGATCGGTTTTTCAACAGACTTATATCTACTATTATTTGTAGTAGCAGCCTTCAAAATAGAAAATACGAGCGGGTTTATCCAGCGACCTTTTGTTGTCACAGGACGCCCTTCAAAAAACGCATAACTCATGAGGCGCGTCAAGGCTTTCATCGGACGCGTTTTGATATAATTCGGATTAATTTGGGCAATCATAGGAAATAGTTATCAGTTATCGGTTGTTAGTTGTCAGTTACCTTCTTGTGGCGGTTGCTTTTCTGCTGACTGCTACAGCATATCTCTTTAACTGATAACTGTTCCCACTGCGAAGCGTGACGACTGACAACTCTTAAAACCTTCTTTTTAGAGTTTCACGGATGTTTTTCATCCGGTCAAGATTGAAAAAAAATGCTCCCGCTAATTTCACAGGAAACGAGAGTAGATGAAGTCCTAAACTCGCGATATTCGGTTTTATTGATACTCGCGCATAGTTATGTTTTTTCATAAGGGCTGCAGTTATCATCTGACTGAGATAAATTTCAGCGGAACTGAGTTCACCCCCAGTTATGTTACTGTGCCAACTGTGTGCCCGTTGCGGATTGATGCCGAGTTGCTGAGGCTGATCTTCCGCGACAGAAGAGCCGACCTGCGGCACTTGGAGCATCCCATCAGTATAGGTAACATCTACAAAATTACAGAGATGCTTGATGATCTTTTCCGGGTGCGTGAGGAGTTCCTCAAAGTAGATAGAGGCCACTCGGTCGTGATGCCCAAATCGCTCGGCGGCATTGATAGCGGTGCACCAGATATGGCTGATGGTTATCGGATGGTAGTTTATCCAATCACGCAATGTTTCCTTCATAGGCATATCGCTGCCACCGAGGAATCGGCGTTTCCACTTTCTTTTCTGGGATAACAGTACATCGCGCGGGTCGCGAATCATGTTAATAATCTTTGCTTCGGGGTAAAGTTGAAGAATATCCTCAATGTAAAAAACATTACGAGGTGTTTGATCACATGGAATCACTCTGTCGTTTTCAGACGCTTCATGGTGTAAAAACGCTTCAAAGAGAGCGGCTGATGTCTCAGGATATAGGGTTAAACCTGCGAGAAATACCTGTGCTTCTTCTAAGAAACGATGTGGATTTCCGTATGTGCGATACCCTTCCCGTTGAATACAATATAACTGTGCAGCGAGTTTTTCGATCTCCTCTTCAGGTAATCCTGATGAAAAAGGCGGAGCAGACAATTGACCGAAGAAATGGAGTTCGCCAAAGGTGTAGACACTTGGGTGTTTCCCCAATATACGTCCCATCATCGTTGTGCCGCTGCGACTGTTCCCTACAACAAATATCACTCTTTTAAAGTTCCTTGCGGTTCGGTTGGGGTGGATTTGACATTTGAAGTGCTTTTCCGTAGATCCTGCTTCGCAGTGAGAACCATTCCATTACGGGCTATGTTTCCTGCGCTATAAAAAAAACACCGATCTTCTAAAGTTCCTTGTCGGGCAATTAGGGATCTATTAGAAGGATTCCGAAACTATTTTCAGGGATAACGAGTTCTGTCGCTTTCCCAGTCCATTCTTGGATACGCACTTCGATTTCACCGGAGCCCTCCATTTCGGCATTTCCTCCATTCGTCGCGTTCAGCCTCTCATTGGCGACATACCGATAAGTGACACTGCCTTTGTAGTGTTTACCATCAATGAAAAGTCGTGGTGTGTGCTGCCTACCTGTACGATTACTAATGAGGACGACAAGATGTTTTGCGGCTTTGTCGCCAATGACTTGTGCCTGAATACCGGGCATCGGTCTCCCTGTATACTCTATAGCCCCCATGAGAATAGGTTGGTTTTGGATTGAGAGGGTAAACTGTGTATCTGCACGCTCGAACGCTTCACCGATAAGTTGAAAAGTAGGATAGACAGCACGTCGAATCGTGTTTCCGTAATCCGATTCCGGTTCACCCCCATATTTCCAAAAGGTGCCGGGTGTCACAGGTGTTATCGGTGAAAACACTGGAAACCCTTTACCGGGTCCAGCGATCACATGAAAGTTTGCTTGTGTGACATTCGGCATCTTTAGCATTTTAAGAAAAAAATCGCCGACGTACATTGCATGGAGTTGTGTGTTTGCAACACGGTTAGCAGGGTTAGCGATGTTCCACTCTGTTATCCACATCTCCTTATTTGGAAATAATTTCTCATAATAATCAAGTGCCTCGGTAACAGCAAACTGAATCCATCCGATGAGATAGCCCCGCATCTCCTCGATCTCTTTTTTTCGGACAGCCTTGTAGGCATAGATATGGACAGTATAAGCATCAAAGAAACTGGTGTCCGCTGCGAGTCCTTCATCCCATTTCCGTTGCTGCGTTTTTACCAACCACCCTTCTTTGTGAAATGCGATGGGCGTAGCACAGACAGATACCTTTATATCTGGATTAATAGCCTTCATTGCTGCCGCGTGTTTCTTAGCTTCAGTTATGTAAGTTTCAACAGTAGGGTATTTGTTGAGGTAATGTGGGAGATAATACTCGTTGCCGAGTTCCCAGTGTTTAATCTGATAGCCTTTGTTTTTGGCATAACGGACCCAGGCTGCACTTTCCTCTGGGCTACCTGTCCATAAATTTACGACAACAACAGGCGTTATACCTAACATGTCGCACAACTGCATAAAGTCGTCAAAAAGAATTTTACCCTGTCGCCGTTTTTGAAGTTTGGCGTAATTTCCCTTATTTCGTTGATTCAGTTTCGGATTGAGGGTGGATGTCATCTCATCCTTAAAGAAACCACCGTGCTCCCAGTGATAAAAGTTTCCTACGGTACCACCGGGGAACCGTAACGTCTTTGGCGCGAGCACCTTCGTCAGTTCAACAAATTCAGGATCTAAATAGCCGTAATCGCCACTGATCATGTTCGTGTTGAAGCCGTAAAGTGCTTGCGGGAGGGGTTGCGGGTTGCATGTGTTAATTTCTAAAGAGAGTGCATCCGGTGCCGGTTTTTCCTTTTCACATCCGATGTTCAGAAACAGCATCATTCCGACTAACCAGATGACACAGCACTTCTGACAAAACCCGTTAGCAGTAATATAAAGATTAGCGAACTGGAAACGTGTATCTACAATTAGCATAAGCGTAAACTTCATAATGTTATCTTCAAAGGTCTATACGTTGGAAGCGACCTATCACTGGCGAACATGAGCCCCGCGCAGAGCCAGAAATAGAAGCCGTAGCCTCGAAACTCAAGCGTCCGATTGAAGAAAAGTAGGAATACGGTAACAGCAACCAGACAAAGCATGATGATTGCGATCCGCTGTGTCAGGCGCGACGAAATTACATCTCGCGCCGTAGTCAACGATGTACTGACAGACTTTTTGTAAAGTTTTAGTGCGGCACGAAAGAGTTGATAAAATATTAGAGCGAAAAAACCGAGCCCCAATATACCATAGAAACAGAGGATCGCTACCCAATATACATCTTTGAACCCGTTCTTACTGAGTACTTTCAGAAGGAATGAACGCTTACTCATATTCAGCCTTTCAATCGTAGTGTTCTGGTCAGCACCATAGCCCAAGATCGGTTTGTTCACGAGAACGGTTGGGATGTTCCCCATTAACGCACCGAGTCGTTGTTTTTGCGCGACACGGACATAAGATCCAGAAAAAACGCCTGTTACGTTGCCCACGAGTCCAACTTTTGCTTTGCGCGGGTTTATGTATTCAAGATTGAACGGGTTTACTACCGCCAACAACAGCCCGAAGACCAATGCGGTCGCGCCTGCTAACTGGAGCGTCTTTTTCCACCCATAATGGAAATAATACCACGCGCCCCCCGCGAGGAGTGCCGAAAAGGTTGCAGCGCGCGAATAGGAACGTGCGATAAAGAAAAATAGCACCGCTGCACCAAGTAGATTCAGGTACTCCAATCGTCGGATACGAGATAGATAGACAACGAGCACAAGAATCATAAATACACCATAAATCACGGTGTCGCCTAAAGTCCCATAAATACTGCCAATTTCCCTGCCAAGTTCAAGCAATCTATACTCTTTGGTAAACCCACCGATGCTGAGCGTTGATTCTCGTGGTAGAAAGAAATCGAAAGCAGCGGGTCCGCCTACCCACTGAATAACGCCAGCGGCGAGTTGGAAGATGCCGACACCGAGAATTATGCGTAGCAACGTTGTAATCCGTTTCTCGGATAAAGCAGAATTCGCAACGAGATAAAAAAGTACAATATATCGGGCAAATGGTCGGATGTTATAAATACTTCCTATCAAAGGGGAACCGTTTACCAATATTGAGAGGAGAACAACAACATAAAAGCCGATAATTGGTAAATCAATCGCTGTTTTGACGAAGGGGATACCTCTATGAAGTTTGTGGATGACGAGTTTTCCAAAGGCAACATAAATGAGGATTTCACCGAAGAACCGTAAATAGGAGTAGATAGCATCACTCACTGGTAAAAACTTCAGCACAAACTCTTCAAAAGCGACGTATCCTGTCAAAAAGTAAATCATTTTTTAGTTGTCAGTTATCAGTTTCCAGTTGTCGGTTTCCGAAATTCCAAGAGGAGAGGTCTCTGTCTAACAATTCAGCCAATTGGTCATTGAAGGGCTTAAAATATGCCATCTGGCGTTCGCGTGTCTCTGGATTGAGCGGTGGTGGAACCGATTTCGGATCTTTCTGGGGTTTGTCGTTCCAATCCAGAACGGCTTTTCTCAACTTGTAAGCCGTGGCATCTGGGACGAGTTTGCGAATTATTTTTCTTAAAGGATTGTGAGATGCCAGAAATTGCGTAAATAGAAAGTTGAACCGCTCGGAACGCGGCATAGCGGCTTGGTTATGCCGCTCGCCGATGACAGCTCTAAAATCAGTGCTGACACCGATATAATCAAAGAGTCGTTGGCAGACAGCTGCGGCATCTTCTTTCAGATCGTCGGTTAAAATACAATGTACACGACTGGCACCGAATTGGGTTATCAGATTCTTGACGTGTGGGTAATAGACACCGTTGGACTGATAGGCGCACTGTCGCCATTTAAACCAGTCTTCGTTGATGCGTGCCTCTTCAGCCGCGAGCGCCTCTTCATAAGTTTTAATATTTTCCCATCCTCTCCGTCGCGCCCACCAATAGGCGGAATAGGCACGTGCTACAGGCTCCCGCAGAAGGACAACAAGATGGATTTCAGGGTTGTGTTCGTAAATCCGTTGCATGACTTCTGGCGAATGCATCACCATTACATTTTTCGCTATAATTTGTTTATCCCGGATTTCATTGTCGGTGTGTTCACTGGTAAAGTACTTGGTGAAAGCCCATTCATATCCGCGCGTGTATTCACGCGCTTGCAGAAAAAACGTCATCTCTGGTTGTGCATGTGTGTGTATATCCGGGTGTTGCGCCAAGTAACGGAGCAGGGAAGATGTCCCTGATTTTTGCGCGCCAACAATCATTAATTGGATTTTTCTCACGGTTTCCATGGCAGTGGTTTCCCTATTAATTCGGAAAGGGCTTCAATATCACACTGATAGTAATCGACTAAGCGATGTCGTGTTTCTTCTGACATCTCGATTTTCTGGTCTACCTGCGTATTCAAACGGAGATAGAGCGGTTCAATTGTTCGCCTGATTGTGCGTAACGGGTTATGAATGATCGGTTTGTCGTGTGTCCATTGTCGCAACCGGAATCGGAAGTCTCTATATTTCCGATGCAGCCCGGAATTGCGCATTTTTTCGGTACGGTTTGTTACTTTAAAAGCATAGTCTCTGTAAAAACCAGCATCTATACCGGCGAATTCGCATAAATCCGTCATGACTTTCGCGGGTTGTGCTGCCAGTTCCTCATAAAAGAGGACATGGATACGCGTTGCGCCGAATTGCTTAAAATAGCGTTCCAAGTAGATAGCATAACATCCCTGACGGAGTGTTTGCAAGTGCTGTTCTTCTTTCCCACCATCGCGTTCCAAGGCGGCGAATAATAATTCAACATAAGCATCAAAACTTAAGGTTTCTGGCAATTTGCCAATCTGCTTTGCAAAACGATACCATGAAATCAACCTTGAAATGGGTTCACGCAGACTAAACGCTATCTTTGCGTATGGTAGAAATTCAGCGATTCTCTCACGTGCCTTTTCACAGTATAAATAGTCTGGAGTTGACTCCATCCGTAGCTGCGTCTCATCGCAGTTAGGAAAGAGGTCAGCATACGCTTCGACTTCACCTTTATATCGATATTTTGAGGGGAGCGGATAATCGCTGCTGAGAAAGAACCGGGTCTCCTTGTAGGTAGCCGCACAAATCACTGGATGGTCGGTCAGATAAGCAAACAGCGATGTTGTCGCGGCTTTCGTTGTCCCCCCTACAATAAGATAATTGTAATCCCCAACACTTTTCATTTTTTTAAAGTTCCTTGCGGTTCGTTTAGGTGCATTGGTGATTATTCAAACACCCGTTAAAACCAAGAGACCCGCGTTTTCCGGAGAAGATATGTCAGGTTTCCGATAGCAAGGAGAGCCGTGATTGATACAGATAGTGCTACGCCTAAAAGCCACCACGTTTCAACCAACCGGTATGCCATCAGGAAATTAAGAACAGCCATTGTCACCATATTTACGAAAACAAGTCGATAAGCTTTTTGCGCGTAAAGCCCAGCGTTCAGCACGGGTATCAGACACGAAAATATCATTCCTGTGCCCAGCCAAAAGAGGAGTTGTCCTATCAATTGAATTGAGGATTGATCTATTGTCCCTCTTCCATACAAAATCCAGCTGATTTTTTCATGAAATATTAGCAAGATAAGGGTTACTGGAAAACCGATGATTATAGCAGTGCTTGCGTTTCGTTTGAGCGTACGTCCTAACTCCCTTTTATTTTTTCCTGCGTCGTGCCTTGCCATATCGGGCAAGCCGGTCGTTGCAATACTGGTCCCGATGAGCGTCTGGAGTGCCGAGAAGATTTGGAAAGCAGATTTATAGAGGGTAATCGCTCCGTTTCCAAGTTGCGAGACAAGGTACACCTCAACCAGCAAACGGTTTGTAACTTGCCGGACACCGAACCCGAGCGTTGGTAAGGTAACAGCGTCTTTCAAGGAACGCAGTGTATCCGAAGAAATGCCTGCAAACGCGTACCGATGTCCTGCTCGATAGGTTCCGAGGCATAACCATCCAAAATACGCGACAAAACCCCCTGTGTATGCCATCGCCACCCAGTTCTCAAGGTCTTGGGCATCCCATAGGAACAGAAAAACAGAGGCTGCAACGCCAGCAGGTAGAGCGTTTCGGAGGGCAACCGTTTTAAAACGCTGTTGGCTGTTCAGGAAAGCCCCGAGTACTGTACTACCGCATCCAAAAATAAGGAGCGGGGTACAAAGTCTCAATAGTGTGGTAGTCGTTTGTGCGTCAACAGTTGATTTTCGCAATAACCCACCCACGATCCACGGTGCAAGAAGCTGAACCAGAATGAAAACACCGAAGCCAACAGCAAGTAAAAAAATCAGGAGACTATTCGTGAAACGCCGGTATTCTGTCGGGGTCAACTCCTTTTCACGTGTCACAAAGATCGGAACAAGACTAAACTTGGCACCTTCCCGAACAATCGTATCGACTAATAGTACGACCGTTAATGCGGTCGTGAGTGCATCCGCTGTATTGCTGAAACCGAACCGTTTTGGAATCAACAAAACACGGACGAGAAGGCTCAAGCCCATTCCTGCAAAAGTAATCACCATTACCCAAAACGTCTTGTGCTGCAGGAGTCTTTTGACCATGATAACCGATAACCAACAACTATATTAGACTTATTTCCAACCTTCAGGTAGATTTTTGCGAATTTCAATGTCACTAAACTCGGTAGCCGGACGCGGTCCAACCGATTTGGCCCATGTAGCCATGCGATGAAGTCCTTCGTCTAATGGCACCTGTGATGTGGTTCCGAAAACCTGTTGAAACCTTTCATGGGCACAATAGGCGTGTTTGACCTCTTCCCTTGCATGTACGTTGATGACGGACACTTCCTTATCCATTGCCGTCATAACCAAATCTGCTAACTTGTTCACGGAGACGTGTTCATCCGACCCGACGTTAAAAATTTGACCCGACGCTTCCGGTATATCCACTGCACGAGCGATGTGTGGCGCGACATCTGCGATATGTGTGAAGGCACGCGTCTGCTCACCATCGCCAAAAATGCGTAGCGGCTTATCTTGCATAATATTGTTCATGAAGATACCAATAACGTTTCTATACTTGTCGCTGATATTCTGGAGTTCGCCATAAACGTTGTGTGGACGGAAAATCGTATAATTCAAACCGAAGAGCCGTTTGGAGACGGCGAGTTCCTGTTCCACGGCATATTTAGCAATACCGTAGGAGTCTTCAGGCATTGGTGTGAGTTTCTCGTGCATCGGGAGTTGATTTTCTCCATAAACAGCGATAGAAGAGGTGAACACAAATCGCTTGACATTATGGTTTATTGCTGCATTGATAAGGTTCACACTTCCGATGAGATTGTTCTGGTAGTTAAATCGTTTGATAAAATGACTCAGTCCTTCTGCTGCATAGGCAGCGAGGTGATAGATATAGTCAAATTTATATTGCTGGCAGAGTTGATTTATAAGCTGCGCATCAAGGATGCTTCCTTCAACAAAAGTTACGGCGGGATTGAGATTCTCTCGGAACCCACCGCTCAAATCGTCGAGAGCGATAACATCTGTACTACCACTACGAAGAAGTTCGTCAACGACATGCGCGCCCATAAAGCCTGCACCGCCCGTGACTAATGCTTTTTTTCTCATATTTTTCATTTCATGATACCCAACCTTTGGGCAGTTTGCGGGATGGACTTTGCTTCTTTGATACTTTGTTGCAATACGTGCGGATTTTCATCATAAAATCCCAAACGCAATATAGATCATTTATAGTTTGTATCAAATGACCCCATGAGTTATACTTATAGTATGAATTAGACTAACAGGTAGATGTATTTGCATCCCTGATACTCTCTTCATCATGGAGGTCAATATGACTCGCCAAAACGATACCGCCTATGGTATC
>JAJEDN010000080.1 GCA_022821495.1 Candidatus Poribacteria bacterium
TATGCGAAACGCAGCTATCTCTGTTTTGCGATTTACTGGACATACAAAAATCACTGACGCACTCCAATATCTCGCAGCTCAACCTAAACTCGCAGTTAACCTCATAAAATGAAAAATCGTACAATTGAATGACCCTGCCAAGAATAAAGTGAAACCTTGAAAAATAATAGGCGTTATGATAGAATGGTAACACAATAGAAGGACAAAAAAATTAATTAAATTTTGCCTTATGGAGGATCGGATGCGCTTTGAAAACCGGGTCGCATTTGTAACTGGGGGCGGCGGACCGTTAGGTATCGGAAGAGCCGCGTGTTTGGCGTTCGCTCGCGAGGGCGCGTCTGTCGTAGTTGCTGGCGGTCGAAGCGCGAATGCAGTCGCTGACGAAATCCGAGTCAAAGGCGGCAAAGCTATTGCTGTTCCTTTAGATGTTACCAAGCCTGATCAGGTTCAAACAGCCGTAGATACGGCAATGGATACATTCAAACGCATTGATATTCTATTCAATAATGCGGGTATCCTTGGTCGTCAAACGTTGTTTGAACTGACACCAGAACTATTTGATCAGGTGATAGCGGTTAATGTGAAGGGATGCCTGCTATGTGCACAGGCAGTCGCTAAGGTAATGATAGCGCAGGGGATACACGGACGTATCATTAACAATTCGTCTATTTATGCCGAAGAATCACACGTCGGAGTACTCAGTTATTGTGTCAGCAAAGCAGCATTGAATCGGTTGACGCGAAGTCTGGCACTCGAATTGCGACCACACGGTATAACGGTAAATGCAGTCGCACCGGGCGGTGGGGCGCCGACCGGTATGAATGCATCGCAGAACATCCCGGATGATGACACACTTCCCGAGTTACCGATCGCTCCGACGGACGCACCGCTACTTGAACGTGGTGCAACAGTATGGGACTATATTGGCGCGGTATTGTTTCTGGCTTCCGACGAAGCCGCCTATATTAGCGGCGATATTATGACGATTGATGGTGGTGCTGTTTCGCGCCGATGAATTGTTAGAGGAGGCTCATCTTGTCGTTTATTGATACTTTCACACCTTTCTGTTTAGCTGTCTTTGGATGGCTTAAAGCGCATGGGTTGGTCGTCGGTATTATTTCCGGTGCCAGCTTAGTGGGGAGTATTTTCCTTTGCGCACTGGTCATCGCTTACCTACCGTGTGACTATTTTCGCGCCAAAAGACAGGTGAATCGTATCAAACGACCGATTTTGTGGGGCGGGCTGATTTTCGTAAAAAATTTGGTCGCCGTTATTCTTATTATTGTCGGGATTATCCTCATACCTTTACCCGGGCAAGGCATTTTAACGGTATTGATTGGTATTGTCATCAGCGACATTCCGGGGAAACGTAAATTGGAACGGCGCATCATACGTTCACCCATGGTACTATCCGCTCTGAATCATATCCGTTCCCGTTTCAATCGTCCACTGTTAGTATTAGATGAACCAACAACGGAATAGTTCTACCCGCCGAAGGGTACAAATCTGATGCCACACACCCAATCGCTGACGATGGCATCTACCGAGGCGCCAATTCCTTGTGAATCTCCAATAACCGTTGAAGTTCTTCAATCGGTTGCTCAGCGTCATCCACGCGCAGATCAATGTAGCGGTCATTGAAACCGCCATACCCCCGATTCTCTTGAACGACGAGTAGTGCAGCAGATTGCTGTCCACGCGTGTCGCCTCCAGCCTCCTGCCCAGCGAAGAGTGCCGCCATTAATTTATCAGCGAGTTCACCTTCCGTTTCCTCATAGGCTTTACCCATCGCTTTAACAACGGCTTCACCGGCGAGGATATTGCCTTGCGCGGTATAGTGTTCACCCGAAACGGCACCTGCCCATGCGTTACATTCATCGCCAGTGTAGTTAGCGACATTCCCTTTCGCATCCACGATACCGACCTGCCGCGTTGCGCGTCCTGGGTCGTCCGCGATGAGACGTTGCAAGACCTGTTCTGCCGAAAGTCCGCTTTTGAGGAGTTTTAAGCCTTTGGGTCCGTATGTTGTGTTTGCCCAAGATTGCGTCGCAATGGCGCCAACCCCAGCTTCCGCCCACGGTACAACCGATCCAACAGCAAAAAATTTGGATTGGACAGCAATACCAAGGGCACCGGTTTCCGGATCATATCCGACAACCGAAAACGTCGCGACCGGAGGAATATCAGATTTCTCTATTGGCATATTGGGAGCAGAGAGATGAAATAATAGACTGAGTGGTATCAAAAACATCTGTTGTGGTTCCGGGGTATCAGGTTAATCTTCTTCAAATCGGATTTTCAAGGAAGCGGCATGTCCCTCAAGTCCTTCTACCTCCGCGAGTTTGACAACGGACGGTGTGACTTTCGCCAAGGCAGTCTTGGTATAAGAGACAAGGCTTGTTTTTTTCAGGAAATCGTCAATGTTTAGGGGTGAGGCGTAGCGTGTCGCTGTCCCAGTTGGTAGAATTGCGTTGGGGCCGGCAATGTAATCTCCGACTGCTTCTGGAGAGTAAGCCCCGATGAAGATAGCACCAGCATTTTCGACCTCTCCAAGCCAGTCCATAGGATTCTCTACGTGGAGTTCGAGGTGTTCCGGGGCAATTTCATTTGCGAAAGCTACAGCTTCAGCAATATTGGGAGTGACAAAAGCAGCACCATAGTTTTCAAACGCTTGGGTCAAAAGATCGTGGCGAGGTAAGGCTTTACCTTGTACCTCAATAGCTGTTTTGACCTGTTCAGCAAAACCCAATGAAGAGGTAACGAGGATCGCAGCACACTCGGGGCCATGTTCAGCTTGTGAGATGAGATCAGCAGCGACATAATCTGGGTCAGCTGTGCTATCAGCGATAACCAGAATTTCGCTTGGGCCTGCCAATTTGTCTATGTCAACGTGTCCATAAACTTCTTTTTTCGCAAATTGTACATAGAGATTTCCGGGACCCACAATTTTATCGACAGGTGGGATAGTGTCGGTCCCATAGGCCATCGCTGCCACGGCTTGTGCCCCGCCACATTTGTAGATTTCTTGAATGCCGCATTCCGCTGCAGCAACGAGCATATAGGGATTAATATTCCGGTTGCGCATCGGGGCGGTACAGACGGCTATTTCTTTTACACCAGCGACTGTAGCCGGGAGCACGGCCATCAATAAAGAAGAGACCAAAAGCTGGCTAACAGATGGCACACAAACCCCGATGCGCTTCAAAGGACGAATCAACTGTCCGAGCACTACGCCATTCGCCTCAGTTGACATCCAGGAAGTCCGCAGCTGCTTTTGGTGAAATCGTTCAATGTTGGTTCGGGCGTGTGTAATTGCCTCAATATATTCGTCGGTAACTTCTAAATAGGCGTTCCCAATTTCTTCTCTGGATACCTTCAGCTCTTTGGCAGAGATACGGGGTGCATCTAACTTACGAGTATATCGTACAACAGCTTTATCGCCTTCGGCCTGCACATCGCTCAAAGTGCGATGGACCGTTTTCAAGATACTTTCATCTTCCAATTTACCGCGTGCTTTCAATTTTGAGAGGAAAGTATCAGCCTCTGTGGTATGGGTTTCAACAATTCGTAGCATGCGTGAATGACTTATCCTTTCTATTTTCCGAAGCGATTAATCTTTGACTCTCGTAATATTCGCACCGACATTGTTAAGTTTTTTCTCTATAGACTCATATCCACGGTCAAGATGATAGACCCGCGAGAGAATAGTTTCACCTGAGGCTGCCATACCGGCTGCAACGAGTACAGCCCCCGCACGTAAATCAGAAGCCATCACAGGTGCGCCACTCAAAGCCGGTACACCATTGATGATAGCCTTACCACCATCAAGCATAATATCTGCGCCCATTCGGTTCAGTTCAGCAGCATGGATAAATCGGTCTGTATGAACGTTTTCGCTGATAATGCTGGTCCCTGACGCGAGGCAGAGCATCCCCATGATCTGCGCCTGCATATCCGTCGGAAAACCGGGAAAAGGCGCGGTAGCGATATCAATGCCTTTTATCTCGCGTGGCGTTGTGACGCGGACACCGTTGTCATCCCAGTCCAATTCAACACCTGCCTCTACAATCTTCTCCGAAATAGCGGGGATTTGTTGCGGCGTAATCCCTTTGACGTAAACATCGCCTCGGGTAATAGCACCGGCGACAATAAAAGTTCCAGCCTCAATATCATCTGATATAACGGTATATTCGGTGCCACGCAGCTGCTTAACACCGCGAATCGTTAGGACAGATGTCCCGATACCTTCAATATCCGCGCCCATTGTATTGAGGAATCGAGCGAGGTCAGAGATATGCGGTTCGCAGGCTGCACCACGGATGACAGTTGTCCCTTGGGCAAGCGTAGCCGCCATCATGATGTTCGCCGTTGCCCCGACGCTGGGTCCATATTGCCCCGTAAGATACATCTCAGTGCCAATTAAACGCTCCGATTGCGCATAAATATATCCCTTTTCCACCGTCACTTCCGCGCCCAAATGCTCTAAACCGCGAATGTGTAAGTCAATCGGGCGTGGACCGATCGCGCAACCGCCAGGAAATGAAACCTTCGCTTTTCCAAGTTTAGCAACAAGGGGTCCGAGAACATAGATAGACGCACGCATTTTGCGCACGAGATCATAAGGTGCCTCATATTCCAAGTGGTTTATTGGTTCGATATAGAGTGTAGAATCTTTAAGTTTTATTGTAGCACCGAGACCTTCTAATACAGCACGCAGCGTCCTGACATCTGTTAGGTTTGGGACGTTATGGAGCACACTGACACCATCGCCAAGGATCGCAGCAGCGACCGCGATTGGAAGCACAGCGTTTTTGCATCCACTCACAGGGATGGTTCCTTCAAGTCTCGTTCCGCCTTTGATTATTAATCTTTCCATTTTCCGTCTCCTTACAAATCTTTAGCACAGGATAGATGGATTTTTTATTTTCTCTATAGCATAAACGATGCCAATTGGATACCTGTTACAAACTTAGACGTTACAAGGTTTTTGGGTTTAAAAAATTGTGTCAAAATAGACACATGTTATCTGTTTTCCCAAAATTTGCTTGCGTTGCGGGACAATTTTTGGTAATATTTGATTTCAGTTTCACAATCTTAATTACGTAGGACTTACGCAGCTCCCACTGCAGTGCGTCATAAGTCCTATTACGGAAAGGTAAAACAGATGGCAGATAAAACATATCGTGTCGGAATTATTGGATGTGGTGGCATGGGACGTTCGCATGCAAATAATTGGACGAATACGGGTCGTGCTGAAGTGGTCACAGCTTCAGACATCAGCGAAGCATCCGCTGCAAAATTTGCTGAAGAGTTTTCACTTCCAACGCATTATACTGATTTCGGTGAAATGTGCGAAAAAGAGGATTTAGACATCGTCAGTATCACTACATGGCAGAGCGTGCGTGCCGAACCGACGATCGCCGCTGCTGAAAACGGGGTCTTAGGTGTTATTACCGAGAAACCGATGGCAGCTTCCGTCGGCGATGCACAAGACATGATGGATGCCTGTGATAAACACGACGTGAAATTAGTTGTCGGACATCAACGACGGTTCAGTTTGCAGAACTGCGAAGCACGACGGCTTATCCAAGAGGGCGCGATCGGTCAGCCGCAAGCGATGCTCCGTCGCGATGGACATGGATTACTCAATCGTGGAACGCATGAAGTTGACGAAATGCGTTTTATCCTCGGCGATCCGGACCCGTTATGGCTTATCGGGCAGGCGGCACGGAAAACTGACCGCTGGGAACGTCGTGTGAGGACCGAAGATCTCTGTATGGCAGAAATCTGTTTTGATGGCGGTATCCGCGGTATCTACGAAAGCGATTTACCGGAACCCGGGCTGCGAGGCGATGCGGTTTATGGGGATGATGGGCAGCTGCGCCGCGGTGGCGATGGCACGATTGAACTCTTGAACAGCAAAACCGCCGGGTGGCAGACAATCGAACCCCGCCAAAGCGAACCGAATCAATTTACAGAGATGTTAGCCTGGATCGAAGGCGATATTGATGAACACCGAAACGCCGGCAGACACGGGCTTTGCACGATCGAAATCCTCATGGCGATTTACGAATCATTGCGCATTCAGGACGTAGTAACCTTCCCCTTAACAACGCGTCCAAACCCACTTGACCTCTTGGTTGAAGGCGGTAAGTTACCCGTGTTTGTTGAAGGACGTTACGACATCCGTGCCCCGTTCCCGGAACAGAACAAATAGATCAGGGCAATCGTTGTATGTTGCCTCCGCGAATCCAAACGGAGGCAACACCCACGATGCTAACAATCTACATCCTTCCCATCACTGCCATAAACTGACAGGCGTTCCTGCGTCGTGACTTCGCCAGCACTCGCCGGTTTGTAATGAAACTGCAGCGCACGGCGCCGCTGCTCAGACTGATTGACTGGACTCCCATGATGCGTCAATCCATGCCAGAAGAGACAGCCACCCGGCTTCAGCGGCACCATTGTATCACGCGCGACTGGCACGTCTGTGTCGCAAATCTGCCAATCTCGGCGTTTGAAATGGATCATCGGTCCCTCGATATGCGAACCGGGGATGATATGCAAGCATCCGTTTTCAGGGGTCGCCTCATCTAAAGCAATCCATACGCCGACAACGGTTGTGCCTTCAGGTAGGTTAAAATAAGCACAATCCTGATGCCACGGCTTCTCTGACCCGTGACGCGGCGGTTTGACGAGTGCCATATCTTGGAACAACTCAGGCGTATCTCCCATAATCTGTTCAAGGACACCGAGGAGCCCCGAATGGGCTGCCATCGCGTTCAGACGTTGCTCGTAGGCTACAAACCCAAAGATTTTTCTGATGGCATCACGACGTTCTTCATCTTCCCTCTCGTCTTTCTCTTTGACGAGTTTCGGTTCAAACTGGATGGCTCGGAAGTCGGGATCGTTTCCATCCATGAGGTGAACCATACCTGCCAATGCCTCCTCAACTTCAGGTGCGCTAAAAGCGTCGTTAATGACCAGATAGCCGTGCTGATGAAAATATTCGATATCCGCCTCAGTTACGGCAGAAAACCCACCAGAGATACCTTCAGCCGCCGTATCAAAGCGGTAGAGGTCTTCAGGGTACGGAATTTGGATGATGTCTGTCTGTTCGGCTGTTGCTGGGCTGTTCATAAAGATGCTCCTTCTTAAATTTCTCCTTTGCTTTCACGGATCATTTTTGTCAGGAAATCGTCAACCCGATCAATAGCGGCTTGGGCGCGATCGCGTGCCGATGCCCCCCTCTCCTCTTCTGCAAGCCACTGTCTCCTTTGCGGAAGCCACTCGTTTGTCAGGTGGTCAAGTTGATTCAGGAAATGCGGATCTTCGTTTACACTCACGAAATAGTCGATGATACCGAGCAGCCCGTATTTCCGATTAATCTCCATATCGTCTAATTCGTCTACCATTTGCAAGAAAAGCTGCTGATTCCTGTCCTGTCGCCCTTGCGCAAGTTCACGAGAGGATTCGGTTAGCAGTTTGTCAACGAATTCCTGCTTGGAGTTAATCCAGCGCGGCAGGTTCCGTACATAATCTTCTAAATCGAAGTTGCCGCGTTGAAGTGCGAAATAAGCGTGGATGTGAATGTTTCGGAAAAAACCGGTATAACCGACGTTCGGATCCATGGTATCAGCGTCATAGAGGATCTGGTTCTCGATCCTATTGTAGAGGAGTTTAAAGTTCTCCTCTGTGAGGTTCGTAGGCTTTAGATGTGCGAAGACAACCGCTGTTGCAGCTTCTACAAAAGCCGGTTCAAAGTCGTACATCGCCAAGATATTCTCGGTAATAACTGCCCCGGATTCGTGATGGACCTTACCGTGAAGATTATGCTTGTTGTAAAGTTCGGTAACGACGTTCTGACCCGCAGGCGTAAGCATCTCGTTTAACCAGAAACCATCAGGAGTGAAGACCCGTTTGCCTTCCGCGTCGGTCTTAAAATCACCGTCATATCGTTTCGTGATGTCGTGCAGGGTGCCGGCAACTTCAAGCAGTTTCACGTCACCGCCTTCCCGTCTACCGAGTTCCATACTTGTCGCACGCACACGCATGGTGTGGTTCCAGGTATAGTGTCGCCATTGGAAGCCGACCCGGTTATGTTCCCAAAGCCCAAAGGTTTCGTTGACTAAAGTTTCCAATTCATTCAAGACTTGGCTGTAGTTCATACAAACTCCTTTTTAGTAGTTGTCAGTTCTCGGTCATCGGCTTTCAGCAGGAATGGCTATCAGCCATCGGAAACCATCGGCTATCAGCAAAGAGAACGTTTGTTAAACCATAGTTCTCTTGCTGAAGGCTGACGGCTAACGGCTAATCCGCTGACAACTATATGGAATATTTGACGCAGATGAGTGATAACCCATGTGCAGGTGCTGACATCCCGGCTGCGGCTCGATCTTTGGCTTCTAAAATCCTGCGAAGTTGCGTGTCAGCATCCCGATATTTCATAGTTTTCGCGCCGCTTGCAAGCAAAAACTTGCGATTAAAAGTCAAGACAGTACCGGTGATCGCGCGAACCATACCGCGTAGAAACGCATCCGCTTCGATTTCAAAATAAACGTAGGGTGCTTTCTCCCACCAATGTACCTCATAAATTTCACAGACCGGATTTTTCCGGTCACTTCCCATCTTTCGGAAAGAAGAAAAATCGTGTTTGCCAACTAATATTTGGCAAAGGTCGTTTACCTGTCTGACACCAATTTCTTCGGGAAAAAAGTAGCTTGTCTGTCGCGAAAGTGCGCTCGGATATTCTCGATTCAAAATTGTGTACCGATACCGCCGACTTGTGGCACTGAAACGAGCATGAAACTCAGGCGACACTTCTGTTACGGAACAGACAACGATATCCTTAGGCATCGTAGCATTAAGCCCTTTCTGAAAAGCGGTGAGTGGCATCTCAGAGGTCGTGTAGAAATTCGCTACCTGTCCCTCCGCGTGGACCCCGCTATCCGTCCTCCCGGCTCCAATGATCTGTATCGGAGTTTTTGTGAGTTTCGTTAACGCGTTTTCGAGTGTGGCTTGGACGGTCGGTAAGTTCGGCTGTATCTGCCAACCGTTGTAATGCGTGCCATCGTATTCAAGCACGAGTTTGATATTGCGCATTGTGTCACTCTGTCGTTGGACATCTGAAGCCTAATGCATAAAGATTATCACATTCTGTGAGAAGTGTCAAATCAATTGTAAAATTGACAAATACACAACTAAGATATATAATGATTTGGATGAAGAATGATACTACGGTCTACTACATCGAAAAAGAGCAGCACGGCATCCGTTTGGATCGGTTTCTCATCAGTGCGACTGAAGCCATCTCTCGGACCTATCTGCAGCGACTGATTCGTGATGGTAATGTCACTGTCAACGACAAAGTGGCGAAACAACCGAGTCATGCCCTTCGAGAGGGCGACAAGGTCCATTTAACGCTTCCACCGCCGCGCCCTTTGGACACCATAGCACCTGAGAACACTGTTCTTGACATTCTTCACGAAGATAAACACTTACTTGTTCTCAACAAACCCGCGGGTATGCTCGTTCATCCAGCGACCGGCGTGTACACAGGCACACTGGTTAACGCTTTACTCGCGCACTGCACAGACCTATCGGGCATTGGTGGGGTCGAAAGACCTGGGATTGTCCACAGATTGGATAAGGATACATCTGGCACCCTCGTTGTTGCCAAAACAGATATCGTGCATCGAGAACTCTCCGCGCAATTTCAGAAACATAGCATCACACGCCAATATGTCGCTATCGTGTGTGGCGTCCCTGCGAAAACAGCGGGAACGATTGATGCCCAAATTGCAAGAAGTCGCCGTGATCGCAGACGAATGACAACGGTTGAAAATCATGGACGGCACGCTGTAACACATTATGAAGTCTTAGAGACATATCCGAAATTCGCGCGCCTCCAACTCACCTTGGAAACCGGACGGCTCCATCAGATCCGTGTCCATCTGCAACATATCGGGCACCCTGTAGCCGGTGACGCAATTTATGGCGGCGAACAACGCGCCATAAACGATGCCGACACTGGCGCGCTGAAACACGCACTCGCGCAACTCAAGCGTCAGGCGTTGCACGCCCGATTGCTCGGTTTTGTGCATCCAATAACAGGTGAAAATTTAACATTCTCAGCACCGATGCCGAAAGATATGCAACGGGTTGTAGAAGCCTTAAAAGTGAATTAAATGAACTTACGCATTTCCTCAGCTTGATTGAGAGCAATCTGTTTTCTTTTGACATTCCATAGTAAATGGTATATAATACGGGTATGGAAGAGAGTAGAAACAACCAGCAGTCTGCATCCGAGGCGTTTATTTTACCGCACCAACAATTCGATATCGTAGCAAAGGATCCGTTCTATGTTTTTCCTGAAGATATGCTGCAATTCCTAATGGACAGGCTTGACTTTGAGTTCATTGAACACGTTGATAGCAATTTAGCCACCGTCGAAATTCGCCACATGGATGTCTTGATAAAGGTGCTGCTTGAGGGACGAACAGTCTTGGTACATTGCGAAATTCAGACTGATGATAGCCAGTATCCGAGCATGGTGCGTCGAAATGTCGGGTATCTCGGTAGGTGCTATGAAAGATATGGCCTGCCCATTTATTCTTTTCTACTTTACCTTCGGTCAACAGCCGGACACAGAGATCCAGGTGGGTATTTTCAAAATATACCAGGGCACCGATTTATCGTTGAATATCAGGTAATACGGTTGAGTGAGATTGATGGACAATCTATTCTTGAAGCAGAACAACCAGGTCTAATGCCATTTACCCCTTTAATGAGGCCACCCGCAGGTATGACACCCGTTGAGTGGACGACGCATTGTGCTGAAGTAATGCAGGCATTGCCCGTAGATACAGCGAAGCGGAATAATTTAATGGTCGAATTATGGGTCATGAGCGGTTTGGCACATGAACGACAAGACCTCTTAACACTAATTCCGGAGGATATCGTGAAAGAATCTTCAGTTTATCAAATGATTATTGAACGTGGTATTGAACGTGGTATTGAACGCGGTGTTGAACGCGGCATTCAAGAAGGTAAGCAATTAGGTGCGAAAGAATTTGCTATTGAACGTATTCTTAACTTACTTAATCGCCGTTTTAATGTAAGTATAGCACCTACCTTGACTCCCTCGCTGGAAGCGATTGATAATCTGCAACATCTGAGTCAGTTGATGGATGAAGCAACGGAAGCAGAACATTTGGAGAATTTTATTCAGACGCTGCAGACGTTTCACAATGGAACGTGATCTATAAGATATTGAGAAAATTCAGAACAGGAGATTAAGGAACTCTGTCTATGGAATACGTTAATTTTGGAAAAGCAGGGGTTAAGGTGAGTCCACTCGCTTTAGGCTTAGGACTCAGGGGACAAAGCGACGCAAGTGATGCCCAAAGGCTTATTGAACATGCCATTGATGCCGGCATTAACTTTATCGATTGCGCGAACATCTACGGTCTTATGGACGATCGTGCTAACATCGGTCGCTCTGAGGAGATCCTCGGCAAAGCGATTCAGGGCAAACGCGACGACGTTGTGATTACGTCAAAGGTTTTCAGTCAGATCGGTCCAGGTCCGAACGATGCCGGGTTGTCCCGCTACCATATCATGCGGGAAATTGAGCGTTCCTTGAAACGGCTTAATACCGACCATATTGATATTTATCTTATCCACGCCCCCGATGAAACGACTCCGCAGGAGGAGACGGTCCGCGCTATGGACGATCTCGTCCGTTCTGGGAAAGTCCGTTATATCGGCTGTTGTAATCATCAAGCATGGCAGGCGTGTAAGGCACTCTGGATCGCTGATAGTATTAATGCAACGCCTTATATGTGCATCCAGAACATGTATAACCTCTTGAATCGGGATATGGAAACCGAGTTGTTCGGCTTGGTGCGTGAAGAAGGATTAGGGGTGATGTGTTATAGTCCGTTAGCGGTCGGTTTGCTAAGTGGTGTTTATTCTCCAGATGAACCGCCTCCCGAAGGCACTTTATGGGGAACACGGCTTCGCGAGGAATTCGCACAGCGAATGAAAGGCGCGACTGGACAGGTAATATTAACACTTAAACGGCTCGCAGCGGAGTTAGGTAAAACGCCTGCACAACTCGCTGTCGCGTGGGTGCTATCGCATCCAGAAGTTAGCGTCGCCATCAGTGGCAGCGATACGATTGAACAATTAGACGACACGCTCGGCGGTGTCGGTTGGGAACTCGATGCAGCAGTGCGGGATGAACTGGATGAGGTTTCGAGTTCATTTGTCCGTCTCATCGCACCTCCAGCTTAATAGCAGTCGGTTTCCATCAGTGGTCGGTGGGTGGTGGCTTAAAAAACAAAAAAGGCGGATCCGAAGATCCGCCTTCACATTTTCTGCCTTTAGGATTCAGACACGGTTTGATAGCGTTCCCACTTATCGCCAGCAGCAGCGGCTTGACGCTCTAACTCAGTCCGCCACCCGACGACTTCGCCTGCCTTGATACGTTCGATGTCAAAGCCTGCATAGCGATCTTCGAGCCTATCACCGAGTTTGTGATTTGCTGCCCAGCGATCCCACGCTGTTTTCATCCATTCGTGTGGTAGTGCCTCACGGACGGCGGGATCAAGTTGCCATGCGAATCGTGCATCGACCACTTTTGGCTCTTCGTCCGAGGGACCGCCCCACTTCGACCAACCGATCGACAGCGTATTGCGTTCACGCTCAGGCACGGTGTGTCCCGTATGGATCGTTGTGCCATTACGGATGAGTGCTTGACCCGCCTTGAGACGAATCGCGACTTGTCCGGGAAGTGGATCTTTGCCATTCCAGCTCGGCGTATAGGGGACACCCTGATCCTTCATGGATTTTGGGAGCAGCACGTCATGCTCAAGAGGCGTACGCCACCGGCTGTGGCTCCCGACAACGAGTTCATGGCATTCATCGTCTGCGAGTGCCAAAAACATACCGACCCCCTTTGGTTCGGTAATCCGTTTCTCGTTTTCTTCCTGAATTTCTTTCCAGCGGATCCGCTCAACTTCTTCGGAATAGGCTTCAGTTCCGTCTCCACGGTTGTCTTCTTGTGAGAAGTAACTTTCGCCAGTGCCCCACCATGTCACGTCTCGGTGCCATCCGAGTCTATTCTCTTTTTTCCGGGGATTGCACCAGAGGAGTATGTTTGTCATCACAAGCTCTTCAGGTGCCGCGCCGCACCATGACTTGACGAAGCCGGTGAAATCTGGGGACCCGTAGAATTCAGCGAAATGCGGTTCTTTAAAAGCAGGGTGGAGTATGCCTCGGATTGCCCAAGGTTCATTTTCACCCGCCCGGTGAACATAACCTTTTGAACAATCAATAACATCGTAGCCGTTCTCCGGTGCACATGCCTGTGTGACGCGGCGCCCCGCCTCTCGGAGAATAGGAATCCATGGATTGCCAACAAAGTCGTTGATGATTACGAAACCGTGTTCCCTTAAATGCGCCAGTCTTTCCGGTGTGGATCCGGGTGCAGCGAGTTCCTGTTTGAAATCAGCAAACGCTGGTGCGCGATAGACTTCTTTCTCAGGTGATTGATCATTGCTCATTGTTGTGCCTCCTTTGAAGAAACTTCTTGAACACTCATCAAAACTTAGAATATACTATCACATATTTTCACATATTTTCAAGAACCACAATACTGATGACCGATAACTATTTAATGCATCTCAACTGAAAGAACGTAACTCAAGATTGTTACCAAAAGCCATGTGGCAACCAGTACGACGCCAAATGGACGTTTCAGTTGGTCGCCTGATACAAAAATACCACATCGGAAGACAATCAAGATAAACAACATCGCAGGGAACAAAAACTGGAAGAACTGTCCATCTGCCTGCAGCCCCCCTTGCGTAGCGGAAGCGGAAACACCGGCAACAAAAAGCACATTCAGGATATCCGCGCCGATAATGTTTCCGACTGCCAACTCACCGTGTCCACGTCTGACGGCTGTTATCGCCGTCACCAGTTCGGGGAGCGATGTGCCGAATGCAACGAGTGTCGCCGAGATAATGTGTTTCGGTACGCCAATGCGTTCTGCCATGATACTCACGGCTGGAATTAAGATCTGTGCAGAGACAACAATAATAGCGATGGATCCGATGAGTTTAAGGAGGGTTCCGAATGCCCCTGCTTCCTCGGCGTGTGCTTCTTCAGCACTCTCAGTATCTGACGGCATCGAACCTGCCCATCGGATGGACTGCCAAATATACAATGCCAGAAGAATAACGAAGACGACACCAACAAGTTGTGGTAAAACGCCACCTTGCGTAAAGACTTTCGCTGGAGATGCCCACGGAAAGCAGGCCGCCACCAGAAGGACGCCAGCACCTACTTGCACATTTGACAGCCGTGAAGCCAATTGACGGTTAAGCGGTAACGGCGCGATCAGAGATGCCAAGCCGATGATAAGTCCCGTATCACAAATAATTGAGCCGACGGCGTTGCCGAGCGCAAGTCCTGGTTTTCCCTGCATCGCTGAGAGTACAGAGACAGCTGCCTCTGGTGTCGTCGTGCCGATGCTTACAATTGTTGCACCGATCACCGCTTTGCCTAAGCCCCATCGGTTTGAAAGGATTACCGCCTCATCAACGAGCCAATCTGCACCTTTGCCGAGTGTCGCAAGCGTCACCGCGATAATAATAAAAAGTAACAGATACCCGAAGCCGCTAGTAGGTATTTTCCTAACAAGAAGTTCAATCCAACCCGCATTGGCAAGTCCGATGAGTTCCTCGAGTGCCTCTGGTTCTTGAAGCAAAGCCTGAAATTCGGCATCGTTGAATAATGCTTGAACTTCTGTATCTGCCTTGAGCAGTGCTATGAACGAATCATCTACATCAGGAACTAACGTTCTTAAGACTTCTGGATCCGCACCAACGCGGCTCATATTCTCCGAGGTCAAGCGTGTATGGACCTCTGATGCTTTGAAAACATTCAGGGCATTTTGAATTTCTGTTCGCTGGAGTGTTGCTTTGTGCTTTTCAAATACCTTTTCAGCAATGGCATCCTCATCGCCGAAAACAGCGTTCGGAACTAAACTATGAAAAACACAGAACGTAATAATTAGACAACAAACAATCGTTTGTTTTTCCATTAACCCCTCCTCATTTTTAACATAATGCACTTTTACTTGAGAATAGATTAACAGATACATTTAGTGAAGTCAAGCAAATCCGCAATTCAGGGTCATTCAATTGTCCATTTTTCAATCGAATTTTCATTCCCAGGCCCGGTAGGGTTTTTGCTGGGGTTACAAACCCATCCCATAAAAGTGAAGCGTGACAATTGAACGCCACTGGTCTCAAACATGTTGGGCGGACTACCTATCCGATGTTAGCCCCAACGCTTTTTCTGAAATTGGGATGTTAAAAACGGCGCGATGCACTTCCATGATTGTCTTGCGATACGCCGGTGTGGGCTGTTTATCTTCATCACCGCCAAGAGACAAGTTTTCCACAGTGACAGTTTTCGGGAACCAGATACCGTCAAATTGTGCGAGATGGTGGGTATAAGCAGTAAGGTCGTGCGATTCTTCACGCGGTAGTGGTCTGAGTTCACCATCACGCTTCTCTATGAATACCTGAGGAAGGGATCTACGGTGCGCTAAAATGCGGGTGGGTCGGTACGCTTTCTGCGGATCCAGCCAAATTTCAGTCGTACGCGTTGAATCAAAATCTGTCCGTTGCAGCGTGAGAAAGGCGTGTGGCACCCCTTCAATGTTAACTTGTTGAACACTGATCGGTTTAAAGATGCGAATTAATTTTTCCAGTTCAAATCCCCACGGGGGCCAACTCCACCAGCGAGGGTTGAACTCTGGCTCAAAAACATCCGAGGGTATCTCTTTATCCCCAAGGGGTATCTCCTTATGTGAGAATAACTGTTGCCATTCAGTATCAGGCTTCTCTCTGAAATACAGCGTTTTACCGTCCATCCGATATTGAAAGTGCATTCCGTGCCAGTCTCGGAGGGATTTACCATTTAATTCCATCTTTTTGCGCATCTTGATATCATAAAAGTGACGATCGCTATCGAATCGGTAGGTAATGTACCAAAACCCCTGCTCTTCATACTGGACCTCTTCCTTCTCTTTTGCTGCGAAAAAACGTTCAAAGAAATTCTTCTCTTGTTGTCGGATCCGTTGATTCAGCGTAATTGAGAATTCGACCTCACCGCTTTTAAGCTTGGTGTTGTAGGCTGCTGTCCCAGTTTTGACATCTTCGAGCAGTTGCGTTGCTTCTGCGGAGAGCGGCGGTCTGAGTGTTAGGACCTGCCCCGTCCAGTACGCCAAAAATCGGTCGCGATCAATGCGTGCCGCCTGTGAAGGTTTTCCGGGCATACCAAAAGCGCGTACCGATTCTTCAGTTGCCGATTCAACGACAATAAAATTGTCTATAGCAGTCGTATCTACCTCCGAAGGGTTTTCGTCATCGAATGAGGCTTTGAGGTAGGCAATAACTGGTGTTTCAAGCGTCTGTAACGCCTCGTAGGTGAGGTTACGCTCCTGCAATTCAATCCCGATTCTATTTGCAACGTCAACGATGACAAACTTAGCGACATAAGGTCCCTGCGCCCTTTGTCCGACAATATTTTCGACCTGTTTTAGCGATACTTCAATCTCCAAGATTCTGGCGAGATGATAGAGACTGACAGTACCAGAGGTTATTTTCTGCCCCACTGCGAAAGCCGATGAAAGTATGAGTAAACCGATGAGAAAAGAGCAAACAAATCGTTTCATAGTTTTCCTCGTAGTGGAAGTGTTTGGCGGTAAGCCTTAAAATAGTTGTCAGTTTGCTTCGCAGTGAGAATACGGATTTTTTTTCAAAAAATCCTTCCAGTTTTCAGTTAAGAGAAAGACTTGATAAAATAGTTACGAGTTCCCAGTAAGAGAAGTGCCTAATGAAAACGTAGTGCTGTCGTTTCATCAGACTCTCACTGCGAGGCACTCTTAACTGGTAACTGATAACTGTTAATAATAAAACGTATACGTCGGTCTATCAAGAATAATACTTAAGATGTTCCAGAAACTCCCCATGACAAAATCACCGAGTGCCAATCCGAGAAAAAGCGGCACGGTTTTCCGATACAGACCGAGTCCACCGTATTTCAGCACACTCCATTTAGCGAGCGCGCTGATAATAAATGCCGCCCAAAAGAGATGGAGATGGAAAGATACGCCATAACCGAGCGGATGAATCGGCCACCAGAACAGCCTGCTGCGAACCGCGGACAGCAGGATTGTAACAGCAAAACCGATCCCTATCGCGGCAATGTGTCCACTGTTTGCATCTCGTGGCGAAGTGAGCCATCCCTCAAGGAAGCGGTACGCCCGCCCACCAAAACTATTAATCTGACCACCGACCTTACCGGAATTAACGCCGAGTTCAAAAAACGTATCCACCAGCATGAAGATACATAATGGCATAGCGATAACCGTTAGTATAAGCATCAGGCGCGATAACCCTTTCACGTCAAGATTACCACGTTCAGCGAGTTTAAACGCTTCCAGTTGATGCGGCATCGGGTGGCTCCGATTGTCTCGATTAAACCAGAAAAAGAGGGCGAACCAGGTCAGGTTGCGTGCCCCGATGCGACGCGTGCCGAGTATACTAACGAGACTGTGATGCGGTCCAATAAAGGTTGTTGAGTGGATAGGGAAACCGATTTGGGCGCGGATACGCGTCAACGGAATCGCAATCGTCGCAAAATGCGCCACAAAGAATAGCACAGCGACCCACATCACCATCCCACCCCGCATTGCAAACCCGATGATGAATATACCGCCGAAAACGATCCCCAAAAACGCCGTGCGATAACGCATCGGTTCTTCCGTATCCACAATCTGCCGTTGTACGAATGCTGCGCGAAACGCCCGCCCAATCTGTCGGCGTGTTCCCCACACGGCAACTGCACAGATACCGATGTATGCACCGGTGTTCTGCTCATACGGGTAAGGAAAGCCAGGGACGTTTTCCAGTCCGGTTAGGATAGCAATAAGGTATTGCACTTTATAGAGAAAGAAAAAGAGTAGACACGATGTGAGCAACTCAAGTGGCATCAGGAAACCGAGTCCGACAGCGAACGGATAGATAATGATTGCATCCCCACCGCGGAGAAGAGCCGTCCACGGTCTCTCGGTAAACAGCATATTAAGGGGGATATATTTGTTTGGAAAAGTCGGCACCCATGGAAAAAAGATGTTAAGCCCGTTGACAAGACTGATGATCGCCGCAATACCGAATCCCCACCACATCGCTCGACTCCGTAGAAATCGGCTTGTGTTGTAGGCGAGTTGGTACGGGAGTTCAACAATCGGATACACGAGGCGTTCCTGTTCCGTCCACTGCTTACGGATGATAACGTTGATACACTGCATCACGAAGATTAGCGCGAAAGTGAACGCACACCACCAGAACGTCGGCACCATCCATTTCATCAGATAATGGACTTCAAAAAACGGTTCATCGCCAAGATAAAAGGCGCGAAGCACGCTCGGATCGTTGATCGTCAACCAGTCCGGTAAGTAGGCCCAGAACAACTCGCGCCACTCGTTTTCAGGCGTACCGAAATAGAAGGCGTGAACGATAATTGAGACCAGCGGCAAAAACATATCGTAAGACATGAACAGCAATGTGATTGACATCAGTACATAGAGACTGATCAATTCACCGCCTGTCAGCGCATACTTCGCGGCGTATTTTTTTAGCACGGTATTCAACACGGCGATGACCAACAGTGTGAACACAACGCTATAGAAGGGTGCCATCAACGTCGGGAAAGTGTACCGGAGCGCCTCACACGCAATATGCCATTTGTAGACGAAAGGCAAGAGCAGTAACGATATGAGGATCGTGCGCAAGGTAATTTTTTCGTGCGTCGGCATAAGGAGACATCGCGAGGGTTAGCGGATGGTTAGACAGTTGATAAAGTTTCGGAGTGTTACCGCAGAAAAGTGAACCGTCTGCTTATATTTTACGTTTATTCACATAAAAGTTCAATCTGATAACTGAGTACTGATAACCATTCTTTCTGACAACTACAAGGACATATAACCGTCATAGCACCCAAACCTAAAGGATTGGGCTCGTGCTTCATCGTAGTTAGCGTTTCCGAAGAAACGTCTTACATCTACTCCACAGAGGGGTCTAAGCAACCCTCTCAACCGAAAAGTTGACTATTTGTTTTCAGAATGCGTTTACGAACCCACGATTTTACCTGTGGCATTCATTACATTCAAGTGTTCGTCTATGGCGGTGAAAGCGTAAATACTTTTTTAGTTTTATGTGCCGCAAAGTATCTAACACCGTAGACTGCGGACAACCTCACACACGACTCCGTGTGATCGAACTTTCCTGCGAAGAGTTTAACAGATTTAGGAAAGTTTAACAAGAAAAAAGGAGCGGCATTCTTCCCAATGCTAAAGCATTGGGTTTCCTGCCCGAAGATTAGATGAAAATCACACAAATTGAAGCCTTCGCGCTCCGATACCAAAAGGAAAAACCAGCCGAACAACAGACAGACAATTATTACTTACCAGACGAAGGGTGGCGTTGCATCTACGCACGCCATCACGAAACAATGGTCGTCCGAATCACCACATCGGACGGCATCGTCGGCTACGGTGAAGGACAGAGCCCTGTCTCACCGCGCACATCGAAAACGATTGTTGAGGAGTTATGTCACCCCATACTCATCGGAAAAGACCCGTTTGATGTGGAATACCTCTGGCAACGGATGTTCACAGCGATGCGCGAGCGCGGGCACTACACGGGTTTCTTCATTGATGCACTCGCGGGCTGTGATATCGCGCTCTGGGATATCATCGGGCAAGCGACGGGGAAACCGGTTCACAAAGTGCTTGGTGGTCGGTATCGGGATACAATTCCGTTGTACGCCGGTGTGGGTGGTAGCACACCTGAAGCCGCGGCAGCCAGAGCTGCTGAATATGTTGCCCAGGGATATGGCGGATTGAAGATTCACGCAACACAGGACCGCTCGGCAATTTTGGAGATCGTCGCTGCTGTCCGGGAGCGCGTAGGTCCACAAATTAAATTGATGGTCGATGTTCATACGCAGTACAGCGTACCGGAAGCGACGCTGCTCGGACGCGGGCTTGAGGCATTGGACGTGATGTGGTTAGAGTCACCGACGGCACCCGAAGACATCCCTGGACAAGCCGCATTGGCAGACGCATTAGATATGTCCGTCGCGATTGGGGAATGGACACGCACCCGTTTTGAATTGCGGGAGGTATTTGAACGGCGCGCCTGCGATATCACGATGCCCGATATTGCGCGCACCGGACTCACAGAGGGGAAACGGATTGCCAGCCTCGCCGATACTTATAACATTCCGGTGACACCGCACATCGGTGGCGGTGGTATCTTGTCGATTGCCGCGACAGTCCAATTTTCCGCGACGATTCCGAACTTCCTTATCATGGAACATTCGCCGGAGGCGTACGAAATGAAAGGACAGATTACCACGCGAAAACCGACAGTCAAAGACGGAGCCTTCATCCTTGACGATACCCCCGGCCTCGGTATTACTATTGATACTGCAGTATTGGAAGCCTTTGCAATCTGACAACTGACAACTGAAAACTGATAACTAATCAATATCCCTTTTCTTTGTCTACTACGTTGACCAATGGTTCACCGTTCACATATTTGTGCATGTTGTCAATAAACAACTCCATTGCGCGTTTGGCGATGTTCTGTGACGCACCCGCCGTATGTGACGTTAAAATCACGTTCGGAAACGTCCACAGTGGATTGTCCGCTGGACACGGCTCCGTATAAGTCACATCCAATCCCGCACCCGCCAATTTTCCACTCTCCAACGCAGCAATGAGTGCCGCCTCGTCAACCACCTTACCGCGACTCACATTGATGAAGAAGCATCCCTCTGGCAAGGCATCGAACTCTGCATGCGATAGCAATTTATGGGTTTGGGGTGTGATGGGACAGCATACCGTCAAGACTTCAGAACGGGACAAAAACTCCGGCAGCCAATCGAGTTGTCCCAACGCATCTACAGTGTCGGGTTTGTCCATGGGTTCCGGGTCTACGGCAATCACGTTGAAGTCGAACGCCTTGGCGCGTTGTGCGACTGCCCTACCGATACCGCCAAGCCCAAGGATGCCCATTGTCATTCCTGATACCTCAACACACGGTAGCCATTTCCACTCTTTTTCTTGCATCAGATCGAGTTGCGTGTTAATCCCACGGGTCAGTGCCAGGAGTAGCGCGAACGCGTGCTCCGCAAGTTGTGGTCCATACAGACGCTTGCTGTTTATTAATGTAATAGGGCTCTCTTTAAAAGCCTGATACATTGAACCTTCGACACCGACGAAAGGCTGCATCACCCATTGGAGGGATTCTGCATGTGGGAATGCCGACTCGGACAGCGTTCCGTAAAGGATTTCAACATCTGAGAGATGATCGCTAAGAGACTCGCCTTCCGGCAGAAAGTTGATTTCCATCTCCGGTGGGGCATCCTGCAGCATATCCGCGACCTCTTGGCTGATCCCACTGGCAATCAGCACCTTGATTTTAGCCATTGATAATCTCCTTCGTTGTAATATTTCCTGTGATAATCATTCACATAAACCGAAGTTTATCACAGATTGCGGAGACTGTCAACAAACTATACCAAACGGAGATTTCATAGGTTGGGTAGAGCGCAACGAAATTTTGACGAAACACTATTCCGTAAGCGTGAAGCGAAGCACACCACGACCAATGGTCCCAATGTAAAGCGTCTTACCCGCAACAACAAGCGAGGTGACACGATTCGGGATTTCTGGCGTAACCTGTTTCCATGTGTTAGCGTCCTTTTTCAATTGATACACGTGTCGCGCTGGATGCGCGTGGCTGTCTGAAATACCATATACCGTCGTGCCATCTACAGCAAATTTGTCTATAACCAGCATTGCGCCATCCACGTCGGCTGTTTCGTGCCAATCGGTCCCATCACTGGAATATATTACCCCTTTGTCGGTGGCTACGTAAAGGATTGACCCCGCGAAGGCAATGATTTTGAAACGTGAAATAGGAAACGGGAGGTTCGCGGTAACATTGTTCCAGGTGTCTCCCTCATCAAACGATTGAAAGAGTTCTCCATCCTCTTTGCCGGCATAAACGGTACGACCCGACGCAGCGAGTTTTAGACCGCCAGGCACACGAAAGCCAGAGCTATCAGAATCCTCACCAGAAGTGGGCTTTCCACCATCTGTTAATCTTGTGTCGGACCATTCAGTCGTGCCAGGTTTCCATCTAAATAGTTTCCTGTTGTGTTCAACATAGTACGTTTCTCCGCTAACAGCAAATTTTCCGGAACGACCCAACGCAATAAGTTTATCCAGCTCTTGATAACGTTCATCAAGCGCGCCCCTTAACTTTTTCAGATCATAATCTTCAAAGTCTATTGGTTCATCCACCTTGAAGTTCTGCTTAGCCTCCTCCGTAAGTGCATTCCAAAAAGAGTATTGTCTTTTGTCCAACCACTCCTGTAACCACTCCTGTTCGTCTAGATTGACCCTTTCAAAAGTGGGGACTCCAAGAATGGCAGTGAATCTGTCGTCCTCAGCAGATAGGCGAAAAAATCGAGCAGCCATTTTCTTCTCGCCTCTCACATATACGCTTCCATCGAATTTTGCTAAACCGGTAATATTATCAATCCCACCAATAGAAAGCAGTGTCCACGATTCACCACCATCGGTTGAACTCACAATTCCATCTGTAGTCTCCGCGTAGAGTTTACCGTTAGCAGCAACTAAATTCGTGACATCTGTACTCACGATCCCTGTATTGAATTGATGCCACGACTCACCGCCATCGGTTGTTCGATGAACGCCCGTCGCGCCACCTATGTAGAAAGTCTTTGCGTCTAACATCATAACTGGAAGCGCATACCATCGCCCCTTTAACATACCCTGTAAATTCAATGAAAACCAAGTTTCACCAGTATCAACTGAGTAGAATAGGTTCAGCTTGTCTGATACCATAACCTTTGCTCCTGATGCGAATATCTTAATGTGTGATTTAAGGTTGATTTCAGATCCGGAGCGTCCATTTTCTAAATTTGTGATAACCTTCGAGAATTCAATAAGAGATCCGTCCTTCAACATCTTTTCATTCTCCACTTTTTTTCTCGGATTTACGGCATACCATGTATCGCCCAAATCGGTTGAGCGATAAAGAGACCACCAAGTATCACCTATCATCGTTGCTTTAACCTGCATCCCAACCTGACTTGTGAACTGCTTTCCTACAGCGGCATAGAGTCGGTGTCCCGCAACTGCCAAGGCATAAACAGGCAGTTTTTGTCCGTGCCTATCTGCCTGCGTCAGGGATAATTGTTCCCATGTCCCACCATTGCGTCGATAAAGACCATCATCTGTTCCTGCAAATACGGAATTTTCAACGACAGCGAGTGCATGATTTTTTTCCCCCCCTAAACCGTCTTTCAGAGGTATCCATGATTCACCACTATCCTCGGAGAGATAAATTCCGTCATTCAGGGCGAGATAAATTGCAATATCAGTTTCCGCACCAGACACACTATCCGTTACCACTATATCAATAGGGAGATCTTTTGGATGCGTCCCGAGTGCATTCCAAGTTCCACCCCGATCTGTGGAAGCCAATACCTCTGTATCGGTGGCATAGTATAAGGTATCTCGGTGTTCTGTCATCGGCCACCATCCGATTTGCGTATATGCTGTATAGACAGAGGGCGCATCGCTGGTAATCAGTTTCCATGCACGCTTACCAGCTGTAAGCCTATAAAGCCCCACAGCAGTCCCTGCGTAGATATCACCAGAGGTTGTCTCGAAGAGGCTGAGCACTCTCCCACCTTCTGGTCCCTTTGCCTGGATCCATTGCGGTTTGGGCGTTGGGATCTCGGCTTCATCAGCAACAACTGCTGCGAAAAGCGGGGCATCCGGTTTCTGACCGACTCCGGGGCTTTTACCGGGGGTAACTGAATTGCCTGCCTGATTCCGAGCCGCAGGTTTTGCTGATGCGTCTAAGATAAAGCGTGCTTCGATAATCTCAACAGTCGGTTCCGAGGTGGCATTTAAATTGTAGGGTTTCTGGAAGCGGGAGAGGTACTGTGTGCCGACACCGATGAGTAGGAAGATTATGACAGCAGAGGCTGCAGAGATTACCCACGGTCGCACGGGTTTATTGGCAGAAGTTTTGACTGGAGGCGTACGAGAAATTTTACGCATAATATCCTCTGTCAGGTAAGCAGACAGTTGAAAACTGTCAAGGGATTGTCGGATCATGTCTTCCTCCTTCTTTAAACGGTTGCGCGCCCGACTGAGGCGGCTTCTGACAGTATTGGCGGAGACACCAAGAAACTCACCGATGGCTTCAGATGTCATTTCTCCAAAGTAATAGAGTGTTATCACTGTCCGTTCACTTTCAGGCAATTTTTGTAGAAGTTTTTTGACGATTTCGCGACGCGTTTCGTCGGCTTGGGTCGCCTGTTTTTCTGCCATGTATCGGGAGTATGGCATCTGCTCCATCTCACTATCATCAAGCGTTTCTAAAGATTCTAATGGCTGTGGATGCTTTCGGTGCCAGTCTGAACACAAGTGCGACGCGATCACATAGAGCCATCCAGCAAATAAGTTGTGGTTTTTCAAGGTACCAAGTTTCTGATACGCCTTGAGAAACGCGTCTTGTGTGATTTCCTGTGCGATGTGAAAGTCGCCGATTTTGCGCCATGCCAGCGTGTGAACGCCTTTCTGATACTTTTTGACTAAGCATCCAAACGCTTCTGGGTTGCCTTGTAGTACCTGTTGAATAAGTTCAGCATCTTTCAATATCATTCCGCGCACCCTCTGGAATCGTCTTATCTTTTAACTTAAGTGACGGGTTTTAGGCAGGATCTGTTGCATTATTTTATGATGCTAAACTGTGGACTGAAAATAGTGAACAATGATATAATCTCTGATAGGGGTAAATATCCTTTCTAAGTTAGAGTTTTGTTCAACTGTAACTTTAGGATATTTACCTTATTTCGTTAACTGTTTTGGCACAGGTATTGAATTAAGTAAACACTTTCCTTTAGCACAAGACTGTTCATAGAGGAAAGGCTTCCTTGCCCATCTTTCAAAAGGTGTCCTATTATTTTTCCATGTCCCTATAATTGTCTGAATCACGGATTTTCGCGGATGACGCGGATGACGCGGAATTTTATAGTAAAATCCGAAAATATGTTTACACTTCGCACCGTCGTAGGGGCTGGGTAACCCAGCCCCTACGAACCTACCATGTGTGCAAATAATTATGGGATTTACTATAAAAGTTTATGGAGATAATCTTATGCGAATCAAAATTGTCGCTGATGTTGGGGAGGAACTTACCCTCCCCGTTAACTACAACCACCTGCTTGCAGGTGTCATCTATCGGTTCCTTGCTGAGTCCGACCCTGAATATGCGTCCTTTCTCCACGAGGAAGGCTACCGCGCTGCAGAGAAACGTTTCAAACTCTTCACCTTCTCACAACTCATGGCGGAACGCCGACGCATCAGCGGCGACAAGATCCATTTCCGTTCAACTTTAACGTGGTACGTCTCCTCCCCAGTAGAACGTTTTCTCTCCCATTTCGCCGACACGCTCTTAACCGAGGGCCGACTATCCCTTGCACAGCGTCAGTTACCCATCAAGGATGTCACTATACCGCGCATCCCCCGTTTCCAATCAGAGATGCGTTTCCGATGCCTCTCTCCGGTTGTGATGACCACGATCCGTGAGCATAACGGTAAACAAGCGATGCACTATTGTATGCCCGACGATCCCGCGCTCTCCGAACTCATCCGTCAAAACTTAATCCGCAAACACGAGGCAATCCTCGGTCGCGTCCCAAATGACGACACCTTGAGTTTTGCTTTTGATAAAACCTATATCAACTGATTGCCGAATATAAAGACAACCCCCTAAAGAATCAGAATCAGAATCAACGGTATGAATGCCGTGTGGCATTCACTGCCCCTTATCGGGAACTTTTGATTGCCGAATACAAAGACAACCCCCTAAATCCCCCTTATCAGGGGGACTTTAAGGAGGAATGCGTAAGTCCTCACCAATTGATTTGGCATCTGCATTTGGAGATGTGTTATAATTTTATCAAGCACAGAAAACTATCATACAACAGATAATCAACACATCACACAAAAGGATTCTCAAGAATGCGAACGCCAAACGTTTCAGACGCAAAGGAAAAGATCCAAGTCATCAAATATCTCGATGTCGGAGACATGACAATCACAGGTTCAGGGAAGGTCAGCGATAAGGCTTTTTACGCGGCGAAGGAAATCATTTTAACAATCACTTCTAAACACCCAGAAATCCTTAACAAACTTGCAGGATATGAATTCATCCTGATCGCGCCAAGGGAAAGTATCACAGCCTCTCTCGGATGGGAGGAGAGCAAGTCGCGTCTTGCAGGTCTCGCTTTAACACCGCAAGAGTCTCTGGGGTTTCCGGGTCGATTCGCCTCTTATATCGAAAAGAAAAAGAAACCGAACATGGACGTGTTTGTTCACGAGTTCGGGCATGCAGTCCATTCTGTTATTTCAAAGATGGACCCGGAGTTCGATAGATTATTGAATCAAGCCTACGATCAGGCGATGAAACTCGGATTATGGGCAGATAAGTATTTTGCTGTCGATAATTGGAAGTTAGAATCCTCGCCGATAGACGAGTATTGGGCAGAAGGTGTGCGGATGTGGTATTATGTCGGTAAAGATCAGGAATTCAAAAATAGAAATGCGTTCAAGAAATATGATCATGGACTCACGAAGCTGCTGGGTCGATGGCTATCCGAAAAAGATATCCCACTGGAATACTAAAGCCTTACGCAGCCCGATCGCAGGCGGGGTTTCAAACCCCGCCTGCTAAAAAATCTTTCTACAAGTCCCCTGATAAGCGGAATTTAAGGGGTTGCTTTAGCGGGATGCTACAGTGGCGGTAATCCCTCAACAATTTCGACTGTCTGGAGACTCACAGAGATAACACGCGCTATCAAATCCACGATGTACCGAGGCTGATCCTCACGGTTCGGATCGTTCACAATCCCACTCCGTTTGTCCACCTTCACACGATACTGATCTATGACCCACTCCAACGCGGAACGGTTGCCTAACTTGTACGCATAAACCTCCGCAGGAATACCGTCGAGTGTCAGGAAATCGTTGTATTTCAAGTGCGTCTTGTCTTTGGAGAGGTTCATCTTTTCGACGTGCCAATCTATTTTCATCCCCGGTGTTTCAATGGCTTCCAGTCCGTCGTATTTCGGGGCGGATTCGTAGTTGATGTGGAGGTCTGCTAACGCTGCGCCTGCGTTGGCGAATCCCCAGAAATCTTCGGCGAACGGGATATGCGGCAAGTCGCGTTTGAGGTTCATCTCGTATCTCTCACGATAGACAGGGTGGTGCAAGAGCGCGTAATTGTAGTGGAAGATGTCCCATTTGGTGATGGTGTCGTCGGTGTAATGGTCTCGGAATTCCGTCAATGCCCAATCGGTGATGTTCTCTTGTCGGTTCGCGCCGTCTTCGTCGTAGGTATAGAAAGGGAAGCATTGAGAACCACCTTGTGGCAAAATATCAGGAATTTTGTTTGTGAGCAGCGCGAACATTGACCACTCTCTGCCGACCTTAATCCATATCACCTGATTCTCTTTTTCAGTCTCAGGATTGGGAAAAATGGATGGAAACATGTATAAAACATCGCTCATTATCCGGTCAAAGTAAAGGTTTGATTTGGTGAAAGGACGATAGAGGGCGGTTCTCGTCTTATATTTTGTATATTCAGCAGTTGTTCCGCGTTTTAATTTTACCTTTAAGTCCCGGCTCCAAGCGATCTTTGTGTCATCATACACTACAAAGTCATCAATATTCGCGGCTTTGTTCTCTGCCCGTTTCCATCTATCCGCTTCTGTATTGTAGGTTCTACTCATCTGTTGAATGTTCGCAGTTAGTACATTTTGGTTGAAGTTATAACTCCAAGCGTCACGGTTGGTTTTAACACCGCTACTGTAGGTTTTGAAAATCACACTTGACGCTGCATTCTTGCTTGCTTTTGCTTCTTTAGTTCCGATCGGAATAAAGGTATCAAATTCGGCGTGAAGTCCTTCGGTGAGCCATGTGTGTCGCGCATCTGGTTCAATCGTTCGCCATACAATATTACCTACATGTTGGTGTTCATTAAGAAAGTCGAACTTCTGTTTTTTATTCCATAGATCATCGGTACGATAATAAAAAATACGGGATGTTTTGGATTGATCTTGTTTTGTTTTGACGAACAGGTTAATGCTCACACCGACCCGAATTCCGAACACATTTGTATCTGAGGCCTTCAATCCCTTCCGCGCATTCCCACCCAAATCGAAAATATAAATCGCGTCGAAATTGTCTGCGAGATGTTTTCGCATACCGTCGAACGCTGTTCCATCAAGGAATCCACTGTTTGTTACGAATGCTATAACGCCTTCCTCACCGATTCGTTCCGATGCCCACAAAATCGACTTGACATACGGATCATAAAGTGCGTTTCTATTCGTTGCTTTGGAATCTGCGACATAGGTGTCCCGTATCAGTTTATCCATTGCCTGATACTTCCGATTTTTATTATTGTCATTCTCGTTAACCTGCCATGCGTTGTAAGGGGGGTTACCGATAACGACGAACATATCCGCTGCCTTTTGTTGCTTCACACGTTCTGTGTTTTCACGCGTGAAGAGTTCGCCTTGCTCCTGCTCCAGCAACTCAAACGTATCGGCAAGCGCGATGCCTTCAAAGGGTAGATACGTCTCCGTCCGTTGAAAGTACTCCTGCTCGATGTTCAAACTCGCAATGTAATAAGGCAGGAGCATCACCTCGTTGCAATGGAGTTCGTGGCGGTATTTCTCCTCTAACGCCGTGCCGCGAATATCCTGCATGAGCCGGACGATGAAGTTACCTGTGCCGACAAACGGATCAATGATATGCACACCACTGTCCGACAGCGATCGGTTGAACTCGGTTTTCAAGATATGTTCAACGCTTTTCACCATGAAATCGACGATCGGTTGCGGCGTATAGACGATGCCGTGTGTATCCGCGACATCTTCGGAGAATCCTTGAAAAAACTTCTCGTAGAATGTATTGAGGAAATGCTGTTTTTGGGAGAAATCCTTGCAGAGTGTCGCTGCCTGCTCAATCGCGACATAGAACCGATCTAAGGGTGCGAGAAACGCATCACGACTCACGGCGTGCCGCATGAGTGCGTCGCTGACGTTTTCAATCTCGCGGGCGATGATATTTCGGCGTGTGAAATCTGACCGTTCAAAAACCGTGCGGAAAATGCGTTCGGTGAGGATGTGTTGGATAAGCATCTCTTCGACAGCGTCCTGTGAGAGTTCGGGGTTGATTGCGGTACGGCAAGTCTCGTAGAAATCGCCAAAAGCCTCTTTGAACGCCGGATCCGTCTCGTGGCGTTGTTCGATGAGTTCTTTCAACTTGTTCGCGAGGTCGGGCACATGTTCTCTGAAGTCGGTAACCGCCGTCTGCCAGTTACCGAGTGCCGGTGCGGTATAAGCGAACAGATATTGGAGTGCTGCGATCAGTTGCGCGGGGTCGGTGATGTCTACATCCAGCGCGACCTGTCCATTTTGGTAGAGGATAATTCGCTGCGGCGTTTGGAAGAAGGTATTGTCGAGAGGGTAGCCCGCGTCCCGTTTTTCCGAGACAGCTTTAGGAAGGTCGTCATCTATATCTTTCGCTTCCCAATAAGCGAAAGGCAGCCCGAATTCGTCGAGGATCGCGCCGTCAACAACGATACGGTTTCCTTTGGGTGTGCGCATCGGATACTGTGGGATGAGTGTGGCGTTCACCTGTTTCGCACAGGCATCAAGTAAAAAAGCAAACGGGTTGCTGACCGCGCTTTCGTGTGTAATGGCGTGTTTGTCGTATTGCTGGAGTGTGGCGTAATAGTCGCGGATTGCTTTGTGGCTGGGTTTGAGATTGAGGTGCGGCATGGAAGGTATGATAGCAGGTTTGCTGTGAAGGATCAAGTGAAAATCCGGTTTGTTTACAATTATAGCATCGTTGAAAGTGCTTGTCAAACACTACCGAGAACCATTCCAGGGTCATTTATAGTCAAGCCCCAATGCGAGCGGGGTTTCAAACCCCGCCTGCAAGTAAAAAGTAACGCTGACTGCCGACGGAAACCGATGGCTAATAGCCAACTTACTCTTGGACATCAGTGGGCTTTGCCCTGAACTGCAACGCGTCGCTATCATCAGCAATTTCCATCCGATAGTCCCATCCGCCTGTATAGTCCCCGGACTGGATCGTTAATGTGTTCCAACCCGATTTTAAGGGTAACTCAAAATGCGCCCATCCACGAAACAGACGCGCCTTGGATGTCGATGCTGCAGGAATCTCGACCCCATTCAGAAAGAGCCTACCGAGATGGCTCCCCCATCCAATCTGCGCAAATACCTGCTGCGCATCAGGACTGTGAATATAGGTCACGCCATAACCGAATGCCCAGTCCGTGTTTCCGAAGGCATCCTCCAAGTTAATCCGATCCGTCTCCGAGAGATGTTCTTGCCAACCGATCTCCCCTGCCTGTCCCTCGTACGTTTCACCGTCATCGGATCCGGGTAGCGGTGCCGTCAGGAAATTTGGCGGTCCCGCGTTCGCGTCGGCGGGCATCTCTGTCACACCAAGATCGAAAGGTCCCAGAAGCATCCAATCTTTGAGTACGCGCATATCCGATCTATCAATGGGATGGAACAGATTCTTGCGACCCGCTAATTGTTCGCCACCGTAGACAATGGCATAGTCGTAGGTAGGGAGGGGTATGAAGGCATCAGAGGGTGCCGTCAGTGTAACAACGCCGCTTGCCGTTTGCCCGGGTTTAACCTGAAAGGCTAACCGGTGTGGCGAAATTTGCCAATGCGCGTTTGCGTCAAAAACAATTTCGACATCCAACTGCTTTTCAAAGGTGTTTTCCAGCGAAATTTCGAGAGCACCATTGGAATACGGTCGCGTTCTATCTATGTTGAAATGCGGCTTAAAGGAGAGTAGACTCGAAAGTTTCTCTTTGAAAGCTGCAGTTGAGATGTCCGCAGGATGGACGTTCCCGGGTTCGATAATCGCGACGTTAACCGCGTCACCGTCTACGGTGACAATGCTGTAATGGTCAAACGCGCCCGCTTCCGGTGCCTCTTGCGGGGTCAATCCACCGCCTGTCGCACTCAGCACAAAATAACGGCGGTCGTTCCGGGTATGCAAGGTTAAGTTATGGTAGTGTCCCGCAAAAACGGTGTACGCCCGATCCTCGAGTGCTTCTTCAATCTGCACCCATCCTGAGTTTTCGTACAACCATATCGGTCTGTGCATTAGGACGAACGTATGCCGTACGTCCGAGTGTTGCGTCAATTCATCTTCGACGTATTTTATCTGTGCCTCGCCGAACCAGCCTTCTTGCGCCCAGTCCCACTCCGCGTGTGAAGGGTCATGCCACTCTTCGGTGTTGAGCATGATAAACAGGCAATCTTTATACACAAACGCTGAATAGGTGCGCCCAATATTGTCCTTCCAATACTGATACATCACTGGATTCGTAATATCGTGGTTACCGGGTAAAGGCAGAAACGGCAGGATTAGATCGGATTCGTGTTGCCAGAACTCTTTCCATTCTGCTGCGAGCCGTTCAAGATCGTGTGTATTCCCCTGTATTAAGTCACCCACCATGATAGCGAAATCCGGTTTCAGGACATTGATTTCATCTATCGCGCGGTCAAAGACGTGCCATTTATCTAAACCGCCACCGGTTTTATCGCCGATAATCGCGAAACTGAATTTGTCTGGATCGGCGGGAAAGGGGCGTTCGACAATTGGCATGCTCTCTGGGAAATCGGGCGTTTGCGCGTTTGCTACAGCAGTCATAGCAACGCATAAGGTGAATAGCGTTAGAATCTTTGGGAAGTTCATCAATCTCCAAGTTTTTCTAATGTGTTTGTATGTGTCAGGCATTTGATTTTATGCTTCCTCCGTATAGGGAGTGAATTGGTTAGGACTTACGTAAAGCGGAGTAATTTCGGCATTTTAAACCCAACCCCCCTTTATCCCCCCTTATCAGGGGGGTAGGGGACTTTGAGAGGATATGTGTTAATCCTACATTATAGCAGTTGTATATCATAGAATTATAGCACAAATCCAAAATTAGCATTTTGTCAAAGTGCTAAATTTAACTGAAAATTGAAAGCCAAATTAATTGCCAACTACACCGTAAACCTGTTATACTTATCAGGGAGATGCGAACGGAAGAATCACACAATGCAAAACACCACACTCGAACCGCGCACGAAAATCCTGATGATGCTGATCGCAGGATGCCTCGTCATCCTGCTGGACAGCCCTATCGCCTTGTTCGTCTGTTTCCTCGGCAGCCTCACACTCATCGCGCTGTCGCGACCGACCTGGCGACAGATCGGCTTGCTCTGCGTTTTCCTCTTTTTTACAACGTGGGGACTCATCTACAGCCAAGCGATCTTCTATAACGAGTTTCCGCGCACGACGCTGTTCACACTCGTGCCACCGGAATTTCCAATCATTGGGAAGATGACGGGCGGTATACGGGTCTATCGGGAAGGCTTATTTCACGGAATTGTCCAGTCACTCCGCTTCAACACAACGCTCGGCATCGGGTGTTTCATCATTTGGACGACACAACCGCGGGATATGCTCCTCGCATTGGCGCAACTCCGGGTGCCTGCAACCCTCGCTTTTATGGTGACGACGGCACTGCATTTCATCCCCGTCATCGCCAACGAGGCATCGGCTGTGTTTCGATCGCAGCGATTGCGGGGGTTCCGATATCTCCGAGCCAACCTATTCGCCACCTGTCGCGGCGTTATCAACAGTTTCCGTCCGATCTTAGCGGGCAATATACGGCATGCGACGCATCTCAGTGAATCCGTAGAGAGTCGCGGGTTCTCACCGGAGACAGCGACACAACGCACCTCACTACGGACACTGAAGATGGGGATATGGGACTATAGTTTGCTTGGGGTGCTGGTCACCTGTTTAATCGGTATCATCGGGTTGAAGCTGATCTATTTCTGCTATGCGAACGGCATCTATTACACCTCATGGCTGCGGCATGTGTATACCTTTACGCGCGAGGTTTTGTAAACAGTTGTCAGTTTGCCTCGTAGTGAGAGTTAACTCTTTGTGGCAGTAACAAGGTTTATACCCACCACAGCATGCCTCTTAACTTATAACTTATAACTTATAACTTATAACTATTTTACCGTCCAACCTCCCACGCCAGATGTTGCAATTCCGGTCCGATCAATTTTTCCCACGCCAATTCCACAGCAGCAGTCGAACCCGGTGTAGAGATAACGACTTTCCCGCGATAGACACCCGCCGTTGCCCGTGATAACATCGCTGCTGCACCGACCTGATCATAACTGAACATCCGAAAGAGTTCGCCGAATCCGGGGAGTGTCTTTTCCAACTTACGATTGAGAATATCAAATGTCGTATCGCGGGGTGCGATACCGGTGCCGCCGTTGAACAAAATGACTTGCGCATCGCTTTCCGCCATCTCGTCTAACACTGTTTCCACTTGGTCAGGTTCATCTTTAATGATCTGATATGCAACGACACTGTTGCCTTCTGCAGCGAGTTGTTCGCGTAAAAACACAGCGTTCTTGTCTGTTTCAGGGGTGCGCGTATCGCTGACAGTGACAATAGCGACGGCGACAGGTCCCTCTTCGGTTGCCATTTCTCGGTGTTGTTGTGTACTTGTTGAAGTTGTTGACATTATCATTTCCTTTCAATTATAGGATTTACGCAAAAAGCAGTAATTTCAGCATTTTAAACCCCCTAAATCCCCCTTATCAGGGGGACTTTGAGAGGAAGAAACCCCCTAAATCCCCCTTATCAGGGGACTTTGAGAGGAAGAAACCCCCTAAATCCCCCTTATCAGGGGGACTTTGAGAGGAAAGAAACCCCCTAAATCCCCCTTATCAGGGGGACTTTGAGAGGAAAGAAACCCCCTAAATCCCCTTATCAGGGGGACTTTATTGATTTGGATACGTTTTGTTCAAATGCTTGGGCATCGTGAAAAAAACGCCTCCTGTTTGTTCCGCAAGGGTCTTCTGAAAATCTGTTGGTCCCGGATGACCAATCACATAAGCACGGATCCCTAACGACTGACATACGCTCAGGGCACGTTCGGGTGGATACTTACCCGTCGTCGGTTCATCTGTCAGAATGAGCAGAATTCGGCTCGCGTACGGGCTGAATTTTATTTTCGGAACGCCTTCCACGATCGCGTCGATAAGGTGCTCATCGCCACCAAAGGGGTCTTCCATATAACTCGCCAACATCGCTTCGTTCAGCGGCATCTGTGTGACAACTGCACCGTTGATAACCTTGATCGCATCTTTCGCTTCTGCGAAACGGATAAGCCCGATCCGATACTTGATAGGCAGAATGTCTAACCGACCGATAAGTGTGCTTAAACCGAGCATAATCGCTTGAGATCTGCCGCCCATGCTCCGACTGTAATCGAGCATCACAACAATATCGACATAAGTGCCAAATCCTTTTTCAGGGGATGCCGCCGGTGTGCCACCTGCGTAAACGTTCAACTGGTTTTTTTCACTTCGGATAGTGTACATGCGCCTGCTATTGCGATCGTTGATGAGCCATCTGCTGCCCCGATGTTGCGTCATTGCTGTGAAATTCTCCGACAGATTCCAACTTTCAGGATAGATACCGGCATAGACGTTCAATCTGTCGCCCTGTTTACGGATCGTGTAAGTGTGATTGGTGGCATAGTCCGTAATGACCCACAGATCTCCCTTCTCTTTTTCCCAAACCTTGGCATTGTTAAAGAGGCTACCGCCCAAGGATAAAGAGATACCATTTGCTTCAAATTCCCGTGCCAATTTCTTTGCCGGTATATCACCGTCTTCGAGCTCGATTTCAAATTTTGACTCCATGCTAAATAACATCTGCCCCCCGCTGCGACGGATGTCTTTGACGATGTCTCGGAACACCTTGATAAACGCGCTATTTCCTTTACGCGTACTCGGTAGCGTCGTTCGACCGACACCCTCAATATCTCCCGGAATGCGCTGCCACAGTCCAGCCGTCTGTTCAGCGATTTGTTGCTGAAACGGTTCGGGGTGTCCAAGGACGTTGACGCGGACCTCTTGTAGTTGATACTCCTTGATAGCCTTTTCGCGCATTTGGGTGTAAGAATCTTCTCTCTTAAAAGCCGTCGATGCGGGTTCATCGGTTACCAGGATAATAAATTTATCCGCATCGGCATGGAAATCAATCCGCTGAAGTGTATCTATTAAAGCGTCAAGTGCGTGTTCATTGCCGCTCAGCGTTGCTTTTTGCATCCGTCTACGCAGCATACCGACATCGGGCAGCAAAGAGCGGATCTCCAAATTTTGCCCCGTCTGCCGGACACTGAATTCAGACATACCGAGATGATATTCCAAATTGACGAGGTCAAAGGCATCGGTCAAGGCGTACAGGTTCGCTGCAACTTGCTGGATGTTGTCCCGCATACTTGCGCTGGTATCGAGGACAAAGACGACGTTAACTTTATCCAATTCTCGTGTCGCTATAATATGATTGGCAATGTTTTCGAGCGCTTCAGCGAACGGATTGGTGCTGTCCCCCTTGCCAGTGATTTCACTTTCGTCGTCGCCATCACCGTCCCCCACGGTTCCGATTTCGGAAGTCCCGGTCGATTCCAGTCTGTGGAAACCGTCGCCGCCATCCCCCTTAACGCGTTGCCGTAGGCTCTCTACACCTTCACCCGCCGTGGTCTGAAAGGGACTTGCGACTGATTCATGGATCGGTGTGGTTCGGCTACTGAAATGGCGTGCATCCGTCGTTACATCCGGCAGTGAGGTTTCTACGTCCGACACAGATTTTGTCGCGCTATGCAGCAGTTCCTGCTCCGACTGCCGCAAGGTTTCATTCATCGGATTCGCAGCGGCTGCCAGATCCAAATGGCGTTGACGCTGCTGCGTAGAAGGATCCGTTTGCTGTGGCACCCGTAACTTTTTAGGTGGTGGCGGCTTGAGGCTCCGGCGTTCTTTGGGAGCAGTTTTCGGTTTTATTAACTCCACCGACAGTACATCCTCGTTCCCCACCTGTCTTTGGGTATAAAATGAGAACATAAAGACAATTGCAAAGCAGAGATGGACGACGCTTGAAAAGAGGAGTGCGCGTAACGAGCGCTGCTTTCTATTAGAACGGTTCACGGTTTTTTCTCCATTTCGATAAGTCTGTTTATTAGGCACGCCGACTTACAGCATTGCGTACTCTATTTAACCCAGATTGCCACCTATACGTTGACATTATATGTTAAGTCAACGAGCAATTTCTATGCCAATCCGCACAATACCGCACCCATAGGTTCATTGTAATATAGTAAAATCCGAAAATAAATGAACACTTTTACGAAGATAACCCCCCTAGGGGAAACACCCCAGCAAAAACACCCGCCTTATCAGGGGGGATAAGATTGGAATCGTTTTGATTTGATGGGTTTCAATAATTATGGGCTTTACTATAAAACTCAGCGAGAACACTGCACAAAATAGGGCATTCTTTATCTGCCGTTGCACGAAACAGGGCATATTTATGGTGCATTAGAAAAATAAGTAGGCATTACCAACAGGGTCAATATGGCAAAACCTAACAACCGCGTCGTCTTCATCAAAATTTCCTCAAGAAATCAGGGATGTGTTCCATAAATGTATATGGAGAGAGGTCGTAGACATTTTGCGAAACTTAGGTCATTATACCACGTATAACAAAGTACATCAAATTAAAGTTGACAAAATTGATACTTTCTGCTAAACTTTTAGGAAATTGATTGCTTTGCACTTTTTTCTTGCAATTCATGTTCAAAAAGTGCTATAATTGATTAAGTGGATTTGCATTCTGATCAACTTCTCAAGGTGACGTATACTACCCGGCGGAAGATGAAAAGCAGGATCGCACCGCTGACTAAAACCGACATCGGTTCGGTTTACCGATGGTATGTCAGCACTAAGACACGTGATTTACATGCAGTACTGCTATCACGAAAAGTAAGAATCTGATGAGGTAACGGATCTTTGGGAAGCGCGCTTTTTGCTCAAAATTCGGAACCTCGTGTATATTTTGTAGAAGGAGAATTCATAGCTATGAAAAAACTAACAATCTTTATCACACTTGCCTGTGTTGTGATGATTTCGCCTATAGTGCTCGCACAAGATTGGCAGACAGGTGATGACTGGATTGCAAAATGGTGGGGACTTGATCTGGTAACCAACACTGGCGGTTTCGGTACCTCTGCTGGAAAAGACTATCTGCTTGAAGGTAGCCAAAAGTCTAACAGTGAGTTCGGTACGCCTATTATTTCAAACGCCTCTGTTTCGACACGCGATGGGGCAGGAAAAACAGCAAATGCCATCGTTGATCTTGAGGAAAATGGCGGGCCACTCACTTGGGGTATTGTTGATCTTAATGTCGAAGATCAATTCAATATGTCCACAAGCCACGGTTTCGGTGACGCATCAAACATCACATGGCACGGCATTATCGTCATTATTTCGCCGGAGGATCGGACGACAACGATGCATCCCGCACACGACGATCACGCCCAAATCTGGCTCAACGGCACACAGATATATGATAATTCCGTCTGGACAGGTGGTGCGCAGGAAGTCACAACGCCAACTGAAGTTCAACTCAAGAAGGGTGAAAATTACTTGCACTACAAGTGCGGTGAATCGGGCGGCGCGGATTACCTCAATCTCCGCTTCGAACCAACCGACACAGATCTCCTCATCGCTCCGACAATGAGCGGTCTCTTCTTGGATGTCTTGACCCCGGTTGAAGCACGCGGAAAACTCGCGACACAGTGGGCAGATCTCAAACGGAAATAATTTTTTCGTTAATGCAAAAACCCGTATCCAAAACCGGATGCGGGTTTTTTATTCTCTGACCTCTTCCCGTAGGATTCTCGCTGCGGAGCACTCCTGATCACCACATTCCTATTATTCTGATTCTATAATCCTCAAAACCTGATTGATAGATATATCCTCCAAGACCTGTCTCGTCCCACTTTGCCATACAACCGTAATCTTCTCAACACGCTGATGCGCGCCTAAACCGAACAGTAAACGCGTATCACTCCCCGACGCATAACTTGAACCGCTCTTTACCTCTCTGATCTGTGTCATCTTCCTCGTCACAACCGTAACCTTCGCCCCGATACCATCACGGTTACTTCGGGTGCCAATTAATTGGATAGCCAACCAATTTTTCTGGTTTCCACCGTCGTTCCGAAGTAAAACTGATCGCTGGTTGGAATTCACGACGACAATATCGGTATCGCCATCGTTATCGTAATCGGCAGTCGCGGCAGCCCTACCCACCAGTGCCTGTGTGAAATAAGCACCAGTAGTTCCTGACACATCGGTGTACGTCCCATCACCTGTATTTTGGAACATCTGGTCGCGTTGCGCATAAGTCTCATGGTCCATCAAAACTTCGATGACATCTTGTGGATGCCCGTTTGCACAAAACAGATCAAGGTGTCCATCGTTATCGTAATCTAAAAATATCGGACTGAAACCGACAAACGGCAGCGTCGGTTGTTCCAATCCGCTGTCTGCCGTCGTGTCGGTAAAAAACAGTCCTTCCTCGTTCTTATAGAGGGTCGCCTTTTCAGAATTTGCGACGATAAAGTCAAACCACCCATCACCGTTGTAGTCGCCGCTATCTATACCCATAGAGCCTTCAGCAACCCCTTTCTCATCATAGCCGACACCGATGAACAGGCTCTCATCTGTGAAAGAGCCGTCGCCGTTGTTATGATACAAGAAATTCCGGTTGGTATCGTTAGTGACGTAAATATCCGGGAACCCGTCATTATCGTAGTCACAGACGACAGCCGCCATGCCTCTCCCTTCAGTCGGGTTTGTCACACCGGCTGCCGCAGCGATATTTGTAAACGTCCCGTTGCCGTTGTTTCGGTAGAGCACATCGGCGGTGCCTTCATAACTGCGCGGATGCCCGTAACCGATGATACCTTTAAAGGTTGTGACCGGCATCGACAATTCGTATACCAAATAGTTGACGACAAAAATATCCAAATCACCATCTACATCGAAATCGAGATAGACGGCTGCGATACCCCAGTGGTCGTTATCAATACCAGAGGCTTCGGTAATGTCAGTAAAGGTGCCGTCGCCGTTGTTTTGGTAGAGTGTATCCCGTCCAAAGTTTGCGACATAGAGATCCGCATCACCATCATTATCAATATCACCCGCGGCGGCTGCCATCCCGTACCCTGTGTCGCCTGTCCCAGAAACCTCGGTAACATCTGTAAAACTGCCATCACCATCGTTGCGATAGAGCACGTTTCCAAGCTGTGCCTGTTGTGGCTCTTGCTTCGCTTGCGGAACATAACCGCTGTTAACAAAATAGAGATCAACATCGCCATCGGTGTCGTAATCAAAAAAGACGGCACCCGATCCCATCGTCTCAATGATATGCTTATGTTCGGTTTTACCGTTGCTGTGTTTGAAGTGGATGCCCGCTGCTTCAGTGACATCCACAAAGATAGGCGGTTGTGCGGCAGCACTGCTTATAAGTACGAATATAAGAAGTAATACTATTTCTAAAAGTTTATATCGCATTAACTGCACCGGGCATAACATTAACTGCACCCTTGACCCAGACCCCGGTAGGTGCGGTTTCATAGGGGAACATCGCAGCAAAAACACCGCACCGGGCATAACTGCAGGCGGGGTTTGAAACCCCGCCTGCAGCGGCTGGGAGAAGTAAGACGAGTTGAGGGATCAATAGTTTGGAAGGTTGATACTTTAGCATTATATCGGACTATTTAGATGTTTTTTCAGCGGTCTTTGCCAATCGGAAACCGACAAAGGAGGTCTTCAAATTCGGATAGAGGTAAAACCGGAACGTAGTGCTGCACCGGCTGATCTTATCAACCCAGGAACCCCCTCGGATAACACGCCAACTGCCGACAACCGGTCCTGTTGGATTCCGCTTCGGGCGTTTCGTGAAGACTTGCGAAGTGTGCCAGTAATAGACATCGCTATACCAATCCGCAGTCCATTCCCAGACGTTGCCTGCCATATCCATCACACCGTAGTAACTCTTGCCCTTCGGAAAGCTGCCAACGGGTGCGAGACCATTCTTATAACCATCATTATCGGCAGCGGTGTTCGCGTAGGGTTCGATTGCATTGCCCCAGGGCCATATCCTGTCAGTGTAGCCGCGCGCCGCTTTCTCCCACTCCGCTTCTGTCGGTAGACGCATGCCTTTCCAAGCCGCATAGGCATTCGCGTCGTGCCAAGAAACCCCGACAACAGGATGATCAGGGAACTGCTTTGCCCGTTCAGGCCAGTTACCGATCTGCGGAATGTGTGTAAAATTTTCGGGAGTGTGTTGCTGCATTTCTGCTGCGGCAGCGGCTTGCTGTTTCCAAAATTCGTAGTATTCGGCGTTTGTTACTTCGTACTTGCCGATGTAATAGGCGCCGAGATAGACTTTATGCATCGGTCTTTCATCAGCGGCGCGGTTGTCGCTTCCCATTGTGAAGGTCCCAGCAGAGACGAATATCATATTCTCTGCATCTTGTGCGAATACAGCAATACCGGGGAAAAGCAGAAGCATCAGATATTTCGCGATCAGACTGAAATAACTATTTCTGTTTCGCTTTCTGTTCGGATAAAAGGTGTTCATAAGCGCGGTAATGCTCCTGCGCGAGCTTCTGGTTTCCAAAACTCTGATATAATTTTGAGACGTTAAGATGGTAGTAGGGTTGCTCGCTATCGAGTTCGATCGCTTTTTGGAACGTAACGAGTGCCTCTCGTCGTTTGCCTTGCATTGCATACGCACTACCGAGGGTGTTATAAAGGATCGACTGGTCGGGCATCAGCTGGACAGCCTTTTCGGCGGCTTCCGCAGCATGCTTAGGATAGTTTAGCGCCATAAATGTTCGGCTTAAACCGTGATGAAAATTGGCGTTGTTCGGTGCGAGTTCAATGCACCTCTGAAAGACTTGGACGGCTTCGGGATAGTTTTTTTGGCTCATCAACAGGGAGGCTAAGCCTGACCACGCTTCGAGGTTATTCGGTTCTGCGCGTGTGAGGCGCGCGAGACGTTCATATTCAGCAAATTCCTTTTGTAATTGTTGGTAAATTTGCATCTCGGCTCTGCTTTTCTCGCGGTCCCCTAAACGGAGATACGCCATACCAAGCCCATAATGCGGTTCTGCATAACGTCCAGGTCCGAACGCTAATGCTTTTTGGAAGTTCTCTATCGCTTTCGTATATTCTTTTAAGTTGAGGTAAGCCGTACCGAGTTCTTGATATGTGCCTGCTGCTTGTGGTTTCAACGTAAGGGCTTCCATCAAGGCGGGGGCAGCGTCTCCATAGCGCCGGAGTTTTAGAAGTGTTTTGCCGAGCATTTCCTGCCCGCGCGCATGATGCGGTGAAAGTTCAACAACCTGTTCTAACACTGGCACTGCGTCTGCCCATTTATCAAGTTTGAAATACACAACGCCGAGCGAGTAGAGTGCCTCAATGTTATCGGGCATCAACGCTAAAGACCGTTGGTAACTATCGGCAGCCTTGTTCCAGAATTGCTCTTGGGCATAAGCCATACCGAGATAGTGGAGAATTTCAGAGTGATCCGGTTCGATCGCCAGTGCGGTTTCAAACTCGGATATCGCCGTCTGATTGTCGCCACGGAAGATAGCACTAAACCCTTGTTCTACGTGTCGAACGTATTTGCTATGGTCGCCAGATTTTTCATCGGCGGTACCAGAGAGCGGCAGACAGATCGAAAGAAAAATAACAATTTTCAACCAATTTCGCATTTTTTACTTTTCCTTGCGGTTCAATCAGGTAGGTTATCGAAAAATCTCCGTTGTGTATATCCAGCCCGGCGTGTTGCTTGTGCTTACTTTTCTTGTGTTAATTCTAACTGTAGTCCCGAAAAAAGTCAAGTTTATAAAACCAATCAATGCTATACTATACAGATACTATTATAGTAAAGCCCATAATTATTGAGACACATCCAATCAAAGCGATTCCCATCTTATTCCCCCCTGATAAGGGGGGTTAGGGGGGTTATCTTCGTAAAAGTGTTCATTTATTTTCGGATTTTACTATAAATTCAGAAAATAAAGGATTAGAAATAGATGTCAATAACCCCCTGCTAAAGCATGTGGGCTTGTGCGAAGCGTATACCAAACGTTCACTCCACAAGTTAAACTATTTTCTACAGTAATATATCGCAGTCTCTTGGCGTGGTCGCCTGAGTAATGTTTCGGATACTCCCCTCGTCTGATTCCACTTCGATATTGCGATCTGGAAGGGGCCATACAAACTCCATTGGAGATTTACAAACTATGTTTGTTCCCGTTGTTGATAAACACCAAAAACCACTTATGCCCACCAAGCCTTCGCGGGCAAGGAAATGGATGAGAGATAAGAAGGCAACACCGTTTTTCAAGAATGGCGTATTTTGTCTGCGTCTCAACGTTGATCCTTCTGATAGGTATTTTCAAGAGATTGCCGTAGGTGTTGACCCCGGTAGTAAGAAAGAAGGCTTTACTGTCAAATCAGAATCACATACCTACTTGAATGTGCAAGCAGACGCTCACAATAAAGTCGGTAAAAAGATTGAAAAGCGTCGTGAGTTGCGGCGAGGGAGACGTTCTCGTAAATGTCCGAATCGCAAGAACAGGATGAATCGTCTCGGAAATAAAGTGCGTATTCCCGCAGGCACGCGTGCGAGGTGGGATTGGAAACTTCGTATCCTTGGCTGGCTCTCTAAACTCTATCCGATCACGCGTGTCTGTGTGGAAGATATTAAGGCACCGACGATAGAACATGCGAAAAAATGGAATCAGTCCTTTAGTCCTTTGGAAGTCGGTAAGCAATGGTTCTATACTGAAATAGCAAAACGGTGGCAACTGCGAACCCTTCAAGGGTGGGAAACAAAGGCGATACGCGATAGGTTATCACTGAAAAAATCGTCAAAGAAACTATCGGAGACTTTTGACGCACATTGCGTTGATTCTTGGTGTCTGGCATATCATAGTGTTGGCGGTGATAACCTACCGGATAACACGGATATATTCTGTATATCACCGATACCGATCCGCCGGCGAGAACTCCATAGGCAAAACCCACAAAAGGGTGGGAAACGCCCACGTTATGGTGGAACTACTTGGAATGGATTGGTAAAGAACACTCTCGTTAGACATGTTAGACATGGATTAACCCGTATTAGCGGTTTCAGCGAACAAGGTATTTCACTATATTCTTTAGAGGGGAAACGCCTCTGTCAAAACGGAAAAACAAAAGATTTTAGGGTGCTAACACGCCTAAATTTCAATTATAGGAGCGGTGTTTCCTCCGCCTGCTAAAGCAACGGGGTTTCCACACCGAAAACATTGATGAAACAGGTTACAATTTATCGCGAGCCGGGCCGTTATGCGGGGTGGCCAGCGAACTACGGCATCTGGGCATGGGACGATGAAATCGTTGTCGGCTTTACCGTGGGCTACCACAAATCGGACGGGGGTTTTCATCGCCGCGATCGAGACAGACCCTTTACAGGGATGCAAGCACGAAGCTTAGATGGCGGTGAAACATGGCACGTCTCAGAAACACCGTGTCGTCTACCCGCAAGAGGCACACTCTCCGCAGATGAACATGTGGAGGAACAGCATAGATCTACAGCGGGCGCAGCGTTCGATACACCGCAGCGCGTCGATTTTACGCACCCAGATTTTGCGATGATGTGCAGCCGATCCGGTCTCAGATCGGGATCGTATTCGTGGTTTTACACCTCTACAGATCGGTGCAAAAGCTGGGACGGTCCCTTTAAACTGCCGATGTTCGGATACACCGGCATCGCAGCGCGCACGGATTACCTTGTTTCGGGTGCAGATGAATGCTTGGTATTCCTCACGGCATCAAAATCAGACGGTGAGGAGGGGTTGGTATTCTGCGCACAGACGACCGATGGCGGTGAATCCTTCTCGTTGTTATCTCAGATCGGGCCTGAACCTGAAGGGTTTTCTATCATGCCTGCAAGTGTTCGGTTATCGGATTCACGGATTTTAGTTGCGGTCCGGTGCCGCGGTGAAGGTAAAGATGCCCGCGTAGACTGGGAAGAGCGGCTAAACTGGATTGATCTCTACGGTTCAGATGATAACGGACAGACCTGGAATTACGTGAACCGACCCGTTGAAAATACAGGACGTGGCGGGAATCCACCCACATTAACGCTGCTTCATGATGGTAGGCTATGTCTTATCTATGGGTACCGGGACGCACCGCACCGAATGTGCGCGAAGTTAAGTAGTGATGCTGGTGAGACCTGGGGCGAAGAAATCGTCTTACGCGATAACGGTGGCGACCCTGACATCGGTTACCCTCGCACGGTCCAACGTCCTGACGGAACTGTAGTAACTATCTACTATTTTGATGAGGAACCCGATGGCGATCGGTTCATTGAAGCGACATTGTGGAAGCCGTAGGGTTCTACTTGGTGCTTGAACGCAAATCGAAACAGACCAGACGGTCTTTGCCACGGATGTAAAGATAACCACCTGCAAGCACCGGGGCTGCCCAAGCCGGGTATTTCACTAATGGACGACCCCTCTCATCTTTCGGTATAACTTGCGAGATTACCCTTAATTGCTCTGGTGTGCATTTAAGGAGCATCAAGCGTCCGTATTCGCCGAGATAGATGAAGTAGTCGTTCACCCACAGCAACGAGGCGCGTTCATCGACGCGTTGCGACCACGTGACTTTACCCGTTTTGAGCTCCACACAACGGAGTTCTGCACCGTTAGGGCGTTGCCCACTACAGGCATAGAGGTAGCCCTCATGATGGATTGCGGTGTTCCAGTGCAACTCCATGGATTTGTTTCTGCGCGATGCCCGATCTTTCCAAACGACTTCGTACCCACCCGGATGCACCTTAACAACTGAGCTGCCAATGCCGTAGGACTCACTAATAAAAATATGATCATCTGCAACGACTGGACTTGAAGCGTTGACAGATTCAATCTTAGAGTGCCGCCACGGATAGTGGAAATCTATTTCACCCGTTCGGGGTTCAAAACCGACGAGTCCGCCACGCAGGAGCGCGAATCCCCAACGTCTATCACCAATAGTGGTGAAAATTGGACTCGCGTAACTCGCGAGTTCATCAGCGATTTGGTAGACAACCGCACCCGTGTGTTTGTTAAAAGCGACGATGCCGCTCCCGTTCGAGGCAGGTCTACCGTTCGCGCCCCAAATATCTTTCGGGCTGCCCGGTGGCGAACCACCGATCTGAACAATAAGCAATTCGCCTTCCACCCCAGGTGCTGAAGCGACACCGAAAAAGTTTTGGACGACGTGGAACTTCGCCATCGTGTCAATTTCCCACAAACTTTCACCATCTGAGACGCTGACACAATGTAACATCCCGTCTGCGCCGAAGATATAGACGCGATCTCCGTCAACAACCGGACAACACCGCGGTCCGTTGTTGTAACCGTACATATCTTCATAGTCTGTTGGATATTCAAACCGCCAGAGTTCGTTGCCAGTGCGGCTCTCGAAACAGGTGAGGCGCGCCATATTTCCGTGGCGTGCGAAGATAAAGAGTCGTCCGTTTGCCACCGTTGGCGCGCCGTAACTCGTCCCAATTTCCTTCTGCCAGACAACCGGGGGACCTGTTTCTCCCCATGGTGCGATGTCTACCTTTTCTCGCGACTTGCCGTTTCGCGTGGGACCGAGAAAATCGTTCCAATCGGAAGCAAACGTCCCTATCAACCCTGCCATCCAGAGGTTTAGGAGCAGCAACAAGATAATGTGCGCGAATGTTCTCACGCAGCGATCTCCTCATTTGCCCGCTTCACAAGGGCATTCATATAGGCAATCGTGTACGCGGTGCCGACGCGGTGATCACCCGCCATGCTCGGAATATGATCTGGAATCAACACACCGTTGAAATCCACTTCACGAAGGGCTTTCGCGACGTGATACATATCCTGATAGCCGTTATCGACAAAGGTCTCAACGAAATGTGGGAGCGGCTGATCGACATTGCGGAAATGGACTTTAAAAATTTTGTTCCGTTCACCGAAATAGCGGATGGATTCAATCACGTCTTTCCCCATCAGTTCGCCGCCTTCTAACCAGCAACCGACGCAGAAACACATCCCGACATTCGGGCTATCAGCAATCTCAAGGGCGCGTTTGTAGCCTTCAAAACTACTGAAGATACATCTTGGAATTCCGGCGAGATGGAGTGCGGGTGGGTCGTCAGGATGGATACCGATCATCACACCGGCTTCCTCTGCGACGGGTGCGGCTTGTTTGATGAAATACGCGTAGTTATCCCAAAGTTCCTCTTCACTATATTCGCGCCCGTGTGAGAGCGGCATCCCATATTTCTTACCGCCCCAGTGTCCTACATCGGCAGCCTCAAGATTGAATGCCCTTGCACTGGCACCACCACGGGTAGTTTCACGCTCAGTACTCCAGATACCGTTCCCCATGTGTGCGTAGGTCGTATACGGAATTCCGGCTCTACCGAGATCGCGGATGTACTGTTTGTATTGTTCAACTTTCGCGTCGCGGTTCTCCAGGTTCAGCACAATCCCGTCCTGATTGTGGACATCAGAGTTGCCAAACCCGTAGATTTTCAGTCCAGCGTTCTCGAAAATCTCGCGGCGACTCATGAAATAATCGTAGTTTGCGTTCTCACCGTTCGTCCAGAGAACAACATAGTCAACATCCATCTGTTTAGCAAACTCCAAGTCTGCTTCGCTCGGTTCCGGCGACATCTGTGCCGTAACTTTCATACCGGGTTCAATGTTGTCCAGAGGGGTTTGGGTTGCCATTGTGTACCTCCATTTTTTAAGGGTTTTCGGTCATCGGTTCCCGGTTTTCGGTTAAGACCTCGTGGCGGTCGCCAATTCTGTCACTGCCACAAGATACCTCTTTAACCGACAACTAACAACTGATAACCAGCAACTACTCTTCATCGCCTGCTTCTGCCTTGAGTCGATATAATTCTGCTGTCAATTCGGTAACAATATCTGCGTACGCTGGATCATCGTAGACGCTGCACATCTCGTTCGGATCTTTCTCCAGATCGAAAAGTTCCCATTCCGGTGCTTTCGATTCATCAAGTGAACCCGTTGTGCCGAGTGCCTCGCCGTAATAATAGATGAGTTTATAGCGATCTGTCCGTATCCCATAGTGTGCTGGAACATAATGGTGCGCGAGGTGCATCCAATAACGATAATACATGGACGTTCGCCAGTCATCAGGGGTCTCGCCGTTGAGGATAGGACGTAGACTCGTGCCTTGCATGTCGTCAGGAATTGACACGCCTGCATAGTCGAGCCACGTCTCCGCGAAATCTATGTTTAAGGACATCGCATCGGACGCGCTGCCGGGTTGAATCTCGCGCGGGTATCGGACAAGGAACGGCATCCGTAACGATTCTTCGTACATGAACCGTTTGTCATACCAACCGTGGTCACCTAAGAAAAACCCTTGGTCAGAGGTATAGATGACGAGCGTGTCGTCCGCGATACCATCTTCGTCGAGATAGTCAAGCATCCGCCCCACATTATCATCAATTGAAGCGACGCAGCGGAGATACTCTTTGATATATCGCTGGTAATTCCAGTTTGCCATCTCTTCCTCGGATAGTCCTTCCGGCGGCGGACCGAGTTGATCAATCTTGAGATCCCTTTCGGTCATGTCCCCGAAAACGCGCATCTTCGCTTCCTTTGCTGCATTTGAACGGTTCGCGTAATCGTCGAAAAAGTTGTCCGGCATCGGAACATCACCATCCTCGAACATGTCGGCGTGTTTCTCATCGGAGTCCCATGGGCGGTGTGGTGCTTTGTGGTGGCACATCATGAAGAAAGGTCTATCCCTATCGCGGTTTTGCAGCCATTCTAACGAGAAATCGGTAATAATGTCGGTGGTATAGCCTTTGTGGGTTTTCCTACCGTCGGGTTCAATCATCACAGGATCGTGATAGAGGCCTTGTCCGGGCAGCACGTTCCAGTAGTCAAAGCCTGTCGGGTCAGCATCACCGCCGTGTCCGAGGTGCCATTTACCGACCATCGCGGTTTGATAGCCATCCGCCTGTAGCATCTTCGCGACATTCGGTCTTCTGCCGTCAAAATGATCGCCTAAAGTCTTGACCCCGTTAAGGTGGCTGTGTTTGCCGGTCAGAATGTTCGCACGGCTCGGTGTGCAGATGGAATTGACACAGAAACAATTGTGGAGAATCATACCGCCATCTGCGATACGATCAAGGTGCGGTGTTTGATTAATCCGACTCCCGTAGCTGCTAATCGCGTGTGAGGCGTGGTCATCGGACATGATGAATAGGATGTTAGGTCTGCTCAATTGTGGCTCCTTTAAATTTGCAATTTTCCGCTATCATATCCTATTCCGTATGAGAAGTCAATCTTTTTTATTTAATAGCCCGTCAGCCGGCGGCGGTCAGCAGTCAGTTAACAGTCAAAAAATGTTTAACGACGGCGGTGGTGCAGCGAGGGTTTGTCCTTGTGCTGTCGTATTGATTTGTCGTTGATACCACTTCGACCAGACCTCTCCCTCTTTCGCGATACCTTTTACGGTTCCTCGTGTCTCTTGGTAACAAGAGATTAAAGCCGGTATACCAAAGAATATGACAGTTTGGAAGAAAACGTTCGCAAAATTGCGTGCTGTCTCAATAACACCTGCCCACTCTACGACAACGAATAGCAAAACAAAAGGGGAAAACCAGCATGTGAAATGAAGGATAAAAAACATCGGATCGCGAAACATAACGGAGACCGTTCTTCGCGCTTTACTGAAATAAGTGTTAACTTGTGTCGCTTCTAATTTCGATGGTGGTTCCGTAAGCACGACATCTTCTCTTATAACTTCCGGTTGCTGATCGTACCACTGCATCCACGTCTGTCGTTCTTTGGCAATGCCTTTTAGATTGCCTTTCGCTTCTCGGTAACCGATGATCAGAGCAGGAAGAACGATGAAAATCCAACCTTCATCTCTTACGACCTCTTTGACAACATCGTCAAAAATAACCGAAACGATTATAGCGAAGTTCTCAAGCGATTCAGGTAGGTCGCTCAAGGAAGTTTGTATTAGCGAAAGCACACGTGGCCACGGATTGCGCTGATCGCGAAAAGACGGTCCCTCTGCAGATGGATCCTCTGACGCAACGTTTAAACCAACATAGAAAAACCAGCATACCAACTGAACGATGAATGGAATTGGGTTCCTCGCCATGAATGACAGCGTTTCAAAGACCTTCATAACATCACCTTCTTACGAACGCTTTATTTGCAACTTTGGGGTATTGCGGAGAGATTTTCATCTTTAGGTGCGACACTATCCGTTTTCTTCAAAAGAATTGAAGTCCGCACGTGGTTAATTATCGCTGTAGAACAAGAACGTGGTGTAGGTAAAATTAAAAATGGCGAGGTTAGAAACCTCGCCTGCAACGATGCGAAGAACAGTTATTTCGCTTTAATTTCTTCCCATGCGCGGTCGTAGTGCCTCGTAAAATCGCCGGGATCTCTCAGCCATTCAAGCGACTCCAGGACCTCTTTGGGTGGGTAGATGAATTTGTGTTCGCGTAGATTTTCGGGCAAGAATTCTTTCGCAGTAGGCACACAGGTACCGTATTTCGTGAAGGCGGTAATCTTGGCGTTGACTTCGGGACGGAGGAGATAGTTGATAAACTGCTCGGCGCGTGCTTGATGCGGAGCAGATTTCGGGATGCAGACGGCATCGATAAATTGACTTGATCCTTCTTTAGGGATAACATACTGGATTGTTGGACGTGTTTCGGCTGCGCGGAACGCATCACCACTCCAGCAGTGCGCCATAACGACATCACCAGCGATAAGAATCTCTTCCGCCTCGCTCTTATACTGTTTCACAAGCGGTTTCTGTGCGATGAGTTTTTCTTTTGCCGCCTTAAGTTCCTTAGGATCGGTCGTGTTGAGGCTGTATCCGAGCAGTTTAAGCGCAGCACCGATCGTTTCACGCTGGTCGTCTAACATACTGAATTGATTCTTATACTGCGCGTCCCAGAGGACTGACCAACTATCAGGTGCCGGTGAGACAACAGCCGAATCGTAAGCGATGCCTGCGGTGCCAAATGTGTAAGGGATAGAATATCGGTTTTCGGTGTCGAAGTATTTACCGAGAAACAGCGGACTGATGTTCTGAAAGTTCGGGATATTGTCGCGGTTCAATTCGGCTAACAGGTTTTGCTTGATTAAGATGGATACCATATAGTCAGACGGCATGATGATGTCGTATCCTGTCGCACCTGCCATTAACTTCGTGAGGAGGTCTTCGTTGCTCGCATAAGTATCAACAAGGACAGTAACCCCGAACTCCTTTTCAAATCCTTCACGGATGTCATCGCTGACGTAGCCTGCCCATGTAAAGACATTGAGTTGTTTCTTCTGCCCGATGCTATCACCGATGAAAAGTGTAAGGAGTATGAGGACTAAGAAGATATATCTGTTGCGCATGTTTACTCCGTTGGTTCTGTTCTATGTAGTTAGGCGCGGGACGATTGCGTTTGCTAAAATCGAAACCGCCCCATCTGCTGGTGCTACCAAGATATTGACAAAGTCTGTTATCTATGCTAATGTAACAATGCTACTTATTCATCAGATTTTTCGGTAGGGAGTCCTTCTGCTTTCCAGCCGCGGAAACCGCCAGTGAGTACTGAAACGTTTTCATAACCCATGCTTTTTAAGGTGTTTGCGGAGAGTGTCGCACGGGTGCCACCACCGCAGTAGGTAACGATGTGTGTATCTGCGTCAGGGGCGACCTCATCAATATCAAGTTCCAAGTAGCCGCGCGGCAGTGAAACGGCATTCGGTAGATGTTCTTCGTCGTAATCGGGTTCGTCTCGGACATCCAAGAGGATGATTGATGTTGTAGTCTCTGTGAGTTCGTCGGGTGATATGTGTCCAACGTTTGCTTTCGCTTCGGTAACAAGTTGCTCAAGGGTTTTCAGGGGCATAGTTTCCTCCAAAATTTTTTAACTATTGGTTATCTGGGCGAATTTCGAACGATGTTCAAAATTCGGTTTCTGGCACATCAGTTCCTCATAGGTTACGTAAGGTTTTTTAGAACTATAGCACAAGGTGAGTTGATGTGTCAACTTTTTTTGATGATCACAAAATCGGTTCTATAGGAAGAGAAAAAAAATGGAATTGCTAAAAAAGTCGGTGCAATCCGTGCTTGAGAAAGACCGGATTGGAAGTCCAGTGTTCCTGCGGTGCGTCCTTCACGTCGCTGGTGAAGATGTGAACCCACTATCATCGGTGGCAGAGATGACAGCACTCGCGAATGAGTGGATACCCGCATCCCCCGCGAGCGTCTATACGCAAGGGGACGCGAATGGAACACAGGTTACGGTAATGGTTCACTATGTAGGTGGACAGATGGCACTGCTGAGTGTCAATCGGGTTGATGTTGATACCGCAATTGACCTCATGTTGGTCGGTAACAAAGGGGTCATCTACCATGAAACGCCGGTCGGTAGACACCACTTGAATGCTATCCCGCCAGGATTGGGTGGAACAGGCGAACTGACAGCGGCGATCGCACAATCGCTTGACAGGGGTCAGCCTGTCGTATTGGAGGGTTGATCATGCAACAGAACAGAAAATATGGAGTCCTATTACTCGGTGGCAATCGCACGCACCAAGAGAATTACGCCTTGAGTTTTGCGCAGGATGCGCGTTGTAGATTGGTCGCCTTCGCTGACGAACCAGAAGCACCCCCAGAACGGATTGCGTTGGCACGGTCGCTTGCGGAATCGATGGATTTGCCGTTCATAGACCTTGACGCGGCGTTGGCACGTGAGGATGTGCATATCGTCAGCCTCTGCACGGAGGTAGAACGTCGCGGACGTATAGGCGCGAAATGCGCAGCTGCAGGAAAGCACGTCTATCTTGATAAGCCGATGGCACTCAACCCAGAAGATACTCACAAGATTATTGATGCAGTTGCGAAAAGTGGTGTCCGAACGCAGATGTTCAGCAACATTCACAGTACCTGGGCACGTACTGTCCAGCAGGCATTGACGAGCGGACGGATCGGCGCGCTTCAGGCGATTCATTGTGATGTGCTATTCTCCAAAGGACATCCAGGCACCGCACCTGTCGGAGAGAAAAGAATCCAAAACCCCACGCTGGAACGTTACAGTTTCGTTGAAGCCAAACCTGAAATGTTCGATGTCGGTGTCTATGCTGTGTCTATGGTGAATTGGTTGACACAGAAACGCGTGCAGCGGGTTTTTGGCGGAACAGCGAACTATTTCTTCAAAGAGCATCGCGACTGCGGTCTTGAAGACTTTGGTGCTTTGGTACTAACGTTAGAAGGTGGGATCACAGCGACAATTGTTGGTGGACGCTACGGTTGGCAGAGCCATGCACAGGGTGGTGTTCGGAAAGTACATCTCGTCGGCACCGAAGGCACTTTGACATTCGATGCGTCGGCGAACCGTTTGGAAGTTTTTGCCGCCGAACCGGCGTTTGAACCGCCAACACCGCATCCGCTCGATCCGATGGGGATGTGGAGTAGCACGCAAGCAGAGATTCAGATGCGACCGAAACAGCAATGGATAGATGTCGGTAGCGGAGATGATGGACAGCGGGAATTTAGTGCGTTTGTGGATTGTATTGAGAACGGTGTAGAGAGTGAAATGAACGCCGAATTTGCGGCGCATTCTGTGGAGATCATCTGTGCGGGGTATCGTTCCGCGGCAAGTGGTGAGGTTGTCGCTATATAGCCTTTCCCCTTATATTATAGTAAAGCCCATAATTATTGAGACACATCCAATCAAAGCGATTCCCATCTTATTCCTCCCTGATAAGGGGGGTGTTTTTGCTGGGGTGTTTCCCCTAGGGGGGTTATCTTCGTAAAAGTGTTCATTTATTTTCGGATTTTACTATAACCTATAAGCTTCCAGAAATGCAGCTTTGGAAATGCCAGCTTGGGTACAAATCCTGCGCAATGTTGAGCCTTTGATACGACGATGATTCGGCAAGACTAATACATTTCGGCTTCCATCTGGATTCTCACGCGCCATACAGATATGATTCCGTTCACGAATTATACGATATCCTAATTGTTCTAATGCCCGGACAACTCTATTTTTAGGGGCATCTGTAGGAAAACGAGGCATTAGATGTTCACTTCAGTTACGAAAACGTCCAAAGCGGGTTCCTCTGCTTCAAGTTCTTCTTTTCCGAAAGTTTGAATATAAAACCGAATTGCAGAAGTCACGTCTGCAACGCTTTCTTCGTAGGTATTACCTTGTCCAATGACAACACCTTTCAATCCTAATGGATAAGCGACATAGCCATCGGTATGTTTTTCGATAATAATTTTGAATGGTTGCATTTTGTTCACCTTACTTTTTATAGATAGTCTCACTGATAGCTTTGAATACAGCACCCACTGCGCCAAAACGGTGTTCATTATACATTAACATTATAACACAAAATTGCGTCGCGTGCGAATGCAGGATTTTCTTGCTATCCGCTAACACCTATCGCTTCAAGTTGCGCAATCTGTTTTACCCACGATTCTCGGATTTCTGGGGAATAGTCGCCAGGGAGTAGCGATTTTCGTGTGCAGTTGAGGAGAGCTTGTAAGGTTTGGTATTGTCTTATGGGGCCGATATTGGGGAGGATCCGATCTTCGGCGACAGCAATGATTTCATCTAAAGTGAGTTCACCCGTAGCCTGCGAATCTTCCTTCAAAATGCTGGCGGCTTCAAGGTCGGAGCGCAACGAGGCGAAACTGGCAGCAGAATAGCCTTCAGTTACCTTCAAAAGCTGTTCCACTGCATCGTCAGGGAGAGAACCCGATAAAACCTTCGCAATCGTCCAGCGAAGGAACGCCTCACGGTCTTCACCGCTCGGATCGAGCACGGGAACTACCATATCCCCGACTCTGCCTTCCCGTCGCAAGTCGGGAGAAAGATTGTAGATGCGGGCAGTCATCAGCAGCCATGTGATGTTACCACGCAGCTGCGGATCCGACATCATCGCCTGTATCTTTCCCGTCAAACGTCGTTCTGTGCTATGTGCATCCTGTCCGACACCACCGAATTGCGTATCCGCTTCATCAACGAAGATGAGCACCTTCACGAGCGCCATCAACAACCGTCGGAGCCGTTCAAAGATGACATCCGTCTGTCCGAACCACATACTACGGATATTTTTGAGGACAAGGACAGGTATATCAAGTTCACCGGCAAGTCCCTCAAAAATAAAGGTTTTTCCGCTGCCGATGGGACCACAAACGCTCATCCCAGCGAGCGCATCAGGCCCCGTTGAAGTAATACGCGGGATCAGCTGCGTCTTAAGAAACTCCACCAGTTTTTGATTCCCGATGATGTCCTTTAGACTGTGTGCGGGTTTTTTGAACTCTACAACATCTTCACCCAACTGTGCTTGGATAAATTCAGAGACTTTCTCAATAACAGCCTCGGGTTGGAGCCTCTCACCGGCATAACAGGCAGAAAGAAGGAGTTGACGGAGTGCTTGTATGGATAACCCCGCAGTCAGCATTGCGAGTTGTACTTGTGTACCCCAGAGGTTCAACGGCTTCTCTACCAGTTTCGGTGTGTTGTTAAACCATGAAACAAAATGCTGACGTTCCGACATCCCCGGTGCTGGTATTTCAACAGTGACAACCTGCGGTAACCTAATAATCCGAGAGTTCAGGAGACTCGGAGATTCTGTGATGAAGATTACCGTATCGTTACCGTTCATAAAATTGGAGTCGGATATCCAATCCTGAACAATACTAACCCTGTGTCTGTCAGGGAGGGAGAGACTCCGAATTTCGCCTTCCGGGAGCAACATATCTGCGGCTTCTATCAGGATAATCAGTTTCTCTGATAACAGTTTTTCGCCTTGCGCGTTTGTGCTTCGAGAGAGCAGGCAAAATTGACGGAGGAGTTCAAGTGCTAACGTCGGGCTGCCGATAGCATCGTTCATGTACTGCGTAAAAGATGCATCCAATGGCTCTGTGGCAGTATCAAGTGAACCGAGAGATGTCCTTTGAGACCGTGCTGCCTGTGTAGCACTGGGTATGCCACCGCTCGCTTTTATATCCAGATCCGTCTCGGTTGTGCCTCGCCATTGGTTGAACGCTTGCTTAACTTTTTCACGTTCAGTTTCTTGGGCAAATCTTATGGGACCGTTGAGTTCGTAAACGATCAGAATGAACCCGTCTATATCCCAACTACGGGTCAGAAAAGGGACGAGCGGAATATAATCCGTGTCATCTTTTTCGCGTATAAAAAAAAGATCGTGGATATTTCCAGACAGGACGAGACTGCGAGACGTTCCTGAATTAATGAGCACTCCGGCTTCCGTACGGAATGCATAGGTCGGGCTTTTAACGGCTATGAGTTCTCGCCCCCTTCTAATTTATTAAAAAGCGAACCTGTTCTGATAGCACTTTAGAGCGGCAGCTCAGAATCGGAATCCTCTGTCTTCTTGGCGGGTTCCGTCTCTGTCTTTGTGTCCGTCTGTTGTGCCCCAAAGATCAAAGCATCAAACTCGTCCGAGGCATTAGATGAACGCGCTGCAGCGAGGAATTCTTCCTCTTCGCTTTTGGAATCCGTACCAGCCAATTCCTGTGCGACCTTTGAACGTCCTTTCGCTTTTTCACGGATTTCTCGCATCCGAGACAATTCAGCAGAGGTTCCGTCCATACTGATACCCGAAAGCATATCAGCGATCTCTTCTTGCTCGCGCGCAGTGATGAGATCAGCAACCGCTTCAGACTGCTCGCTCTTAATCTTATCTAAATCACGATGTAGGCTGGTAATCTGGATTTTATGGGAATCAATATCCGATTGGGCACTCTCGATCTCACCTTCGAGTTCATCAATGCGTCCCTCTTTCTCTTGTAGATTGGAATTGAACTCTTGGTAAGCCGTAACACATCGCGTGTATTCGGCGTGCTGTTTGACTTCTTCCGGAGCCATTCCCTCTTTTTGTAAATCCGCAGCGGTCTGTTGTGCTTTCGCAATTGCCCCAGCTTTCAATTCTTCCAAATTTTCGACTTCATCGGTAAGATTCTTTACCGAGGATCTTTTTTGTTCAACGAGTGCGATCAGCTGCCCGATGGCTTGCTTATAGCGTTGGATGTTCCCCTTCTTATCAGCGATGATGTCTTCATAAGCACCCCTAACGGCTTCGGGGTTTTCCATCATCCTGTCCGCGGTTTCGTGTGCGCGGCCCGTCAACGTATACCAGATAGCCTTGAAAAATCGTGTGAATCCGTTTGCCATTTTAGTTTCTCCTATTGAATCGCACTTGAAAATAATAAGATAAGCGCGATTTTTCTGTATTGCTTTGCGACCGATATTAATGCCATTTAAACGGTGTGGAACCGTACAGCAAATTCATCGTATCGTATTTTAACATATTTTTATCTAAAACTGCAAGAAAATTCTGCATAGCGTTTCAGGTAAATCAGGATAGGCAGTTTTAGACCTCCATAAACGGTTTCATATCCCAGAGCAGGATACTGCCATCAAAACCGCCACGCGCTAAGAGGTCAGCATCCGGTGAGAAGGCGACATCTTGAACGTCTATTGAAACTATAGGAGAACTGAATGGATCTGAATGCCCACGAAATTCTGCTTGACACAAAGGAGATATCTAAATAAAATAAACAATAAACACGACTTTGAATTTGCAGAAGATGGGCATACAACCTACAATACATAGGACATTCTCATATTGGCTGTGGTTTACCTTATTCGGTGCATTGGCACTGATGCTTGCCAATATGCCGCTATTTAACATACTGGCTTTTGAGTTCTGTGCCGTATTAGCACTCGGTATCTCTTTCGCTGGAGGGCATGTGCCCCTCACAGTCGTGTGGCAGATGAAACGACAGCCGGATGCCCTTTCCGGTTCACCGAGACAAATTGTGATCCGGTGTTTCTGGAGTGCACTACTCTTTAACTTGGGGCTGCTCATACTACCGCTCGTTATCATCCTGCTGAATGCGTTACGGATTAAAAATTGCAATTTTAGTGAAGGATTTCTCTTCTTTTTTCTACTACCTGTAATCAGTTGTGTATACGCGACAGCAGCGGGAACATTCTTCGGGTTCTGGATTAAGAGACGGTGGTTGGCATACTTAGCATATCTCGGATATCTTTTGCTTTCCTTTGTGCCGGTGGTCATCAATCTGATATTCCATCCGCCGGTGTTTGCGTATCACGCGACCTTCGGATATTTTCCAGGACCGATTTACGATTTCGTTATTCGGATAACAAATACGCTATTGATCGCTCGCGCGGAAACACTCCTCTGGGCACTCCTGTTTTTTGGACTGTCTGTTAGTATTTGTGAAATAAGTAGAGATACAGGATTGATGCCCCAACTGAAGTGGCGGAAATTGTTCAGTCTACCTACAAAACGTTTAGCGTTGTATCTGTTAATAATCTGCTTACTCGGTTTCCAATTCTATGCAGGCGCGTTAGGTATCCGCCCGACTCGCGGCGATATCGCCCAAAAACTTGGCGGCTTCCGTGAAACCGCGCACTTTGAAATCTTCTATGCCCGCGAACTTGAAACAGAGATTGAACGGATCGTTGAGGATTGCGAATTCCAGTACGCACAAGTATCTGCCTATCTCATGCCAGACGGAGACGTACTCTCTCGGAAAGTCCGCGCTTATATCTATGCATCGCCTGACCAGAAGAAGCAGTTGATTGGTGCAGGTAATACATCCGTGGAAGATCCGTTTGGACACGGATTTCATATCCACGCCCAAGGTTTTCCGCATCCCGTCTTGAAGCACGAATTGGCACACGTGTTTACCGTGCCTTGGTCGCCGCTGAAAGTGAGCCTAAAGATTGGACTTCATGAAGGGATTGCGGTCGCAGCGGATTGGAGCGAAGGCAGACTCACGGCGCACCAATGGGCGAAGGCGATGCGTCAAATGGAGATTGCACCGCCATTGTCAGCCATTATGGGACTCGGATTTTGGGGACACGCCGGTTCACGGAGTTATTTATTCGCGGGTTCCTTTGTTCGGTTTCTTGTTGATACCTATGGCATAGAGAAATTTAAAGCAACCTTTCCTTTCGGTGATTTTGTTCGACACTATAGCAAGGATTTGTATTCGCTTGAAGCGGAGTGGATTGATTTTTTGGAAACTGTACCATTACAAGATGAAGATATAGCCTATGCGAGTTACCGTTTAGAGCAACGCAGTGTTTTTGAACGCATCTGTGCCCATGAGATGGCTGCGCTGCGCAATACCGCGTGGCAGGCGTACTTCCGAAAGGATTTCGTCACCGCTGCAGAGAACTTTGAGAAAATGCTATCAAATGAACCTGAGAACTTAACCACACTGCGGGGACTGATGTATAGTGCATATCGAATGCAGAATTATGACACGGCGTTATCTTTAGCGGACCAAATTGCAAGCGCGGAAGACACCCGGTTCAGTCCTGAAGCAATACTACTGAAAGGCGATATTTACTGGCTAAAAAACGAACACGAAAAAGCATTGAACGCATACACTTCTATCGAAACAGAATATGATACAATTGAACAGAGGCGTATCAAGCGGATCGTAGCACTCTCTTATCCGAGTATAAGCCAACCCCTATCAAGTGCAGCAATACAAGAGGATCGATCGCTTCGAGAGTTACTCCGCACTGTCTTGGTTGAACCCAAAGATGCAGCAGAGAAAATGGCATATTTGTCAACATGCATTCAAACAGCGCCAGATATGTGGTTAGCCTATCTCTTAGCCAGTGAATTGCTTCATAAAGAAGGGGCATGGCAGAGCAGTAATCAGTATTTGCACAACGCGGTAGTACTCTTAGAAAAGTCCCAGATATCGGGGAAGATTTCTCCAGAGACTCCATCGCTGCTACAACTGACCCCGCAGCAATACGACAGTCTTCTGTTAGAGACGCGGCAGACAATAGGCATCAATGCCTATCATCAGAAAGATTACAAGACCGCGATAAGCGTGTTCGCCGAGATTGCCGAAGATGAAGTATTGCCTCTCGGAACGCTACTAAAAATGGAAGACTGGAAACAGCGGAGTCATTGGGCACAATTACATCGCCAAAACTCTATAAGTCCTTAGTTTGAGCAGGACTTACGCAGCAATTTGCTGGCGAGGTTTTAAACCTCGCCAGCGGCGTGCGGACAAAATTCTATAAGTCCTTAGTTTGAACTCTGGATTAATCTTTAGAAGGATTTTAGATCAATTGAGATCGTTAGGAGACGCTATGAAACTTTTTGTGCCGGGAAGAATTTGCCTGTTCGGAGAACATACCGATTGGGCAGCAAGGAACCGGCTATTAAACGCAGAACTCGAAAAGGGGTATACCTTAATAACCAGCACAAACCAAGGGGTATATGCTGAGGTTAAACCACATCCTACGCAGCTGATTTTGAATACAACGCTCAGTGATGGCACCCACCACGGGCCCTATAGCCTGCCTATGGAGAGGCGTGCGCTTCTCACTGAAGCTGAAAAAGGCGGATTTTTTAGTTATGCTGCTGGTGTCGCCTATCAAATTTTAACCAACTACCGGGTCCAAGGACTGGAAATCGATAATTATCTCACCGATTTACCCGTTAAAAAAGGCTTATCTTCGAGTGCTGCCATCAGTGTTTTAGTCGCACGCGCCTTCAATCGGACTTATGATCTCAAGATGACAATACGCGGTGAAATGGAATATGCCTACCGTGGTGAGACGACAACACCTTCACGCTGTGGACGGATGGACCAAGGGTGCGCATACCAACGTCCTATCCTCATGACATTTGATGGCGACAACGTTGATGTCCGAGAACTCAGTGTACCGAAAAACATGTACCTCGTAATTGTCGACCTTGGTGCCGGTAAAGATACACGCCTGATATTGCAACAATTAAGTCACTGTTATCCGTTCGCTGAGAGCGAATTAGAGAAAAATGTACAGCATTACCTCGGTCCCCTAAGCGCGCAAATTACGCAAGAAGCATATCAAGCACTACGGGATGGAGACGCGGAATCCGTTGGTAAACTGATGACCCGCGCACAGACAGCGTTCGATAAACACCTCATACCTGCCTGTCCATCGCAATTGACGGCACCTGTCCTCCACAAAGTCCTCAATTATGAACCCATCCAACCCTATATCTGGGGTGGCAAAGGAGTAGGTTCCCAAGGCGATGGATCCGCACAGTTTATTGTTAAAGATGAAGAGAGCCAGGCACGCGTCATCGAGATTATCGAACAGGATTTGGAGATGTCGTGTCTGAAACTGGTGATTGAAGCGGGCAGCCATGTCCGAAAAGCCGTCATCCCCGCTGCAGGGTTTGGGACTCGCCTATTCCCTGCTTCAAAAGCGATGAAGAAAGAGCTCTTCCCTGTGATTGACAGTTCTGGACAAGCGAAACCCGCAATTATGGCGATTGTTGAAGAGGCGATAGAGGCAGGTATTGAGGAGATTTGCCTTATTGTCCAACAAGGCGATATCGAACTTTTTGAATCGTTTTTCAAAACGCCACCCCCCATTGAACACTATAACAAACTCAGTAAAGAGAACAAGACATATTGCGATTATCTACTGGAGCTAGGCAGCAAAGTGACCTTCGTCACACAGGATGTTCAAGAAGGTTTCGGGCATGCTGTTTATTGTGCAAGGGAATGGGTTGGAAACGAACCTTTTTTATTGATGCTCGGTGACCATCTCTACGGTTCAAGTGAAGAAAGATGTTGTGCACGACAAGTCGTGGAGGCTTATGAACAGGTAGGCCACAGCGTTGTCGGACTTAAAGAGACACCGATTGAGCAGTTATCAAACTTCGGCTGCGTCACGGGCGTATGGAAAGAAGCGGACGCATTACTATCGGTGACGGAGTTTTACGAAAAGCCGGATCCTGAGTACGCAATGGAGCATTTGCATATAGATGGTATGGATGTGGACCAGTTCTTGACAGTGTTCGGTATCTATGTCATTCAACCCCAGATTTTCGATTTTCTCGAACAGAACATCTCGCATAACCTACGCGAGCGCGGTGAATTCCAGCTCACTTCCTGTTTAGATGAATTGCGGAAAGCAGAAGGTTTTTCGGGGTATGTCGTCAAAGGACGACGCTATGACATCGGGCTTCCCGAGGAGTATCGGCAAACGGTTATTGATTTCAGAAACGCTTAGCGTGCCGTATCTACCTATGTATTCGTGCCACGCTTGATAACAACGATTGTCAGATCATCGTATTGCTCCGCTTCGCCGACAAAGTCCCGAGCATCATTAACGATGTGTTGGACAATCGCTTCTGCATCAAAATTATCAGGGATCCGTGAGACCGATTCTTTGAAACGCTCTGTCCCATACATCTCCTCTTCTGGATTGAGTGCCTCAATGAGACCATCTGTATGAAAGATCAACACATCGCCCTCAGTTAAATCGAAAGTCGTAGATTCATATTCCACTCTTTTCATGCTTCCAAGCGGAAGGTCACCACTCTCAATTTCGATTATATCTGTCCCGCGTTTAAGAATCGGGTAGGGTTGTCCACCATTAGCATAGTCAATCCGTTTTTCGGTTTCATCAAGAACAGCGAGGTTCAAAGCGATGAAACTCGGCCCGTACATCCGAGGTGCTAACCCTGTATTGAGATCGCTAAGAATAACAGCGGCTTCGGATTTGAAACGCGAGACTTCATATAACATCCCATTCGTCAACACAGCGTTCATCGCGCCTCTCAGCCCTTTTCCTGCAGCGTCGGCTACTGCAATAGCGGTATGTCCATTCGACACAGTCAGGTAATCATAGAAGTCACCCCCCACCTGTGTTGCAGGAACCGACATGCCTGCGACATCAAACCCTTTCATATCAGGTGACTCCGTAGGCAGAAGTCCCATCTGAATATTCTGCGCTTCGCTCAGTTCAGCGCGGATGCGTTGTATCTCTGCTTCTTCCCGTTGTCGCACTTCATTACGCAGCTGCAACGTGTGTCGTCGGTTAACGACAAGGCGACCGATCAAGGCAAAAACGACGGTTATGAAAATAAGCGTCGGTAAGTATGTCCGCCAGCGCGTCCAAAGCGGCGGCGGGATACTAAAGTTCACTATTGCAGGTGGTTCGGTGTAGGACCAGTTTTTACGAAATGCCTTAATGAGGAAACTGTAGTTGCCGGCTTTGAGGCCAGTATAGCGAATGCGGAGCGTGCCTTTTTGGTTCTGAAACTCCTGTATAACATCGCTGCCCATAATCTGCTGATCCACCAACCCAGGGATAGAAGAGGGGGTCCAACTGTCAGAAAGCGCATCAGAACTGGTAGCTAATAGCGAGAATTCCTCCGCCGAAAGTTGCGTCCAAGCCGGGGTATCCAGTCCAATTAACCTAAACTCATAGGAGAGCCCTTCTCGCAGGGAACTAATTCCTCGGACATCGAAAGTTTTGGCTCCGCTTGCGGGTAACACCAAAGTAGATGAGAAATCGGTGTAAGATTTATCAGCTTCCAAGGCGATAATTCGACACTCTGGCAGTCCACCGCGCGCCGGTGTATACTGTGTAACACCCGCTTCAGTCGCAAACCAGATGTCTTTATCAGAAGATTCAAGAATCTTTGAGATATTGTTGTGCGCCCAACCGTTTTTTGTCGTTCGATTGTGGAAAGTCTCACCATCATATCGAACGGTACCGCCACCTCTTGTTGCGAACCATATATTTCCGCGGCTATCCTCTATCACGTCCCGTACATTATCTACAAGAAACCCATCTTCTTTTGTTGTGTAAGTTGTCAGGTTCTTCCCATCATAGCGGACTGCCCCACGGGACGTTGCCAACCAGAGAATTCCGTCCTGAGAAGTCACGGACGCGTTTACGGGTGCGAGTTTATTAATAGCCTGAACTTCGCCTAACCTCGTGCCGTGATAGGTTTTCAGAGCATCCGAAAAGAGAAAAGTGATTTCGTCACTCTTTTGTGTTGGGTGCTGCCATACTGCCAGCGGCGCGGATGTAGGTTCGCCATCAAGTAGAACCGGTCTACCCGTTTCGCTGTTGCTCCAGTAGATCAATCTCCCCGTCACCGCATTGAAAAACCATTTGCTCTCTTGTGGCGTTTTGAGTCGTGTTGTCGCTTTCAGGTCAAGCACATCGGGTTTAATAGATCGAGTTGTAGCGGTTACGAGATCAATGTTTTTTGGATAGCGTTCTACCTTTCCGTTCTCAAAATGCACCCATAACCTATCGTCAGAATCTCTGTATAAGTCAGTGATGACAGCGGTTCCCGGCTCAATTGCGAGAACTGAAGTATCTGACTGCCTTTCGGAGGTCGTTTGGAATAGAATTCTTTGGAAACCGCTGTCGGTAAGCCATAATAACCCTGTGGCATCTGCTTTGAAAAGATGCCCACCAAATGCCATCCATACGTGTTCTCCCTCCGTAACGAGGACATCCGTATTGCTATCTGACCGCTCGCCACCAGGACCGATTTTTGTTCGGATAGCGATAGAAATTTGATGCCCGTAATTGCCGTTTGCATAGCGGAAGAACGTATATCGTGTGGCATTACCTTGCGGTCTCGGCTCGTTTACAAACCAGATGTCTCTACCGACTTCAAATATTTTCGAGATTTCAGCCTGTGGTCGTCGTCTATCTCGTCTCACTGTGCCGAGCCTTAATGACGCTGTGGTACTTTCACCCGTTTCCGTATCATAACGTGCAACACCCCCTGAAACGCTGAACCAAAGATAACCCCGGCTATCCTCATACATTGTCCGAATCCTACTGGTACCAAGTCCAGCATGCGTAATAACCGCGGGGGTCGGTTCAAATACTGTCACACCGTTATTGTGTCCGAACCACAACTTACCATCAACTGCTTCAAAAATTGTACGAACCTCATCGTTTCCAAGTCTACTATTCGCGTTACTATACGAAGTCGGCTCCAGTTCAGAATTATATTGCTCAACCCCGCCGCGTTCACTAATGAACCATAGATTTCTCGATTTGTCCTCAATCTCAAGAAATCCTGACGCGCCTCTAAGCCTCCGTAACCGGGAGCCATCCCATCGTCTTGTAGAACGCCCATCGCTAAACCAAAGACGTTTTTCCGTATCAACCTGAATAGATACGCGTTTTCTGACGGGATCCTCTCTCGGCGATCTGCTTGGCATGGATCCACCAAAGGTCCAAGTTGGGAAGATCTGTTCAAAGTCTTTTCCGTCAAATTGCAGGAGGAGATTATCGCCACCAAACCAGAGGTTGCCGGAAGCATCTTCGGCTATCCCTTCAATTGGACTGACAGCGTTCAAATCAGAGATATTGAAACGCGTGAACCCAGCATTCGGATGAATACGTGGTGCTCCGTCATCTGTTTCATCACTCGCGCCGTCATTACCACGGAGTTCCGAGCGAACCCAAGGGTTTTCCCGGAAACTCAGGATTACGCCGGTCCGCTCTTCCGCTTCACCTTCACTGCCGCCGAGCCAGAGTGTCCCATCCGAGCTTTGAAAAATAACGTTTATTGTTAAGCCCGTCGCGCGGATTAGATCTTCACCTATAATTTCGTGTGGATGCGCCTGTGGCAGTTTTTGGACCCCTGGCGTAACGTATTTCGTTAGCACATAATTTTCACCAATCCAAATATCGCCCGACTGATCAACAATAAGTGAATTTCCCATAGCAACGAAACTGATTTCATTGCCATCAAACCGGCTAATCCGACCCGATCTTTCTGAATAATCCCTTGAAAGGAACCAGATATGTCCCCATTTATCCTCAACGATTTGCTGCGTTTGTCCGAGCAATGCTCCCGCTTCAACCCCTTCATAGCCCTCCAGGGAGCCAACGTAAGGTTTAAAAGTATTGTCATGAAATTGGCTCACGCCACCGCGATCAGAACCGAACCAAAGTACACCTTTGCTATCTTGGAAAATAACAGGGACAATCGGTCCAACCAATCCATCCGCAACGGTATACGTTTGAATCTGATTAGCCTTGGCATCGACACAGCCAAAAATCGCAGCAACGGTTATACCAACGACAAAAAGAGAGTTTTTAACCGTAGTTTGCAGGTTTCTGAAACTTGCGAAACAAAAGTGGGTATCTACCATAATTTTTTACCGACGAGAGCCGTTTCGTTAAGAAACTGAATTAATGATTAATGGGCGAAATCGCGAATGCGTGAAAGTGCTTCACTGATAACTTCATCTGGATACGTCAGAGAGATTCGGCAATAGCCCTCACTCCATTGCCCATATCCAAGTCCGGGTGTTACCACAACGCCGACCTCCTCAAGCAGTGCTGTTGCAAACGCGCCACTTGAGCCGTTGAAACGGGGGGGAACAGGTGCCCAGATGTACATGGTTGCCTTCGGTCTCTCAATTTCCCATCCGCCATCTGTGAGTGCGTCTACTACCATATCTCTGCGTTTTTGATAGACTTTGTTTATCGCTGGCGTGACTTCGTGAGCGATTGAGAGTGCTTTCGCACCTGCGAACTGAAGTGCGCGGAGCGAACCGTTATCTATGTTGTTTTTAACAGTCTTAACTGCCTCAACAGCGGTTGGGTTACCAACAACAAACCCCAATCGCCATCCTGTCATATTAAACGCTTTACTCAATGAAAAGAATTCAACGGCTACTTCGGCGGCACCGTCTACCTGTAAAATACTTGGTGAACGATATCCGTCGTAGGTGTTTTCACTATAGGCGTTATCGTGCGCGATGAGAATGCCATTTTGCCGCCCAAATTCCACAGCACGTGCAAAGAAATCGAGGTCAGCCGTCGCGGTTGTCGGGTTGTTTGGATAGTTAATCCACAGCACTTTGGCGAGCCGTTTTATCTCGTCGGGGATAGCGTCAAAGTCAACATAAAAATCGTTCTCTCGCAGAAGCGGTGCGTAGTAAGTCGTCGCGCTCGCGAAAACGTGCCCGATATTATAAGTAGGATAGCCAGGGCTGGCTGCAATGCCTATGTCGCCGGGATTGAGAATACCGAGTGCTAATTTAACAATGGCATCTTTGCTGCCGAGCGTGGTAGCGACTTGATCGTCGGATAGCGTGACACCGTAGCGATGCTGGTAAAAGTTGAGAACCGCCTGTGGGAACGCCTCAACCGGAATATCGCATCCGTAGCGGTGTCGGTCTGGGTCTTCTGGGTTCTGGATCGCTTGTACCAGCGTCTCAACTACCGGATCTGGTGTTGGAATATCGGGATCACCAATGCCGAGGCTTATGACATCAACACCTCGTGCTTTCGCCGCTTGTATCTTTTGGCGTAAATCCACAAAAAGATAGGGTGGAAGTTTCTGTAACCGTTCTGCGAGTGTAACCAAAATTTTCTCCTTTGTTTACTTTAAATGAAGGATTGCCTGTTGCGTTTCACTGAGGCTCTCCATAACATTTGGACTAAAATGCAAACCTTGGCCGCCCCAATCCGGCATGTAGCCGATACTATAACAATAATAGAGCGTCCGCCGCGGTCTACCGGAAACATTGATGACAGAGCCGTGCGTCAACGCCTCCGTGAAGATGATAGCATCCCCCGCTTTCGCCGGAATCGGGGTTAGCACAGGATTCTCATCGGGATGACCGCCCCAAGGTTTTGGAAAATTGCTCTTATGCGCGCCCGGTATAACCGCGAAACACCCGTCTTCAACATCACAATCTAACATTGGGAAAACAGCCTTAGTTAATGTTGATACCATCTCCCCATTTTTACAGTGATACTGACATTTCGGGATAATCGGCGTGCCGTGCATGTGTAACCCGGTATAACCGCCGCCCCATCGGTAAATCGTATACGTATGATTAAGTCGATAGGGGCCACCGGTTACGCCTTGAATCACGTCCAACACTTCTGGAATATCAATCAGCGTGTTGAAGGTGCTGTCTGCCTCCATAATATTGGAGATATAGAGTTCCTTCTCCGTCCGTTCTGTCCCAAGACACAGCGGCGATGGATAGTCCTCAGGCGGCATATTTTCATACGCATCTAACACGGTGTTGCATGCGTCAACCACTGCTTGTGGAATAACACCCTTCAGCACGATAAAACCTTGCAAGTCGAATAGATATTTTTGTTCGTCTGTCATTTTCTAACTATAGACCTCCGAGCTGCCCGCCACTATGTTTCGGGCAGGTTTTTGGTGCAGTTCAGATTACGGGACGGCTTCATATTTGAGAATTGTCCCGTTTTGACCAACCACCCATCCGCTGTTTGTGCTACTTACGTAAATAGATTTCAGATCTGTTCGGGTATCCGTACGTTGCGGTCGCCAATTTTGACCACCGTCTTTTGTGTGCAGAACACGCCCCTCTTTTCCAACAATCCAACCTTCCGTTGCTGAGATAAAAAACACATCGTCAAGGAAATTCGCGGTATGACTCTCTTGGCGTTGCCATGTTTTGCCGCCATCCGCCGTCCGCAGAATTAACCCATCCCTCCCCAAGCTGCGTAAATCCAATCCGACGATCCATCCAATTTCCGGTGAGACGAAGGTAACAGCATCAAAGAAAAAAAACGGGTGCCGTTCACCCATAGATGCCAACCGCCAATTAGTGCCGCCGTCAGCTGTGGAAAGGACTGTCCCGTTCATCCCAACTGCCCAACCGCGCCGTTTGGAGGTAAAGTGGACATCAAAAAGATTCCAAGCCGTTCCACTCTTTTGACGCTTCCACGTCTGTCCGCCATTATCCGTATGGATGATCTCGCCGCCGCTCCCAACACACCATCCAGTATTTTCGTCCACAAAGAACACACTGAGCAAATCCTGCTGTGTCTCAGAAGCTTGACGTTCCCAGACCGCCCCACCGTTTGTGGTATGCAAAACGACACCGGCTTCCGCAACTGCCCACCCTTTTTGTGCGGATACAAAATGCGTTGCGCCGAAACACTCCGTCGTGCGGCTATCCTGCGCGTTCCACACGGTACCGCCATCTTCAGTTCGGAGGATAGATCCGCGATCTCCGACGACGTACCCTTCTTCCGCTGAAATAGCGCAGACACCGACTAAGAGATGACTCGGACTCGATTGTGATTCCCACGTTACACCGCCATTTCGGGTATGGAGAATCGTGCCGTTCTCACCGACGACCCAACCGAGTTGTTTGGAAACGAAATCAACACCTAACAGGACGGCATCGGCACTGTTGTGAAAGCGCGGTCCGCCGCGTTGATGCTTCCATTTCCCTTTTCCCCCGGACGAAGTATGGAGGATCACGCCTAAGTCGCCGACGATCCAACCGTTTTGTGCGTCCGTAAACTCGATGTCATAAAGCGTAAATGTGTGCAACGGCTCTTTGCCGAGATACTCCGGTTGCCCATAACTTGTCTTATGGCGTTGGTTGCTGCCGTCTGTGACGAATTGCCATGTTTCACCACCGTCAGTTGTCGCGAAGGCACTCCGGCGATCCCCTACAACCCATCCGGTTTTGTCATCTATGAAGTAGAGGTCGAACAGGGCGGCTTCTGTCGAAAATTGTTCTTCCCAAGTATCCCCGCCATCGGTTGTTCGATAAATATAACCCGCATTTCCCGCGCCCGTTGATGACGGCGTATTATAGGTGATGATCCACCCCTTATTTTTATCTACAAAGTGGATCCCTTTCAGAGCCTTATCGTCGAATACGGTTCCGTCAACTTTGGTAAATGTCAGTCCGCGGTCGGTTGTCTTGAGCAATGTCCCCCAATCTCCAACGATCCAGCCCACGGTTTTCGCAATAAATAAATCGTTAAGATTATGCTGCGTGTCCGTTTTGATCGGCTGCCACGTTTTTCCACCATCGGCAGTGTGAATTAACACGCCTTCCTCGCCGATGCACCAACCTTCTAACGGCGATCGGAAATAGACTTTTCGTAGCGGTTTGCCGAAAACGCCGCTGTTCTGTCGGTGCCACGTATTGCCGCCATTGTCCGTGCGAATAATGAGGCTCTCTCCCTCTTCTCCAGAGTCAAGACCGGGGGTTACATCAACCACATTACCGACTGCCCACCCTTGTGTTTCAGAAACAAAATGCACGTCGTATAGGTGCGAACTCCAATCGCCTTCCATGACGGTCTTCCACTCGTAACGTAGTGGTTTCTTTGATGTTGTCCCTTCACAGCCGACTGCAAATAAGATCGCGATGTATACAACAGTAAATACGTAGCCTACTTGTGGCATACAAGGAAACATCCGTCCCGAAGGAGAAAAAATGAAAATGTAAGCATTTTCATTATTTCGCTTCCGCTTAGTCATGCTTTTGAAAAAGGACTTCGCTGACATCGTGCAATCCTTTGGGAGCATCGACGACCCACCGTGCCGCGCGAATCGCACCTTTTGCGAATGCTTCGGGACTGTGTGCGCGATGGACGACACTTAATTGCTCGCCTTCAGTCGCAAACAACACCGTATGATCCCCCGCAATATCACCACCTCGCACCGCATGGATACCGATCTGTTGCTTAGGTCTCGCACCAACGATACCGTGCCGACTGTAAACACCAATCTCATCTAAATCACGTTCTAACACCGTAGCAACAGTCTCCGCTAATCGGAGGGCAGTCCCGCTCGGCGAATCTGTTTTGTGATTGTGGTGCGCCTCTATGACTTCAATATTATAATCATCTCCGAGGGCTTTCGCAATTAATTCAAGCGTTTGGATCATCACGTTAACACCGAGACTCATGTTCGGTGCCATCACACACTGAATCTGCGATGCGAGTGCTTTGACTGACGCAAGTTGATCTTCGGTAAATCCAGTTGTTCCGATGACGATGGCTTTACCGGCGTTGACCACCTGTTGAAGATACCTGAGTGTTACTTGTGGTTTTGAGAACTCCATGACGACATCCGCGTTTTGAAGTACGTCCTGAAGCTCACCTGTGATGGCTACACCGATGGCATCAATACCTGCAACGATACCCGCATCACTTCCGATTTGTGGGTGCAATGGATATTGAATCGCGCCAACAAGTTCCATATCGGCTTGTTGCGCAATACAGCGCGTAATACACTGCCCCATACGACCACAGACACCAGTAATAACAACACGGATCATTGGAATACCTTCTAACGCCTACTGAAAAAGGACTTCGCTAACATCGTGCAACCCTCTCGGAGCATCGATGACCCATCGTGCCGCGCGAATCGCACCTTTTGCGAACGCTTCGGGACTGTGTGCGCGATGGACGACACTTAATTGCTCGCCTTCGGTCGCAAACAATACTGTATGATCCCCCGCAATATCACCACCTCGCACCGCATGGATGCCGATCTGTTTTTTCGGTCTCGCACCAACAATACCGTGCCGACCGTAGATGCCTACTTCATCTAAATCACGTTCTAATGCGGTGGCAACGGTTTCCGCTAACCGCAGTGCGGTTCCACTCGGCGAATCAGCTTTGTGGTTGTGGTGTGCCTCTATGACTTCAATATCGTAATCGTCGCCAAGGGCTTTAGCGATGAGTTCCAAGGCTTGGATCATCACGTTAACACCGAGACTCATGTTCGGTGCCATTACACACCGAATCTGCGATGCGAGTGTTTGGACCGCGGCGAGTTCATCGGTATTAAACCCAGTTGTTGCGATTATCATCGCTTTATCTGCTTCGACAACTTGTCTGAGATGTTCTAAAGTTGCTTCGGGTTTTGAGAACTCAATGACAACATCAGCATTTCCGAGCACATCGCCGAGTTCACTCGTGATCGCTACGCCAATTTCGCTAATCCCTGCGACAACACCCGCATCACTTCCGATCTGTGGGTGTTCGGGGTACTCAATCGCGCCAACAATTTCCATATCGGCTTGCTGGGTAACGCCTTGAATGATGAGCCGTCCCATACGACCACAAGCCCCATTAATAATTACACGAATCATCTTTTAAATTTTCCTTGCGGTTAAATAACGTCGGTTTGAACTTTGACGGTTTTTGATATAGATCCTGCTTCGCAGTGAGAACCATTACATTACAGGCTACGCTTTCGGTATTATTAGAATAGCGGTCAGCCATCGGCAATCGGTTTCTATCAGTAAAGAGGGTGCTGTTAAACGAAAACCTCTTTGCTGAAAGCTGAGAGCGAAGCGACCTGACTGCTGATGGCTATTTCAACGTGAGCAGATATGCCAGAAGATCATGCATCTGCTTCACTGAAAGGATATCTGCATAATTTTCAGGCATAACCCCGGCTTTTGGGACCCGGCGACTCTGCAAATCCTTTTTGAAATAAAAGGAAACGTGGGTATTTTACATTCTTGCCAAAATGTATCTCTCGAATGTTAGTTTATCAAAAATCAAATTTTATGTAAACCTTGATTTTTTCGGCGGTAGGATTATTCAGTTTTAGATTTTCGGCTGGCGGTAATTTCAATTTTCTCCTAACCTTGCCTGCTCTCCGGCGTGGTAAGAACTCCGAACCAAGGGTCCCGATTCTACATGCCGAAATCCCATCTCTATCCCTGCTTCTTTGAGTTCGTCAAATTCTTCAGGCGTATAATAGCGTTGAATCGGAAGATGGCGTGTAGAAGGTGAGAGATACTGCCCTATCGTGAGAATGTCGCACCCAGTATTGCGAATGTCTTGCATCGTTTCCAAGAGTTCAGTCACAGTTTCACCTAAACCGACCATGAGACCGGATTTTGTGAGCATCTCGGCATCAAGCTGTTTGCTAATTTGGAGGAGGGTCAAGGTCTGCTGATAATTCGCATAAGGACGGACGCGACGATAGAGACGCTGGACGGTCTCGGTGTTGTGGTTAAGCACTTCTGGACGTGCCTGCACGATGACCGCAAGCGCATCCCAATTCCCCTCAAGGTCGGGGATAAGCACTTCCACGGTACATCCGGGACGATGTTTCCGGGCTTCAGCGATGCATTCGGCGAAGACACTTGCACCGCCATCATTGAGATCGTCGCGATTCACGGAGGTAATAACGATGTGTTTGAGTTTTAAATAACCGACGGCTTCTCCGAGGCGTCGCGGTTCATCGGTATCAACAATACCCCCCGGTGCTCCTTTTTTTACGGCACAAAACATGCATCGCCGCGTACAGACATCGCCTAATATCATGAAGGTGGCAGTCCGGCTGTTCCAACATTCACCGATATTCGGGCATCGCGCTTCTTCGCAAACGGTGTGGAGTTGCAAATCCCGCATGAGTTTTTTCAACTCGGCATAGTTATCGCCGCCCGGAATCCGCGCCTTTATCCACGACGGATGACGGCGTTGCTGTGTTTTTGGGGCAACTATCGGAAGTGGCTTCATCATTTTTTAATTTAGCCCTAACGGGAGCAGTCAGGAAAGTTTCAGCAGGGCCAAACTCCTAAAAAAATCTACTATGCACCGTTGTTGCATGGCTACTGTTTCTTGCTGAGTTTTCTCTTTTTATTTTTTTCGCCACGGCACAAAGGATCATGCCAACTACTTTTAGAAAGATGGCGGGAGAGGGTGGGAGTCGAACCCACCTATCCACATGCATGGACAAGCCGGTTTTGAAGACCGGTAGGGCCACCGGACCCTATCCTCCCCCATAATTTTTTAAACTCTCAAAAGCACAAACTAAAGTGATATGTTTATGTTTGCAAGTGCCGCGGGTGTAACCTTCGGACGTTGTCGTCTCGAATCGTGAGGTTCTGAGCGTCACAATACTCTAAAAACGGCACGGCATACTTTCGTGAGGTTTGTGCCATTTCACGGAATTCAGCAACTGTTATTGTCCCATTTTCGCGGAGATGCGCAGTTAACAATTCGCTGACTTCTTCAAAAACGGTTCTGTGGGTGAAAAAATTATCTGCTATTTTGACGAATTGTCCCAAGTTCAGCAGTGCGTAAAACGTGGATTCAAGTACCTTTGGTGCGTATTCTGGTAATAATGTATTGAGCACATTGAGACTCGGTGTATTCATACCCGCCTCCAAGAACAATTTCTCTAACGTCTCTTTCGCTGTCTCCGCCTCTTCAGAAAACTGGATTTCGTGAGATGCCAACCGGAGCAGGTTACCCTGTTTCGCGAGGTGCCCATCGGTAATGAGTCGATTCTCAAGTTTCTCAAAACTGAGTTCATCCAAGTTTAATTTTCGACGCACCTGCGAGGCGTTCTGACCAGCGAGGAGCGGTTGTGCCTCGTGAAACGCTTCCAATACTTCTACTATTTCCGCTTTAGCGGCTGCTGTTCGCGCCGCATCAGAAACGAGAGGCGTTCTACCCGATTGATCCCAACGAACAATTTTCCTTTCAGCTTCAAGCCCCTTCAATATGGCTTTCACATCCGTTTGCGAATGCGGTAAATAGTAGTAAAGGAACGATTCTGGCATGCAAAGCGTTTCGCTATTTAGCAGGACAGTATTAACAATTCGTGCATCATCCGCTTCTTCCCATTCCGCTAAAGTGGCAATAGTTTCCGGCGTAAACCGCTTATGCTTAGGCGCGAACGGATTGATAACCTCACCCCCACCGACTGTATGCTGCGCTGAGAAATCGCGTAAGATGATTCTATCACCCCTAAAAGTTAGAATCGGCTGCTCTAATCGGAGTTGAACTTGCACATTGTCCCCGGGTAGAATCGCTTCGTCAATCAATAGAATTAACCGGCAAAATATTTCGCGGGTACCGAGATATGCCCGGAAACGGCTCCAATGTTCAATAATTCTTGGGAATGAGGACAAAATTTGCAAGGAAACATCTATATTGTCCGTCACTTGCGAAAACTCTATCGGACAGAGCACATCACCGCGTTGAATATTCTGTGCGGAGGTGCCAGAGAGGTTTAAGGCTGTCCTTTGTCCTGCTTGTGCGACGTGGGCAGGTTCATTGTGTACCTGTATGCCGCGTACTCGAACGGCATCGCCTTGCGGAAGAATCACCATCCTTTGATCCCGATTGATGGATCCCCCGATCAGGGTGCCTGTCACAATAACGCCAAACCCTTGCACAGTAAAGACCCGATCGACATACAGTCGCGGAATACCGTCGTTCTCCTCTGCTTTCGTTGCGAGAGCTACCTGTTCAACGATGGTCTGCTTCAGTGTTTCAATACCGGCACCGGTTATGGCGGAAACGCTGACAGTCGGGATCCCTTCAAGGCTTGTCCCGACGAGCATCTCCTGGGTCATCTCGGTCGCTTCCGCTAATTCATCAGGGGTCGCCAAGTCAGATTTTGTCATCACAAGGATGCCGTTTGAAATTCCCAGTAGATCCAAGATTGCCAAGTGTTCAAGCGTCTGTTCTTGGACCCCCTCCTTCGCATCAACGACGAATAGGACAATATCCATGCCGTAAGCACCCGAAAGCATGCTTCGGATAAATCTCTCGTGTCCGGGTACATCAACGATACCCGCGCGTGAGCCATCGGACAAGTCAAAGTAAGCGAAACCTAACTCAATAGACAAACCGCGCTCGCGTTCCTCCTTGAGCCGGTCTGTCTCCATACCTGTGAGCGCGCCAACGAGAGCCGTTTTCCCGTGGTCAACATGTCCCGCTGTGCCGATGATAAGGTGTCGTCTATCTTGATGCATAACTGAGTCCAAATGGAAGAAACCCCCTAAATCCCCCTTATCAGGGGGACTTGTAATGCCTGATGGAAGAACCCCCTAAATCCCCCTTATCAGGGGACTTGTAACGTCCCATCGAAGAAACCCCCTAAATCCCTCCTATCAGGGGGACTTATATTAAGGGTATGCACGGATCATCTTACCAATTCGACCGAATCTGACGTTCGCTACCAGTTTCCACACTTCCCACACTTTCGCGGGTCGCGCGTCACTTGCGGGACGCGAGGCAAATGACCAATATACCATAAACGCTTGCCCTTTAATGTCGCTAACATCTACAGGTCCCCAAGAGCGGCTATCGCTACTCTGGTCGCGGTTATCCCCCATCGCGAAGACCTTGCCTTTTGGGATAATAAACGGCTTGCCTTCAGGAAACTTACGTCTAAACTGGCTCGAAGTTAAAGCGTAATCAGAAAATTCTTCTGTATCTGGCAGATATTCCGGTTGACGAAACGGCGGAAAATCGCCTCTTTTGAAATGGCTGAAATTCATGTGCTTTGTATAGTGGACCTCGTCAATTGCAACACCGTTTACATAGAGTGTATTCCCGCGTGTCTCGATTGTATCTCCCTCAACAGCTACAATGCGCTTGATGAAATTTCGCTCCCGATCGTGTGGTGGAATAAAAACGAAAACGTCCCCACGGGTAGGCTTATGGAAATCGAAAACTTTTATATCTGTGCCGGGGATTGTAATACCGTAGATAAACTTGCATACCAGAATCCGGTCTCCGATAAGGAGCGTGTCTTCCATTGAACCAGACGGGATTTTGAACGCTTCAACGACAAAAGGTCGAATAAATCCAAAAACGAGAATAAGCGCGACAACGATGACTTGGGAATATTCCCATACAATAGTTCTCCGAAACTTTTGCCATTTAGATAATTGGGTGTTGTTATCATTCATGATATTTTCAAGCCTCTAAAGATAAAAGCGTTCTCCTCTTTACATTATTCATCAGTTGCCAGCATCGCTGTGAATGCTTCTTGTGGTACATCAACTTTACCAATCTGTTTAAGTCGTTTTTTGCCTTCTTTCTGTTTCTCTAACAATTTCCGTTTTCGCGTCACATCGCCGCCATAGCATTTTGCTGTAACATTTTTTCGGAGTGCCCGGACCGTTTCACGAGCGATGATCTTGTTACCAATCGCTGCTTGAACCGGCACTTCAAACATCTGGCGAGGAATCAGCTCTTTGAGTTTGGATACTAACGCTTTTCCGCGTGTTTCTGCCGTATCAAGCGGCAAAATAGTTGAAAGGGCATCCACAGGATCACCGTTAAGTAGCACATCTAATTTTACTAACTTTTCGGGTTTGTATTCACCGATGTCATATTCTAACGAACCGTATCCGCGTGTTAGGGACTTCAACTTCGGATAGAAATCCATCAGCATTTCACTGAGCGGGAGTTCATAGAGCAATTGCACACGACTTACGTCCAATTGGTTCATCCGCTTATATACACCCCGACGCTTCTGACAAAGTTCCATCGCATTTCCAATATAATCGCGCGGCACTATTATGTCAATATTGACATACGGCTCTTCAATTCGTTCAATATTATTCGGTTCGGGGAGATGCGCGGGGTTATCAACAGTCACGTACCCACCCGTTTTCAGATACACTCGGTACATGACACTCGGAGCAGTCCGAACAAGTGCGAGTCCGAATTCCCGTTCAAGCCGTTCATGGATGATCTCCATGTGCAGTAAACCGAGAAAGCCGCACCGAAATCCGAAGCCAAGTGCGACGGATGTTTCAGGTTCAAAATTGAAAGAGGAATCGTTGAGACGTAGTTTATCAAGTGCCTCACGCAGCGCATGAAACTGGTTTGTGTCTGCTGGATACAGCCCACTGAATACAAGCGGTTTCATCTCGCGATAGCCGGGCAGCGGTGTTTCGGTTGGTCTCACATGGTGTGTGATTGTATCTCCTATTTTCGCCTTATCAATCTCTCGAATGCCCGCGATAAGGTATCCGACACCACCGGTGCGTAACTCCGTAGTTTTTTGCATCTCTGGCGTAAAGATGCCTACCTCTTCAACCTCGTAGGAACGTTGTGTCTCCATGAGTTGAATTTTTTCCCCGGGTTTCACATTCCCATCAAAGATTCGGGTGTACATGATAACACCACGATAGTTATCGTAGACAGAATCAAGTACGAGTGCTTTTAAGGAGGCTTCAGCTTCACCGACAGGTGCGGGGATCCGATCGACAATTGCTTCTAATATGGCAGGGATGCCGATCCCCATTTTCGCACTAACGAGGAGGGCATCGTCGGCAGGAATACCGATAACTTCTTCTATCTGTCTTTTGGCTTCATCGGGTTGCGCGCCGGGTAAATCAATTTTATTGACGACAGGAATAATCTCAAGATTGTTGTCAATTGCGAGATATGCGTTCGCCAAGGTTTGTGCCTCAACACCTTGGGCGGCATCAACAATTAAAATCGCGCCCTCACATGCCGCGAGGCTACGCGAGACCTCGTAAGTAAAATCGACGTGTCCGGGGGTATCAATCAAATTGAGTTCGTAGTGGGTTCCATCGGGGGCAGGATAGTGCAGCTTGACAGCAGTGGCTTTAATAGTAATACCACGCTCGCGTTCTAAATCCATCAAATCAAGCACCTGCTCACGCATATCGCGTTCAGCGAGCGTATCGGTATGCTCAAGGAGCCGGTCGCTCAGGGTGCTTTTTCCGTGGTCGATGTGCCCTAAAATACAAAAATTCCGTATGTTTTCAAGATTCGTTGACATGATGTATATAGTATATCACAAGGTCTGTTGAATTGTCCATAAAATCTTATTTTCAGTTCAGGACGAATTATAGTAAACTTTAGAATTATAGTAAATCCCATAATTACCTATACACCAACGGGCTGGCGAGGTTACAAACCTCGCCAGCGAAGGAGAGGTATTTTGTGCTTCTGAGAGTGTAAACTTATTTTTCGATTTTACTATAACAGGACACTCTGTGTAGATTCGGTTTCCTAACCGAACCAGATTTTATAGAGAAACCTTGAAGACTTCAAAAAACCGCTTCAGTTGTACTGCGTTAGCTGCTTTTCAGTTTTATGAGTGCGTTGTGATACTTGACGAGTGCATCGACTTTCTTGTCCTTTGGCATTTTCTCGTCGTCCAAGATTTCAGTGACGATACTTTCGATGCTCCGTTGCGCGAATCGGATATTCTCGTTAAGGGTGTCCTTTTGTCGAAAAGCATTCTTGCTGACTATCAACTGATGCGGTTCAAGTTGCAGGACTTCTGCAAGCTGCATGAAGTTCTTATCTTTTGGAAATTCGTCGTTTGTCAGCCATCGCATGACGGTTCGGTAGGAGACACCCACCTTTTCATGAAGTTGCTTAAGCGTGAGGTTGCATTCTTTTATCCGGACGCGAATAAGTTCGCTATCTAAACGGAAACGATCAGGGTCAAAGAGGGTAGTCTGGCTTGCACTCTGTTTCAGGGTTGGGTCGGTGGTTTTGGTTTCCATCGTGAGCTCCTCCACGAGTTCTTCGCCGCCAAAATTCTCGGCGAAGTCTAATAATTGTTTTTCGATCTTTTTTAGATCCATGTTGAAATATCCTTCTGTTTACGAAGTTTACGAAATATGTGACGTTGAATGTGACGTTTGTAACGTCACATGTGACGTGCAGAATCCACGTGGTGACTGGAAATGTGACGTGATTTCGGAATTTTTTATCACTTTGGGCTTTCTCCTATGTTTCGGTTTTTGGCGTGTCCCGCATCGAATCTCACATAAGCCATATTTTGGACGTTGCCTTCTAAATCACGTGTTAATTATACGGTGCATTTTCGGGGTAATCAAATGGAAAATGTCCGAAGATATTGTGATTATACTGTATTTTAATGTATGTTTAATGTATTTTCGATTTTTGGGCGTTTTTTTGGGTTGTTTGGGATGGGATTTGTGGGAGTCAGTTATCGGTTGCCAGTTAAAGAGAGATTTGATTCAGTAGTGTACTGCTTGACTAATGACTGTGTGCTAATTTGTCTGAATCGCGGATTGTCGCGGATGACACGGATGACGCGGATTTTTTGGGCGTGGTCTGAACTGTGATTTATGGGATTTAGGGATTTGCTATGATTTCATAGTCGGTGGTCGTCGAAAACCTTCAGTAGTTGCCTACTCCTTTATCGCTACTGGAAGGTTACTCCTATAGCAGATTGTTACAATTCGGTGTTGATTTTACAAAAGAAGTAAATAATCCTATCATGTGGTCAGAGCAATTCAATTGATCGTCCATTTTTCGATCGGATTTTCACCCGCCGGCCCGGTAGGTTCGGTTTCCTAACCGAACCGGAACTTAGCCACAAACCTTGCAGGTTTTCCAAAACCACTCTTTAGTCCTGTAGAAACGCAATGTTTATAGCAGTGTTTTCAAATAAGCATCATAGCGTAGGTTATGAGAAAAGTGGTAAATCATAACGCTTTTCTACGTCCTATTTTAATTTGGCATAGGGCAACTCAAAATGTTATAATAAGAAGTTGAACAAAGCCGATATTAAAATCAAGATTATCAATACCTAAAAGAGACTCTATGTATCTCCATGAAATCTTTTTACAGAATACCGGACCTATCTCAGAATGCCATGTCAAGTCATCCTTTGATGAAACTGGGAATCCGCAGCCTATAGTGATTGTGGGGCCCAACGGATCCGGCAAAAGTATTTTTCTTTCCTACATCGTTGATGCACTCACAGAATTTGCCCGCGTATCTTTTTATGACTACACATCTAATTTCCGAACCCTTAATCAACACGCTATAAAGAGCGGTGAACAATTTAGTTTGAGTCTTCTTCGTTTTGAAACTACTGATGGGGAATTATTTTACTGTGAGAAAATGGGAGCACTTGACCCATCAAACTATCCTCTTGATTTCAAATCTCGGTTTGATTCAGTATGGAATTGTCTGGATGGAGAAAATGGCAAAAAGGTTTCAATAGACAAAGATATCGCCAATTCTGAAATGGAAGAAAATGTACATGCTTTTTTCCCGGCACGGCGATATGAAAACCCAGACTGGTTGTATAATACGAGTTTAGAAATGGGATTGAGTTCTTCAATTACCCGCTCTAATCGGCAACTTGACAAACCGCTTCAAGTTGAAACATGCGCTTCTGAAAATATTTCTTAGCTATTGGATGTTTTTCTTGATTCCTCAATTAACCCTGAGCAAGTACAGGAATTTCTAAAAATATTAACACCTGATATACCTATCCAAGAATTAAGTTCGCCAAAAATTTCAGACTTAAGGGATCGTTATGCTCTCCGAGTAACTCGGCAGAATGTTGAAAACATCTTGCAGACAATATTACAAGATGAAGTTACTGAGTTGCTTTTGAACCTGCGTGACGCTGTGCCATCCAGACTTGCGATTCAATTAAGCAATGATCAAAAAATTCCAAATCTACAATCATTATCGGAAGGACAATCTCAGTTGTTACATCTCTTTACAACTATTATTCGATATGGTGAAAGTGCAGATATCCAAATGAGTACTCGCCTCTCTGAGATTACAGGTCTTGTCGTCATTGACGAAATTGACATCCATTTACACCCAACTCTCCAACATGATATTGTTCCACAACTCATAAAACTTTTTCCGAAGGTTCAGTTCATTGTATCCTCTCACTCCCCGTTATTTCTGCTCGGTATGGAAGAAACATTTGAAGCTGATGGGTTCGCCATAATTGAATTACCTGAAGGAACCCTGATTAGTAGCAGAAGTGATAGGTGCTTGGTATAAACAATACCACTCTGAGGACAATTCTTTGAAAAACTTAGCACTTGATACAATTCGCTCTTAGGTTTTCTATGAGAGTGTGTACGGCACATAGAACGTGCCTACCACTTTTAAACACACTCTCAAAAGTTTTTAGCATTTGGTGGGGTTTGGTTCAAATTAATTTCAGATATTTTTCATAGAATATTCAAGTCCAAAACCACTTATTGCGAAACTATCTATTGCGCCCAATTGAGGAACCTGAGAACCACGCATGGACGCAATAGTTATAGACTTGCTATAGCGGCTTGACCTTAATGTTTTTGCACCAGATTTTCCCGCCGTGGTCTTGGATACCGATGTGTCCACTCCGTGGAAAATCTTTAAGCGCGATGCCAAACTTGTTCCTGCTGCCATCTGGGTTTTGGTGCGGTGTGTCCCAATCATCAAGATCGGCGCGGACGATCTCCTCGTCATTGAGCGTCACCGCGACGCTGCTGCCATCGCATGTGATGATCATCTCGTTCCACTCGCCAGCAGGTTTACAGGTGTTCCGTGTCGGTCCAAGGGCATCATAGAGCGCGCCGCAGTCGTGGCTATCCGTAGGTTCTTTACCGTGTGTATCCAAAATCTGGATTTCAAGTCCGCTCTGAACGGCATCCTCAAGATCTGCCCATCGGATGAAAATCCCGCTGTTAACTTTCGGCTCGGTCTTGTACGCAAGCGACAATACAAAATTATCGTAATGTCCTTCAGTATAGAGATATTTTCCACCCTGAACGGTGCAGAGGATACTGCCATCATCGACAACCCATCCTTCATCACTGCCTGTGGCTCCCCAACCGTTGAGCGTCTCGCCATCAAACAGGGATATCCATCCCTCAGATTTCTCTTTTTCTGTTAACATAATTGCTCCTTTTGCTTGGAGGCGTGTAGACACAATTTTCAAATGCCAACACACCCTTATCTAACGTAAACTTTCTAAAAATAGTCTTCCAACATCAAGGTTGTATTCAAAATCTGTTGCCGACCAAGGGCTGTTATATCCGATGATCGGGACGTAACTCTCGTGTCGCGAGCCGTGTGAACGCACATCTGTCGGTTCTACTGCGGTTTCCAACTCTCCGAAAACAGTTGTTTCATCCGCTAATACAAAGATGTCACCGATCCGTTCGCGATGGAGTCGAAATGTAGCGGCTGCATCTTCCGCTGTGTATGCCTCTTCGATGCCCGGTGTACTTAGCAGTTTCTGAATCGCTTCCGGCGTATCCGCAAGGTTTTTTAGAAACACATAAGCGGCACCGCCCAAGTTGCCGTGATGTGCGATGTATCGATCTTTAATAATCGGAATCGCGCTTGCGGGAATACCTTTTTCTGTTAGCACGCGTCCCGGATCAAGTGCGGTGGTTTTTGCCAACATACCGTGATCCGCCGTGATATAGATTTCACGTTCCGGGTTGTCGTCTACAATGTCACTCATAATTTGATCCAATACTGCGAGATGTTGTTGGGAGTGTTCGGCATCCGGTGCGTATTTGTGTTGAACCCAATCCGTCGTTGAACAGTAAACGAGTTCTGGATCGTCCCTACGCAACGTCTCCGTTACAGCACGGAGTAGCCACCAATTGATTTCCGAGGAGTAAATCGGTTCAACCGGTCCTGCCATCTGAATGTATTCAGAGGGTGGTTCTTCAGCGGCGACGGCGATATCGGTACCCGCTTCCAGCATCCGTAGCAACTTTTTCTTTGTCACAAAGAGTGCGGTTTTGTCTGCGAATTTAGACGTTTTTGCCGCTTCAAAGAGTGTTGGTGCAAGCAGAAAACGGTTATCCTCAATAAACTCGCCTTTACCGGTTGCTCGATCTACATGATAATTCGTCGTGATGCCGTGTACTTCAGGAAAGGTGCCTGTTGCAATACTCACATTGTTGACGTTCGTAACGGACGGGATAACGGCATTGGCATGCAGATAGAATCCAGATTCTGCCAGTTTTTGGAAGGTAGGGAGGGTGCTTGCTGTTAGATAGTCGTGACTACCTGCATCGATACAGAGGATGAGAACTTTTCGTCTTTTCACGCGTTGTGTGTTGCTCCGCTATCTGGTATTCTGCCGTATTAACCTGTCTGTCTACAAAAAAAAATTGTAGCAGCTATTTGTCTAAATTGCAAGTTTTTTTACGTGGACAGGAATTTTAGATTGTTATTCTGATAGGAATCTGTTATAATTGACTGAGGGTGTTTCGTAAATTGCTATTTTCTATCGAAAGATGGTTTTAATGTGTGTGATGTTTCGCGTAGGTAATCCGCGGCGGCGATTCATTAACATTGTGAGTTGCAACACGAGAACACCAAGCCCGCAAAAGGTAGCAACATAAGGCAAACCTCACATCAGTATATGCTTTGCGGGTTTCACAATCAAAGGAGCAATTTTCTATAATGTCACGCACGCAAAAACCGATCCGCTGGTGGCTTCTGTCCGTTATCATTGCCGTTGCCATCCTAAGTATCCTGATAATCCAGATATTGGACATGGATCACCGGCAAAGCAAAGTCTTCTGGACAGCCGTGGTTGTCGTCCTTACAACCGTTCTGGGTGTCTTGTGGCTATTAGGTTTCTCTCGTTTAAGGTGGCGGGTTAAGTTAACTACCCTTGCCATAGTCATCTTAGGCATCTTTCTGGGTGTAAATCTATTCCAGTTCAAAGGATTCAGTGGCGACCTCGTCCCGATATTTGAATGGCGGTGGCGGGATGAATTGACGACCCTTCGACAGGATCCAGGCAATATATCCGACCCCCAAATATCCATCGCTGACTACCCACAATTCCTTGGTCAACATCGGAACGGCGTAGTGACAGGTATCAAGTTAGATATTGATTGGAAAACACATCCACCGAAACTCGTTTGGCGACAACCTATTGGCGCGGGTTGGTCAGGCTTTGCAGCGGTCGGAAATTCAGCAATCACACAAGAACAAGAAGGTGACTGGGAAAAAGTGGTCTGCTATGAATTACGCACCGGCGAAGTAAAGTGGAGTCATAAAGACCAAGCGCGCTACGACATGGCGCCTGCTGGACTCGGACCGCGTGCCACACCAACAATTTCAGGGAACAGGGTCTACACCGTCGGTTCAACAGGAATCCTCAACTGCCTGGACTTTGAAACAGGCAAGCCACTCTGGACGACCAATACCTTTGAAGAGAACAAAGTGGACCTACCAGCTTGGGGTGTTAGTGTTTCACCGCTCGTTTTCGATGAACTTGTTATCGTCAGTGCCGGTGGTGCAGTCGCATACCACAAAGAGACAGGCGACCTCGTGTGGACAGGTTACCGAACACCAAGCGGTTATAGCTCACCACTCCTTACAACTTTAGCAGGCACCGAGCAAGTTGTTATCTTTAACCAAGGTTTAATCACCGCCCATGAACCTTTAACTGGAAAACTTTTGTGGAAGCAACCGTGGGTGCAAACATACGCAGAATGTGTTGCCCAACCGGTGCCGATTTCTGATGACAAACTGCTCGTCTCAACCGGCTACGGTGTCGGTGCTAAGCTTTATCAACTCTCTCGGAATTCCACTGACCAATTCGACGTTTCAATTATTTGGGAAACCATATACCTCAAAGCAAAATTCACCAATATTGTCCATTACGAAGGCTATCTGTACGGACTTGATGACGGAATCTTGGCTTGTGTAAACCCAGTCAACGGTGTACGTCAATGGAAACGCGGCAGATACGGGCACGGGCAAACGCTTTTAATTTCAGATGTCCTATTGGTAACCACAGAATCAGGCGAAGTTGCTCTCATTGAACCAGACCCAGAGCGTCATATTGAACATGCACGTTTTTCGGCTGTAAAGGGTAAAACATGGAACACTCCGGCACTTGCGGGTCCCTACTTATTGGTGCGAAATGACCGCGAGGCAGCATGTTATCAACTACCCATAATCGACACAACGACCAATACTGGAACGGACTGATTCGCTATTTACAGTAAAACCGAGAAATAAGTGAACACCCTCAATTAACTTAAATTCGGTCGTACAGCGAGCGAGGTTCCGCTATGTATAAAACCAACGGATTTTCGGAATTAGCGAAACTGATGTTCAAAAACTCAGGGGACGATGCGAAACTCGAACAACTCCTGAAAGCCAACTATTCAGAATCGGATCTGGTCACCTATCTCCATAGCAAAGATCCGTTGCTTGGGCGCGCTGCTGGATTTGCGTTGCGTTTAATTGGCAGCCCCGAAGTCATTCCAGCGTTGGTCGAAGCACTCAAAAACGATGATTCAGGGACCCGCTACAATGCTGAATACGCACTCTGGGAAATCTGGTCGCGCTCCGGTGACGATACCGTTGACGCACTGCTTAAGGATGGGAAAAATCTACTCAGGAATGAGGCGTATCAACAAGCGGTTGAACGTTTCACTACGGTCATCGAAACCGCCCCAAACTTCGCTGAAGGCTACAACCAACGCGCAATCGCATACTTCATGCTCGAAGAATGGAGCAAAGCAATCCGTGATTGTAAACAGGCGATCTCACTGAACCCAAATCACTTCGGTGCGTTTGCTGGAATGGGGCACGTCTACGTCAGACTCGGTAAAATTGATGAAGCGATTGCGGCATACAAGCAAGCGTTGGTTATTAACCCGAACCTTATCGCTATAGCAGAGGCAATTTTGCGGCTCCGCAGCCAAATACAAGACAAATAGAGTCGGTTTATGCATAAAACTACAAGCGGTCGCACCTACTTCCTAAAAACCTTTTCCGTTTGCATCATCGCGAGTTTTTTGATGTGGATCGTCTACGAGTTATTGATACATATTAAACTCGGTTCACCCGCAGAATGCATCTCCATGGCACAAATATGTGTCGTGCTTTTAACAGCACCTTATCTCGCTGCCTACACGGTTCATACCAGTTTTCTGAGAATACGTTTCAACGCCAATACCGCACCTTCCACTAATAGGTTGCTCGCACTCAGTCCTATATCTTCTGGAGGGTGTTTGTTGCGGCAGCTTGTGATGAGCCAGGTCCCCGTGTTCGGTTGGATTCTTTTGTCAACTGCAGTTGCTTTACCCGTCGCGGATATCTCTGTTACGCAGGTGTGCCAGCTCTTAATAATACTGGGGATTTATAGCCTCTCTGCGGGAGCAGTCGGGATGTGGGGATCACAGATTTTTAAGGACGCACTTTTCGGCACAGAATTGGCAACGCTGCTATGGTGCGTTTTGATCGGCAGTGCGTTTTTGCTCAACCCTTTCAAACGTTATGTGGACGACTTTCAACCCTTTATTCCACTGGTCTTACATCTAAACCCACTTATTGTTGTATGCTGTATCTTTGAAGGGTTCGACGTCTTTAGAAACCCTGTTCTATACGAACTGACGCCCGTTACGTCTTATGTTTATATGTATCCGAAGCCGTGGTATCTTGCCGGGGTATGGCAGTTGGCTATCGGCGGTGGCTGTTTTTTAGGAACGTGGCAGATGTGTAGATCTCGCGCGTATATCGCGTAAATACACTATCAGAATAGGCACAAATTTAGTGATTTAACCCCCTAAATCCCCCTTATCAGGGGGACTGTAAAGGAAAGTGATTTAACCCCCTAAATCCCCCTTATCAGGGGGACTGTAAAGGAAAGTGATTTAACCCCCTAAATCCCCCTTATCAGGGGGACTGTAAGGGAAAGTGGTTTAACCCCCTAAATCCCCCTTATCAGGGGGACTGTAAGGGAATAGGTAAGCGTCACATGCGCAAAACAGAAAAACCGATCATTAGTGTTTCAGGCATTCGTGGAGAGATAGGTATCTCGCTTGATGTTCGAGTTATCACACAATTCGCGATGGCTTTCGGTACTTTTGTCGGTGGTAAAACGGTGGTCGTCGGTCGGGATTCTCGCACCTCAAGTCCGACGCTGCGACATGCAGTACTTTCCGGACTTTTTGCCACAGGATGCCACGTCATTGATGTAGGACTCTGCCCGACACCGACGATCCTACTGATGGCGAAAGCACTGCGCGCACATGGTAGCATAACCATCACAGCCAGCCATAACCCTGTCGCGTGGAACGGCATCGAATTTGCCGCCGCATCCGGTAACCTTTTAACACAAACAGAACGCGATGAATTAGGACGGATTTACGAAACGGAGGATTTTTCACTCGCACCTTGGAACGCACAAGGAACGCTTGAGACTCACGAAGATGCAGCCGCATACCATCTCGAACAAATTTTGGGGTCTCCATGGCTTGAATTGGATTTAATTCAAAGCCCTCGCTTGAAGGTGGTCATTGACGCTGGAAACGGTGCGGGGAGTGTAATTAGTCCCTTGCTCTTACGGGAACTTGGATGCGAGGTGATTGAACTTAATTGTGTCGCTGATGGGCACTTCCGCCGTTCTGCTGAACCTACACCTGAGGCGTTAGATGAACTTTGCAAAACTGTCTCGGCATCTGAGGCAGATATCGGTTTTGCCCATGACGGCGACGCTGACCGACTTGTTCTTGTCACCGAACGTGGCGTCCCCCTCAACGGTGAATGGACACTCGCTTTCGTTGTCGATTTTATCCTCAGTAAAAGGAAAGGAGACGTAGTTGCCACGGTATCGACCAGCAGAATGTTAGATGATATTACGGCGAACCACGGGGTTCCGCTCCATCGTACGAAGGTCGGTGTTGGGTGGGTCGTAGAAAAAATGCATGAAGTTAACGCTGTCATCGGGGGTGAAGGTACCGGCGGCGTTATCTATCCGAATGTACACCACACAACGGATGGTATTACCTCTATCGCTGCAATTGTCCAATACCTTGCTGAATCCGGTGGCACCGTAACGCAGCTTGTAGAAAATATGCCGCAATATCAGATGTGTCGCAAGAAATTGGAGATCCCGTCGCAAGAGGTTGCAACGCGTCTCGTAGATGCCGCCTTAACGGTTTATGAAAAGGAACAGAACACTGGGACAGCATCTATCCTTGATCTAACGGACGGCATTAAACGCGTCTGGGATGATCGATGGGTGAACATCCGAAAATCGGGGACAGAGCCTGTAATTCGCGTTTTTAGTGAAGCACCGACTTCCGAAGAAGCGGAGCAGTTGTGCTACGAAACGATTGAAACTTTGACGACCTTAATGAAACAAATTACGTATTAATTGCGTTATCTATTACATCGCCTTGTAGGAACAGAACATTCTTAATAGGACTTACGCATTTTTCTATCATAATCTACATATTATGCCCTGCAGGCGGGGTTTCAAACCCTGCAGAAATACCCAAGCAAAAACCCTGCAAGGGTGCTGCGTAAGTCCTACTTAATATAATACGCGGAAATTCTAAAGTTTTGACAATGTTTCGACGACTTACTATTAGGATTTACGCAATTTGCTGATGACGTCCTATGGTCCGCACGCCGCTGGCGAGGCTTTGAACCGCGCCAGCACAGGACACTGCGTAAGTCCTGACAATAAAAAGATCCGCGGTTAGCTTGGAGAAATTATGACTTTAAAACTTGCCTGCATCGGAGGCGGAAGTGGTTTATCCGCTTTACTCAGTGGTATTAAACGCTATGCTGATTTGGAGATAGGTAAAGACAATATCATTGATTTAGATAGTCTCGCAGCGATCGTTACCGTTTCAGATGATGGTGGAAGCTCAGGACGACTCGTTGAAGAATTTGATATGCTACCGCCCGGCGACATCCGAAGGCTTTTGTTTACCTTATCCGATGCTGATGAACTTGCGGGGCTTTTTGAATATCGTTTTTCAAGCAATGGTGAACTCGGGGGACATACCGTCGGTAATATCCTGTTAACAGCGTTGACAGAGTTGAAAGGCAACTTCCCGAAGGCGATTCAAGCCGCTTCGCGCTTGCTCGCCGTCCGCGGCAGAATCATCCCTGTTACTTTGGATTACACAACCCTTTGTGCAGAACTCGCTGACGGCGAGATCGTCCGCGGGGAATCAACGATCCCTATCAGAGAGAACCGTGAACCTATCAAACGGGTCTTTTTTGAACCCCGTGAAAACGGGAAAATACATCATCCGACAGATGACTCTTATGAATGCCAAGCGCATAAAGGTGCTACGGACGCGCTCCTTAATGCCGATGTTATTATTATCGGACCAGGGAGTCTGTATACCAGCATCATGCCGAATCTCGTTATCAAAGGGATTGTCGAAGCGATACAAGAATCGCCTGCTATGAAAATTTATGTCTGCAATGTGATGACACAGCCAGGGGAGACTGACGGGTACGCCGTGACCGACCACGTTAACGCTGTACTGGATCACGCTAAAATTGTACTTGATTACGTTCTTGTCAACAACCAGCCTGCACCGACAGAAATTATTCAAGAATATGTACGTCAAGAATTGGTTGCCCAATTAACGCGAATCCGTTCACTCTCAGAGGAAGGGCTCTCCATGCTTTATGGGAGTACTGCGCATCCGATGGATGTCCTTAATTTGGCGAAGCATATTTCCTTACTATCAGCAGAAACAATGCAGGTTGCGGATGCGGGGAAGGTACAGGTTTCGTATAACCGTAAGCGGGAATCGCTTGAAGAGGACGGTGTGAATGTTATCGAAGCGGACCTCATTTGCGGGATGGTTGTAACAGAAGGCGGTGTCGAAATGAACGTGATCCGCCATGATCCCGAAAAGTTAGTCCGCTCCCTCGTTAAAATTTTTAAAAATCATCCAAAACTCCAAGAATCACTCTAAATGCGGCAGCAAATTAATTAAGAACTTGACCGCTTAGAAGGGGCACTGTCTTTAGAAGCAATCTCGTCAGCGAGCGTATCACAAATCTGAGATAAATTATCAATGAAACGTTCCCAGCGAAATTCATCTTGACGCGCTTTTGCTATCGCAAGACATAAAGCCATTTCATATAAAGATAGACGATTCCTGCGGACCTTATTGGTTTTCATAGTTTTACCCCTTTCTGAAATTAATACTTTTACTATCACTACGTGTAAACGGATATTTTAAGAAAATAGTTACACTTTTTTTCCGAAAAAAATAAAAATATCGTTATTTCTCTGGTAGCAAGTTTCGTGCCAAGGCACTCAGCAATGCAGTGCTTGCATCAAAACGACTGCGTAGATACCCCGAAACTATAGGTACACACTTAGTGAACAGAAAACGGATTTACCTTCATCTTTTCTAATAAACTACAGTTGAATCCGCTTGTAGCACCCTTCCCATTGCCAATAAGCATAAATTGTATGGTATCTTACAATAATTGTCATTCGCTATCCCCTCGGCAACCATAGGTATTGCAGCCCTTTGTGCAAGATGTGTCTGCCCATTTTTTAGGCAATAGTGGTGTATTTTAACGCAGTGATAAACAGAGGGCATTTCTCTTCATTTACGCAACCGATGGCTGAGTCTCTTAGGCTAACAATGAAATTTTGACTTTACGGCGTTTTTCAGGTATAATATATTATTCGATGTAGATGTTCCAACATCTTTAGACATACCGCTTACCAAGAACGGCAATCTCTGTAATACGCCCAGACAGACCTATTGATCGGTACAATACAATGTCAATAACCCCCTGCTAAAGCATGGGGGAAACCTGTTCAATACGGCAGCCAAGCCTATCGGTTGAACGAGGGTAACTTATTGACTACAGTCATATATCGCGGTATCTTGGCGTGGCAGCCAGCACGATGTTTCGGATGCT
>JAJEDN010000116.1 GCA_022821495.1 Candidatus Poribacteria bacterium
GAGATTAAAAGATCGTCACAAATCGTATAAACTGCTACAATAGTCAAGTCCATGGGGTGCTCCTTTTGTTTTTGGGATAAAAACACTATAAAGGATATCCCATGGATTTACAACTTGTTTATAGGTAGCAACTTGGGTTAAATTAGATTGCGTGTAATCTTGGGCATAAGTGGTTGGTAAAGCCACGGCTAAGGTTAGCATTATCAGCAGTGTTGATAGGTATAGCAATGTCCTTTTCATCATTTTTAACTCCTTTTTGCATGAATTGTGCAAATTTACTCGGTTACCCACCCTTTACCGAGTCGAGCGAACGCACCTTCTGGGAGCTGCCAGTGTGTATACGCTTCGGCGAAACCGCTTTCTGTCAATAGCACGGATACACAGAGACTCATACATGTCAAAAAGAGACGCTTTTTCAACATTTCGCTGACTTCGCCTATGGCGGTAGTGAATAACTTAAGTTGCCACCTCTTTATTTCCATAGCACTCCGCTGGAGTGCGGTCACTTCAACCCGACTTTCTATAGATATATTGCTCCGTTGGAGCAAAGACACTTCTTGTGGACAACCGCGATAGCCTCCTTCAAATATAGGGTCAGAAACAATGCTTAGATTTCAACGGTTCACATTGTGAGTAGAGATTTTGTCCCCAAATCTTACTCACTTTATGTAAGATTTGCGAGCGGGGTACGGTCTAAAATCACGGTGTGAGGGTACCCGTTTTCAGCATTTTTCTTTTATCTAAACGAGGTGCGAAAATCGCACGCTCATAGAGATACATGTGCAAAATTCATGCCAGCGCAAATTGTGCTGTTTTATAGTGGGGGTGCTGCATATCCATAGGTGTCAATTTAAGAAAAACTGCTGCGTGATACTGTAGGGTATAAAGTTGGGTTTCACTGCGTTCTTGATTGCTCTTGATGCTCTGTTGGATTTGCCGTATTTTGCGCGCTAACGTGTACCTTCTCAACACCGTTCAACCCAACCTACGATGCTGAGTTCCGTTCAACCCAATCTGCGGTACTAAATTGACATCTATGGTTATGCGACGGAGCGGCACAGAAGAATCGCGGGAATTGGGAAGGCTAGGTATACAATTTTTGTATGGACAATTTTTGTATGGACAAAAATTGCACAATTAATCAATTTGCGACTGTTTATAATTATGAATTATAGTGAGTTTTGGAATTATTTATACACTCGTAGGGGCTGGGTTGCCCAGCCCTACGCCCGCGAGTGTGCAAATAACTATGGGATTTACTATAAATTCTTAAACTTCACACAGTTTGCGGTACGAAAAACGTGGGGTTTTGGAATAGGTTTTATGTGGCGGGGTGCTGCGCTATATGCCGAATGTTTTCTTGAGGTTGTCTCGGAGACGGGTGATGATGATGGCTTCTAATTGTTCGCGAGATTGTGTATCTCCTTCCTCTATCAATGTATTGACGAGTTTCGCGAGTTGTGCTTGTTCTGCAGGTGCGTTGGTTTTGAGCGTCTCTATAATTTGGTGCATTTGCGGTAAGATGTAGGTTTTGAGAAAAGGCGTTTCGGATTTGAGTTGGTCTATGAATTCCTCTGTTTCTTTGATGCGTTCTTTCAGTTGTGTTTCCAAGGTTGTCAGCGTTTCCTCGTCTTCGGGCGGGCGTGCCTCTTGTGGCTCGGCGGGTTCTATGGCATCGTGGTGCGCAGCGGTTTGCGGCGGCTGTCCTCTAATTTCCAAGATCCGGCTTTGGAGTGCGAACAGGTTCCTGATTTTTTCTACGATTATTTCAGCGAGTTCTTTTGTTTTTTGCGTTTCACTTTGCGTCATCTGTTTTCCGTTCTGTGTTATTTGCGGCTAAACTGGTAGTCCGCTGTCGGTTATTGGAAGATGGAAGGGGAACATGCAAGCAAAGACCGTCTAAGGGCTGCTTTACTATATTTGTGAATATATGCAAAAAGCATGCCAATTCGTAGAAATTTAATTTGCCTTAAAAGTCAAATTTGGGTATACTCTTAGGAGAAAGTGAGATTTAGACAGAAATAAAATTTTGAAAAATAATATTCTATCCTGTCCTTCTATCAACATTTAATCGAATCAACCCTGTTTTTCTATGGCGGCAACTGAGGTTAGAGTCGATGCACTGAGGGCGGCAATATTTTTCTCAGCGTTTCAAGAGTTGTGAAACCATTTTTTTTGATAAGGCAACTCACAACTTCAACGAAATGGAACATTGCGTTATGGTAAACAAACAAGACGAATCACATCAGCCTATTAGGCTTCCGTCAGCAATGATGCAAGAGGTTTATAGCCAGATAGATCGTTTTTCAAAAACGAAAGTGCCCATTCTTATCACTGGGGACACGGGTGCTGGCAAGGAAATCGTTGCGCGTGAGATACATCAGACGAGTGACCGAAATGGCAAACCGTTCATAGTGATTAACTGTAGTGCGTTTCCGGATAACGGTCTCCTGAATAGTGAAGTCTTCGGTCACGAGAAAGGGGCGTTCACTGGTGCGGATCGTCAACGGAAAGGTCTGTTTGAACATGCGGATACGGGTACGCTGTTTCTTGATGAAATCGGTGATATGGGGCTTGAGGTGCAGCCGAAGTTTCTGCGTGTATTGGAGGAACAAGAGTTCTCGAGGCTCGGTAGTAACAAGGTTATTAAAACGGACGTTCGGATTATCGCTGCGACGAACAAGAATCTTAAATCTGCTGTCAAAGAAAAGCAATTTAGAGAGGATCTGTACTACCGTCTGTCTACGTTTAATATTCATATTCCGCCGCTGCGAGATCACAGCGAGGATATCCCGCCTTTAGTGGATGCTTTTCTTTCTCAATTCAACGTCATGTATCAAAAAACGATTGCGAAGGTTTCGGGCGAAGTTCTGAATTTTCTTCAACATGCTGCGTGGCCGGGTAATATTCGGCAGCTGAAGCGTACGATAGAAAGAGCGGTGGTTTCAACGGAGACGGATGAAATTACTTTTAGTAATCTGCCGTCCGATATTGTGATCGCGCCGCCGGTAGCGATTAGCGTATCAGATTCGGGTACAGATGCTGCGATACCAGAGGAGATACGTCATATTTTGAGGCAGATCTCGGTAACGGAGTTTGTTTTAATTTTCGGTGGGGTACCGAATGCTATTTGGCGGGATATCCCTGAGAAAATGCAGCAATCGGTGATTCGAGAGGCGTCGTTTCATTTATCAACGCTTTTGGGTGGGCAATCGGATGTGATTCGGATAAACGGGATGGATCGGGATCAAATTCTTGGCAAGGTTGCGGAGCATCGGCTCAAGGAACACGGTTCTATGACGCAAGCGGCAAAGTCGTTAGGGATAGATCGCCGGACCCTTAAATCGTACACACAAACAGACGATGTGGGTGAATGAAGTGTAATGGGCGAGATGGGACCCGCCCTATAATGGAGCGGCATACGGGTGTGATACCGCTTACGCTGCACTAAATGTGCGTTCAAGATTGTTCTTAATCCGGGTTATGATCGCCGCTTCCAATTGCTCAGAAGGCTCAGCGTTCTTGTCTGTGAGTGCAGTCACGAGTTCAGCAAGTTCACTCCGGTCTGCTGCATCACAGGCTTTGAGCGTTCCGACAATCTCACTCATCTGCGGCAAGACGTAAGCTCTGAAACAAGGTGTTGCGAGTTGGAGTTCTTCGGTAATACTGTCCAATTCTGCGACACTTTCTTTGAGTTGTGATTCTAACCCTGCCAAATCTTCTTGTAGGCGTACTGAAGATGCCGCGTCCCTATTCGGAGTGGCAAGTTGGCGTACGGACGCTCTCGCTGCGAGTACTTTGTCTTCCAAAGCGACGAGTGCACGCACTTTTGCCACGATCCTGTCAGCACGTTGCATTGCTTCCTTCATCTCTTGGTCGGTCATCTGCATCTGTCTTTTCTCCTATCAAACACAGTTTTGGAATCTGCTATGTTAAAAATCACTGCTGCGTAAACATCGGTTATAATACGTCAATTTCGTTATTATGTCAAATTAAAAATGGTAAAGTCTGCATCTAACTATTATAGTAAACCAAAAAATAAATCAACACTTCAGAAAATAACAAACCTACCTCTCATGCAGGCTGGGTTTGGAACGAGATCATAGCATCCGCAGCCCGTTGACAGCACTGAACCCACCTCTCATGCAGGCTGGGTTTGGAACCCAGCCTTCTATGGATGTCTCGTTAATTGTAGGTTTTACTATAATTATACGATACTTATAAAAAAAGTATTAGAAGTCAAAATAGGTGAAAATTGGTCAAAAAAGGGACAATTTTAGTGATTTAACCCCCTAAATCCCCCTTATCAGGGGGACTTTAAGAGCCAATGTGTCTGTCCTACGTATTATCAAATCAGGGGACTTTAAGAGCCAATGTGTCTGTCCTACGTATTATCAAATCAGGGGACTTTAAGAGCCAATATGTCTGTCCTACGTATTATCAAACTCACGTTATAGTAAAATCGAAAAATATGTTTACACTTCGCACCGTCGTAGGGGCTGGGTTACCCAGTTTCCCCTACGAGTTGACCTGATGAGTTTAGGGTAATACTTACCCTAACAAAACAGTCTACACCGGACAAGGTGCGTGCAGGCACTAAAAAGCCGCGGCAGTAGCGAATACCGACGCGGTTACGTGTAGAATTTTGTGGGAAGGAGAATAGGAGCAAATAAAATCCGGTGCGGTTGGATGAAGATTAAAAAAATAAATCGGTAATTCTCTGTTTTCTCCAGGCCCGGTAGGTTCGGTTTCCTAACCGAACCGGACAGCCCAAGAAATTACCGAATTAATAAATTAATCTTCATGAAACCGCACCCACTGGGTCTACGGACTGAAGCGTTTGGGGAACTGCTCTTACTGAGTTTGGGTTACAGTGCTACTAACTCTGGCAATTCCACCCACTTACGCGTCTGCCACGATTCCATGCCTTTATCTGCTAACTGCACACCCTTTGCACCTGCAAGCAGCGTCCACGGGAAGGGTTCATCGGCGACGACGTGGCGCAGGAACAACTCCCACTGTGCTCTGAATGCGTTCTGGTATGTTTCTTGTTCCGGGACTTTGAGCCATCCGTCGAAAAATTTGATCGGTTGCTCGATGTCAGGGTTCCAGATAGGACGCGGCGTGCCAGAAAGCGGCTGAATCCAACAATCCCGCAAGCCAACAACAGCGGACCCATTTAAGCCGTCTACCTGTATCGTCAATAGATCGTCGCGACGGACGCGGACAGCCCACGATGAGTTGAAATGCGCGATGATACCGTTCTCCAATTCAAACGTCGCATAAGCGGCATCTTCGGCGGTACAGGTATAGGGTCTGTTTTCTTCATCCCAGCGTTGTGGGAGATGCGTGGCAGCGATACAGGAGACCCCTTTGACGGCACCGAAAAGATTGTCAATAACGTATCGCCAGTGGCTAAACATATCGAGAATAATGCCCCCGCCATCTTCTGTCCGGTAGTTCCATGATGGACGCTGGGTCGGGATCGCGTCGCCTTGGAAGACCCAATAGCCGAACTCGCCACGGACAGCAATAATCTTTCCGAAAAAGTCAGCATCTATCAGACGTTTGAGTTTCTGGATACCTGGTAACCAGAGTTTATCCTGAACGACACCGTTTTTGAGTCCTGCTTTCGCTGCTTGCTCATAAAGGCGATACGCATCCGCAGTGGTCGTCGCTGTCGGTTTTTCACAATAGATGTGTTTTCCTGCTGCTATCGCGGCTTCGACCGCATCGACACGGCGTGACGTGACCTGTGCGTCGAAATAGACGCTGTAAGCATCATCAGCGAGGGCAGCGTCAAGGTCTGTTGTCCATTTCTCAACGCCGGTGGTTTCGGAGAGTTTCTCCAGTTTCGCAGGGTTCCGTCCGACGAGGAACGGGTCCGGCATAATCACTTCGCCGTCGCCGATTGGGATGCCTCCCTCTTCTGCGATTGCTAAGATAGAGCGGATGAGGTGTTGGTTGGTTCCCATCCTGCCGGTGACACCGTTCATGATGATCCCGACACGATGCGTTTTTTGGGTATGATTGGTCACTGACCTGTCTCCTACTATTTAACTGCTTTTAACCATCGACTCGTGCCTTTCTATTTTCTATCGGGGTCGAGTCGATGGTTAAGTGGTGTGCCTTGATTTTCTGTCAGAGGTGCTGTTGTAGTCTGCACCGCCATGGCAGCTGTTTCAGGATTGAGATTTTGCCCTTCTAACGGTTCAATCGAAAGCTGGTATCCGAGGGCTTTAAGAACAGTTCCAAGTCTATCAATCAGTGGTGTATCGCCGCTCGTGAGTGCCTCCGAAAGAATTTGTGGGCTGGTATCAGTTTCCTTGGCAAGCTCAGCAACTCCACCTTGGGCTTCTACGACGGTTTCAAGTAAGAATAGAAATATGTCTGTATCCCGGTGAGTTTGGTAATCTTCAAGTGCCACTTGGAGGTGCCCAATCGCTTCATCGCGATCGGTGAATATATCAATAAGGTACTCGCGGTAGGTTCTCATTTTTCTCATCGGTGCCTTTCCTTGTACGCCAACCAATAAGCTTTTGCCTGTTCAATGTCGCGCGTCTGTGATGATTTATCGCCTCCACAGAGCAAAAGAACAACGGTGTTATCTACTTCACTAAAATAAATTCGATAACCACCCCCAAAGTGGAAACGCAACTCAAAGACCCCGCCCCCTACAGATTTGGAATCTCCAAAATTGCCTAATTTAAGAGCGGCAATCCGTGTCCGAATACGTCTTTGTGTCTTCTGATCTCGAATTGCGTTCAACCATTCTGTGAAAGGTTCTCGACCATTTCGATAACAGTAGATTTCTACTTCTCTCGGATATGCATTACGCATAGTTAATTGATTCTGCTTCCTGATTCTATGTCCGTTCTATGCGAAAGGGATAGGTATGTCTAAGGTTTATCAGTGCATTGCGGGGCTGCACCTTCAGGGAGTGATGGTGCCTCGACACCGGCTTTCGGGAGCGTGCCAGCGAGCTCTTGTTTCCAATGCGCTACGTCGCCCGCGGGTCCATAACAGTAGACCATCTGCATCGGTGTGTCACTGGTGTTTGTCAACTGATGGAAGACCCACGACGGAATAAAAACTGTCTGTCCCGCAGAGAGGGTTTGACGCTCTTCGCCGAGACACATCTCGCCTTCGCCTTCAACGATGAAGTAAATCTCTTCCTGTTCGTGGTTGTGCCACGGGACCTGTCCACCGTTGGGTTCTAAAACGACGAACCCCATACAGAATTCGCCTATTTGGATCGGGGATGCACCGCCGACAAGATTTTTGGTGCGTCTACGGGCAGGATAGGTGCGCCCTTCAATTTCATTTAGATCTGCGATTAGCATTTTGTATTGTCCTTTCCAATGCTGACGGCATAGGGATTATGCCTGATACTTTAGTACTACTCAAAAAGTTTCGCCACCTGACAGGAGAATCCCTCAATAACATTCTCACCGGTGAGGGTATCATTTCGTGTAAGGAGTGTGATGTCCGTTTCGGAACGATAGACCGTTACTGTTTTAGACACAGGCTTAAGCACCCATACCAACTGTGTGCCCCCCTCAAGATAGGCAAACGCCTTTTCTTCAACTCGGTGTAATGCATCTGTCCGAGAAACCACTTCAACGGCGAGGTCCGGTGGGATTGGAAAGAATTTGCTTCTGTCAGCAGGGAACCGATCTGTTGAAACGAAGGCTACATCGGGCATTAGCACTTGTTCGCCAACTTGGAAACCTGTGTCTGGCATATAGACCCGTCCAAGTTTGTTTTCACGGACATGCAAGTTCAAAAACCAGAACAGATCTGCACTAATATCACCATGTTCCACTGATGTCGGCGGCATCGGCACTAATTCTCCTTTAACGTATTCATATCCCTCTAAGTCGCTTTCAAGGAATTCCTCTAAGGTCATCTTGGCAATTTCAGGAGGGAGAAGTTCTTCCTGTGAGACTTGGTGAACTGCTTGTGTATTCATTTCTTGTTCTCCTGTGATATATTGTCAAGTCGAAAGATCGCGAGCGCAGCTCGCTCCTACAAATTGACATTCTACCACAATATTGGTATGGAGTCCAATTGCTATTTCATTACCTTGAAGGCTGCACTTATATAATATAGGCGTGCACAGCAGAAAGCGGCACGCCTATATGATAACCATACTCTTTAGCCGATACTAAGTACCGCAGGCGGGGTTTGAAACCCTGAAGAAATACCCAAGCAAAAACCCTGCAGTGGATTTGCGTAAGTACAGACTAATCTTCGTCTTCAATCACAGCCTGTGCGGCGGCGAGCCGTGCAATCGGGACACGGAACGGGGAACAGGATACGTAATTAAAGTCCAAACCGTAGCAGAACTTCACGGAACTCGGTTCACCACCGTGCTCGCCACAGATACCGACTTTCAAATCCGGACGTGCCGAGCGACCTTTTTCGGAACCAATTTGCAATAAGCTGCCGACCCCCTCTTGGTCAAGGACCTGGAACGGATCGTATTCGAGAACTCCTTCTTTAACATAGTCGTCAAGGAATTTCGCAGCGTCATCGCGACTCATCCCAAATGTTGTTTGGGTGAGGTCGTTGGTACCGTAAGAAAAGAATTCAGCTTCAGCTGCGATTTTGTCAGCGGTGAGTGCTGCACGGGGGAGTTCAATCATCGTTCCGACAAGGTACGCAACGCGTGTGCCGGTCTCTTTAAAAACGGCATCGGCAGTGTCAACGACGACTTTGCGTTGTAGCGAGAACTCGTTGATATGCCCGACAAGCGGAATCATAATCTCAGGAAGTACAGTGATCCCGCGTTTGGCGACATCAACAGCGGCTTCAAAGATCGCACGTGCTTGCATCACGGTTATCTCTGGATAGACGATACCGAGTCTGCATCCACGGTGTCCGAGCATCGGATTGAATTCGTGCAATTCCTCAACGCGTTCACTGAGTTTTTGCGCGTCGACACCGATCCGCGCTGCGAGTTCTTGGATTTCCGCTTCATTTTTCGGTAAGAATTCGTGAAGCGGCGGATCAAGGGTACGGATTGTGACGGGGTAGCCAGCCATCGCCTCGAAGATTCCGATGAAATCTGAACGTTGATGCGGAAGTAATTTCGCCAACGCCGCTTCACGTTCCGGCGTTTCATCGGCGAGAATCATCTCACGGACAGCGTCAATGCCAGTGCCGAAGAACATGTGCTCGGTTCGGCAGAGTCCGATGCCTTCGGCACCGAATTGTCTGGCATTTTTAGCGTCCTCAGGTGTATCGGCGTTGGTGCGAACATCCAATGACCGAACTTCGTCTGCCCATTCCATGAGCGTCCCGAATTGCCCACTGAGTTCGGGTTGGATGAGTGCGACCTGTCCATCAAGGACATCGCCTGTGGAACCATTAAGCGTGATGTAATCGCCTTCAGTGTAGCGTTTCCCTTCGGCATAAAATTCTAATGCGTCTTCGTTGATAAACAGTGCAGAGCATCCGGCGACACAGCATTTTCCCATACCGCGTGCGACGACGGCAGCGTGGCTTGTCATACCGCCGCGTGCGGTGAGGATCCCCTCAGCCGCATCCATACCGCCGATGTCTTCTGGTGATGTTTCGGTACGAACGAGGATAACCTTTTCTCCAGCGGCTGCGCGTTCTTCTGCATGAAGTGCAGTGAAGACAACCTTACCGACCGCTGCGCCCGGAGAGGCGGGCAACCCTTGTGCAATCACCTCAACAGAAGCGTCCGGATCGACACTCGGATGCAACAGTTGATCGAGATCGTTGGCGGGGACGCGCGTTAAAGCGGTCTGTTTGTCAATCAAGCCCTCTTCAACCATCTCAACGGCAATGCGGACAGCGGCTTGACCGGTGCGTTTTCCGTTACGGGTCTGGAGCATGTAGAGTTTGCTGTCCTGAATAGTGAATTCAACGTCTTGCATGTCGCTATAGTGCTTCTCAAGCCGCAAGCCGATATTGACCAATTCATCATAGGCATCGGGCAAGATATTTCGTAATTCGATGACGGGAAGCGGGGTTCGGATACCAGCGACGACATCTTCACCCTGGGCGTTAATGAGGAATTCACCATAGAATTGGTTCGCGCCGGTTGAGGGGTTACGCGTGAACGCGACACCTGATCCCGAGGTACCGCCCATATTGCCGAATACCATTGCTTGGACGTTAACAGCTGTGCGTCCGAGTTCTTCAGAAATATCATTGAGGCGACGATACGTAATCGCGCGCGGGTTCCCAGAGGATTCAAAAACGGCATCACGTGCCATGTCTAATTGATGTCGCGGTTCATCAGGAAAATCGCTGCCGGTATGCTGCTTGACGGCGTTCTTGAATTCGTCGACGAGTTCCGCTAAATCGGCGGCTTCTAATTCGGTATCTAATGTAACACCTTTCGCCTTCTTCTTTTCTTCGAGTAAGTGCTCAAACTCATCGTGATCGACGTTAAGGACGACGTTCCCAAACATCTGGATGAAGCGTCGGTATGAATCGTAAGCGAAACGCTCGTTTTCGGATTTGGCGATAAGTCCTTTAACAGCATCATCATTTAAGCCGAGGTTGAGAATCGTGTCCATCATACCGGGCATTGAAACCGCTGCACCGGAACGGACAGAGAGCAGGAGTGGATTTTCGGTATCACCGAATTTTGCCCCGAGTGTCTCTTCTAATTTCGCCAAATTCTCGTCAATTTGCGCGTCAAGTCCTGTCGGGTAGCGTTTATCATTTTCGTAATATAATTTGCATACCTCAGTGGAGATAGTGAATCCGGGTGGGACAGGTACGCCGAGATTGCTCATCTCCGCGAGATTTGCCCCTTTTCCGCCAAGCAATGTCCGCATTGTGGCGTTACCGTCGCTTTCACCGCCTACAAAGAAGTAAACATACTTTGGTTGTGGCATCAAAAGCCTCCTATATTTTAGAGTTATAAGTTGTAAGTAGTTAATAGTTAATAGTTGTTGGTTATAAGTTAAGAGGTGTCGGGATTATCAAAAATCTCTTGTAACTAATAACTAATAACCCAATAACTAACAACCATTCCTGATTGATAACTGCTGACGCTTCAATGGTGTGAAGACTTTAACAAAAGCACACCCAGCATCAGAAAACAGACTTATAACTTATAACCATTTAGATTGAATAAATTGTGCGACTCGCTTCGTCAAATTCGGGTTTAAATGGGTCGGTTGAGAGGTATAGGATCTGGTACGGTTCGTAAAGTTGGATATAACTCCAATTAACACCGCAGAGGATCTTTCCTTCGTTAACTTTCTTGATAAATTTGCCCCGAAATTTGGCGCGTGTCCGTTCAGGTGGAAAGTGCTCTGCGTGCCGAATCTGCTCGTCTTTGACGATCCGTTCGACCTCGGCGCGTTTTTCGAGTGTGTAGTAGAGACTCTCCTCTTGTCGCACATTGTGATATTTTAAATCAAGGTGTTTCACTTGTGGCGCGTCCCACTCAAACCCACGTTTTCCGAGGTAGGTCTGTAACCACTTCCACTTAATGACCCAATCCAATTCCCGGTCGAGCTGCATCGGATCGCTTTCCAAACAGGTGAGGATATATTCCCAGCGCGCCATAATCTGGGTTGTTGTTGAATCAGATTCGGCTTGTTCGAGGTAGCGTTTGGCACATTCGAGATATTGCCACTGTAGTTCGACTGCCGAGAACCGTTTCCCATTTTGGAGTTCAATCGGATGTTTGCACGTGATATCGTCAGAAATCTCGCGGATGGCTTTGACCGGATTGCGGAGTGCGAACCGTTGCTGAATGAAATTGTCTTCAATCATGCGTAGGATAATACCCGTCGTCCCTACCTTCAAAAAGGTCGAAAATTCGGACATATTGGAATCTCCGACGATGACGTGTAAGCGTCTATATTTTTCTCGGTCCGCATGGGGTTCATCGCGCGTATTAATAATCCCGCGTGCTGTTGTTGTTCCGATAGAAATTTCCTCTCGGATGTGATCAGCGCGTTGCGAGATTGCGTAATAACCGCGATGGCTCGGTTTGATTTTGCCAGCACCTGCGAAGACTTGGCGAGTGACGAAGAAAGGGATCAGCTGGGATGCCAACTGACGGAAATCAACGTGTCGTTCCATCAGATAATTTTCGTGGCACCCATACGTATTTCCAGGGGTATCCAAATTATTCTTGAAAATGGAGATTTTTCCGTAGAACCCATCATTTCGCATACGCCGTTCTGCGGTACTCGCGAGGCGTGTGATAATCCGTTCCCCCGCTTTATCGTGTGCGACGAGTTCAGCGACATCATCACATTCCGGGGTCGCATACTCTGGATGGCACCCGATGTCTTGGTAGAACCGCGCACCATTTTCAAGAAAAACGTCAGGGTACATTCGCCCTGCCACAATTTCTCGGAAGAGGTACATCACAACATTCTGGACAGTGAGCGTCTTTTTACCTGGCGTATCGGGTGTCCAAATAATTCCGAATTCTGTTTCCAGTCCATAAATTCTGCGGTTCATAAAAAAACCTCTTCATGGGCAATTTTTCCGCTATGCGTTTGTGTGTCTTTGTAAACAAATCACTATCCAGTGGTTAAAAAATCAGGACAAAAGGGTTGTAACCTCATCAGCAGAGAGTCGTCGAAATTTTCGTCGATCGGCGGTTTTCTCAAGACACGCCACCTCTATTGTTTCTGGTGTTATCTGATAATTATCTTCAGCATCCGATTCGACGGTCCGAAAGGTATCTGTTATGAGTTGGAGTGCTGCTGCCATCTCTAACCCATCTGTGTAGCGCTGTTCCAGGATTCCTGTTATTGCTGTGGCACGTCCACCGATAACGGCATACTTTTCCTCTTCCGAATAGATACCGTCAAATGCAATATGGTAAATCTGATTGTTCCGTAGTTCCGAGTTCGCTGGTGCGTCAGTCGTTCCGACTTCGCACACGAGGAGTTCGATTTCCAGTGGTTTGGCGTCCCATGCTTGGGCGACTGCCCCCATGTGCTGTGAATAGAGATTCGTCAACCATTTTGCCGTGACATCTTCGCGATAATAGCGGAAGCCTTTGACTTCAGATTCGCGGATACCAGCGACGCGCAGTATCTCATACTCAGCGATTCTTCCGGCTGCGGCGAGCGCAATCCGGTCATAAATTTCAGAGATTTTAAAAGTGGTCTTGCGAGGATTCTCAGCAACCATCAGGAGACCATCTTGGTATTCTAAAACGACGACCTCTTTCGCCTGTGCGATACCGCGACGGACGAAATCCTCCTTATCCTGACGGATTTGCTCTGGTGAAACATAGTAAGGCGTGGACATATTTGTGTTGTTGGTTATCAATAGTTATTGGTTATAAGTTATAAGTTAAGAGACCTCTTGTGGCGGTTACAAATCATGCAAATACCACAGCAACCCTCTTTAACTAAAAACTAAAAACTAAAAACTATTAACCATTCCCTATAGACGCGAGATGAGGTCGCGATAGAGTTCCTCAACAGTCGCCTCAGGAACCTCAGTAACTCCTTCTTGCGTAACGGTGTAAAGCGTTGGGAAAATTTTTCGGATGAGATCAGGTCCGCCGGTCGCGATATCTTCATCGGCAGCATCCCAGAGAGCTTCTGCGACGATTTCTAAGGCGTTTTGACGGGAAATCTCTGGCGTGTAACGTTTTTTAAGGGTTGTACGGGCATCCTTACCCCCGGAACCGATTGCGTAGTAGTCATCTTCCTCATAACGCCCCCCGACAGCGTCGTATTTGAAAATTCTACCCCGCTGCCGTTTTAGGTCATAACCGGCAAAGAGCGGTAAGACAATTAATCCTTGCATCGCAAGTCCGAGATTAGAGCGCACGAGATGTGAGAGGAAGTTCGCCTGCCCTTCGAGGCTGAGACTGATCCCTTCCGTTTTTTCGTAAAATTCAACCTCAACTTGGAAGAGTTTTGCCATTTCGATACACGGACCCGCTGCGCCGGCAACAGCAATTGCGGAGTGCCGATCGACTGGATAGATCTTCTGAATGCGGCGCTCACCAATTTGATAGCCTTCTGTTGCCTGCCGATCGCCTGCCATAACAACGCCGGCATCGTAGACAACCGCAAGCACAGTTGTGCCTTCATACGGACGGAATGACGCTTCTGTTACGTTGCCACTTGCGGCGACATCAGATGAATTAAGCGTCGCGAGTAATTCCGGGTGGCGACGCTTGAGGATTTGAAAGAAGTCGGAGTTGCCATAATCACTGAGGTCGAGCACTCCTACTGCCCTCCTCGTTGGATATAGTTCTCGACAAATTCTTGTGAGTCTTCTTCCAAAATCTCATCGATTTCGTCAAGAAGAGTGTCTAAGTCTTCAACGAACTCCTCATCCATTTCACTGGCACCAACATCGGGTTGCATGTCTTCGGTTTCATCGACAGGGTGTTTGAGGTGTTCCTGTTGTTTTTCAGTCGACATTGTTCTCTCCTTTAATAGTTACCAGTTATCAGTTACCAGTTACCTTTTAATTAACTGGTAACTATCCTGAGGCATTGCCTTGGATTTCCTTAACGAGTTCCTCTGCTGTACAGTTGTTCAGCAGTTCACCAACAATCTTTTGTGTCCCGAAGTGGGGACGATCCATCATAATTTTGTCCAGTCCCCCAGATTTACCTTTGAAAATCATTGAATTCCAACTTGCACTATAAATGTGCTTTGGAAATCTACGTAGACAGGTGCCCCGAAAATAGGCACGTGTGTCTACCGGTGGATAGTGCATCGCGTGCACAATTTCTTCACGGCTGAGTAAGCGTTTAACATGTCCATTTTTGAGGAGTCTAATATAAAGTCCTTTGTCTGGCCGGATGTCATGGTACTGCAAGTCGATCATTTGAAGATGTGCGTCGTCCCACTGATATCCGTGCCGTTGTCGGTACGCGTCCAGTAACTTCTTTTTGATGATCCAGTCGAGGTGCCGATTGAGTCGTCCAGGGTCTATCTCCAAGTTATCCAACACGAATTGCCATTTTTCAAGGACATCTTCAACGACCGGTGTCCGTTCTTCAGGTGTCAGGTGTTGCTTTGCAAGTTCGAGGTATGCACGTTGCACCTCTATCGGGGACTGTTGTTGTCCGTCAGCGAGTTCTATCTGGTTTTTGCAGGACAGATCCCGCGAGATACTTTTTATTGCTGATACGGGTTCTTTCAGGCTGAATTGTTTACCAACAACGCCTTTCTCAATTAACTGGAGTGCGATGGATGTAATACCGACTTTGAGATAAATGCTGAATTCAGACATGTTAGAATCGCCGACGATAACATGTAAACGTCGATAGAGTTTGTCATCAGCATGCGGTTCATCCCGTGTATTAATCAGCGGGCGGTTGACCATCGTGCTGAGCCCGACCTCTTTCTCAAAGAAATCCGCGCGTTGCGAGATTTGATAATCCGCAGCGTTGCTCCCGTTTTCAGCACCAACTTTGCCACTTCCTGTGATAACGATACGCGTAACGAGGAATGGGATCAATCCATCAACGATCGTATCAAATGCGACTTTGCGGGACATAAGATAGTTTTCATGCGCGCCGTAACTATGCCCTTTGTAATCGGTGTTGTTTTTATAAATGATGACTTCTTGGTTATCGAGCAGTAGCCGTTCGGCTGCGACCCGACTGACCTCTAATATTAATTCTCCTGCTTTCTCATATAGGAGCAGATCACGGGCATTTGCACACTCTGGCGTGCAATATTCAGGGTGGGCATGATCCACGTAATACCGTCCACCGTTGATCAAAATGTCATTAACAACATTGCTTGTGTCTGCCTCGGAAATCGGTGGCTCTGTCTCTGCGAGAAACCCACGGGCATCCATTAAGGGGCTCTCCTGATCGTAATCCCACGTAACAGAGGTCACAGCATTCGGGACATCCCCCTTACAACTTTTATAGGCGTTGACCACCAAAGTAGAAGCAGCGACCGGATCTTGCTCACGTGCATTTTTGACTGAGATGCCGTACTCAGTCTCTGTTCCGATTATTATTGGTATTTCCATTAGAATATTTGTCAGTTTTACGAAGTAACCAGTAACCAGTTAATTAAGAGGTCTCTTTGACTGGTAACTGGTAACTCGTAACTGATGCTTCTGATTTTAGAGAAATGTGCCGCCTCGGGTAACTCGGATGTCCTGTTTTTTCTCGGTTGCGGGTTCACTGGTCAACGCACGGATATTGACAATTTTCTCACCTTTGCGTCCCGAAATTTTTGCCCAATCGTCAGGGTTCGTTGTGTTTGGAAGGTCCTCATTTTCGTGGTATTCTTCTCGGATCGCCGCTGTGAGGTCCTCAAGGCACAACCCTTTGTTCCTTCCGTCGGAGCCGATAAAACGTTTGATGGCTTCCTTCTTCGCGCGAGAAACAATGTTCTCAATCATTGCGCCGCTAACAAAATCTTTGAAAAAGAGTGTCTCGCGTTCGCCGCGAGCGTAAGTCACTTCGATAAACCGATTCTCATCCGTGGTTGCGTACATCTCGGTTGCGGCTGTATCAATAAAGTGATTTGCGGCCGCCTGTGTATCTCCATCGAATTGCTGACAAACATTTTCATCGAAGGGGAGATCCGGTGTCAGGTATATAGCAAAGATATCCTTGGCGCCCTCAAGGTTCGGGCGGTCGATTTTAATTTTTACATCCAGCCTGCCGGGGCGTAAAACTGCTGGGTCCAAGAGATCTTGCCGATTGCTTGCACCGATAACAATGACGTCCCGTAAATTTTCAACACCATCAATTTCGGAGAGGAACTGCGGTACAAGTGTGGATTCCATATCCGATGAGATGCCCATGCCTCTCGAACGGAACAGGGAATCCATCTCATCAAAAAAGATGATAACTGGAAATCCTTCTTTTGATTTGTCGCGTGCCTTTTGGAAGACTTCTCGGATTTTCCGCTCAGTTTCACCGACATATTTATTTAGAAGTTCAGGCCCTTTAATATTGATAAAATAACCTCGGACATCGTCTCTGCCACTTTCCTTTCGGACGCGTTCAGCGATACTGCTTGCGACCGCCCTGGCTATCAAGGTTTTACCACAGCCGGGAGGCCCGTAAAGGAGCACGCCTTTCGGTGGTGAGAGGTTAAATTCTTGGTATTCCTTTGGATAGAGATACGGCAGCTCAATCGCGTCACGAATCGCTTCTATTTGTGTATCAAGCCCACCGATATCCGCGTAACCGATATCGGGCACCTCCTCAAGCAGCAAGTCTTCTACTTCTCGTTTAGGAAGTTTTTCCATGAGCATACTTGTCGTGTGATTGAGGAGTACAGGATCACCTGTTTTAAGGGTTTCCGCTTTGAGAGATTCGGCTATTCTGACGACACGCTCTTCATCGGTACGGAGGCTCACAATGGCGAGTTCGTCCGCAATCCGTTCTTTGATTTTCACGACGTCCCCGTGTCTCTCCGCATGCTTGATGTCAACAACGTTCATGCCGCTATTGACGATGACCTCTTGGCCGACGGCAAGGTTTTTATCTTTGAGTGCTGGATCAATATTAACACGCCATTTCCTACCGCTGATGTCGACATCGACAGTGCCATCTTTGTTCGTGCCGAGGAAAACGCCATAGTTATTCGGAGGTGCGCTGAGTTGATCAACCTTCTCTTTTAGGATTTGTAGTTTTTCTTTTGCCTCTTGTAGGGTACCTGTCAGTCTTTTGTTGCGCCGGTGTGCTGCCATCAACTCACGCTGCGTATCGTAGAGTTGTGTTTCAAGATCTTTGACATATACCGTGCCCTGCTGCTGTCGCAGACTTTCGAGTTCTCCTTCAAGTAGGTCAATAGTTCCTTGAAGTGCACGCATTTGCTGTTGATACCATACAACATCAACTGTCTTTTGTTCCTCAAAAGAATCTTCGGAATTTCCTCTTTTGATAGCCATGTGTGAAGATCTCACTTTCCAAAACGATTTTCCGACCTGCCGCGTCATGAATGTCACAGGCACGGATCATCAGATTCAGTCGAGTTTCAGATTCAAACCCAACGCTTTTATTTAGAGTATAGCACCTTGAAAAAATCGTGTCAAGAAAAATTGATGTTTTTTGCAAGCCGTCAGTGAACCGAATTGGGCAAATTAAAATGAAAACCGAAACGTTTCAGTTTCACACAGGCGGTTTTGTATAGCGAGGCAAAAACCCCGCTATACCCGTATTGTTCCTATTCTTCCTCAACCGTTTCGTCTTCCGGAATCGCGCCAGCACCTGCGTCTGGAGCCATGCTCAGTGTTTCCCGTATCTTCGCCTCAATTTCTGCTGCGACCTCAGGGTTGTCTTCCAAATATTTCTTGGCGTTGGTCCTGCCTTGACCGATGCGATCATCGTTGTATGAAAACCAAGAGCCGCTTTTCTGGATAAATTCGTTGTCAACAGCAATATCCAAGAGATTTCCTTCTTTGGAGATACCTTTCCCGAAAGTAACGTCGTACTCTGCTTCCTTGAAAGGCGGTGCCACTTTATTTTTCACGACTTTGATACGCACGCTGCTTCCAAGAATTTCATCGCCTTCTTTGATCTGGCTGCCACGTCGAAGTTCTAAGCGGACAGAGGCATGGAATTTGAGTGCGAGTCCACCGGGGGTGGTATCTGGGTTACCGAACATGATGCCGATCTTTTGTCGGATCTGGTTGGTAAAGATGACACACGTCTGCGATTTATTGGTAACGCCTGATAATTTCCGCAATGCTTTCGACATCAAGCGAGGTAACAATCCAACGTGCGAGTCACCCATTTCACCCTCAATCTCGGCTTGCGGGGTCAGAGCCGCCACAGAATCAACAACGACCAAATCGATTGCGCCGCTACGGATGAGTGTCTCAACGATCTCTAATGCCTGTTCACCAGCATCGGGCTGCGCGATCAACAAATTTTCCATGTTGACCCCAATATTTCGGGCGTAAGTAGTATCAAGGGCGTGTTCGACATCAATAAACACAGCCGTGCCGCCCATCTTTTGTACTTCGGCGACGATATGCAGTGCCAAAGTGGTTTTTCCGGTGCCTTCATGTCCGAAGATTTCAATGATTCTGCCGCGCGGGACCCCGCCTACACCGAGAGCAACATCAAGCGAGAGCGCGCCGGTCGGGATCGCTTCAACAGGCACAACCTCACTGTCAGTGAAGCGCATGATAGCACCTTTGCCGAATTCACGTTCTACCTGTGTGATCGCTTGGTCGATAGCCTTCTGTTTTTGTTCATCTAACATGTTCTAACGTTTCTCCTTTACAGCACCCACCACCAAAGATAGGTGCTTCGGATGTTGGGTTACGCCGAAAACGGACATACGTTTAAAGGCGTGTAAATTGCGCCATTAGGATGAAGTTGACTTTGCATGACAGTGATTTCATTCACGTTGACTACTGCCTTATCAATTGTATCATATTTATGTAAAAAACTTTTTAGCGATTCCAGATTCACTGGCATCCTGAGCCGTCCGAGCGTAAGATGCGGGTGGAAGCGATTGTCTGTTGGAAAACCGAGACGCTTCAATTCGAGGTTCACGGCTTCCGCAATGGATGAAACAGTAGATGCTCCATGTTTTACACCCGCCCAAATAACCCTCGGACGCGCCAGCGTCGGAAACGCACCGATACCGCCAAGTGCCATAGAAAATGGTGTCTGTATATTAGCAACGTTTTGAACGGCTTCGTTTATCGCATCAACGGTCTCGGTTTGGACATCGCCGAGGAATTTTAGTGTGAGATGGAAGTTACCCAGCTTTGTCCACGAAGCCTTCCGCACTTCGGACTGAAGGTGCGTCTGCACAGGCTTCAGCAATTTCTGTATGGGGTGTGGTATTTCGATCGCAACAAAACAGCGAATCCTATCCCCTTCTGTTGTCGGCATCAGGCACCTGCTTCTGGGTCGTAACGGGTTGAAAGAATCAGTGCGGATAACGCTTTACGGTTATTGACGAGGAATTCCACACCAGACCCAACTGTGAGCACTAACGGTAGATACATCATAAAATAGATAGGACCATAGCGCCGCTCAATGAATGCGGTGACCTGCTCGTTCTGGAACGCAAGTAAAGCTAATCCAGCAATGATGACGACGAGTTGTGAGGTCATCTTGTATTTTCCCCACTGACTTGCGGAGACGACCTGCCCATACTTTGCCATGAAAATGATCCGCAAGAGCGTAACGATGACTTCGCGACCGATAATGATCAAGATCATCCATATTGGAATGAGTCCGCCATCGACGTGCTTAAACAGGGTTAAACAGATTAAGGCTGCACCAATCAACAACTTGTCTGCAAGCGGGTCCATGAATGTTCCGAACCCGGTCACACCCTGTCTTCGCGCGATTCGCCCGTCAATATTGTCTGTCACCGCAGCGATCGCAAAGATGGCGAGGGCAGACACCATCATATCTGCCTGAAAGCAGAAAATGAAAGGCGGTATCAGGAAGAGTCGTAAAATCGTTAGGAGATTTGCCAACCGAAAAAGGGTACCGAAATCCATAATGTATATGCCGAACTACCAAGAATTAATACATAATCAAAGTTAATTCCTAATTTTCGGAGAGATTGATGACCTCGGCATCTTTAGGCACGACAAACTTGAAAAGGCCCGGTGCGAGTTCTGTGTCCCGTTTAATCTCTGAGAACTTAACAATTGCACTTTGGCGGGATCCGTCTTCAAGTTCAATTTCGTGTCCAACTTGAACGGGGAGCCACCCATCGGATTTTACCCAGATTTGAAATTTCTCCTTGACATCCGGATTCGCGAAGTCTTTTTTGGGAGTCAATTCAATGTTGTGTATACCTTTCGGATTCGCGAATTCGTCAGGGACAAGGACCATATCATACATTGCTTCAAAATCGTCAAGTGATGCGCCGATGCCCGGAAACAACTGCCCCTTTGGGTTGTTTAATTTCATCTTGTTAACTTGGTTGAGCGTTGGTGTATACGTCCAGCCGTACTTCCCATCGAAAACAGTGATTTGGATAACTTTAGATGCGTCTTTTTGACCCACGTACTCTCTACGGAGCAAATTCGGTTTGCTAAAAACAATTCGTCCGCTGGCGACGCTTTTCGTGTTCGCGAACAGCGTTGTCTCCTCAAAATTCGCACTGAAATTATCAGACTTGTCATAAGCCTGTTTGAAGTTCTGAAAAATTTCTTTAACGTTTTGCGGATACCCACTGCTAACAAACACTAAAGAAAGGATCAACACGACCAATGGAAAATTGTGGAATCCCGTAGATTTTCTCAACATAGTGCTCGAATAGGTTCGTTGGATCATGGTTGCCTCGCGCTTCTCCAAATCCTGTTTTGGAAACTGATTTTCACCCAATATTATACCTGTTTTGTTTTTCAATGTCAATGCTTTTTTGGCTGTCAGCAATCGGCAATCAGCGATCCGTAAAGAAGCGTTTAATTTAATCAGAAACCGCTTTCACTGATGACTGAAGACTGACGGCTGATGGCTAATTCGCCAATCGCGTCCAATCCGTTAGGATAACTTCAGCATCGTTGGGTTCGTCTAAAGCACACGCCACAAGATGTTCTAAAGCTGTGGTGATAGGTTGCTCGCGAAATATCGCCTGAAACCAGTTTCCGAAAGTTTTGATCGCATCCGGGGATTCGGCACATACACTGAAAACGACCCGACAAAAATCGAGACCTTCGTCTACCGATTTTTCGGAGATCTGCACATCTTGCGGGAAGTCGTGGAAGGTCGGCAAAAAATCAGCGATTAAGAGCACCACCTCTTCATTGAGATAAGAAATCTCTGGGAGTATATCAAAATGGATGGCGTATTTATGGGCGTGTGGGATGCGTTCGCGTTCTCTGTTTTGTGTCTGCATAATTGGTTACATCGGCTTTAAATGGACAAACCGACGTTCTATGTGGTATATTATAACACGCGATATAGGCATAGGACTGCCCCATATCGCACTATGGTAGCATAAATAACAGTTGATCGTTAAGATGTTTTCGTCTCACAAAATGTTTCTCTTAAGATCACCTCAAAACCCGTAGTTCATAATGAAATTATGCCTTAAATGGCATAATTTTGCTTAGCAGTGAGAATGCTTTACAGTTGGAGAACTGATTTAGATAAAGATTGTATAGTTGGAACTCACGTTATTTTTCCGCAAGGTAAAATTAAAGGCTGTTAATGATGTTTTCATCTCACAAAATGTTTCTCTTAAAATCGCCTCAAAACCCGTAGTTCGTAATGTAATGGAGAACGGATTTATAGAACGACTTTATAGTTGAAACGCACGTTATTTTTCCGCAAGGTAAATTAAAAAATAAAAATATGGCAGATACTGAACGTATAATATATCTAAAAAATGAATTAAGGAAACGGATTTTGGTCCTTGATGGTGCAATGGGGTCGTTATTACAAACCTATCGACTCACGGAAGCAGATTTTCGTGGTGAGCAGTTTGCAGATCACCCCTGCGAACTTAAAGGCTACAACGATCTGCTCTCTATTACGCAACCACACATTGTCCGGGAGATACACGCAAATTATTGTAGTGCGGGTGCGGATATTATTGAAACAAATACCTTTACGAGTACATCCGTCTCAATGGCGGACTACCACCTCCAAGATAGCGCGTATCAGGTTAACTATGCAGCGGCGCAAATCGCTCGTGAAGTCGCAGATAAATGGACATCACCGGACAAACCGCGTTTCGTTGCCGGAAGCATGGGACCTACCAATCGTAGTTGCACCATCTCTCCAAACGTAAACGATCCGGGTTATCGGAATATCACCTTCTCACAACTTGTTTCTGCTTACACAACGCAAGCGGAAGGCTTAATTGACGGCGGGGCTGATTTCCTACTCGTTGAAACCGTCATGGACACACTCAATTGTAAAGCTGCCCTGTTTGCTATCCAAAGCCTCGCCGAAGCCCGATCCATTGATATCCCGCTCATGGTTTCCTCAGACAGAAGTGGCGGTGGTGGACGCAACCTCTCAGGACAGACGGTTGAGGCGTTCTGGAACTCCGTGCGGCACGCGAATCTGTTGGCTGTCGGGTTGAACTGCGGTTTTGGTGCGCAACAGATTCGTCCGTATCTCGCCGAGATGGCGAAAATGACGGATGTTCCGGTTATTTGCTACCCGAATGCAGGACTCCCTAACGAACTCGGTCAGTATACACAGACACCCGCGGAGATGGGGGATTGGATACACGAATTCGCGCGAAACGGTTTTGTCAATATCGTCGGTGGATGTTGCGGGAGTCAACCCGAACACATCGAAACGATTGCGAAAGTCGCTGCTGAATACGCACCCCGTCAGCCCACCCCACAAGCACGTGCCTGTCGTCTCAGCGGTTTAGAAGCGTTTAACATCACACCCGATTCTCTCTTTGTTAACGTTGGTGAACGGACAAACGTAACAGGTTCGCGCCGATTTGCGACACTCATTAAAAATGAGGATTATGAGACGGCTTTAGAGGTCGCCAGGGACCAAGTAGAGAACGGTGCACAAGTTATTGACATCAATATGGACGCGGGCATGTTAGATGCCAAAACCGCAATGGTTAAGTTTCTCAATCTCATCGCTGCAGAACCGGACATCAGTCGTGTGCCCATCATGTTGGACTCAAGTCGCTGGGAGGTTATAGAAGCGGGTTTGGAATGCATTCAAGGGAAAGGGGTTGTTAACTCGATTAGCCTGAAAGAGGGAGAGGAAGACTTCTTAGCAAAAGCGCAGCTGATCCGCCGGTATGGCGCCGCCGTTATTATCATGGCGTTCGACGAGGAAGGTCAAGCCGATACCCACGAACGGAAGGTAGAGATTTGTCGGCGAGCGTACCGACTCTTAACAGAACAGGTCGGATTTCCGCCGGAGGACATCATCTTTGACCCGAATATCTTCGCCGTTGCGACTGGCATCGAAGCGCACAACGAATACGCGAAGGCATTCATTGAGGCATGTGCAGAAATTAAAACCACCTGTCCACACGCTTTGGTGAGCGGCGGCGTTAGCAATATCTCTTTTGCGTTTCGTGGTAACGACACCGTGCGTGAGGCGATGCATGCAGCGTTCCTCTACCATGCAATCAATGCTGGTATGGACATGGGGATTGTCAACGCCGGTCAACTTGCAGTCTATGATGATCTGCCAAAAACACTTCTTGAAGCCGTGGAGGATGTGCTGTTCAATCGACGCGGAGATGCTACGGATCAACTCGTTAACCTCGCCGGTACGCTGCAAAGTAAAGGAAAAAAGAGACGTGTGAACCGAAAGTGGCGGAGACTACCGGTTGAAAAGCGGCTCAGCCACGCACTCGTTGAAGGCATTATCGAACATATTGAAGCGGATACGGAAGAAGCGCGTCTTACATACGAACGTCCGATACAGGTGATTGAAGGGCCGTTGATGGACGGTATGGATCGCGTTGGTGAACTTTTCGGTGACGGTAAAATGTTCCTGCCGCAAGTTGTCAAAAGCGCGCGGGTTATGAAAAAGGCGGTCGCGCATCTCGTGCCCTTTATTGAAAAGGAACAGGCGGAAGGCGCGATCCGATCGCGAGGTAAAATTGTGATGGCGACGGTGAAAGGCGACGTGCACGACATCGGAAAAAATATCGTCGGTGTTGTACTCGGGTGTAATAACTACGAAGTCATTGACCTCGGTGTGATGGTGCCTGCGGAAGAGATTCTGGAAACGGCACGCGAAAAGCACGCCGATATTATCGGATTAAGTGGACTCATCACGCCATCGTTAGATGAGATGGTGTATGTCGCTGAGGAGATGGAACGTGAAGGTTTCCGTATCCCGCTGCTCATCGGTGGCGCGACGACTTCCAAAATACATACGGCTGTCCAAATTGAACCCACTTACAGTGGCCCAACAATTCACGTCAAAGATGCGTCACGAAGTGTTGGCGTTGTCGGTGATTTGATGAGCAGTGAAAGACAGCAGCCGTTCATTGAACAGACCCGTGAAGCGTACGCAGATATCCGCGAACATCGTGCGAAAAACCGGAAACAGGCGAACCTGCTTCCCTTCACTGTCGCACAAGCGCGCCAATTCGCTCCAGACTGGCAGAATTACCAACCTCCGAGACCCTCTACAATAGGCGTTACGGTCTTTGAGGACTACCCTTTGGACGAACTTGTTGACTATATCGACTGGCGTCCATTTTTTACAACATGGGGTCTCAGTGGCAAATATCCGAATATATTAGAGAATCCAGAAGTCGGTGAGGAGGCGCGTAAACTCCTAAAAGATGCCGAAGCACTCCTCCGTGTCATCCTCGAAGAGAAACGGTTCTCTGCGCATGCTGTCGTCGGACTTTTCCCTGCCAACGGTGTCGGTGAAGCCACCGAAATCTACGCAGACGACGCGCGATCGGAGGCAATCGCCATCTTACACCACCTACGTCAACAGACAGAACAGCCCTTCACGAGACCGAACCTTAGCCTCGGTGATTTCATTGCGCCGAAGGCGACAGCATTGCCGGACTATATTGGAGCGTTTGCGGTAACAACAGGTCTTGGTGTCTCTGAATTCTGTGCTGCGTTTGAACAGCAACAGGACGATTACAACAGCATCATGGCGAAGGCGTTAGCAGACCGACTCGCAGAGGCTTTCGCGGAGAAGATGCATCAGCACGTCCGCACAAAACTTTGGGGCTACGCTGGCGATGAGGCGTTGGACAATGCGGCTTTAATTGCCGAAAAATACCGCGGGATCCGTCCAGCACCCGGTTATCCGGCGTGTCCTGACCACAACCAAAAAAGGGTGTTGTTTGAACTACTGAATGCTACGGAAAACACGGGTATTTCTCTCACCGAGAGTCTGGCAATGTTCCCCGCAGCATCTGTGAGTGGGTGGTATTATTCGCATCCAGAAGCGAAGTATTTCAGCATCGGTAGGATCGGGGAGGATCAGGTTGCGGATTACGCCGAACGTACTGGCATGGACATTGAAACAGCAAAGCGATGGCTCAAGCCTTTGTTGACATAATTTTCCTTTTCAGTTTTAATTATGTAAATAGGACTTACGCATGCTGCTCTTTTGTACCACAAACTTCCAGTTTGTGCTGTCAGAACGCTATGTTTTCCGAGAAATCTCATCTAACAGAACAGGCTTCAGTCAAAATTGCGTAAGTCCTGTGTAAAATAAAATGGTAAGGCGTTAAACTAATGAAATGCGATATTTGCGGAAAGCCAGGCGCACGCCAACGCCACATTTCCCGAAGTTACGGAAAGGGTGAATCGCTACTCCTCATTGAAGATGTCCCTATTATCCATTGCCCGAATTGTGGTGAGGGATATTTGACTGCACAGACACTCAAAGAAATCGAACGTATTAAACGGAATCGCCAGACTGTCGCGCCGAAACGCCTAGTGTCAGTCGCAGTTTTCGACTAATTTGGTAAAAGAAAAACATGCAAACATCTCATAAATACTTAGATCCAGTAGCACTCTCTCGGATTGGCGGTATGGAACTTGTCGCACGGCTCGTCGTTGAAGGGTTCGTCACCGGTCTGCACAAAAGCCCTTATCAAGGGTTCAGCGTCGAATTCGCGGAACACCGGCAGTATATGCCCGGCGATGAAATCCGTTATATAGATTGGAAGGTCTTCGGGAAATCTGACCGGTATTACGTCAAAAAATTTGAAGAGGAGACGAACCTCCGCGCATATATCCTGCTCGACACAAGCGCGTCAATGAACTATAAGCATGCAGAGGAAGGATTGACGAAGTTTGAATACGGCTGTTATCTTGCGGCGACGCTCACTTACCTCATGCTGAAGCAGCGCGATTCCGTTGGGTTGGCACTCTTTGATACGGATATTACACAATATATTCCACCGAGAGGCGCTGCAACGCACCTGCAAGCGATAATGTCTGCTCTGGAGAACGCAACCCCCGGTCAGGAAACCGAACTGAGCGGTCTCTTCCATGAACTCGCCAAACGGATTGTGCGACGCGGTTTAGTCATCGTGATTTCGGATCTGCTCGATGAACCCTCACACGTTATCTCTGCGCTGAAACATCTTCGGCACCAGAAACATGAGGTTATTGTATTTCATCTGCTTGATCCTGCCGAACTTACCTTCCCTTATACCGGCTCTGTCGTTTTTCGGGATATGGAAACCGGAGAGACACTTTCAACACAAGCCGACACCCTGAAAGCAGACTATCTTGAGAAGCTGAACGGATTTATCCAGAGTTATCGTCGCGGATGTGGCGCGAGCCAGATTGACTATGTCCAGATGGATACCGCAACACCTTTTGACTACGCACTGTCTGAGTACTTATCAAGGAGAAAATAATGAGAACATATCGGATCGGAATCTTGGGATGTAGAGGACGCGGGACAGCCGCAGCGCGGGCATATCACGCGCATCCACGCACAGAGATTGTCGCGCTCTGTGACTTACTTGAAGAACGCCTGAACACCTTGGGCGAAGAAGTTAACGTCGCTGCCCGGTTCACGGATTTAGATGAAATGATCCAGCAGACGCAACCCGACATCGTTGCGATCCCGACCGGCACGGAGTTCCATTACGATCTTTGTATGCGTGTGCTGGAACACGGGGTCAATATTGAAGTCGAGAAACCGATGTGTATAGACCTTGTGCAAGCGGATGCCGTTATCGCGAAAGCGGAAGAGAAAGGGGGACAGGTGGCTGTGCATCATCAGGGGCGCGTTGGGGCATCTATGCAGGCACTCGCTCGCGCTTTTAACGCAGGCAAAATCGGTGAATTGCGGTACATGTACGGCAGCGGGAAAGGCTATTACGGCGGCTATGGCTTACTGAACATCGGCACGCACATGCTGAACAATATGTTGCATTTCGGAAGACGCTGCGAAAGTGTCGTCGCACACCTGACGACTGGTGCGAAATCGATTACTCCTACGGATGTTGTGCCATCGCCGAGCGGTATGGGAACGATCGCAGGTGAATACATCACTGCTACACTCCAGTATGAAGGGCATGTCACCGGTACGCTCCTCCAACACCGGTTTCATAAGATGGACACCGATGCGTATTCTATGGAACTCTATGGCACTGAAGGGCGACTTTTCTGGAAAAGCGGCGGCGCATGGTGGCTACCGACACCACACTATCTCCCCGATGGCACGCACGACCAGTGGGAAACGTTGGACCTCATCTACCCAGAGCATTACAATCCTAAAAGTAGCGCGTCTGAGTCGGATTACTGGTTCGTGGAGGATTATGTCAACGCCTTAGATGAAGGTAGACCGCATACGTGCAGCGGCACCGAGGGACGGCATATCATTGAGATGATGATGGGGATCTTTGAGTCGGCGGCGTACGGGACACGCGTCGAACTTCCGCAACCCGATCGACGGCACCCATTGCTGCGGTGGCGTGAAGAATCAGGTTTAGACACACCCGCAGAAATGCCGAGAGGCTATGGCGAATGGCTGACACTGGAATCTGAACGGATCAGTTAAGTCCTGATGGTAGGTGCGGTTTCCCAACCGTACCTATCGCATCAATCATTCGACAGCGGCACATCAAAAAGATAGTCACTACCATTGATGACCACTTTATACGACCCCACAGAGAATGTGCCAAGTTCTATTTCAGTGTTATATAGCGAAGTCGGAAATAGATCTATTACAATATCACAACCGGAGTCATTATTTGGCACTACACGCCATATATCAATGTTGATAACATCCCCAGTACGTTCTATGTCTGTCTTGAGGATAGGTTCACAATCGATTTCGGATACTGTAATATGAACACTACTGATACTAATTGTAACGTGGTAAGAAGTATCCTCCAACTCGCCACTGTCGGGAACTATGGGAGAGACAGTAAAATCATATATGACGGGATCAATATCCACATAAGCCGCGTCCGATTCAATACGAAACCGCTGTAATTCAGAATCGTAGCCGCTCATAATTTTATATTCACCCACTTCGAGTTCCCGCACAGTGACCTCGCCATATACTTCCGTTACGGAATCTCCACATACACCACCAACAAATATTTCCATCCTTCCTGTTAGATAGATATCACTGCTAGACTGATTAGCATATACTTTCCCATCACGGTTTACACACGTGTTACTATGATACCCAAACGCGCCAATCACCACTTTAGCAGGTCTATCATCCGAAATAGACACTATACCCGCTACTTCTATCGACATATTTACTTCAGATTCATAACCACTATCACATCCTGTGAACAAGTTAACAAACAACGCTAAGATGGCAATACCACTAATGCCATACGACATGTTAAACCTCCTTCTGATAGCGTATTATTTGTTAGTTGCTATTGAGATAGCAAATGTTCACTTTTTTGGAATTGGACATCTTGTGTAGAAGCGAGCACCGACTTGCGATATTATGGAAAACCTTTCATCGCCCATCAATTACCGAATTATTTTTTACCTCATCAAAGTGCACCTGCAACGTCCGGGCGTGCTTACATTATTTCTGAAATAATGGCGTTCGTCTGCAACCCTGACTCACCCGAACACCGGATCGGTTCACCCGTCTTCAGATGATTAACGAAATCTTCTACAAGTCCAGTATGTGTATGCGGCAATGGGGTCTGGTTCATCTCAACCAATACTTCTGACTTCGTTTCGAGCGTCAGATTCCCCGAATTCAGCGGCGAACACTGCAAACACCCTTCTGTGCCGTAGACCTCAACATCGTCAATTGAGATGCCGACATTCCAGTTGATGTTTGCTACGGCATGCGTGCCACCCTCGAAACGGAGCGTGAACACAGCAGAATCGTCTACGTCAATGTCCAGATCGACGGCTTCGGCATAGCCTTGTACGGATTTGATGTCTCCCATGAGATACTGCAGGAGCGAGATCCGATGGCTACCGAGATCCATCAGCACGCCGCCACCACTGATTTTGGGATTTACCCGCCAGCTGCTCAGATCGTGCCGGTTCGGGTTATAGAAACCGGTATGATTGACTTTTGCAAGCACGACGTTCCCGATAGCACCCTCATCCATCAACGCCTTCATCTTCACGATATTCGGATAGAAGTTCCGGTAATAAGCGAGCATTAAAGTGACACCCGCATCGTTGCAGGTATCCACCATCTGTTGGCACTCTTCAACTGTCATTGCCATCGGTTTCTCGCAGAGGATGTGCTTACCGGCTTCCGCTGTGCGGATAACGTGTTCACAGTGGAGATAGGGCGGCGTTGCGACATAGATTGCATTGAGTTCGTCATCTGCGAGGAGTGCGTCAACATCGGTATAGACCCGTTTCGCACCGTGTCGTTCAGCAAAGGCTTCCGCTTTAGCACGGTCTCGCCGCATCACAGCGATGAGTTCTGAGTCATTGACGCTATAGAGTGGCGGTCCACCCTTATATTCAGCGACATCGCCACAACCGAGTATCCCCCATCTGAGCGTTGCTGTCAAGTGTTTTCCTCCTGTTTTTGTGCCTTTCGATCCTCTTCAAACAGTTCCAAAACCTTGTGGGTAGACTCACAGTTAGGATCTATGAAAAGCGCGTCGGCAAGATATTTTTCTGCTTCTTCCAACTTACCTTGTCTCATGTAGACCAGCGCAATACTGGCGTGTACCATGGGGATCTCAGGATTCCGGGCAAGGGACTTTTGCAAATGCTTAAACGCCAGATCAAATTCACCCAAGAAAGCGTAAGTGTTCCCAATGTAGAAATCAAGCTCTATGGCATCCAGTCCCAGCTCGCGCGCCTGCTGAAAATGATAGAGTGCCTTGTCATAAACGTCCAGCTCAATATAGGCGCGTCCGAGCGCGTAGTGTGCCTTTTCCTTTTCTTCATCTCGATCAGCTGCGAGTGCGGCGGTGCCCATCTCCACCGCCTCTTCAAATTTCCGCAATTCTACGTAAACGTAAGCCAATTTATAATACACCGAAGACATTTTGGGATTCAGGGTGAGTGCCTTCTCGAAGTGGAAAGCCGCTGTTTTAGGTGCCTCAAGTGCCATGTGGGTTATACCAAGATTATGATGCGCGTCCGCGTCATCTGCATCTATAGCGAGTACTTGCAAAAAAGCAGCTTTCGCTTTAGTATGTTCCCGCTGTCTATTATACATATCGCCGCGTTTTAGGTATGCCGCCTTGGTTTTTGCTTGACTTTTCCTTCGTTTTTGTTGTGCCATCATATCTCTCTCCCGCTCTTTTGTTTCATAGCCTGCGAGGCGGTTGTTTCAACCGCTCTTTTTGTAGGCGTGATCTCCCACCATACTACAGTCCATTTAGCCATTGCGATGAGTATACCGTAAAACGCTGAATTTTTCAACTGCTTCTTCAAGGATGGGCAGAGCCATTCAATTTTAAGAAATTATTGGGTTTTACGTCTTTTTTCCAGAATCCGGTGCGAAATGCTGCGAAATGCTGCGAAAATTTCTGTGTTTTGTTTTAAAACATAACATATATAAAGTATTAACACCTGCGAAAAATACAACACCAAACACCAAAAACCTACAATTGAATGACTCTTCAGGGATGAACGCGCGGAAGTTTGCAAAACTTTTCCGGTTGAATGCTAAAGAGAAATCTGTTAGGATATTGGGCTAAGGAAAAACAGGAGGATGGACGATGGCAAATAACGCAACACTTGCAGAGGTCGCGCCTTTTTTTATCGTCAAAAACTTGGCGGCGTCAATCGAATTCTACAATCAGAAACTCGGTTTTGAGACAGACTTGCTTATCCCAGAAGATGACCCGTTTTTTGCAATTGTGTCTCGCGATAGCGTGCGGATCCTTCTGAAACATATCGCTGAAGACATTCACCCAGTACCGAACTATACTCGGCACGAATGGGCGAGATGGGATGCTTTTATCTGGGTTTCCGATCCTGATGCGCTGTTTGCTGAGTATCAGTCGCGTGGATTGGCATTCCACGAACCGCTTGCAGACACTGACGACGGTCTCCGCGCCTTTGAACTTAAGGATCATGATGGGTATGTGTTGTGTTTTGGGAAGCCTCTTTAAAGGTAGGATTCCCTAAAAAAAATATTACCCAATTGTTCATGAAAATTCCGAAGATCCAGAATTTTTGAATGCCACAAACCCATGTCCCCAGTGGTGTGAAAGCCTTACAAATTCACCTATAAGAATCGTGAACAATTTCATGAACAATCATGAACAAAACAGCATCGCATCAGAGACAAATTATCGAGACAAACGCAGTGAACAACTCACTTCAGAGGCTATTACCCCGCAAATAGAAAAAATGAACATATCGCGATTGTTTCAGAATCACAGCAACACACCTCCCTTGCAAACTTACCCAAAACACTGTATAATAGACGCAAATTTGTGCTTCAGCAGGGACGGGAATGGGAACTAACGGAAACGGGAAACCCAACAAGGTTGAAAGACTTGTTAAACCGCATATTCTACTGATTGGGTTGGTGCTTGTTGCTTTTAATAGTTACTGGTGCTTGATGGGGACAGAGGTGTGGCACTCGACGCAGTTGACGATCGCCTCGTTGTTCTTTAATGCGGTTTTCACGCTTCTGGTCTTCGTCCTTATCAACCTATTGCTCCAACGGTTTATCCCGCGCCTGGCGATGTCGCAAGCGGATTTGCAAACGATCTATGTCATGGTCGTGATGGTAACAACGATCAGCGGACATACGATGATGGGCTACCTCATTCCCGTCCTCGCGCATACCTTTCAATTCGCAACCCCCGAAAATGAGTGGCTTTCGCTCTTTGGAAACAGTATCCCCAGTTGGATCGCCGTCAAAAGCCCGCGCATCGTAGACGGGTTCTACAACGGAGATTCCACGCTCTATGATTCTGCTACACTAAATGCCTGGATACCCCCCGTGCTATCTTGGTCGAGTTTTGTGATTGCGCTCTGGTTGACGTTGTTAGCCGTAACGGTCTTTCTCCGCAAGCAGTGGACAGAAAATGAAAGACTGAATTATCCGATTGTCCAACTCCCGTTGGCATTGACGAGTAATCCGAAACGCTTTTTTACATCACCGTGGATGTGGCTCGGCTTCGCACTCGCGGGGAGTGCGGAACTGCTAAATGGACTGAGTTTCCTGTTTCCAGAGATCCCATCTCTACCGATTAGAAACAAATCGCTCGGACAATTCAGTTCAAAGCCGTGGAGTGCGATGGGACCGATTCGCATCTCGTTCTATCCGTTTAGCATCGGGTTGATGTTCTTCACGCCGTTGGATCTCTCTTTTTCATGCTGGTTCTTCTGGTTACTGACCCGTCTTCAGATGGTCGTGACGGATATGTTCGGTGCCCGTAATATCTATAACCTTGAACAACAGACAGGGGCATGGATAGCGTTTGGGTGCATCCCGTTATGGATGGGACGCAAGCACTATGGACGTATTATCCGTAAAGTTTTTGGGATTGCCCAACGCCGCGGTGAACCACCACCGGACGATTCCGGGGAACCGATGCGCTATCGCACTGCTGCAGGGTTGTTCACCGTAGGGTTGATGTTCCTTTTCTTCTTCTGTTTTCAGATGGGGATGACCTTCTGGGCAATTGGACTCTTTTTTCTTTTCTACTTTCCGATGATTCTCGGTATCACGCGTATCCGCGCCGAGATTGGTCCGCCATTGCATCAGCTCGTCCTTGTCGATCCGGGGCGGACGATGGTATTGGCGTTAGGCACCCGCCGCTTAGGCACAGGCAATCTGATGGGGTTAACGTTTCTCTATCCGTTTGTGCGCTGTTTCCGCGCACATCCAACCCCGAGTGAGTTGGAGGCGTTTCGTTTGGCAGAACGGAGCAACATCGGTTACCGTCAACTCCTCATCGGTATGATCTTAGCGATAGTGTTCGGTATCCTGATAACGTTTTGGGCGTATCTGCACGTCCTTTACGATATGGGTGCTGGAAGCAAGGCGCGCGGCTGGATCGTTTATATGGGCTGGGAGACGTTTAACCGTTTGCAAACATGGCTTGTCAGTCCACGGGAGACGAGTGGACCGGAACTCGGTGTCATCGGTGGTAGTTTCCTATTCACGATATTCCTGATGATTATGAAGATTCGGTTTCTATGGTGGCCCCTACATCCGGCAGGTTACGTGTTAGTCAGTGGTACCGGAATGGGCAGATTATGGTTCACTATCTTTTTGGGTTGGTTAGCGAAAGCGATCGTGCTAAAAGTTGGCGGTGTGAAACTCTATCGGCAAGCCATCCCGTTCTTTTTAGGGTTAATCTTAGGGGATTATACACTCGGATGTCTCTGGAGTCTCATCGGACTGGTACTGCAGATACCGACCTATATTGTGTGGCATTAAAGCAGTCAGCCATCAGCGGTCAGCAAAAGAACAATTATGGTAAACCTTAGAATTAATTAGACATTTTCTGTGAGTACAACCCCCCTAGGGGAAACACCCTATCAAAAACACCCCCCTTATCAGGGGGGAATTGGGTCATTTGTAGATGTCAATATATTTTTATAATTTACTATAGTTATCAGCGGATAGCGGGGTCGTTCTTACAGCAAGGAGACCTTGATTGGAAGAACTGAATGGCTCTGAAGTGAGATACATCTCGTCACTTACCCCCATTTTTTTTCGAGGGTAGTCTGTTGTTGATATTGTTAGGTTTGTATGCGAGAAACACAGTCATCAGTTGTAAACTCAGAATGGATCGCCTCTGCTGTGTCTCTGGGTGAAAAAGCAAATAAGAAAG
>JAJEDN010000071.1 GCA_022821495.1 Candidatus Poribacteria bacterium
CTTTCTTATTTGCTTTTTCACCCAGAGACACAGCAGAGGCGATCCATTCTGAGTTTACAACTGATGACTGTGTTTCTCGCATACAAACCTAACAATATCAACAACAGACTACCCTCGAAAAAAAATGGGGGTAAGTGACGAATTTTTCTATATGTTTTTAAGGAGAAGAAAAAAGTCGTCCATCTCACAGAAAAGTGATACAATATGCATTGAAGAACGCTTTTGGGTACTGTTCTGAGGCATCTCGCACACTTTTTTCAGGCAAGGAGAATTCAATGAAGTTTAGATTGCGCGAAAAGTTGAAATATATGTTTTTAGGTGGATTGCTGACCCTCGCGGGTTTTATGTTTGGTAACATGAACAATGATACCACGGCACAACTCGGATATGAAACGATTGATAAATTGACTGTCCGAGAGTTAATCGTGCGTAAGGATATAACGGTTATGAGTGATGATATGGATCCGCGAGTTCATATCTCTTGGAACCGAAGTGGTGGACGTGTGATAACTTATGGTCCAAACGGAAAAGGTGCCGCTTCTATTTTGGTCGCCAAAGGTAATGGCGTTGTGACAACTCAAGGGTCAAAAGAGAAAACCGGTGCCTCTCTTATGGTTAATGACGGAGGGGGTGTCTTATCACTTTTTGCCCCTGACGGAAAAGCTAAGATTGTCTTAGGTATCGCTGAAGGCGACGGTGTTGCTTACTTAGTCAATAAATTTGATGAAGCGCGCGTATTGAAACCTTAGTTCATAACATCTGAACACAATAACGCATCGAAAATTGGCAACTCCGCGTAAACGGACGGCTTTAGAATTTCGCTTGACTTTTTTATTAATCTGGGATAAAATTAAAAGGTTTCCAGTATCGTAACTAACTTCAATTTAGGAGAGGTATTTTCTATGGATTCGACAAAATTAATGAAACTCCGCGAAGAGTCTGGCATCAAAATCCTTGAGATAAAAACAGACTTGAGTAGTTACGCAGCATCTGACTTACGGAAAGTGCTTGAAGATCTCTTAGCAGAGAAGGTCGAAAAAGTTGTTGTCAACCTCAGTCAGGTAAGCCATATCAATAGTACGGCTGTCGGTGCGCTTGTAGGTGTCGCCAAACGGCTTCGTCAAAGCGGTGGTGACCTTAAGATTTGCGCGCTTGAGGAGAACCTGACGCGTACTTTCAATTTAATCGGTGCTTCCAGCGTTGTCGAAATTTACGAGTCCGAAAACAGTGCCCTCGCTGCATTTTAAAACAAAGTAAATTTTAGGACATGGCAAAATCAGACATCAAACTTAAAATTCCGAGTGCCGCCTTCTACATAGAACCTGTTCGGGCATTTATTGGTAACCTTGCACAAAGCCTCGGATTCTCCAGAAAACGTGTGGCAGACATCCAACTGGTCCTTGATGAAATCTGCAGCAATGCAGTACACCACGGTTCCATTGATGCTACAGTTGGTGTTAAATTACGAATTAGGATTGACACGCACTCGCTTGAAATTTTAGTGAGGGACACCGGTTCACGGCATACAGGTGAAAAAAGTTGGTTAACACCTGAAAGACTCGCAGAAATTGAAGCAAATCGTTCCCCAAGCAGCGAAAGTGGACACGGTATTTTCATTGCTAAATCGCTCGCGGATGCTTATGAGATACAATCCAACGCGGTAGATGGAACAGATGTTCGAGTCGTTTTTAAACTTCTAAAACCGAACGATCTTAAACTTTAGTCCGCTCCGGCAACTTCAATAGCAATGAGGGTCAGATCGTCCTCCTTAGGGCAGGTATCAGTAAAGACATCAATAGCTTCTGAAATGTTAGCAATAAGTTTGGCAGCAGGCTGATCTGTGCAAGCGCGCACTAACGCTTCGAGCCGTTCCGCTGTAAACTCTTCACCTTCGGGGTTTTTAGATTCATAAACACCATCTGTATAGAGAAATATCCTACTTGATCGGTCAAATGGATAGTGCTGCGTCTCATAAACCGATTCTTGCCAAATTCCCAACCCATTTCCCGTATTTTCATCGCCAATGGTGTAATATGTCTGCTTGTCCGCGTTATATAAGAGCGGAAATGAATGCCCAGCATTTGCACAAACGAGTTCCTCTTTATCCAGATTAATAATACCACAGAAGGCAGTTGCAAACATGAACAGCCGTGAGCTAATCAAATCATTGAAACGCGTATTTAGTATTTCAAGCAGGTATCCCGGATTATCCTCAATTTGTTGCTGGAATTCCGCCAAAATCGTTTTGATGAAAACCGTTACGAAAGCCGCTGAAACACCGTGTCCCATAACATCAGAAATAAAAACACCGAGTCGGTTCGGCGCGATTTCCCAGATATCAAAAAAATCCCCGCCAACAGCCATTTCAGGGCAGCAGCGGGAAGCGATGCGAAATCCGGATAACTCCTGTACCCCATCTTGAGGTATCAGTATCTCTTGAATGCTTCGTGCCATTTGGAGTTCTTCTTCCAATCGGGCGTTATGTCGCGCAAGCGTGTCTTGGTACTGCTTAATTCGCAACAGAGATCGGACCCGTGCCAGTACTTCCAAACTATCAAACGGCTTCTCAATAAAATCGTCGGCACCTGATTCAATAGACTTAATCCGATTTTCGCGTGTGTCGCGGAGTGCTGTTATCATTACAATCGGAATAAATTCGGTCGTTTTATTTTTTCGTATGCGTTTGACGACCTCAAATCCGTCCATCTTCGGCATGTTGATATCCAATAAAATGAGATCTGGCATCTCCTTCTCTACAATATCAAGTGCCTCCAGTCCATCTGCAGCTGTATAGACTGTGTATCCTCGCGCATTTAACTGAATTTGGAGAATTTTGACATTTCGCGGTTCATCATCAACAACGAGGATTTTCGCTGTTTCTTGCTGTTCAGAAGTCATTTCATGGCTCATGTTGCTGTCCTTCTGAGATGGGTTTCTACACGTTCAACCAATATGTTGATGTCAATTGGCTTACTGAGATAATCATCGCAGCCTGCTTTGAGGATGCGTTCTCTGTCGCCAGACATCGCTGCAGCAGTTAGCGCGATAATCGGTATATCTACCCACGCCAGATTCGATTTGATCCGTCTCGTTAAATCCTCACCACTTTGTCCAGGTAAAGCAATATCCATGAGAATCAGTTGCGGTATTGTGTCTTCTAAACAGGCAATCGCTTCTGCCGCATCAGTCGCCTCCACGACTGTATAGCCTTTTGATTGTAGGACAATCCGCACAACTTTTCGGTTTAACTCCTGGTCTTCAATTACCAAGATTCGCTTTGATGTTTCTACCTGTCCTCTGGCTGGAGGTGGTTTTTCAGTTTTCACAGGTTGTCCTCTGTTCAAAACAGCAGTGGTATAACCGCTCTATACTGCATCATCAGATCCAGTATCATCCGTGTCCCGCTTCACTTGTTGTAGCGGAATTCTGAAAGTAAAATTGCTTCCTTTCCCCTCATGGCTTTCGACGCGAATTTCGCCGCCATGCAACATGATGAGCCTCTGTGTTAATGCCAAACCGAGTCCGGTTCCGCCGTACCGCCGAGATTTCGAGGTATCAATCTGTGTAAACGGCGCGAAAAGTTTCGCTTGATCCGCCTCAGAAATACCTATACCTGTATCAATAACCTCGGTGCGCAGTTCCGTATCGCTGATTTCCAGATGTGTCACTACCTTACCACCTTCTGGGGTAAACTTTATGGCATTGGACAATAAATTGTAGAAGATTTGCTTAAATTTAACACGATCCGCTTCAATCTCGCAATTCCGGTTGTAGTCCAAAGTAAGTTCCAAATTCTTCCGCACGGCGAGCGCAGTAATAATCGCGTTCACTTCCTCAACGGCTTCCACAATAGAGAACGCCTCCAATTGTAGCACCATTTTTCCGGCTTCAATTTTTGAAAGATCAAGAATATCGTTAATCATCTCCAAGAGATGTTCACCACTAATATGGATATCGTTGACGCATTCCCGCTGCTCATCGTTGATTTCTCCGACAAGTTCATCTCGCAAAATCTCGGCGAACCCAATAATCGCATTTAAGGGGGTCCGCAGTTCATGACTCATATTCGCGAGAAAATCACTTTTCGCGCGACTTGCGTATTCCGCGGTCTCCTTGGCTTGCTGCATCGCCTTTTGGGTCTTTATCCGCTCCGTAATGTCCAGCGCCATGCTAATCCCGAGATGTCTCTTATCTGGCAGGGCACCCAGCAGCGACGAACTAAATTCCCAAATCTGCCTTTTGCCGGACTTCGTAAAAATTACGTACTCACCTTCCGCCACACGTTCCTGGGAACTGTACAGATGCGCAAAATGTGCTTCGATCTCCTCAGCTTCCTCGCGATCCGACTGCTCAAGCCATTCTGAGATTGTCGGTATATCTTCGAGTGTATATCCCGTTAACTCGGTCCATGCTCGGCTGATTTGCAGGACTTCACCGTTTTCAGCGTGAATCATGATAGGCAGCGGCGCGCTCAAGACCGCTCGCCGAAAACGTTCTTCACTTTGCTGCAATTCAATTTCCGCTTGCTTCCGATCCGTTATATTCGTTGATGCCATCACGAACCCAACGAGTTCACCGTCCTGCTGGATCGGACCGACGCAGGAGGCGTACCAAAATCCACTGATCAGTCCTTGAACTTCATAAGTAGCCAGTTCGCCAGTTTCAATGACTTTTGTGCAGGCTTCTTTAAGCCGCTCATGATGTTCAGTTGGGAGAAAATCAAAAACGCTTTTCCCAACCATATCTTTAGGTTTTAATCCGAGATTTGGGGGCAATCTGTTAATGAACTCAATACGATAATCAAGGGTGATCGTTGAAATAATATCAGGGACGCTTTCAACAAGGGAACGCCAATTCGCCTCAGAATCCCGAACTGCTTGTTGCGCACGATAGTACTCGGTTATATCCCGCGAAATACCGCACGTTCCAATAATACGACCCTCTCTATCGCGAATCGGCACTTTCGTCGTTGACGCCCACGTATCTTGTTCATCGGGCCATGTCTCTTTTTCTTGTATGCCCTCAATAGGTTTCCCAGATTCAATAACAGTTTGCTCATCCTGGTATGCCTGCTGCGCATGTTCACGTGTAAAGAAATCAAAATCTGTTTTTTGAACCGCGTCCGCTGGATTTTTTAACCCGAACCGATCTGCCAAAGAACGGTTAATTCGGATGAACCGACTCTCTGTGTCCTTAAAGTAGATATGGTCCGGCGTATTTTCCATGAGGGTATGTAACAGATCGCCCTCTTGAACATGTTTGACTGCTAACTGTTGGAATCGCGTTTCACCTACTTTTAACTGTGCTTCCAGCCGCTTTTGTTGGCTAATATCCGTTGCCACGACGTAACAAAATTGTTTTTTAGGTGGCTTTATGGCACGCCATTTTAACCACTTGTAGGATTCATCCTTGCACTGAAAACGGTTTTCAAAGGTAACGCTATCGCGTTCGCCAGTTTCGATTATCTCAATTTTGGCACGCGCGTCCTGTCTGTCTTCGGGATGTATAAACGTATACCACGACTGGTTTTGGAGTTCTAACGTAGTGAACCCGACGGTCTCTTCCCACGCGGAATTGACGGGAACGAAACTACCGTCACAACTTACACACCCGAACATATCTGTGGAAATCTCCAGAAGGCAGTAAGAATCAATGGGTTCCCCTGATAATATGTGCTTGTGAGTTGTGTCTTTAAGCGCCATGTCTGCCTCCACAAGGGACGAGATAGCCGCACTACGCGACTTGCAAACGGGTTACCTCGTTACCAAAACTGCCCGGTTCGCGAGTTTGACAACGGTCTGTGTGGTGCTTTGAAAAACAAGCTCGTACAACCTACCGTGATGGCTCGCACTCAAAGCGATGAGATCACAATCATTTTCCTCTGCGTTTTCCAAGATATTTGCGACCGTAAAACCACGAGCGGTAAGAAAATCGGTTTGTACGTCATAGTACTTCAAGTACGCTTCCATCTGCTGCTTAATCTGTGTCGCTTCTGGTTGTGTACTTGAAAGCGCGAGACCAACGATACCCGCTTTTGTCAACTCTCCAATCTCTGCAACAAGCCCCAAAGCGTGGTCAGAATAAGTGTCACCGTGATGGACAGCGAGAATTTTCCGTAAAAGTGTGCACTGTTCGTGTACCACGATGATGGGACGCGTGATATGCTGTAGGACATCGTCAATTTGGTTTTGAATTAGCTTGAGTCGACGCTTTCTCACATCTTCAGGAAGTCCAACAACAACGAGGTCAGCGGAATGCGCCTGTTCACATATCATCTGTCGCGGGTTACCAGCGATTGACTCAACGTGATAATCGAGGAAATCGTAGAGGGAGCATTCCGCCTCTGTTCGACGGAGCACAGTCTCTGCGACATCAGCATTCCCACCGTGGCTGCTATCTTGAAAGAAAACGCACGATAGATGCGTACCTAAAAGCACCGCTAATTGACCAGCGTACTCAAAGGCATTTTTTTCGTAATCCGTATCGCCAATGGCAACGAGGATATTTTTAATCATGAGACATTTCCTTATAGATGCGAGGCAACCGAACAGTGCTGACTGGCTACTGACCTCCGTTTAACACAAGGCTCCTCGCGAACACACTACAATCATAAACTACGGATGGTCCAGCAAGGCAGCAACAGCATCATCTTCGCTCTCAAAACTTTTGAAGACGGTGATTAATCGCGCCATGACAATCAAATTTTTGACATGTTTGTTCACATTAATCACCGCAATCTTCCCGCCATGCGGATGAATCTCTGTATAAACTTTCATGAGTGCGCCGAGCCCAGAACTATCCATTCCGGTTACCTCTTTAAAGTCAAACACCAGCCTCGGTGGTGGCGTAAGCATCGCAAGTGTTTCCTCCATGGTCCTCGAAAATTCTTCGATACCTGGGGAGATAACCCTACCGCTCAGCCTAAAAATAACGACCCCTTCTCTCTCAGACACGGTGATTGCCATAATGTATGTACTCCTAAATGCTACAGTTGGCTTGGATCGTAGGCGCGTTCTCTTAATTTTCCCGATTAACTCTCATTTGATAACCCAGAAACCGCCTCATCCTCGCTTTCAAAATGTTCAAAAATACTGACGAGTCGGCTCCGGACAATCAGATTTTTGATGTTTTTTCCAACATGGATGACACCGATACGACCGTTCTTACGCGTCGCAGCGACATGCGCACCCATCAGCGTCCCAAGACCAGAACTGTCCATCATAGTGACACGCTCGAAATTGATGAGGATACGTGGCTCATCGGACGCATCTATCTGAGACGTGATCACGTCTCGTAACTCTGATACGGATGCCCCCATTATCTTTCCGTTCGGCTCTAAAATTGCAACACCGTCTTTTTGGCGAATCGTAGTTGCCATGAATTTTCTCCTTACTTTATTGTTAGAAAATTGAGAATACCAACTCACTCCCCTAATTTTATACTATTTCCAAACTATTTGTCAACCTTCAATTTAGATGTTTCCTATTTTCATAAAATTACATACTATTGCCCATCCAATCTTACGCAAAAAACGAATACAATATCTTGGAAAATCCATCAGATTCCGCTTGTCTTTATTTTAAAAACTCGGTATAATTGCTACCAAATTCTCTATTACACTGAAAGGGATACAATGTCTAACGAATACCGCCCGCGAATTAAGGACCTTCCTAAAGATGAGCGTCCACGCGAAAGACTCCACAAATACGGGGCAGAGAGTCTGAAAGACTCAGAACTATTAGCTATTATTCTCAAGAATGGCTTTCAAGGAACAACCGCCGTTCAACTCGGTGAACAGATCCTTATAGCACTTGACGGTGATCTCAAACGGATGGCGGATTACAAATCCAAGCAATTTGAAAAGATTAAAGGTGTCGGTGAAGCGAAAGCAGCACAGATCGTCGCAGCACTTGAACTCGGAAAACGACTGGCACGGTTCCATGCCGAACGAGATAAAATCACCTCACCCAGCGATGTCGCTGACCTGATGATGTCTAAAATGCGCTACCTACAGAAGGAGATTGTCTGCGTCTTATGCCTCGATACCAAAGGCGGCGTGACAACTAAAGGCGTCGCAGGTGATCTGAGCGACGATTTGGCTTGGGGGAAAAAACTATCAGAAGCAACAGTCTTTGAAGGTACACTCAACGCCAGTGTCTTCCACCCACGTGAAATTTTTCGATTCGCAATTGAGGAATCCGCGAATTCAATCGTCCTTGTCCACAACCATCCATCCGGCGATCCACAGCCGAGTCAAGAGGACATTCGGGCAACAAAACAACTGATTGAGGCGGGAAATCAAATCGGCATCAAAGTGTTAGATCACGTCATCGTCGGCGACGGGATCTTTGTCAGCCTAAAAGAAGAGGGATTTATTTGAAGGTAGGACTTACGCAAAAAGCAGTAAATCCCCTAAAGAATAAGAATCAGAATCAACGGTATGAAGCCCGTATGGGCTTCCCCGGGTATGAATGCCTTATGGGCATTCACCGGGTATGAATGCGAATCAACGGTATGAATGCCTTATGGGCATTCACCGTATGGGCATTCACCGCCCCTTATC
>JAJEDN010000122.1 GCA_022821495.1 Candidatus Poribacteria bacterium
GTAGTGTGGTTAGCTCTTAGAATGCCATCTCATGCGCTAAAAATCAAGAAACTTTTTGAAAACAAAACGCATTTTCATAACACGACACGCGCTGAGGCAATGCCTTCAGCAGTCGGACAATAACTTTGATAAATGTCAGTTTAATTTACCATAAGTAGGCAAGCGGTTTCAAGTTTTTTCGTTAGTTTTAGATAATGGATGCTACGATAAACCCTTAATCTTCAGAAACTTACATCTGCTGATAATCTAAAACTGAATGCCGGTATCTTAATTTTCCTTGACTTAACAACTTAGATATGGCATCATAACCTTGTATAGACTTATGCTACTTCCAAGCCCGCTGTCCTTCAGCATTTTACATTTTCGCCGCGGCATCGGCGTAACAATAAGGAGGCGCGTTACAATGACAGGATTTGATGGATACAATACCGACGGGTTTTTTGATGAGATGTTTGCTCCAGACGGGAGCCCTCGTCCTGCCGTTCAGATGTTAGTAGAACGGATTGAAGGCTTTCCTGAAGGCGAACTCACGCGTCGCCAGATTGCCGCTGAATACGCTTTGCTCCGAATGGGCATCACGTTCAACGTCTACGCAGACGAGCAGGGGGTCGAAAAGATATTTCCGTTCGATCTTATCCCACGAATTATTGATGCCGCTGAATGGGAATGGATAGAACGCGGACTCAAACAGCGCATTCATGCGTTGAATCTATTCATCGACGACGTTTATCACGACCAAAAAATCCTCAAAGACGGTATCGTTCCAGCAGACGTCGTGCTTTCGTCGGAAAGATACCTACAACCCTGCATCGGTTTAGACCCGCCGCGCGGGGTCTGGTGCCATATCACTGGCACAGACTTAGTTCGCGATAGCGATGGACAAGTTTATGTATTGGAAGATAATCTCGGTTGCCCATCTGGTGTCTCCTATGTCGTGGAAAATCGGCAGTTAATGAAACGTACTTTTCCGCAACTCTTTGGGATGTCGCAAATTCAACCCGTCGAAGATTATCCGAGTCAACTGCTAAATATGCTCCGGTACCTCGTAACCGACAAAGTCTTATCTCCTGAAGTTGCGGTACTAACACCTGGCGTTTATAACTCCGCATACTTTGAGCACTCGTTTCTCGCACAACAGATGGGGGTTGAATTGGTGGAGGGACGCGATCTCGTCGTAATGGACGGGTTCGTTCACATGCGGACAACGAAAGGCTTTGAGCAGGTTGATGTTATCTACCGCCGCATTAACGACGATTTTCTTGACCCGAAAGCGTTTAAACCGGAATCAATGCTCGGGGTTCCCGGATTGATGGATGTTTACAAAGCCGGACGGGTCGCTTTGGTGAATGCACCCGGCACCTGTGTCGCCGATGATAAAGTCGTTTGTGCTTTCGTCCCTGAGATCATCAAGTATTATCTCGGCGAAGACATTATCGTTCCAAATGTTCCGACCTATATGTGTTGGAAAGATAGCGATCAGAAATATGTCCTGGAACATCTTCACGAACTCGTTGTGAAAGAAGCCAACCAATCTGGTGGCTATGGCATGCTGATCGGACCCCACGCAACAAAAGCAGAACACGAGGAGTTTGCTCGCCGAATCAAAGACAATCCGCGCAATTATATTGCACAACCGACGCTCTCGCTTTCCCGCGTACCGGTGCTGATTGACGACCATTTTGAGGGACGGCACGTTGATTTACGTCCGTTTATCCTTTATGGTGAAGATATTTACGTCCTCCCGGGTGGATTGACACGGGTCGCACTCAAAAAAGGTTCGCTTGTTGTCAACTCCTCACAGGGCGGCGGTAGCAAGGATACATGGGTTTTGTCGGGGTAGTAAGGTTATAGGTGGTAGGTTAAGAGGTTATAAGTTAAGAGTCAATCTCATCCATCAAGTCTTTTCTTAACTTATAACTTATAACTATTCCCCTCTCTGACTGACCGCAAGGAAATTTAAAAATATGTTGAGTCGTGTTGCAGAATCAATTTATTGGATGAGCCGCTACATAGAACGTGCCGAGAATGTCGCTCGTTTCGTCGATGTCAATCTGCGTTTGATTCTTGACGCACCCGTCGGGATGCAAGCACAGTGGGAACCGATCGTTGCGACCACAGGTGATGATGAAGTGTTTGCTGAGCGTTATGGCGAGGCATCGCGTGAAGCTGTTATCCGATTTTTGGCGTTTGACCCTGAAAACCCGAATTCAATCGTCTCTTGCTTGCGAGCTGGTCGAGAAAACGCCCGGTCCATACGCGAAAATATCTCGTCGGAGATGTGGGAGCAGCTAAACGATGCCTACTTACTGGTCGCAAACACTTCCGAAAAGTGGGCGATGGCAGAACCCCATGAATTCTTTACAGAGATCAAACTCGCATCACACCTCTTCATGGGACTTACAGATAATGTCATGTCACATAGCGAGGGGTGGCACTTCTGTCAATTGGGACGTTTGATAGAACGCGCCGACAAAACCTCGAGAATCGTTGATGTTAAATATTTTATTCTCCTGCCCTCTATATGGGATGTAGACACGCCTTTTGACGACATTCAGTGGGGCGCGCTGTTACATTCTGCCAGCGGTTTTGAGATGTACCGCCGCACCTATGGGCTTATTTCTCCAGACGATGTTGTCGCTTTTTTACTCTTAGACCGTGAGTTTCCACGCTCGGTACTCTACTGTCTCTCCAAGGCGGAGGAGTCACTGCACGCTATATCCGGCACCCCGTTGGAAACCTTCTCCAATCCAGCAGAGCAGCGTCTCGGGCAGCTGCGTTCCGAATTCGCCTATGCCCAAGTCAAACAAATTCTCTCCAGCGGTTTACACGAGTTTCTTGACGCATTTCAAACCAACCTCAATTTCGTCGGTGCCGATATTCACAAGACGTTTTTCGCATTGCGACCCGTCAACGGAGAACCCGCTGAGGACCAAAAACAGGAACAGTCTCAGTCGTCAGTGACCAGTTAGGAGAAACGGTCGGAAACCTGCTCCTACGGTGCATCTAACGCTCCTTTTAAACGGAACGCAAAACTTGTAAGCCCAAGCACAAACGGTGGTTCTGCGGATTTCTTCATAGATATACGGCGTGGGATCTTATCAGCAAAATTCAGCTAATCGAACCGCAAGGAAATATAAAAAACAAAAAATGGCAATTCGTGTAGCACTCAACCACAAATCCCTTTACCAATATGACCGGCTTGTCAACTTATCGCCACACGTTTTTCGATTGAGACCCGCCGTCCACTGTCGAACACCGATTGAAGCGTATTCGTTTAAAATTGAACCCGAGAATCACTTTATTAACTGGCAGCAAGATCCGTTCGGCAATTACCAAGCGCGCGTTGTTTTTTTAGAGTCGACACGTGCCTTATCTGTTGAAGTAGATCTTGTCGCCGATATGACCGTTATCAATCCGTTCGATTTCTTCCTCGAAACGAGTGCCGAGCACTATCCATTTTTCTACGAAGTGCAGCTCAAACAAGAACTCGCACCCTTCCTTGAAGTAAAAGAGAGCGGGCCCTTGCTGACTGCTTGGTTGGCAGATATTCCCCGGACGCAGAAGAAACTCATCGACTTCCTTGTCGACATTAACAGAACTTTGCGGGAAAATGTAAAATACACAGTTCGGATGGAACCCGGGGTCCAGTCCTGCGAAGAAACGTTAGAAAAGCAGATTGGCTCATGCCGGGATACAGGGTGGTTGCTCGTTCAGATTATGCGACATCTCGGTTTAGCAGCCCGCTTTGTTTCTGGGTATCTCGTCCAACTCGTCGCTGATCAGAAACCTGTAGACGGACCCGCCGGCCCTGCTCAAGATTTCACCGACTTGCACGCCTGGTGCGAGGTCTACGCGCCCGGCGCAGGATGGATAGGTTTGGATCCGACATCCGGGTTATTTGCCGGAGAGGGACATATTCCGTTGGCGTGCGTGCCGGATCCGGTGAGCGCTGCTCCTGTCACGGGCTACACAGATCCCTGTGAAACGGAATTCACTTATAGCAATACCGTTCAGCGTATCCACGAAGACCCGCGTGTGACGAAACCTTATACAGAGGCACAGTGGACTGGCATTAATGCCCTCGGTCAGCAGGTCGACACGGATATAGTTCAGAACGACATTCGGCTGACAATGGGCGGTGAACCTACTTTCGTATCAATTGACGATACAGACAGCCCAGAATGGGATACAGAGGCGGACAGTCGAAAAAAAAGGGAGTTAGGTGCAGCACTTCTACAACGTTTGCATGATAGCTTCGGATCCGGGGGGGCACTCTACTACGGGCAAGGAAAATGGTATCCCGGTGAACCTTTACCGCGTTGGAAGTATGGATGTTTTTGGCGCAAAGATGCGGTCCCCGTTTGGCAGAACCGTGAACTCCTTGCCGAACCTCACAAAGATTACGGTCTTGCTATTCAAGACGCAGAAAAATTTACACGCTACCTCACAGAACAGCTCAACATCGCACCGAATCGGATACTTCCAGCTTACGAAGACGCTCTCTATTTTCTCTGGACAGAGGATAGACTTCCTGTCAATGTTGATCCGCTCGATTTCGATTTCAAGGAAGCGTCCGAACGCCAGCGGCTTGCGCAGCTGCTCCAAACAGAGAGCCTCGGCGCACCGATCGGCTACGCGCTACCCTTACGTTGGAGCCTCGCAGACGAGGCGTGGCAGAGTTGTGCGTGGGATTTCAGAGATGGACGCATGTTCTTAATCCCTGGTGATTCACCGATAGGACTTCGTTTACCCTTGGAGTCTATACAATCGGTGTTACCTGAAGAACGTGAACCGCTTTATGAACGGGACCCACTTGAACCGCGTGCGGAGAATTTGGACGCATCGGGGCAAGCGAACAGACAAGGCAAAAATGAGGACAGTACACCGACCCCAGAAGACGGAGAAGAGCGGGCGATCTTTCATACCGCCCTCTGCGTTGAACCGCGTGAAGGACGGTTGCATATCTTTATTCCGCCGTTGACGCATCTTGAACACTATCTTTCGCTCCTTGAGGCAGTTGAAGCGACTGCACAAGCGTTAGACATACCAGTGATTCTCGAAGGGTACGAAGTTCCGCACGATTGGCGAATTCAATCGCTGAATGTGACACCGGATCCGGGTGTGATTGAGGTCAACATCCATCCGGCGGAAAATTGGGATGAACTCGTTCATAATACCACAACGCTTTACGCGCAAGCGCGGTTAGCTGGACTGAGTGCCGAAAAATTTATGTTAGATGGTCGGCACACCGGCACCGGCGGTGGTAATCATGTCGTCATTGGCGGTCGCACACCCGCTGATAGTCCGTTGCTACGGAAGCCGCATCTGTTGCGGAGCCTTATTACGTATTGGCAGCATCATCCGGGTTTGTCGTATCTTTTTTCTGGAACCTTCATCGGCCCGACGAGTCAGGCACCGCGTGTCGATGAAGGGCGGTACGAACAACTCTATGAACTTGAGGTCGCTTTTGGACAGATCCCTGATAACGACGTAGAAGACGTGGAGCCTTGGTTGATTGATCGGCTGTTGCGCCACTTGCTGGTAGATCTCACTGGCAATACGCATCGCGCAGAGTTTTGCATCGACAAACTCTATTCTCCCGATTCGGCAAGCGGAAGGCTTGGACTCCTGGAGATGCGGGCTTTCGAGATGCCGCCACACCCACAAATGAGTATTGTACAGATGCTTCTGATACGTGCTTTGGTCGCTAAATTCTGGACGACGCCATACAAAGGTGAACTCGTACGCTGGGGAACAGAACTGCACGATAGGTTCATGCTTCACCACTATGTCCGCGCTGATATACAAGAGGTGGTTACTGAACTTCAAGAAGCAGGCTATTCGTTTGAAATGGCGTGGCTCGAACCCTTCTTTGAATTTCGTTTCCCGAAATTGGGGACTGTAAACGTCGAAAATATTGAACTCGAATTACGGATGGCAATTGAACCCTGGCACGTGTTAGGTGAAGAGGTAACGCGGGCAGGCACCTCACGGTTTGTCGATTCTTCTGTTGAGCGTCTCCAGATAAAGGTGAGTGGACTGACGGATGCCCGATATATCGTTACATGCAACGAACGACGCTTAATACTCCACAATACAGGGACACACGGAGAATACGTCGGGGGTGTGCGCTATCGCGCATGGCAACCCCCATCCGCATTACATCCTACAATCGGTGTTCACTCGCCACTTGTTTTTGACATTGTTGACACCTGGAACGGACGGTCAATAGGCGGTTGCACCTATCACGTCTCGCATCCGGGCGGAAGACACTACGATACGTTCCCTGTCAACGCCTACGAAGCCGAGGCACGGCGGACGAGTCGTTTCGGTGCTGATGGACATACACCGGGGGTTATCCAATCGCAGCCCGCGGGACCCGCGACTGGACATTTCCTCCCTGAAGGCACAACGCCTGGACCTATAGATATTCCACCGGAAGAGACGAATGCTGAATACCCGTATACATTGGATCTCCGCCGAATTCTTTAGGAGTTATCGGGGAACAGTTATAAGTTATAAGTTCGGTTTTTTCTGCAACCTCTTAACTTATAACTTATAACTTATAACTTATAACTTTATGACTGATAAAAAAAATTGGAAAACAATCGGTGATAACTACCACGCCGCTAAATTTTCCGATCCGTATCACGATCAACAGATTGATGAGATGCTAAGTCGGGATGGACAAATCAATCCGCATTGGCACGACTTCATGAAAGCACTCGATACGCTTGGGCTTTCGGAGATGGAGTCTCGGCACAAAGAGGTGCAACGGCTGCTGCGTGAGAACGGGGTCACCTACGTCGTACACGGGGAGCGACAAGGACATCGTCCATGGGAATTGGACCCGATTCCACTGATTATCTCAGACGGAGACTGGCAAACCATTTCTACCGGGCTTACGCAACGGGCGGAGCTGCTAAACCTAATCTTGATGGATATTTACGGAGAACGGCGTTTAATCACGGATGGGCTGATACCGCCAGAAGTGATTTATGCACATTCGGGGTTTTTACGCACTTGCGTCGGAATTACGCCCACTGATTCCCGTTTTCTCTTGAACTATGCTGCCGATTTGGCGCGGGGATCGGACGGTAGAATGTGGGTGCTCGGTGATCGGACACAAGCACCATCAGGTGCAGGGTACGCACTCGAAAATAGGACAGCACTCGCTCGGGCGCTGCCCAATTTCTTCGGAGAAGTTGGCGTTCATCGGCTCTCCTTCTTTTTTCGGTCATTACAGAACAGCGTGTTGGACTTGCTCCTGCAATATGAATTTGGGCAACTTGAAAGTGCCACACGTATTGCGCAACACCGAACGGATAATCCGCATGTCGTTGTGCTAACGCCTGGACCGCTCAACGAGACCTACTTTGAGCATGCCTATATCGCAAATTATCTCGGTTATACCTTGGTGCAAGGTGACGACTTAACTGTCTGGGATGGGCGCGTTTGGTTGAAATCGCTTGACGGTTTACGTCCGGTGGATATTATTCTGCGTCGCGTCGACGATATTTTCTGTGATCCGTTGGAACTTCGTCAAGATTCCCGCCTCGGTGTTGCGGGTTTGCTAGAAGCGGTTCGACAAAAAAACGTGATTGTTATAAACTCATTGGGCAGCGGTGTTTTGGACAATCCAGGACTGATGCCATTCTTACCACGGATCGCAAAACATTTAATGGGCGAGGACCTTCGGCTGCCATCCGCCGCGACGTGGTGGTGCGGAGAACCGAAACAGCGAGATTATGTGTTGGCAAATCTCAAAAAATTGGTTGTCAAACCGATTTATCGCCGACCCGGTGGACGACCGCTATTTGGAACTGAACTGAGTAACGCTGAACTCGACACACTCCGCACCCGGATTAATGCCGAACCACACCTCTATGTCGGTCAGGAATACATTCGTTTCTCCACAACACCTTCACTGATTGCGGGCAAACTTGAACCGCGTCGGGCGGTTCTCCGTAGTTTCTTATTTGCTGAAAAAGACGGATACGCCGTGATGCCAGGCGGTCTTACCCGCTGTGAAGGCGAGACAGAAAAATTGACTGTCTCAATCCAAGAAGGGGGTGTTAGTAAAGATACGTGGATCCTCGCGCCGGAACCGGAACCGCATATCAGTTTATGGCAACAGCGAACTGGACGGATGCAAACCGCTGGCGCGTCCGAAGGTCTGTCAAGCCGGGCTGCTGAAAACCTATTTTGGGTCGGACGCTATGCGGAACGCGCTGAAGGACACGCACGCCTGCTCCGAATTATGCTGGATAAAGCTAAAATGGGGAAGATGGGTTTAGAAACATCCCGTTTAGGACAGGTATCACCCGCCAGACTCTTCACGGAGACCTTCGGCGACGATGCACGCGAAGTCTCTGAACTCACGTACCTTCGCAGTATGCTCCGCTCTCTGACCGGCTTAACCTCCTCACATCCGAGTTTCGCAAATAAAAGCGAGCAGTCATTGGAAAGTGAACTCCTCTCAATTATGCTCGACACAGAGAACAGTGGGAGTTTAGTCTCAACACTTCAAGCGCTCGTGAGTGCCGCGTACGCAGTCCGGGATCGTTGGTCTACTGACACTTGGCGTGTGATGAACAATATCGAGAATCTATGTGCTACGCTCGAAAAAAGTATCCCAGAAGATGGCGACGTAGGCACACAGGTGTTGACAGACCTTGTGTTGCAAGAGGCTGAACTCGCTTCACTCGATCAACTCATGATTTTTCTCTCAGCATTGAGCGGACTTAATGCCGAAAGCATGACGCAGACCATCGGTTGGATTAGTTTGGATATCGGACGGCGTATCGAGCGTGCACTCCTTCTCATCGTGCTGTGTCGTTCAAGCCTCGTCGCTGTGCAAGACGAATGGGTCGAAGATCTACTGCTTGAATCTGTCCTTGCCGCCGCTGAATGTCTCATCACTTATCGGAGCCGCTACCGTTCGGCTTTACACTTTCCAACGGTACTTGAGTTACTCCTGCTTGATGAAGATAATCCGCGTGCGTTGCTCTATCAACTCAAACGACTTGAAGAACAGATCCGTGTGTTACCAAGAGAAAAACTTGGCTACCGACTCAGTGAGGAGGAACAACTCATCTTGGAGGCTTTAACCCAGCTGCAGCTTTCTAATACAATTGACCTCGCAGAACGTTCTGAGCACACAACACAACGCACAGGATTGGAAAAACTCTTAGTCCGTCTCGCACAAATACTGATCGAGATTTCTGATGTACTGACCCACACCTATTTCAGCCATATCCAGAGACCGCAACAGTTAATTACAACAGACAATCTCTGATACAGACGGATCCCGCATAACTCATGAACTATAAGCTTATCCATAAAACTGAATATAGTTATACGCACCCAGTGAACCTCTGCTATAACGAAGCGCGTCTGACCCCGCGAAATTTTGTTTACCAAGACTGTAGGGATAGCCAATTCGTTGTCGAACCCGAACCCAAGGAATGCCGAGAACGTCAGGACTTTTTCGGAAACACCGTCTACTATTTCACGATCCAGCAGCCCCATAATCAACTCACTGTTACGGTTACCAGTCGAGTGGATGTCAGTGGCAGAGAGCGGCAACGGAATTTCGCTGAGCATCTCTCTTGGAAAGCGGCGCACCAGCAGCTACATACAGATGTGGACCCAGAAATTCTGGAGGTACGGCAGTACATTCTCAATTCACCAATGATTCCAGTGATGCCTGAACTCCGTGCTTATGCTGAACAGTCGTTTCTCAAGGACCGTCCGCTCTTTGATGCCGTTGAAGATTTAAGCACTCGCCTCTACACCGATTTCACTTATGATCCGGATTTCACTACAATCGCAACCCCGTTGGATGATGTGATAAAGCACCGCCGAGGCGTTTGTCAAGATTTCGCGCATCTCGGTATTGGCTGCTTGCGTGCCCTGGGATTCGCTGCCCGTTACGTCAGCGGTTATATTGAGACAGAACCGCCACCTGACACAGAACCGTTATCAGGAGCGGATGCGTCCCATGCATGGTTTTCCGTCTATCTTCCACAACTCGGTTGGGTGGATTTCGACCCGACGAATAATCAGATGCCAGCAGAGCAACACATCACGCTCGCTTGGGGCAGAGACTATGCCGATGTGACACCGCTGAAAGGTGTCGTCTTCGGGAGCGGTACGCATGCACTATCTGTCGCAGTAGATTGCAAACGGATTTTTTAACTATTGGGTTTCTACTCCGATAAAAAACTGGTCCTTCGTAGCATAACCTTTTAGGTTGTGGCAGCAAAAACGTAGTCCGTAATGTAATGGAGGACGGATTTACGGAACGAACCTTCAAAGCATCAACCCACCTAACCGAACCGCAAGGAAATACAAAAGACCGAACCGCAAGGAAATACAAAAGACCGAACCGCAAGGAAATATAAAAATATGAAGATTGAAGCGTTTCAGAAGCAGATTGAAGCCATTTATTACACGCGTGATGCCGAACGCGGGGTGCCGCTCACCTTCACATGGTTTGTTGAGGAAGTCGGCGAGTTAGCAAAAGAGATCCGCAAACAGCCACAGGATATGCAACGACTCCGCGAAGAATTCGCCGATGTGTTCGCATGGCTCGCTACCTTAGCGAGCCTACTCGGTATCTCTTTAGAAGATGCGGCGCAGATCTATGCCGAAGGCTGCCCGAAGTGCAACGCCACCCCTTGTGGCTGTTAACTTGTAGGTAGGCTTAATTTCCGTTCAAAAACCGATCGAAGTTGCCGCCGAATAGGTTGTTGACATCTCGCTCAATCTCTGACGATGTGAGTGTCCATCCGACATCAAGGAGCGTTTGGTATTTCTCCACCAGAACGTCCGCAATAATCCGACGAGAGTGTTTCCACTTGTAGACAAGTTGATCCAAAATCCGGGCATCCGAATGTTGAGGGATAACACTTAAACCCAGCAATTCAATCCGTTCACGTGTAATCTCCTCAATGACACTCGGATTGTTCATAAACCACCAGCACCCGAATATCATCAGATTCTTGAATTTCCGTCCGATAACGCATAACTCATGCTGATTTTCGCGAGACAAGAGCGTAACGAGAAACTTATTGTCAGGATTTTCACGGAGCAGTGTTTCCAGACTCGTCAGATCCGCTTTTCCACTGCCGTCGCCTGCCATCTGGAGTTGCGGATTAACCGCACGTTTCACACCAATCATCAGTGCGAACGGGACGTTAAATTCGCGAGAGATGGGTAAGATACAGTTGTCGAACAGTCTCCCTAAAACACCGTCTTCTGGGTATTGGAAATCCGGTGGGAGCGAGACAGCCATATACTTCGGATTCATCCGCTGAATCCACGTCTCCAAAAATCGGCGCACTTCTTTGTAAGTCTTCTCTGTTGATAGATTCGGATCGACATCGTAACCGAGACCGCGGAGGTGTTCGTAACCGGTTTCCTGATAGGTATTAATGAGGACATCCATCCGAAGTGCTGCCTCAAAACGGGTGTCGCCAGTATCGCCGGACTCCCACACCGGTGCCTCCGCCGAATCAAACGGATCGTTCGTCATCACCACTTTAGAGACGTTCGAGCGTTCAAAGACTGTGTCGATAAAGGCTTCAACGGTCGTATCCGCGAAGTAGTCACGATAGTCCTGTAGATTGCGCGAACCGACATCCAAGCCTAATTCATTTAATGTCGTCACGACCCCGCGACACGCCTCACTCACAGGGGAGTTCTGAATAAAAAGCGTCTGCCATATCAAGTCAGCCTGTTCCGTCTTTGTCATCGCCCAAAATTGCTGATACGAGACATCGGATTTACGGAAGACTTCAGCGATAAGGTAGTGATACGTAAGCAATTCATCTATGCCCCACAGTAGCAGGTCACCGAAGGGTGGACTAAAGAGGTGCGTGTGAATATCTGTGATGCTTTGCGTGTTAACAGCATCTAAAACGACGGGTTTCAACTGTTCTGTAGTCGCAATTGTCTGTGTGTGGTTTGCGTTCATTTAATCCTCCTGATTCACGAATAGTTTTGGAAACGCTTTTCTCTAATATTACTTTTTAGAACTATCAAAGGTGGAATCAAACGGCGGATACGCCAATCCCCATTGTGCTCTGGCAACATCCATCGTTTTGATAATAGATAAAGACTCATCTAACGGCATAATATCGCTTTCGAGTTTACCTGCTCGTAGACAGTTGATAACCTCAAGGACTTGGTATTCAAAACCGTTGTCAGTGAATGGGATTTCAATGTGTAGTGGTTCTTTTCCCACGACTTCAAGTGTCGCAGATGTCGCACGCGAAAAGTTAGGGATATGAATCGCGCCTTTTGTGCCGAAGATACGTGCATCTTGTGAGGTGCGTGTCGTGATTGCACAAGATAGGTTAGCAATTTGTCCGGAATCATAACTGAGCAGGATCCCGGATTGTTCATCAACACCGGTCTCCCCGATGCGCGCCAAACTCGTGATCTCCGTAGGCGTGCCAAACACCATAGACGCTAAAGAGACGGTATAAACGCCAATATCCAGCAGTGCGCCGCCTGCGAGTGCCGGACTGAACAATCTACCTACCAAATTTTCAGGACTGGGTTCCACCCAATTTCCAAAATCTGCCGTTAACATGCACGGTTCACCGATAACGCCATCGACCAGCCATTCCCGCACCTGAACCATTATCGGGATGAAGCGTGTCCACATGGCTTCCATGAGGAATCGCTTATGTTCGCGGGCACACGCTATCAACGCCTCAGCCTGCTCGGCATCCACAGTAAAAGGTTTCTCGCATAGAACCGCTTTCCCCGCCTCCAGACACAGCATCGCGCACGCTTTATGGAAAGGATGCGGCGTAGCAACATAGACAACATCCACTTCAGGGTTGTTCGCCAGTTCGATGTAATTACCGTGTCTATGCGGAATGTTGAACGTATCTGCGAATGCATCAGCTCTCTGGAGATCGCGCGAACCGACAGCGACAATCTTCGCATCAGGAATCGTTTTCAACGCATCAGCGAACTTATGTGCAATACCACCCGGACCGAGTATACCCCATCTTATCTTTTCCGACATTCGGATATCCTTTTTCCGTGAGAGAATTCTGATTTAACAAGCATCAGTAATTTTTAATAAACAGCTCATTCCCTTTTGCGGCACTTGATTTCCGATAATTGTTCATCCCGTATTGCAGTGTCCATTCCTGAATTTCGGCGAAGGCGAAAAGCTCTCTGATAACAGGTGAGTCGTCATAAGTAATCAGCCATTTGTGTTGGCACTTCCGCATGTTTTCGGCGAATTGTACGTGATCAAATGCAGTATGGAGGGTGCCTCTCACGCCGTATAACTTTGACTCCGTTGCTTTCCAATAGGGTGGGTCCAGAAAGATAAATACATTGTCACCCTCTTGGAAAAGTGCTTCAGAGTAATCGTCGTTTGTGATTTTAATTCCAGAAAGATGAGGCGATATATTTTTGACGCGTTCAATAGACGAATCCGTGAAACGCTTCTCGTAAGCGGATTGTGAATATCCGCCGGAATCCACGATACCGGAGAAGGTGATTCGATTGAGTATGAAAAATCGCACTGCCCGCTGAAATTCAGAAAGTGCGTTTCGGTTCTGGTTCAGTTCATCTTTTGCCTCTGTCAATTCCTCAAACAACGCGCGCCCATCGGTAGTAGTTGTGTGTGTTTCCCTCAGCGTCGCAACTAAGTCTGGTACATTATCTCTTACCTCTTTCCAGAAGCAGTACAGATCGTAGTTGAGATCATTAATCCAGTAGGATTTGATACGGTCTTGAAAGAGGCTTCGGATCGCAAAGAAAACGGAACCGCCCCCGACGAAAGGTTCACGGAATTCTGCTATACTCAGCGGAACATGCGGCAGAATCTGTTTGAGTGCCCTTGATTTACCACCGGGATAGCGCAACGGGCTTTTTGGTAATTTTGTTTTGTTCAAACTTTAGTCTTTAATTTTGCTGATAATAAAATTAATGATTTCTTCAGGGGGATATTTACCAAATCGGATGTAAACACCGCGGAAGTTTTCAAGGCGTGTCGGGTAGGCGAACGGGCTGAGGAGTACACCGTTCGCGTCAACATAAAAACTGCGAAACGTTTCCCAAGGCCGTTCCAATTTGTAGAAACAGCAGCTGGTAATGATGAGTTTATCCGCTTCAAACTGGTGATGAAACGGCAGAAAATATTTGTAGAGCGATCCGATCAGAAAAATAGCAGACAGGATCGCGACATAAATTAATTGGAAACCCAGATAGATGAAGAGCAAAAGAAGTGTCAGAAAAAGCCCTAACAGCACAGATTTGCGCCAATTCTCAACGAGTGGATGCCCTGTCCATGAAAGTGTTGTAGGCGCGTGCGACATACGAAGACTTTTTCTGCTATATGTGAGTGAGATTATTCCGTTGTATCTTTTACGCCACCATCAATTTCTGTTTTTGATGCGTCTTGGGCATCATCCGCACTGTCTCCATCCGTTGTCGTTTCAACCGTCCCTTCACCTGTAGTAGTATCAGCAGGTTCGGTGGTACCCTCTTGCGTCGTTTCCTGTTCAATCGGTGCAAGTGCGCCGCCAGTCCCTTCGCCATAAAAACGCATCAGGAAAAGCGAGATCACCATGAACGCAATTGCAAGCCACGTCGTCAATTTACCGAGAAAAGTCGCAGCACCGCGTCCACCGAGAACGGACTGCATCTCCGCGCCACCAAACGCGCTTGATGAAAGCCCTTCCCCTTTACTGTCCTGTAACAAAATAATCAGCGTCAGAACGACGCAGACCGGGACAAAGAGGAACAATATAAAACCCATGATAATTTCCATTTAACAATTCCCTCCTAATTTTTTAAATTTCCTTGCGGTTAATCGGGCGTGTCTCCCCTTCAAGTGCCGTTCTTAGATCCGCTTTTAAACGACAGCACTACGTTTTCCATTTCATTACAAGCTGCGTTTGTGTGCTTCTGTGTTTTAGTGTCAGAAGTAATGAATTGTTACAGATAAATTCTTAACCGGCTGCTGATTACTGACGGCTAACTGCCTTTTTCACGATTTGTGCAAACGATTCCGCTTCAAGGCTCGCACCGCCGACAAGGGCACCATCCACATCGGGCTGCGCCATCAGTTCTGCTGTATTTTCGGGCTTAACACTGCCACCGTATTGAATGCATACCTGTGATGCGGTTTCCACCGAGTGAGACTTTGCCAACAACCCTCGAATGAAGTTGTGAACCTCCTGCGCTTGGTCAGGTGTAGCGGTTTTGCCAGTACCGATTGCCCACACCGGTTCATAAGCGATGACACAGGATGACAGTTCGGCAGCGGATAAGCCCACGATACCACCTGTAATGTGGTCCTCAATCACGGCTTCTGTCCGCCCCGTTTCCCGTTCTTCAAGTAGTTCACCGACACAAATGATCGGTTTCAAGTCGTGTGCTAACGCCGCTTTTACCTTCTGATTGACGCTTTCATTCGTCTCACCGAAGTATTGCCGCCGTTCCGAGTGCCCGATAATGACGTAATCACATCCGGCGTCTCTAAGCATCGGTGCGGAGACTTCACCCGTAAACGCACCGCTATCCTCTGAATAGACATCCTGCGCTGAGAGGCGGATGTTGCTGCCCGCTATCGCATCGCTAACTGCAGCAAGCGCGGTAAAAGGTGGCGCAACGATAATCTCAACGCCGTTAACATCGGCAACCGACGCTTTTAACGCCGTTGTGAGCGCGACCGCTTCCGAAATCGTTTTGTTCAGTTTCCAATTTCCAGCAATGATAGGTGTCCGCATAGTCCTTTCCATTAGAGTGTGCGCGCAACAAGTTCAACGAGACGGTTGGAATAGCCCCATTCGTTATCATACCACGAAAGGACTTTGATGAGTCCATCTTCAATCACTTTAGTGAAAGGACCGTCAAGCACGGAGGAGAGTTTGTTCCCGTTGAAATCTGCTGAAACGAGATCAAGTTCGGAATAACCGAGAATGCCATCCAAGCTGCCTTCTGCCGCTTCTTTCAGCGCAGCGTTGACTGCTTCCGCACTCGGTTTCTTCTTCAGATCAACGGTGAGGTCCACCACAGAAACATTTGGGGTCGGGACACGGATGGCGAACCCATCAAGTTTACCGTTCAATTCGGGTAGCACTTTACCGACTGCAACGGCAGCACCCGTTGTCGTCGGAATCATGGAGAGCGTCGCTGCACGGGCACGGCGCATATCGGAATGCGGAAAATCATGTACCCTTTGGTCGCCCGTATAGGCGTGAATAGTCGTCATTAATCCGCTCTCAACCCCGAAGGTTTCATGCAACACCTTCGCGACCGGTGCGAGGCAGTTCGTTGTACATGAGGCGTTAGAGATGACGTGATGTTCTGACTTATCGTATTTATCGTCGTTCACACCGATAACAATCGTGATGTCCTCACCCTTCGCGGGGGCAGAGATCACCACTTTTTTCGCACCACCAGATGTAATATGTTTCTCAGCGTCTTCCCGTGCCGTAAAGAAACCGGTGGACTCAATAACAACATCCGCACCGAGTTCACCCCACGGTAGACTACCAGGGTCGCGTTCGGCGAGCACCTGTATCTCTTTTCCGTTGACCACTAAACCGTCGTCTGTGGCAGCGATGTCGTCCGAAAGAATACCGTGGACAGAGTCATATTGTAGAAGATGTGCAAGTGTCTCCGGGTTCGTCAAATCGTTGATAGCCACGAATTCTATATCTAACGCAGGATTCTGCAACGCCGCTCGAAAGGCGTTCCGACCAATCCGACCAAAACCATTTATACCTACTTTAGTTGACATAAGATAGATAGATCCCTCTATGAATATTTTGCCGCTACAGGGCTTTCTTTCCTAATAGCAAGTTTTAGAACCCGCAAGCCATAACACGAAGTAAAAAGAACATGCAGGGTTTTCAAAAATATCGGCTTGCAAGCGATGCCCCTTGATATGCTATTATCCAATTTTCGTGATTTAAAACCTTTTTAATTATACCCTAAAATACAGTAAATTGCAAATGCTGTTTGAGCCAGAGGCATTCAATACTTCAATAATGTTGATCTTCTACCGACGGGTTCTTCGCTGTAGGAACGAGTGTTTTTGCTTCTGATTTTTATGGACATTCTTAGGGATGTCTGTTATACTTTTGGCAGAAGTGATCAAATGTGATACGTCAGGGTTAGGAAGGAATTCAGCGTATCATTCTTTAACAAAAAAAACGCAGTTTTAGTCTACTTCATAGCAACTACAACCCATTTGTGAGAACAACAAAACATGTCAAATTCAAGTGTCCCACTCAACGTTTCAGTCCCATGGAAGAAGCGAGTTTCAATTTATCTATTATCCCTCCTGTTCGTGCCTTGTATATTCACATCCATTAGCCATGCGCAACCACACGTCGTTTTCGTTGTCGGGGAAAATGAGTACCGCTCTGAGGTAACAATGCCAGCGTTGGCGCAGGTGTTAGCAGACCACTACGGTTTCCGCACCACACTTCTCTTAGACGATGTACTTCAGGGGGGTGAGGCGAACAGCATCAACGGTCTCGATGCCTTAGAGACTGCCGACCTCCTCGTTTTGTATCTGCGGTTTCGTCAACTCCCTGATGCCCAACTCGCGTTGTTACAAAAGTACATTGACCGGGGCGGTCCCATCGTTGCGTTCCGTACAACGACGCACGCTTTTGCCTACGAAGAAGCAGATCCGCGGGCGATGTGGTGGAATAATTTCGGGGCACGCGAGCTCGGTGCACCGTGGATTTATCACTACGGACACGATGCAAGCACCGATGCTACAACCGTTGGCAATCATCCGATCCTTACAGGTGTGAGTCCAGCGTTCCACGTCCGCTCTTGGACTTACCATGTGCGCCCCGACTATCCACCGAAAGATGCCCAAGTTTTAGTGCAGGGTCGCCCTGTCTTTCCCGAAGGGGAGCGCGGCGATGCGGAGACAGTCAATCCAATTGCATGGACGCACACGCATTCCGGTGGTGGACGTGTGTTTACAACAACAATGGGACACCCAGAAGACTTTCGCGTGAGCGACTTTCGTCGCCTTGTCGTTAACGGCATCTACTGGTGCCTCAACCGAGATGTCCCGCGCCGCTATCCACCCGGTTGGCGTGTTAACACCGGGCAGCCGTGGCGGGATATGGATTATGGTCCCTACCTCTCTACGGCTGTCGCCGCGAATGCTGATAACCTTACTTACAAAGGCATTGTTATCCCGCTCTCCCCGGATCTCGCGAGTGGTGCCGTGGTCTTCGACACAGATTTGTTGCGCTACGCTGCGGGTTGGACAGATGGGTTGATCGACTTCGCCGATGTTGCCTATAACGGTTGGCATCAGAGCTTTCCATCGATCGAGGGTAAACTGCTGTGGGAAAACCGGGTCGGACCCGGTTGGGCGAAGGATGGCAGTTTCGAGGATACACGCGCTGTGCCTTTCGGTCCTTTACCCAAGGATTGGGCGCATTGGAAAGGATTGTATCTTCACGGTGACAGGGTTGTTTTGTCTTATACAGTAGGGACTCGCTCGGTGCTGGAAACCCCGTCGCTTGAAAGCGAGGAAAAAGGATTCGCTTTTGCCCGTACTTTTCATCTCAGCCCGTCTGCATCGAGTGCACTTGTCCGTATCGCAACAATCCCTGCCGCTGAAGTATCCGCCTTACACGAGTTTCCACGTGGCACCGCGGTCGCCTTATGTCCTCCAGGGACAGCACCTGGAGCACAAGGCAGTCTGCTCGCTGCTTTGATTGACGCACCGGAAGGCACACAATGGGAGACAGTGAAAGACGAGCTCCGCGTCCGATTTCCGCCATCTGAACAAGCAATCTCCACCAAAGTTCTGATCGCTCCAGCGATCCAGGATCCGATCGAGTTGGATGTATGGACACAATTCGTTGAAACCTCACCGCCTGTAACGGATTTGACGGAGTTAATCCAAGGAGGTCCGCAGCGTTGGTCCGAAAAACTCGTCACGATTGGAGACACTGATATACAGCAGCCGCTCAAAGTGGAAACTTTGGAAATCAACGCAGAAACAGCGACTTGGCACTTGGAAAAAGATGGATACCTTCCGACAGTGCTTTCGATAGATAATCTGTCGCCAATCCTTGAAGGTGTCGGTGGTGCTGATCAGTGTATAGCTGTCCTACGCCCACCCACCAAAACCACACAGTCCGCGTCGGCAGATGAACAGAAAAGCGACCCTGCTTTGGTCGGACACTGGCGTTTCGACGAGGGCAGCGGTTCGCAGACCGTAAGTGCACCACCAGGGAAGGCAGCAATTGTGCTTGATGGGGTTCACTGGGAAGCAGGGCAGTGGGGTGATAGCCTTGCATTCGACGGCGGCGCGGAAGCCCGTTTTGACGAAAACCTTGCCCTCGATTTCGACACCACTGACCTCACTTTCGCTGCGTGGATTTCTACCGAGAATGACGGTACGATCTTCGCTGAATCGCTTGAGGCATCGGAGTGGGTACCTAACGGCAAAACCTTTTTTATCCGAGATGGGCAGTTGACGTTTGATGTCGGCTGGATTGGTGTCATTGGCGGTGGGCAACCCGTTGATGACGGCACTTGGCATCATGTGGGATTGACCTGGCGACATCAGAGTGGGGCAGTGACGCTGTTTTTGGATGGCGAGATTGCTGCCAAAGGTGTCCTTAAGCCAGAAGCACCATTGGAGGATGACGTTTGGAGGCTCGGCTTCACCGCACCAGATTTTCCAGAAGAATCTCCTTGGTTTGAAGGGCAACTTGATGACCTGCAGCTATACAATCGCGCCCTCTCTCCTGACGAGATGTCCACGCTTTACCAACACCTCCAAGAGCCGCCTCTGATTGCTGCAGCTTTGGTCGAACCGACTGCGGGTGCGAAATGGCGCGTCGACACCGAGCGTGTTTCGCTCCACCGCCCGGCAGATACAACTGCATCCGTGCTGATATGGGCGGGTAGCGAATCGAAACTCTCAGATTTCGCTCGGTTAGTGGCAAACGGTGGACTTGATCCGAGTCAACCCTTCGCGATTGATAGGATAGATTGGCCCGCGCAAAATCCGTGGAATTCGTGGCTACGTTTCGGTGGGTTCGACTTCTTTCCTGACGGCAATCGTGCCGCACTCTCTACCTGGAACGGCGATGTCTGGACAGTCACTGGACTCAATGATACCTTAGACACGCTCGTCTGGCAACGTATCGCTACTGGGCTGAACCAACCGCTCGGACTTAAAATTGTCGGACAGCAGATTTACGTTGCCGGACGCGACCAGATTACCCGTCTCGTTGATCTCAACGCAGACGGCGAAACCGATTTTTACGAGAATTTTAACAATGACGCCTACAACAGTGAACACTTCCACGAGCAGGTTATGGACCTGCAGACCGATACGGTGGGTAACTTCTACTACATGAAATCTGCGCGACATGCATTGCCCGCGCAACACCCGCACCACGGCACACTCGTCCGAGTGTCGCCGGATGGGGAAAAGTCTACTGTGATCGCTTACGGGTTTCGGGCATCAAATGGGCTTGGGATTAGTCCCGGTCCTACATTCTACGGTACAGATCAGGAAGGCTATTGGATGCCTGCCAACCGTCTGAACCGTATCACTGTGCCAGGTCAATTCTACGGTAACCGTTGGGGCTGGTACCCATCCAATGAACCGCCAGACAGCTATGAGCCGCCTCTCTGCTGGGTCGCTCCCTTTGTTGACCGATCTCCGGCAGCACCGATTTGGATTCCTACCGGTACCTGGGGGAAAATGAGTGATTCTCTACTCTCGCTGAGCTACGGTACTGGAAAAGTATACGCCGTCCTTCAGCACCAAACAGAAGCAACTGTACAAGGCGCGCTCACCGAACTCGGTGTGGAACTGCCTACCGGACTGATGCGTGGACGGTTCCATCGGAGCAGTGGGGTTCTCTATCTCGTAGGGCTATTCGGCTGGTCGTCTGATAAACGAGAAGATACCGGTTTCTACCGGATCCGCATGACCGGTGCCCCTCTCCGAACCCCTAAATCGTTCCGTGCTGTCAGCGGTGGATTAATCATCAATTTCTACGCACCGCTTGCCCCGGAATCCGCCCAAAATCCAGAGAATTGGCGGGTACAAAGCTGGGAGTACCGCTGGACTGAAAACTACGGTTCGCCACAGCTGAAGCGTTCCGGTGAAGAGGGCAGGGATATCCACCCTGTCGAAGCTGCAACGCTCTCTGCAGATGGCAAGACCGTTTTCCTCAAAATCCCAAGCCTGACACCCACAATGCAGTTCCACCTCAACATCACGGGCAGCTTCGCAGACGGCATCCCCTTGGATTGCTACCTGCACGGCACAATACACACCCTTGAAGATGGACATAGCACGGAGGCTCCGTAAAGGGTATTTGCAATGTAATACAAGGAATGGATTTAGTCTATTCCCAGACTAAATCCGGTATTTCTGCCGATTTCTTCTCGGGTTACCGTAGGGGAAACCGGGTAACCCAGCCCCTACATTTTGGTTGACAATTTGAGAGATTTCGGATACCCTATTGATTATGTCAACAACCACCGAGAAAAAAACGATTCAACCGACCGGGAATTTTCGTGCAATTCCTGTCTCTGTGCCGGACAATCTCGCCAACATCCGAGTCATCCTTTTTGAACCGCGCGAGCCGGGAAACATCGGCTCCGTTGCCAGAGTTGTGAAAGGGATGGGACTGTCACAACTCTATCTGGTCAACCCTGTTCCGTTCCAAGAGATTGATGAAGCGTGGTATATGGCGCACGGCGCGCAGGACATCCTCGAAAACTGCCACGTCGTTCCAGAACTCAAAGACGCGCTTGACGGTATCCAATATCTGGTAGGGACGACGCACCGTCGCCGCGATGTTCGCCTACCGCAGCCAGTGCCTGCAAGGGAAGCCGCGCAGACGATCGCTACCCTCTCACAAGATAAACAACAGGTTGCCCTGCTATTTGGACGCGAGGATTTTGGTTTATCGACCGATCAGATAAGTCTCTGTCAACTGACAGCGAGTGTGCCGATGGCGACCAAAAACCCGTCTCTGAACTTGGCGCAAGCGGTTCAGGTGTTCGCGTATGAGGTCTTCGTTGCGAGCCTGGGCGAGTACCCACCCTCCGAGATTGATTACGCTGAAGTGAACGCTTTGGAAGAATTTTACGAGCGTGTGACCCGACTGTTGGATAAAGTCGGCGTAACGCCGTATAACCGTGAGTGGGAGACGTATCTGAAATCGTTGCGGCGCGTTTTCTCGCGCGCACCCTTAGAAGAGCGAGACATCGCGACACTGGATATGATTTTCTCTACGACGTTTCGGTACATTGAGCGGTTGGAGAAGGAGATCGGAGAGGATAAATAATTTTCGTGGAGTGTGCTGACCCAATAGCCCCCAAAGTGTTATGGTAAAGAATCATGAAAACATTTAATACCTTTGGTCCCGTGAATCCTGAAGAACATTACGTCGTCTCACGCGAAGCGGAGCTCGCTGATTTCATCAAACGCGTCAAACTGGGACGATATATCGTTATTTTCGCGCCTCGGCAGACAGGTAAAACCACGTTCTTCCAGTGGGCACTTGATGCACTCGCCGCCGATACCACAGAACCCTACTTCCCACTTGAAGTCAATTTTGAGGTGTATGAAGACTATACTGCACCCGATTTCTACGACTCACTTTATAAACGGATTTATGAGGAGATTGCGTACGTCTTCCAGAAGCGTTGCATCGCGCCTTCCAAGGCTCTAAGTCAATTCTTGGAGGACACAAAGCTAACGGACCACGTTGCGATGCTCGAATTCTTTCAAGAGTTCGCAAATTTTCTCGAAGGTGAGAAACTTGTCCTTGTTATTGATGAGTTTGATGGTATTCCTCCTGATGCTTTGAGAGGCTTCCTTCACGCACTTCGCAATATCTATGTGCAGCGTTCCATGCGTAAATGCCCCTATAGCGTCGGTATTGTAGGCGTTAAGAACGTTACTCAACTCAATTTAGATCGCTCTATTTCGCCATTCAATATCCAAGACGAGTTCACGCTGCCCAACTTCACGCTTGAACAGGTCCGCGAGCTCCTCGCACAGTATACCGAAGAAGTTGGCCAAGCCTTCGCATCTGAAGTCATTGAGAATATTCACAGACAAACCGCTGGGCAACCCTTCCTCGTCAACCGGTTCGCACAGATTCTGACCCAGGAGATGGACATCCCGAAAACCGAGACGATTACGATGACACACTTCTCAAAGGCACACGCAGAAATTCTTGAAGAACGGAATACCAACCTTACGCATCTGGTAACGAATATTCGTAGAGACCCACGCTTTAAAAACATCTTGATGGAAATTGTCTCTTACGAGAGAGGAGTTCGTTTCAGCTTACGCCAAGAAATCATCAGCGAACTTGCCACTTACGGCGTAATCGCCAGAGGGATTGACGACCGCTGTGAGATCATCAACCCGATTTATCACTACTGCATCCTACAAACATTCAGACCTATAGTGAACGGGTTAGAAAAAGATTACTTCCCCGAAGATACCGATTTTCCCGACTATCTCACGCCCACGGAACAGATTAATATGGAACCCCTTCTTGACAACTTCCAAGATTTCATTCCTCGCGTGGGATTTCGGATACTCGAAGTTCCAGAAACACCCAAAGAGTACGTCGGGCAAGATCTTCTCTATGCCTATCTCGACCAGTTTGTCAGTCTGGTTCGCGGCGTAATGTATCTTGAAGTTCAAACTGGACGTGGCAGAATGGACCTTGTCATCTTCCACAATGGACAGAAATACATCGTCGAAACAAAGATGTGGGAAGGTCAGCGTCGCTATGAGGCGGCTAAGAGACAACTCTCAGCATATCTCAAATTGGAGGGTGTGAACGAAGGATACTACGTCGTCTTCGATCATCGCGCAGAACCAGAACCGCGCGTAGAAACAGAGACTATCGACGGTTTAACAATCCGAAGCTACGTCATTCCCGTCATCCAACAAACCCCTTCACAACAGGCGTAGGACTTGTGCATTTGGCTTTTTATGTTGAAAAAAGATAAATAGGGCTATTTAGTTTTCCGCTTTTCTGCAGCGTTTTGCCCCCAGGACCGGTAGGTGCGTGTTTCTAACCGCACCGGGTCCCTAAAAGAAGACATAAAACTTGAGGATTTCTTAAAACTAAATGATCCTAAGAAGATAAGGATTCTGGTTGAAATTCTGGGTGGGTTAAGGTATCATATAAAATAATACTATAGTCTGGCCACTTTCTGTGAGACGGATGCCTGATGATCAAAGCGTTCCTGATTTTTCTCATGCTTTTCACACGAGAACAACTGGTAGAAAATAGACTTAGATGTCCGAAAACGCAGCTCGGCGAGGCGATATGTCTATCGAAACGCCATGCCCGGGGCTAAGCCCCTGCGGGATGATATGTCTATTCCGTAAAAAAATTGTCCAAACTTTAGTAAAATAATAGAAAAGTTTAGCACAATAGCATCAAAGGAATTATTTTAATGAGAATTGATAGTAATGCCAGGACAATTAGACTTTTGTTGGCTAATACTAAGTACCAGTTAGACTATTATCAGCGCGAGTACAGTTGGCAGACTCAGCACGTGTTAGAATTAATTAATGACCTCACTAGCAGTTTCTATGATAGTTACGAAGAAAATCATGAACGGACTCAGGTGCCTAATTATGGTCATTACTTTCTTGGCTCAATCATCATCAGTCATAGTGGCAATCAAATGTACATTGTAGATGGACAACAGCGACTCACAACGTTGACTCTCCTCTTAATCAGGATCTATCACCTGCTTAAAGATGATACTGAAAAAAATCGCGTTGTCCCTTTAATCTTCTCACTAAGTCAGGGTATAGAAGGATTCAACTTAGATGTCCCAGAATGGAAATCCGTCATGGAGTTTCTTTATTCAGACAAACCCGATAAAGGATCTTTTGATGTCAGCGACCAACCGGAGTCTATTCATAACATCGTGGAACGTTACAACGATATAGAAAAATATTTTGAAATTCAAGAACAAGCATTCTTACATTTTGTTGATTGGTTAATTGAAAATGTTGACTTGGTAACAATTTCTGCTTTCAACTCCAGAGATGCCTACGCGATTTTTGAAACAGTAAATGACCGTGGGTTATCACTTACACCTTCTGACATGCTCAGAGGATATTTGCTATCAAGCATTACAGATCCTGGACGTAGAAATCAGGCTAGCGAGATTTGGCGCGATCGTAGCCAAACACTTAAGCAAATAGGTAAGGGGGAAGAATCGGAAGCAATCAAAGCGTGGTTGCGTAGTCAGTACGTTGGGATTCTCAATTCCTCTGAAAGCGTTCAAGATTTTGACGCGATTGGTTCTGAATTTCACCGTTGGGTTCGAGACCAAAGAGGTAACTTGGGACTTGAATCACCTCACGATTTCGCCAATTTTATTGAACGCGACTTTGAATTCTATACCGCTTGGTACTGCCGTCTCCGTGATGCTGCTAATTCGCTAACAGATGCGCTTAAACACGGGCTTGAATGCGTTTACTACAATGCTCAACACAACAAGTTTACGATTCAGTATCCTATCTTGCTAGCCCCATTACATGTGGATAATTCGGATGCAGAAAACTTGCAAAAGGTACAGATTGTCGCAGGATACCTTGACATCTTAATTTATCGGCGCATTTGGAATTTACTACCCATAGCTCAGAGAACTATGGCTGACTTGATGCCTCCGGTTATACCAACTATTCGAGGCAAAAGTTGTAGCGAATTGAGGGATATATTGTACACGCGACTTCAAACTGAAGTCGAATCCTTTGCCAACAATAGAGTATTTGGTTTCCAAGGTGTAAGTCGTCATAAAATTTTCCTAATCCTTGCTCGTATGACAGATTATGTAGGAGTCCAATCGGAAGAATCTTCGCGCTATTCGGAGTATATGAAGACCGGACGTAATCGTTATGAGATAGAACATATCTGGGCAGATCACTATGAGCATCACATGGACGAATTTTCCTATGAACCTGAGTTTGAGGCATATCGCAATCGTATCGGTGGTTTACTCCTACTGCCTAAGAGTGTCAATGCCAGCATCGGTGATGATCCATATGCTGAGAAACGTAAGGTTTATGCTGGGCAAAACCTGCTTGCAAAAAGCCTCACCGAACAAGCCTATAGAAATAATCCAGGCTTTATAAGGTTCAAGGAAAATAGCGGATTGCCATTTCGCAAGCATTCAGAATTTAAGAAACCGGATCTTGACACCCGCCAAGAACTCTACCTCAAACTTGCTGACCGGATATGGAATCCAGAGCAATTGAGGGTGGCTCACGGTGAAGAATCTGAAATAATAGTTGGACCGGAAAATCCGCATGGAAATCTGGGAAAAGGTGATAAAGAGAACGAGCAGACAGTTGAAGAACCACTACTTAATGAAGATGATCAAGTGGAAATTTTTGATTTGGAAGGTAAGGATATATTCAGTGATACTGAAGAAGTATTGGTGATAGAACCGATCATGGACGAGATTCGGAAATTCTACAAAACGGAATCCAATGCCATAGTCAATGCATTTTGTACACGGATAACAGAACTACTGAATTTAATTGAAGCAGAAGGATGGAACGGGTTAACTTTTGAAACTAGGAAACTCTACTGTGGCTTTTACCTAGCAGGACATCCAGTATTCGGTGTTTTCTTATTTAAGGATCCCCAATTTGTTGTTTGGATGGACGCAGAAGATGTAGAGAAATTGAAAGGGGACTATGAATTCAAATATGAACGTTCGAGGAGGCATGTATATCTACAGCATACAATAACAGAAACCCTTCAACCCATTTTTGAATTCGCCTATAAAAAAGTACGAGGATATTAGTCCTGTCCCGCCGTATACACGATTATAGAAACAACCCTTAAAATGCGATACATCAAACCCATCGTTTGGCTCATCTTTATATTTTCCGGTGCCAGCGGTCTCATCTATCAAGTCATCTGGATGCGACAGCTGACACTTGTCTTTGGCAGCACCGTCTTCGCGACGAGTACCGTCCTGACAGCGTTCATGGCAGGACTCGCACTCGGCAGCTACTACTTCGGTCGGAAGATCGACGAAAGTACAGCGTCGCCGCTGCGGATTTACGCGCTCCTGGAAGCAGGCATCGGTGCGTTCTGTCTGGTCTGGCCCCTCATTTTAGCAGCACTGAGCGCACTCTATGTCTTGATCCATCGCAACGTTACCTCAGAATTCTACACCCTCTCACTTATCCGTTTCGTGTTGACATTCGGAGTCCTGCTAATTCCGTCTACATTGATGGGCGGCACACTGCCGGTCCTGACCCGCTTCTTTGTGAAAAGACTCGAGCAACTCGGAACAAACATCGGTATCCTATATGCCTTGAACACATTCGGGGCAGTCATCGGAACTGTGGCAGCGGGCTTCTTCCTGATTGAGGCGTTCGGTATCCAATGGACACTCGGTGTCGGTATCGTTATTAACTTCGCTGTAGCAGCAATTGCGTTGGTATTAACACGAAAAGCGTCCGCAACAGAGGATGTCAGTCATCAATTAAAAGAGATGCCTATTGAACCAGAGCCTTCTTTAACTGATAACCGACAACTGATAACCGATAACCATTTAGTCCTATGGGCGATAGGTGTCTCAGGGTTTTGCGCGTTAGCGTATGAGGTGCTGTGGACCCGTATCATGGTGTTTTTCCTTGGTAGCACCACCTATGCGTTCGCAACGATGCTTGCGGCGTTCCTGTTCGGCATCGCCTTGGGGAGCATGGTGGTTGCGCGCTGGGTTGACCGAATCAAACAACCTGTGGCAATTTTGGGTGTCGCCCAACTCGGTATCGGACTCTTCGCGCTGATCCTAATGCCAGCGTTTGAGGAGTTGTATGGGATGAGTCGCGCGTTTCAATCCACCTTCGGTGCCAGCAGATTCTGGACATTCTTTTCCTGTTTCCTCGTGATGTGTCTGCCGACTTTTTTGATGGGTGCGAGTTTTCCGTTGGTAACGAAAATCTACACCGGTAGCGCACGCCAGCTCGGCAAAAGTATCGGAAACGTTTATGCAGTCAACACAGTTGGCAGTATTTTGGGGGCGTTTTGTGCAGGATTCATTCTGATTCCGATTTTAGGTATCCGACCGAGTATTGTACTAACGATCGTCTTGAACTCAGGTGTCGGATGTCTGCTCATGTTACGAAGCAGCGGACAGACCGAAACCGGAAAATCGCTTGTACAAGGTATCGGTATCGGGATGCCGATTCTCAACGCCGGGTTAGCGGTAATCCTGCTGCTCACAGTAAATCAGCCGCTTTTCCTGAAGAGCGCGATTTTCAAAACCCAACGCCCGGGTGATACACTCGTCGATTACAACGAAGAGGTGGACGCAACGGTAACGACGTTGAGAGACGATGAAGGGGTCTATCGGCTCTATGTGGATACGAATCAGGCAGCTGATGCCTCGCGCTGGGATTCGCCGTCGCACCGTGTTATCGCTCATCTGCCGTTGTTGTTGCACCCGCGCCCAAAACGCGCACTTGTCGTCGGGTTCGGTATGGGACTCACCTCGCATTCAATCACACAACACGGTGTGACGGTTGACGCGATCGAGCTGTCCAGTGGTGTGCTTGCTGCAGCAAGAAAGCATTTCGCACATGTCAACAAAAATATATTTGAAAACCGGCTGTTTAACTACAAACTCAACGATGGACGCAACCATATCCTGATGACAAAGACGAAATACGATATGATCTCGACAGGTATCATCCATCCGCTTGTTAGTGCCGGGAGTTCCAATATCTATACTGCCGACTTCTACCGCTTGTGCCGTCGGATCCTGAGTGAAGACGGTATCATGTGCCAATGGGTGCCGTTGCATCGTCTGCCAGAAGCACACTACAAAATGATCGTACGCACCTTCATTGAGGTGTTTCCTGAGACAACGCTCTGGTATAAATACACGCCTGATTTTGTGATTCTCATCGGTACGCGTCAACCGCTCCGAATCGACTACAAAAACTTCATCGCCCGCGCACAGATAGCGAGTATCCGTGAAGGCCTTGCCGCTGATGATTTGGACGGTCCGTCGCTACTCGATTCATTTATGATGGGACCCGAAACAGTCCACAAATACGTCGGTGTTGGACCTGTCCACACAGACAATCGCCCCCAATTGGAATTCTTCCGGGGCGTAGATTTGGTAGGCACGACGACACAAAACGTAAAAGGCATGGCGGAACATCGGGAACGGGTCTTGCCGTATCTCACAAACTATGGTACGACACTTCCAGAGCAGAGAGCCGTTCGAGAGCAACTCGACACCTATTTCAGAGCGACACAGCGATTAATCCGTGGGCAGATTGCTTACGCGAGTCAACAATACCAGAACGCCGCAGCCCTCATGAACGAAGCTGTGGAACTCAATCCGGCTGACGAAACAATCCGCTATAACTTTGGCGTTGTTTCAGGCTTAATTCACGAAGGTACACAGGAAGAACTCCGACAGATTGAACAACAGGTGCAGCAGACAATGGCGCAGAACCCTGAGGATATCCAAGGGCATCTGTATTTGGCGACGGTGTATGAACAATCGGCAGCCGAATATGAGAGAAAGGGTGAATTTGAAAAGGCGACACAGGAACTTGGAAAGGCAGCAAAAGAATTGGAGGAATTCCTCAGACGTGATCCGAGTCGATCCGATGTCTACCTGATTTTAGGTCCCATTTACGAACGCCAAGAACGCTACAGAGACGCGCTCCGCACATATCAACGGCTTGAACGGCAAGAGGAAACTATGCAACTACCTGCCCCGATCCTCGCTGCGATGGCGCGACTCCACTTGATATTAGAAAATGTTGATGATGCCGAAAAATACGGACAAAAAGGTGTCGCTGTAGACCCGAATTCGTGGCGTTCCCATTACGTCCTTGGGCATGTCTATGCCACCAAGAATCAACCGCAAAAACAGATAGAATACTACGAAAACGCTCTGAATGCGCTTGATGTAATCATCCGAGTCGCCTCAGATCCGAATGATATGCTCGCCAGAGAACAACTTCAAAATGAACTTGATGAACTAAAAAAATAAGAGTTTTTAAATATCACAAAGTGCTAAGGAGCAAGAGACGTTAAACAACGCGATAAGCCTAAGATCCGCCTGCTGCCGTTGTTGCAGGCTGCGTTTGTTGTTTTTTTAGAGTAAAGCGAAAAAATAAGTTGACCTTGGATCCCCCTGATAAGGAGAGTAGGGGGGTTGAAGGCTCAGTTAAGAAGTCCAATTAATTCTAAACTTTACTATAAAAACCTAAGTTGCCACCTATAAAAGAGTTGTAAATCCATGGGATATCCTTTATAGTTTTTGTATCAGCATAAAACCAAAGGAGCCCCCCATGGACTTGACTATTGTAGCAGTTTATACGATTTGTGACGACCTTTTAATTTC
>JAJEDN010000050.1 GCA_022821495.1 Candidatus Poribacteria bacterium
GCAAATGGCGGTGGCATCATTTTCTGCCAAGTTCAAGCGAAAAACAAACTCACAGAATATTAGCACCGATTTTCAACCCGATACGACACTGCCTTTCGACAAGGCAGCATAAACTTTACAATATCGTCCAAACTTTAGTTACTATAAGAGACACCGTAATAAAATATGAAAAAGCTATCGTTTATCTGCTTGGTTGTGGGACTCAGTTTGGCAATAGGTGCCGGGAGTTTCGCAGCTGAGAACGGTCACCGTAGTTTGCTCTCTCCGATTTCAAAGTTTTTACCGGATGAAATAATCCCGGAACCGACTCGGTGGCATCAGCCCGATCTCATACCCAACACATACTTTGCTGTTCTCGTCTTAACACTGCTTTTTATTTTCGCCACCCGGAAGTTGAAACGGATACCTGAAGGGAAAGGACAAACCCTGTTAGAGGTGTTTGTCGGCGGTATTATGGACTTCTTCGGGGGGATTTTAGGCGATCACGGCAAAAAGTATGTCCCATTTGTCGGCTCCTTCTTTATCTTTATTATGGCCCTGAACTATCTCGGAATCATTCCAGGGCTTCAACCCCCAACAGCAGATTTGAATACAACACTTGCCCTCGGTATAACGGCTGTATTAGGCGTTCAAATTATTGCTATTAAAGAGAACGGGATAGGGGGCTATCTAAAACATTTAGCCGGTAACCCACTGTGGTTGGGTTTCTTAATGTTCCCGCTGGAAGTTGTTGCGCAGTTATCGCGGGCAGGCTCACTTGCTGTCCGGCTTTTCGGAAACATTTTTGGTGAGAAAGCGGTAGTTATTGAACTCACAAAACTCGGACTTATCGTGCTGATTGCAGATGCCATACCGATTATTCCGGTACAAGTGCCTATGCTGTTCTTCGGGCTGTTTGTTGGCTTCCTGCAGGCATTCGTTTTCACTATTTTAACAACTATCTACATCGTGTTGTTTATAGAACACCATGACGACGCGCATGAAGCGCATCACTAATTTTCTGGGACTTGTAGGGGCGGGGTTACCCGCCTATAAGTCCTTATCCGTCCAAGGAGGACATTTCATGATTTATTTAGCAGTGTTGGCGTTCGGTGTAACTTTGGGATTGCCGATCGCTGTCATTTTCGCCTCAAGAGCACAAGCAAGCGCCGCAAGTACCGCTCTTGAAGGTATCGCACGTCAACCCGATGCCGCACCACAGATCCAAACTGCAATGATTATCGGCTTGGCACTCATTGAGTCGCTCGTTATCTATTCGCTTCTAATGTTCTTTCTCTTGTACAATAAACTGCCAGAGGGCGAAATCCTCAGAGAGATGATTGATGCGGATGCGAAACGTGTTGCGACAGATGTCAGAAGCGGAAATTAAATAACGCCTGACTGAAGACGTATCGCACGGTTCGCGAACTGAGACGGTTCATCTAGACGACACGCACAAACTGATACGTCTTCAGTTTCAAAATAGAGTACAGCAGACTTATGCAAAATACCAAGCATAGGACAACAAATTACGTCCTATATACAGCGATTTTAATGGGCATCTGTCTCAACGGCGCGTTCGCGGCTGAGGCACCAGCCGGTGGCGGACTCCTAAGCCAACTCGGAATTGACCCGAAGACGATCCTCATCCAAGCCATCGGCTTTTTGATTGTGCTCGCGGTGCTTTGGAAGTTTGTTTTCGGTAAAGTCGGTGGGCTTTTAGAGGACCGCAGATCCGAAATCACCTCGCAAATCGAACAACTGAGAACAGATCGAGAAGAGTTGGACAGGCTCACTGCTGAGACACGCCAACGTTTAGCCGATATCGAGACTGAGGCACAAACCAAAATTCAAACTGCGATTGAACAAGGGAACGCCGAACGTCAGGGAATCCTCACGCAAGCACGACAAGAAGCAGAGGATGAGGTCACAAGAGCCAGAGCAGAGATTCAACGTGAGAAAGATGAAGCCATCTCCGAACTGCGAGGCGTTGTCGCTGAACTCGCTATTGATGCCGCCAGCAAAATTATAAGTGAAGAACTCAACGCTGAAAAGCATCAACACATTATTGACGCTTCCATTAGCAGGTTGCCAACCGACCCACGTTAGTAGGGCGCACTATTTAGAAACTTTATTTCTATATATAAAAGGTGAAAACGAACCATGAGAGACATTCGAGTCGCGAAACCTTATGCGCGCGCCCTATACGAAGCTGCGTTGGAACAAGACGCTCTGGCATCTATCGCTACAGATGTAGACAAACTGCGGGACTTGATTGAGCAATCTGAGGAACTCGCACAACTAATCCACAGCCCGGTACTGTCTCCAGAATTTAAAAGTGAGACGTTTCAGCAGCTTTTCGCAGACGCTATGCAACCTCTGACGATTAATTTTTTCAAACTACTCGCATCAAAGCAACGTGAACGCTATCTGATCGCGGTAATGGACATCTTTTCAGAAATTGTTGACGCAGCTGCGGGTAGGATCGTCGCGAAAGTGACGACAGCGGTGCCCATCACATCAGAGCAAGCGGAACAACTTACAGCGCAATTAAGCGCATACTCGGGAAAACAGGTACGGTTGGAAACCACAACCGACGCACAAATCCAAGGTGGATTTATTGTGCAATTAGACGACACAGTTTTTGATGCAAGCGTCGCATCACAACTCCAACGCCTGAAGCAACAACTCGCTAAAGGGTAACGGGACTGATGCCAGGAGCAATGTTAAAAAGACTACCGCGGAGGACTCTTCTGAGGTTTTCACGAGAATTGAATAACATCAGAAAACGAAACCTCCGCAAGGAACTTTAAAAAATGGCAAGAGAAGTCCGACCGGACGAAATATCAAATATCCTTAAACAACAACTACAACAGTTTGAACAGGACGTGGATGTCTATGATTCCGGCACTGTGCTGGAAGTCGGCGATGGGATCGCGCGTGTGCATGGGCTTGCGAATGCCATGGCAAGTGAAATGATTGAATTCCCTAACGGCATCTACGGTATCGCTTTCAACCTCGAAGAAGATAATGTCGGTTGCGTCCTCTTCGGCGAAGACCAACTCATACACGAAGGCGACACTGCTAAACGGACGGGGCGACTCGCCGAAGTACCTGTCGGTGAGGCACTCCTCGGGCGCATTGTCGATGCACTCGGTCAACCTATTGACGGCTTGGGTGATATCGAAACAGAACACCGACTCCCAGTAGAACAAAAAGGGCTTGGCATTGTTCAACGGCAACCCGTTAGCGAGCCGCTTTACACAGGTTTAAAAGCCATTGACAGCTTGACACCTATCGGAAGAGGTCAACGGGAACTGATTATCGGGGACCGGCGAACCGGTAAAACCGCAATCGCTATAGATGCCATTCTGAGCCAGAAAGATACAGATGTCTACTGCATCTATGTCGCTATTGGGCAAAAAGGATCTACGCTGGCACAAGTTGCTAATACCCTTCGCGAACACAACGCGCTGGAATATACGACCATCGTTTCTGCGCCTGCGAGCGCGCCATCACCCCTTCAGTACATCGCGCCCTACTCAGGCACCTCAATGGGTGAATACTTCAGTAACAACGGCAAACACGCACTTATCATTTACGATGACCTAACAAAACACGCGTGGGCATACCGACAAATGTCCCTGCTTTCACGAAGACCTCCGGGGCGCGAAGCATACCCGGGTGATGTGTTTTATCTACACTCACGCCTCTTAGAGCGCGCCGCAAAATTGAGCGACGAATTGGGCGGAGGTTCCCTCACTGCTTTGCCAATCATTGAAATTTTTGAAGGCGATTTGACGACCTATATCCCAACGAATGTTATCTCTATTACAGATGGACAGATATACCTCACAACAGATCTGTTTAACCAAGGGGTGAGACCCGCAATTGACGTTGGCACGTCTGTTTCACGAGTTGGTGGTGATGCGCAAGTGAAAGCTATGAAATCAGACGAGGTCGCAGGCACACTAAAACTTGATCTCGCCAGTTTCCGAGAAGTTGCGGCATTCGCACAATTCGGATCGGATTTAGATGCCACAACGCAATCGATGCTCCTCCGTGGTACGCGGCTTGTGGAATTGCTGAAACAGCCGCAATACGAGCCGATGCCTGTTGAACGAGAAGTTACCTCTATCTTCTGTGGTACGAACGGCTACTTAGACGATGTTCCTGAATCCGAAGTGGCGCGGTTTGAATCCGAATTTCTGCAATACCTTGACAGGAATCACGCCGAACTCCTCTCAGAAATTGCAGAAACCGGTGAGCTGAGTGATGAATTGCTCGAAACCTTGCACGCTGCTGTAAAAGCATTCAAGGAAAATTGGAGTAATACACCCGCAGCAACACCACAACAAGAAGGCACGCCTACAGAGGGTGAGTAATCATGGCAACTCTACGAGAGATTCGGCGCCGTATCGCCAGTATTCAGAACATTGAGCAAGTGACCGATGCTATGCGTGTTGTTGCTGCAGCACGGCTCCGTCGCGCGCAGGAAAACATCGTCGCAACGCGTCCTTACGCTGAAAAACTGAACACCATCATCGGGCACCTCATTTCACAGATGGATACCGAAGAACAAACATTGACACATCCGCTCCTTGAAACACGCGAGGTGAAGCATGTCTGTATCGTTTCCGTCTCCGGAGACCGAGGGTTGTGCGGAAGTTTCAACAGCAACGTCATTCGGACAACGACACAGCAGATAGAACACTATCAAGAAAGTGGTGCTGACGTGACGCTGATCTGTATCGGGAGGCGAGGACAAGATCACTTTGTCCGTCGCGGCTACGACATCACCGATTCATACATCAATATCTTCCGTCAACTTGAATTTCAAACGGCTGCCGATGTTGTCCATGAGTTTGAACATCTCTATATCGACAAAAAAATTGACAAAGTTGAAGTCATCTATAACAACTTTAAGTCTGCTATTCTCCAGACTGTGCTTGTTGAACAACTCCTCCCGTTAGTGCCTGAAATACCTGAAGGTGATACACATTTCTTAGATTATGTGTACGAACCGAGTCAGATAGAACTCTTTGAAATGCTACTCGGAAAACACTTGAACATGCAAATGTGGAAGGTGCTTTTGGATTCCAACGCGGCGGAGCAAGCAGCACGAATGGCAGCAATGGAAAATGCCACGCAAAAGGCGAAAGAACTCATCGACGAGTTGATTCTCCAACGCAACAGAGCCCGTCAAACACAGATCACGACAGAAATTTCCGAGATTGTAAGTGGTGCAGCTGCATTAGAGGGCTAAAAGTAGCAATCAGCGATCAGCAGTCAGCAGTGTGGGAAAGTTTCAAAATGTTCTAAAGTTGAGAATGCCTCGCAGTGAGAGTAACTTTAGTTCACTTTAGCTACACTTTACAAACTTTACAGGCTGATAGCCGAGGAGGTTCCAAATGCCAATCAATGTCAACAAACAGATTGAAGAGGCGATGGAACGCGGTGAATTCGCCAATTTGCCCGGCAGAGGCAAACCGCTCAAGTTCGATACGAACCCGTACCTAACGCCGCAAGCCCGAATGGCGAACCGTCTCGTAAAAGAAAATGGATTCATACCGCGGTGGGTTGAATTGGAAAAAGAGATTAATCGAGAAAAAGCACAACTTGAAAAACTCCTCACAAATCTGAAAAGTCGTCGAGAACGGTTAGCGACTATTATCCAGCAGCATCCACATCGGCATAAGGCGGTTAGCCGGAGTTTTGAGCATGAACGTGCCCGCGGTATTGAACGATACAGCGAGAAACTCGAAAACTTAAATCGGAAAATTCAACGTGTGAATCTTCTGATGCCGACCCGAAATCGGCAATACGCGTCAATCAATCGAACAGAAGCAATCAGCCGCTTTCAGAAAGCATGTCCAAGTCTCTAATGCACACGATAGAGACGCACAATCTGGAAATGTTCTCGCAGAACAAAAGCGTATGAAGAAATACTTTCAGTATTTGGATGTGACAAGAAGTCAACAACTCTGAATTAAGAAAAGGAACCTCTCATGAACCAAGGAAAGATATTAGAAGTTGTCGGCGCACGCGTTGACATCGATTTTTCGGAAGGCGAACTGCCGGATATCCTTAACGCTGTTAAAGTTCAACGCCACGATGGAAGCGAGTTGGTACTTGAAGTTCAACAGCACTTAGGCGAAAATCGAGTCCGTGCAATCGCTATGGATACAACCGATGGATTGGTTCGCGGCACACTCGCGACTGATACCGGCGGTCCCATTACTGTGCCTGTCGGTGATGCAGTCCTCGGGCGCGTTTTCGACGTAACAGGTCAACCCATTGATGAAAGAGGCGAAGTCGGTGAAGATGAGCGATACTCTATTCACAGACCACCACCCCCGCAGGCAGAACTCACTACAGCTGCGGAAATGTTAGAAACAGGCATCAAAGTTATTGATCTGATTCAACCCGTTGTTCGCGGTGGAAAGGTCGGATTCTTTGGTGGTGCTGGTGTCGGAAAAACTGTTTTGGTCGCTGAACTGATTTACAACATCGCGACGCAACACGGCGGTTATTCCGTCTTCTGTGGTGTCGGTGAACGGACACGCGAAGGAAACCAATTCTGGCTTGAACTTGACGAATACGGTGTAATTGACAAAACCGCCATGGTGTTCGGACAGATGAATGAACCGCCGGGCGCACGTCTCCGCGTCGGACTTGCGGGTCTCTCTATGGCGGAATATTTCCGTGACCAGCAAGGGCAAGACGTTCTTATCTTTATCGACAACGTCTTCCGCTTCACACTCGCAGGCGGCGAGGTATCAGCACTTCTCGGACGGATGCCTTCTGCTGTCGGATACCAGCCAACACTCGCAACCGAGATGGGTGAACTGCAAGAGAGAATTACCTCTACACAACACGGATCAATCACCTCATTCCAAGCGGTTTATGTTCCCGCTGACGACTATACCGACCCAGCTGTGGTCTCTGTATTCGCGCACCTTGACGCTGTAACACGATTGGAAAGAAGCATCGTTCAGAAGGGGAGATTCCCCGCTGTGGATCCACTTACGTCAAGTTCGCGTATTCTGACGGCAGAAGTAATCGGCGAAGAACATTATCAGACTGCATTTAGGGTCAAGCAGGTGTTACAAGAATATGGTGACCTGCAAGACATTATCGCTATCCTCGGTGTAGATGAATTGTCGGACGATCAAAAGTTGGTTGTCAATAGGGCGCGGAAGATAGAGATGTTCCTCACACAACCGATGTTTGTGGCTGAACGTTTCACCGGAACCCCAGGTAAGTACGTGAAGATTGAGGATACCGTGCAAGGCTGCCAAGCAATCCTTAACGGTGACTGCGATGAACTGCCTGAACAATCGCTACGTTATATCGGTACGATTGACGAAGCCTTTGAGCAAGCCAAAAGCGCAGACTTAGAAGAGGCAGCGGATTAACCCGTAGGGGCTGGGTTCCCCAGACCCTACCAAAACAGAGTAGACATGTTAAACAGAAGTTTTCACTTTGAAGTCCGGACACCGGAACAGTTGATTTATGAAGGGGACGTAACGAGCGTTCAGGCACCCGGAGTCGAAGGCAACTTTCAGATTCTCGCCGGGCACATCCCGTTTCTCACTGCGTTGGATGTAGGTGAGATTCGTATCCGTGAATCATCGGAGACATCGCAATTAATGGCAACAAGCGGGGGTGTCTTTGAAGTGCTCCGGACGGGTGTCACTGTTCTGGTTGAGACTGCGGAGTGGGCATCAGAAATTGATGTATCACGCGCAGAAAGTGCATTAGACCGTGCGCAAACACAACTTAAGGAAAACGCCCCAGACCTGAACCGACCCCGCGCTGAAGCCGCACTCGCTCGCGCCCAAAACCGCATCAAAGTCGCAGGCAATTTGTAGATATTGACCCGCTGTATCCCGTAGTCTCAATTCTTACTACCATTCGCTAAATGGATGATGAACGCTTCAAGACTTTCTGTCTTCGCAGCCTCGCGTAGTAGGTTCCTAAGCCGTTGCAGATCGTCTATAGCTTCAAGCGCGGGCTTTAATACCTCTGTATTCACGTTCTCAAGACGATCATCCAAGAACATAAGGATATTCTCTATGGTGCTCTCCTTAGCACCCCGTTCAAGGCCTTCTGCTCTCGCTTTCTCTGTAATGTGTTGGTAAACCGATGAATCTTGCATAATTTCCTCCGCTAAAAGATCCGCTATCGCCTCCGCCGGATGAACCAAGCCACCCATCACCCATAAATCTACAAGTAAGTTGTTGCGCACCGACACATCTAACGATAGTGCCTTCGTCGCCTCAACACATTGATGCAACCACTGTAGCGAATCCGAACCGACAGGCGGTTTCATCAATCCACAGAACGGTATTAAACCCGGATGCTGCGCCCCAAGAAAAGATGCGCCATCTTCTTCTATCAACCGAATCACCTTATATTCAACAATGAAGCGGTACCCCGGCACCTCTTGAACATAACTACCTGGATCGTTTACACCTGCATTAGGGCGCAAGTAAATCACATGCGAAAAGATCGGTAACCCGTATCTTTCATAACATCGACCCAAGTAACCCACTGTCCGACGAACCATATCCAAATGTCTGCTGTCGCTCGTTTGAAACTCGCAATGTACTAAAACGACTTTATCATCAAGACGGACCTTGATCAAACTATCCATTTGACGCTTTTCTACAGTCATTAACTCACTTTCGAGGTGTTCAAGAAATTCAACATCTACCCCCCGCATCAGAAACCCAAGCATATCTTCGGGGAACGTGTGAACCGCATCTTTGGCGACAATATCAAATCGCTGGTGTGGTAAGGCATGCTTCTCAGGGAGCGAGGACGTTACAACTTCGTCTTTCATATCTATAGTATATAATATCTTCCCCAATAATGCCAACGTTTTCGTTTGGACTTTGGCACTTTGTAAGCGAGCCTTTTTTTCTTAGGACTTACGCATCTTGCTCTTTTGTAACATAACCTGTTAGGTTGTGCCCAGAACGTCTCTGTTTTTTACAGGCTCTATCTCACAGAGTGGCATACGGGTCAATTTGCGTAAGTCCTAATTGTATGTGGTATACTTGCTTACTAACTTTGCAGTGCCTTTTGCTGCGCCTTCAATCACGTGGTAGTTCGTGGCAATCAGGTTGGACTGAACAAAGAACCCGCTACCAATGCCCAAAGTTTTACCGTTTTTATCCTGCATCTCCAAGTACACCGTTGCCGCTAACGCTTTTTCGGCAATATCTTCAGCAGAAAGGGTGGTTTGGGCAGGTGCAGTATTTATTGTGTAAAAGAGGAGAAGAGCAACAAGAATAGTGCCTCGGCGGAACATCCACAATAAATTATCTCTATGTTTCATAAAATGCTCCTTAAGCAACAGGCGCATTCTTGTTAAAGTTGCAGCCACTGACGCACTGCCTCTTCAACCTCTGATAACTGACCAGGTTGGAGATTTCCCAATTTTCTCAAAAACTTCGCTTCTGAAACTGTGACCAGACTTTGTGCATCGAAAACGCCAGTATCCAGAAATCTCGTTTTTATAGGGATTTCAAACCTTGAACCACGCGTGCTTGTTGTATGTGTTACAACGGTGACAAGTGCGCGATCTTGGGCGAGGGCGGGTATGCTGATAACGAGGCAGGGTCTAACTTTAGCTACCATTCCAAGATCAACGAGCCAGACTTCCCCTCGATTTTGTCTCGGCATCCTTCGCCTCCATTTTGTCATGTTCAATAAACAGTGTGTCAGCAATTTCCGTGAGTGCTTCATCTGTCAAAGGTGGCATATCCAGCAAAGCCACCTGCTTTATGATTTCAGAAGCGATCACGTGTTTTTCAACCTCAGGAAGTTGGTTGAATGCTTCCAGTATGTTTTGTGGGGTTGCCTGCATCTGAGACCTCCGTGTAGCCAGAACATAAAGTTTATGCAAATTATAAACGATGCCTTGACGAAGTTCAAGGTTTCTTTAGGTGGCTAAGACTACTTAGTTTGCCTTTTTTCGCTTGTTTATCCTATTCATCCTCACACTGTCAACGTAACCGCATCCTGCTTCGCAATCTCCTTGATATGACCATACGCCGCAGATTCCACCAACTCCAACGTCTCCGGCGATAACCGATCCAGAATAGGCTGCGGAAAACTATGCGCACCAGAGTATTGCGGAAAATACCGCAACACGAGAAACCGTCGATCCCGATCTTTTGGCTTCCAACGCAGCACACCGTGTGTTAACAACTCCGAAATGATTACGATATCGCCTGCCTTCGGTGTAATATTGACAAAAACAGGATCATCAATCGGATCAATGCCGTCTGCCTCGTCGAGTGTCAGCAGTTCCTTCGGTCGAGTAAACTCGCTCTTATGCGAGCCGGGGATTACAATAAGTCCACCATCCCCCGGATAGACATCCGTAAAATACGGAAAACAGACGAAGTTATCGCAGTAGATACGTCCGTTGTCAACTTCATAACGCGTGCTATACCACCCGTAGTCATCACGAGCGCAGTGGAGTCCGCCGGGGTTCACCCTCACACCTTCACCTGCCTCCCACAAATCGTGTTTATCATGCTTCAACGAACCTCTACCAAATCGTGGCTGATTGTCTGTCAACTCCTTGATAATCGGCCAGAGTGCCGTGTGCATCGTCAAACGTTCAAGCGATTTATCGAATGCGAACCCGTGCTGGTGGAGTCCTTTCTGTTCAAAGCCGGGTGGCAATTCATCAGCGGGTGTCGCTATGTATCTATCGACCGCTTCAGCGGCTTCCGCCAACGCATCGCCGGTGATGACGTTTTCTAAATGGAGATACCCTGTTATATCAAACAGATAACGTTGTTTCGGTGTCATTTTTTTATATTTCCTTGCGGTTCGGTTAGGTGGGTTAGCGGTTTCACGTTCCTCTCCGTAGACCCGCTTTCCACTACGTTCCAAGGATCTTTATATTTCCTTGCGGTTCGGTCAGGTGGATTAGTGGTTTCACGTTCCTCTCCATAGATTCGCTTTCCACTACGTTTCAAGCTACGCGCCATTTTAATAGAGAGAATAGTGAACCGTGCACCTACAAGTGTCTACTGATGGCTATTTATAGTGCCATGTCAAACTTTGTACCGCTTACATTACCTTTTACATAGGCATCCCGGAAGAGGGTCTGACGCTTCGGAGGCATTTCCGCAAGTAACGCCTGTGGCGGTTTAGAGAGGCTCCACCGTTTATCTACTGAGTTGTAGGCATTGAAAACAGCAATCCGATCAACGTCAGGATTTTGCCACGCTTGTCCGCTATGTGTAATCGCCTCCGTAAAAATAATAACAGAGCCAGCAGGACATGAATAGGTATCCCAAAACTCCCAACCTTGCGTATGTGCACCCTCCGGTGCAGTATAAGCCGCTTTGTGGCTTCCGGTAATAAACATCGTACCGCCATCGCCTTTCTCCACAGGGTTAAGTTCCCAGACGACGCGCGTCAATCCACTATACGCTTGACCGGGAAGGCACGCGTACTGGTGACAATCTCCGGGCATCCGCCACAAACCGTTGCCGTTGTGCGCGTGAAACGAAAAAGGCGTTTCATCCGATGTAGAACGGAGCGCCAAAAAACTCATCTCCATGCGGAAACCGTAGCAGGTCTCCGAAGCGAGATAGGCAGACGCGAGAAACTCGTTTCCGAACGCCACGACTACCGGATGATCCGTTAACTTTTCCAAGGGTCCCCCATAAGTCGAGCGGTGATGTTGTGGGATCGTTTCGGGATCGTTCTTTAATCGGTAACAGAAATCGCGCATCTCCTCAATCTCCGACGCTGTTAACACACCCGGCACCAAGAGCCATCCGTTCTTGTCGAAGAGATATTTCTGTTCCTGCGTTAAAGGAACAACAGGTTCACCATCGGCATTCGTCTGTGTAATATCGGCAGCCACTGTTGCCAATGGACTTCCTAAATCTTTGTTGAATTTAATGCCTAACTGTTCTGCCATAGTTTCTTTCCTCTCTAACTGTCTTTGAAGACAGAGCATTGCTGTACAAATTCAAAACTAATGAATACGCGCGCCTGTGAAATAATCCGGATTCGCGCCCATCTTTTCCAAGAGCGGTGCAGTTACTATGTCAAGGCTCTCAATCACATCATCAGACGGTGTGTACGCAATAACGTGCAGGTTTTCCGTCAATTCACCCACATTTCGGGTGCCAACAAGCATACACGTAATCCCCGGTCTCGCCATCGCCCACGCAATCGCCAGTCGAGCCATTGGAACGCCTTCGGCTTCAGCGATTTCCCGGATACTTTCGAGCGTCTCGAATAATTCCTTCTCAGCACCCGCTTCACCGTGCGAAGCCTGCGGACGGTCATCCCGAAAATGACGAAATCTCGAATGGACTGGCGGTATCTCTTCTGCGCGCTTATACTGTCCAGTTAATATACCTTGCAACAGCGGCATATACCCTAAGATGCCGACGTTATGCGCTCGACACAGCGGAAGCAATTCAGGTTCTATTGCTCGCGACAAGAGGTTATAACAGAGTTGATTCACCGCAATAGAGGCACCTGTGTTAAGAACTGCTGTGAGTTGTTCCACCCCGAAATTGCTGACACCGATAGCACGGATAAGCCCATCTTCCTGTAGGCGCGTGAGTTCAGCCATACTCTCTTCAATAGCAATCTCATCGTCGGGCCAGTGAATCATATAGATGTCAACATAATCCGTTTGTAAGCGTTGGAGACTCGCTTCGCAATGTTCGCGTATCGTAGCGGGATCCGGTCTGCTTACCTTCGTGCCAATAATCGCTTCATGCCGTCTGTCTTTGAGCGCGACAGCAAGTGCTTCCTCACTTCGTCCGTCGTTGTATCCCTCTGCCGTATCAAAAAAATTGATCCCAGCATCCAATGCAGCGTTAGCAACAGCGGTAACATCGGATTGCGCCTGCGGTCCCCAATAATCACCACCACCGTACGACCAGCAACCGATCCCCATCGCGGAGATCTCAATCCCGGATTTTCCACACGTCCGCATCTCCATTTTTTAGCCTCCATGATGTATGAGCGAGTCAAAAGACCTCACACGGAACTGGTAATAAGACTTACACATTGATTCTTAAAATCCCCCTGATAAGGGGATTTAGGGGGTTAAAAATATTGGAGATACTGTTTTTTTTCCGTCCAAATGTCCAATATTTGCTCAGTTTGCGTAGGTCCTATGGTAAATTACGCCAATTCCGCGCAGAGTTCCGTAATCAATTGGGCATTTTGACCGATCTGATCGCCAAACTGCTGATACATACCCAGCAACAACGGATCAATCGGTTTGGTGTTTTCTATCGCGAACTTCACTTCTGTCCGAATCTGTTCTGGACTTCCGATTGTCCTACCCGCCGCAAGTACCTTGAAGAGGAGGCACGGCTTCTCCGTACGTTGGATCGCCTTACACATCTCATCGCGATCTTCCCGCGCGTAAATCTCGCCCAACGGGGCGTAGCCGAATTTTTGGGTGAATTTTTCGCTACCGCCGTGCAGATTATAGAGTCCAGTCATATAATAGTCTATATCCCAGGCTTCATCTTCAGCAACGTGTAGAAGCCTCGGATCATGCACAGATAAACCGACGAGGACCCCAGTATCTCGAATCCGTTTAAGGATGTCCTGCAGATAATCAAGCCTATTTTCCCGCAAACATCTCTGCCCAACACCACCGCCGTGTGGTGCCATACCGATCGGGTCGTGTTTCGCAGCTTCAAAAACGTGGTCGGGATCCTCGTACCATCGGGAACCTTGGCTAAGGCAAAACCAGTTTATCGTGCCACCCGCATCTCGGTAAAGTTGTAGGTCAGACATCGAGCGGTCCGTCATGCTATTCTGCCAAGAATTAATCCCAGCTTCTTCCGCCCTTTTAAGCGTCGCCACGACCCGATCCGGGGTATGATACTCCTGCTGGTGCTGTGAGAGGAGTTGGTTAAAGTGCGAATAGCCATAAATCGGATTATCTCCGATTATCAACTTGCTAATCTGATAATTACAAAAAGAGACTTTCGGTAAGCCTGCCATGATTTATCCTCCAAAGGTAGTCTCCTATCACGCTTCCAACCTTCCAACCTTCCAGTTTTCCAATACACTGGATTTCAGAAGCGAAAAAATTACCTAATCGAACAGAAATCCTTCCAAAACAGATGCATCAATTTCACGCACAAGATGCATCGTCAAATCCAATGCTGCATTGTAGTCATCAATATTGATAATCGAGACATGGCTATGAATATAACGCGACGGCACACCGAGCACAACGGACGGCACACCTCTACCGGACTGATGGATTGCTCCGCCATCTGTCCCTCCAGATTGACGCACACCGAGTTGATACGGAATCTCGTGTCGTTTCGCTGTTTCGACCACATAATCCGCCAACTTTGGATTGACAATCATCGAAGAATCAATAATCCGAATTTGTACGCCACCGCCGAGTTTCCCTTGTGTATTGCCGACGCTTAATCCTGGGGTATCATCGCCAGGCGGGCCCTCAAGCACAATTGCGAGATCGGGTTCCACGCTTGCCGCCATCGTTTTCGCGCCTCGCAAACCGATCTCTTCCTGCACACTTCCCGCCCCGATAACGGTGTTCGGATGTTCGTCGAGCCGCAAAAGTGCGTCAATCACGATCGCAACACCGACGCGATTATCAAATGCTTTCGCAGTGAGCAATTTGTCATTTTTCAACCGCATAAAGGGACCGTACGGTGCGATCGGACACCCCGTGACGACACCATATTCTTCTATCGCCTGTTCCTCGCTCTCCGCACCGATGTCGATAAATAGGTCTTTTATATCTAAGACTTTATCACGGGAACCTGAAAGCAGGTGCGGCGGTGTAGAGCCGATAACCCCAGGGACTTTGCCTAATTTCGTTGTGATATTGACGCGTTGTGCCAACAGTGTATGTGCCCACCATCCACCGAGCGGCAGAAACTTGACGAATCCGTTATCCGTGACATTTTGCACGACGAAACCGATTTCGTCTAAATGTGAATCAAGTACGATGCGTGGGTGTTCAGCACTACCAGCGCGCGTACAGAAGATGCTTCCTAAGTTGTCTGTCCCAATGGGACCAACACCAGAGACTTTTTCGCGAAAAACATCCCGCACTTCATCCTCATACCCAGGGATCCCATCCGCTTGTGTTAATGATTTAAGTAACTCAATTGAAGTTTCGTTCATTATTGTATTCCTTTAGTAATCGTGCTATAATTTGAAAGCATTATAGCATGCTTGATGTTTTGTTCCAACTTTTAAGTATCCCTTACATCCGAAAAACCGAAAAACAGCACACTTGACAGCCGCTTCACAATCTTGGTATAATATTATACTGAGTCAGATAGGCACAAATCTTTTGTTGTTTTGCTAATGCCTTACTGAACGAGGTTGCCTCAGAAACTTTTGTATGCATGCGAAATTAGTGGGTCCGATATAACAGATTTCATGAAAATACCAAATGCTGAGCGTGCTGTCGTGGATATTCGCAAATTGCGGGACTATTGTCTAAACTCTGAGCATAATGATGGCAAACATAAAGCGCGCTTATTTTCTGCTGCACTTGGCATGGGTATTAAGGATGCAGAAGTGTTACGCGATGCCTTGTTGCAAGCGATCCAGACACATGAAGCCCAATTAGGATTACATGATGTCCACGGACAACGCTACACTATTAATTTTTCACTTGATTGGTGTGATAGGCAGGCAATAATTCGGAGTGGATGGATTATTGATCGGGGTTCAGAAATACCAAGATTGGTAACTGCCTATCCATTGAAAGGGAGAATAGACCGTGAAAATTGAACTTTTTGATGCCGTTTCGCGTATAGAGGACTTGCCTGAATACCATCCGGGACTTGCAGAAATCGGGAAAATTGAACTTTTTGACATCGTCGCGCTGACACACGACATACCTGAACATAATCTGAGGCGTGGCGAGGTGGGCACGGTGGTTGAGATTCTTTCAAACGGCGATGCTTATGAGGTCGAATTCAGCGATCGCGATGGACAGACATACGAATGCCGAGGTTTTCGTGCTTCTCAACTCATGGTCCTCCATCACGAACCGATACAAGCATAGTCTTTGATAATTCTCCAACGGATATGCTATAATGTGTTAACACTTCAACAGGCTAAAAAACACCGATGCAGAGGAAAGTATGGAGAAAATCATTAAAAACCTCACAAATATGAAAATGTGGGTTGACTTCAGTTTGCCGCCGCCCGCTGAGTTTAAAACAAAAACTGAATCTATGAGATTTGTTGCTGAAGTTATGAACAGATGTTTGTATTTACTTAGGGTAGGTGCCGCTTCAGCACCAAATACGGAAACGGCGAAAACGGGATACGCCAAGCCCAAGGCAATAATTGTCGGGCACATGGCTCAACTTGGAAAATTATATGAAGGCGCGCTAATTCATATTTGCGGAGCCCAACCGGAATTAACGCGTATCTTTTTTCGCCCTATTCTTGAAGTCTCAATAAACATGAAACATCTTATTCAGTCAAGAGGACAACTCTGCCCCAATGTCGGTCTAGCATCCTACCCAAGCGACCTGGAGATGTTTCGCATGTTGGAAAATAAAGTAAAAGAACGTGCCCTTACGCCAATTGAGCACCGCGTAAATAAATTGATCCTGTTACAGTTGGAAAAAAATGGAATTTCACGGGAAGAATTGACGTGTAACAATCAGGAAAATATTCAAGAAAAAAATGTACCGTCATCTTGCGAGAACTCTAATTACAATGATTCTCTGTATATGTACCTATTCCAAAAGGAGACAGATTGGGTTCATAGAGGATGGCATGAGCTCCGCTCATATCATCTAACCCAAACAGGTGACTATTATGTGCCCGATTTGGGTTTTGACGAGCCGCAACCGAGATTAGGATGTCAACTAACGCAAGTATGCCTTGAAACCCTCACAGTTTATCTGAGGTGGAATCAGTCTGATCCTAATAACGAGTTGACCTCCATAATTCGGAAATTACTCAAACTGAACGCCGCCCTTGATGCTGCACATGAAAACTTCCTTGGCGAATGAAAGAAAGATCATGAAAAACTACACACTTATCCTCATACTCCTACTTGCCACTACAGCCTGTGCAAGTGCCGAAGATCATGAAGCTTACAGCGACGACGTAATCCGGACCCTACTGCCCTTTGACGCGATCCCTGCGATCACAGAACCACAATTCGTCTCTGCGGGTGCAGCGGAATTAGACCCAGATGCCCCTGTTATCGGCGTAACCTTCAACGGCGAAAGCCACGCCTATTCACTTTACCTCCTAAACGGACACGAGATCGTCAACGACGTTGTTGGTGGCATGAATATCGCCACGACATGGTGACCGCTCTGCAGAACGGCTATCGTGTATAGTCGAGATCTTGACGGTAAAACTTATACTTTCGGTGTGAGCGGTAAATTGTGGCGGGACGCGCTATTAATGTATGACCATCAGACGCGTTCCCTCTGGTCGCATATCACCGGCGAAGCCATACAGGGACCGCTAAAAGGTAAACAATTAAAGCCACTCGCCTCTATGCCACAAATAGAGTGGAAAACATGGATGGAAAATTACCCGAATACTAAAGTACTTTCAGTTCCATTCAGAGGAAGTATGCGTGAAAGCATCAGTCTTGACTCGTATGAAAGGTATCATAGGAGTCAAGACACAGGTGTCAGCGGAATGAAATATACCGATGACCGATTGCCCAATAAATTCTTAGTCATCGGCGTTCAAGTAGAGAATAAAAATGGAGAGAAGCATTATCGCGCCTATCCGCTTACACAAAAGGGGGCACACGAGCAGTTTTACAACGATACACTTGGCGGTGTCCCATTATTAATTAGACATGACAAAGGGTCGTTTGCAACAGCCGTTTTTAAACGGATAGTGGACGGGCGCACCTTGACCTTTACACGCAAGGGGGACTATTTCGCACAAGACGAATCAGAGACACAATGGAATCTAATTACAGGTGAGGCAACGACTGGAAAATATAAAGGCAAGCGTTTAGAACGAGTACCCGCTGTCAATATCTACTGGTTCGCGTGGGCACGTTACTATCCGCAAACAACGATTTATAGTCCGTAATCTATCAATCGTCCAATTCGACGACTTCACCTGTCATATTCCGATGCATTGTCGGGCGGATGACCAGTTCAGGGATGTTGCTCCGCTGCGGTAGCGTTGCGATCAGCAGAATCGCCGCTGAGGTTTCGTCTACGTCTACCATCGTCGCGCGGGCATCCGCATCCGGCGGAATCGGACGATTGTCCAGAATCGGTGTCGCGACCTCGCCAGGGACGACCACGCTTGCACGGATACCTGTGTTCCGTAAATCAGCATTGAGAAATTCAGTGAAATTGATAACGCCAGCCTTCGCAGCACCGTAAGCGTAACCGCTAAACGGACCTGGAGTCACCGCGGCGAGCGATGAGATATTGATAATCGTTCCCGATTTTGCCTTCAACATCGCCGGTACAACCGCTCGCGTACAGTAAAACGTACCGATCAGATTTGAATCAATCACCGAGCGTGCCTCTTCAGGCGTTGTATTGAGGAGCCGCCGATTATGTGAACTGTGTCCAGCGTTGTTCACAAGCACATCAATCCGCCCATATTTATCAACCACATCGGCAACCATCCGTTCAACAGCATCGTAGTCAGCCACATCAAGCGCGTAACTCGCCGCTGTTCCGCCTGCTGCCTCAACTTCGGCTTTAACAGATGTCAATTTCGATGCTGTTCTACCGATAATGAGAACCGTCGCACCTTCTTGTGCCATTGTGCGTGCAGCACCGCGACCGATACCGCTGCCACCACCCGTAATAATACAGACCTGTCCCTCTAAACGCATTCTTAACCTCCATTCGGTAAAATAGGCTTTACCGCCGCTTTCACCGCTTTCGATAATGATTCCAGTTCATATTGGGCATCCGAGATTTTATCGCGATGCTCATCAAACGGATAGCCACCCTTTCCAGTCTCATCAATTTGCTTTCTCCGCAATTCCAGAATGTCTTGAGGATACAGATTACCAGAATTCTGTAAAATTTTCAAGATTTCGGAGGCGTAGTTTTTAGTCGTCAGTCGTAATTGGGGGTTACAAGTCAAAAATTCAAAACGCTTGACAAAAATCCGAAAACACCTATAATGGACATTATAATTTGGTGGAACTCAGGAGGTCATCCCAGTGTCCTTAAAACAACGCATTCACAATAAAGAACCGATTAAGATTGCCGGTGGTGTGCCTTTCGGCTGCACCCGCGATGAAATGGAAACCGTCCTCAGTCAAGGCGACTACGATTTAATCGGAACCGACCATCAACACGCAGCCGCGAACGAAGACAAACTTGTTGAATTCTGCAAGATGGCAAACGAATTCGGTGTCGGTGTGCAACTCCGTATCAAACACACCCGAAACGCTTACCTGATCGGCAATCTGTTAGATTTAGGTCCGCTTGCCATTGTTGTGCCACAAGTTGAAAAAATCGAAACCGTAGATGAGGCAATTGATGCTTTCTACTACCCACAGAAAGGAAAACGGAGTTGGGGTCCCAGTAGCGGATACGGCATCGACCGCGGCATGGACCGCCTTGAATACGCCGAATGGTGGAACAACACCGGGATCCTCATCTTACAAATTGAGTCTGTTGATGCCGTGATTAACGTCCAAAAATTGGCAAAATCAGGTGTGGATATGGTAACCTTCGGCGAGAACGACCTGAATTTCAGCATAGAATCGTATCCGAGCTCTCCATTTAAGAACCTCCAAGAGTGCATTGCCCATGTAGAAACTCAGTTGGCAGATACACACGTCAAAGTCGGTGCCGGAAGTTCGCCATCGGGTTCACTATAGAAACACAACAATTTTAAGCGAAATATCTCTTTCACAAACTTTACCTTACGAAAAAGCCACCAAGGAGCATGATAATGTCAAAACGGATTAAAATCGGGATTATCGGGTGTGGTATGATATCCGGCTCACACGTCAACGGCTACCTCGCCCATCCGCAGCACGCTGAAATAGTCGCTGTTTGCGATACAGTGGACGCGAACGTAAAGCGGCGACATGCAGAAGTCCTGTCGGGTGCAGCGTCACGTTCGGAAACCGCAAAAACCGACGCGGAAAAGGCGGAAACCGCAGAAGCACGCGAACAACTGAAAGCTAATGCTGCGCTTTGGTCAGAATATGCCAACAACGGTGTCAAGATCTTCAGCGACTACAATGAGATGATCAAGGAATGCGATTTAGATGCCGTCAGTCTTGCGACACCGCCGTTTGTTCATGAAGGACCCACCGTTGCAGCCGCGCAGGCGGGAAAACACGTCTTCTGCGAAAAACCGATGGCACGTACAGCGACAGAGGCACGAAATATGCGTGATGCTTGCGACGCAGCGGGTGTTAAACTCGCATACCAGAGCGGCGGCACATGCCTCGATCCTACGAGTTACGCCATCCGAGACTACGTCACCTCTGGCAAACTTGGCGATGTCTACTACGGCAGGCTCACGAGTTACCGCGTCCGCGGCAGACCGAACGTCGATATGTTCGGCTTCGGCAAATGGTTCCTTAATTCCGCCTATAGCGGCGGTGGCACGGTATACGATACAGGTGTCTACGACATCAACCGTTCCATCTATCTGCTCGGTTCCCCACAACCCGCAACCATCAGCGGTATTGCCTATCGCGGTATGCTCCCTGAATATACAGGTGAAGAGATTAACGATGTCGAGGAGCACGTATCTATTTTTGTCCGATTCACTAACGGGATGTCCTTTACGTATGAACACGGTTGGGCAGGCAATTTGGCAGAACATCCACAAGGAATCTTCATCTTCGGCTCCAAAGGCTCATTTAGCGGCAATAAACTCTTCCTTGAAAAAGGGAAATGGGAAACCGATGACCAAGGCAACCGTAGACGCTATCAAGGCAATCTCGTTGAAACGCCGTTGGAGCCACCAGATAAGTCCTTTCCCGATAAATTCCGAGATTTCCTCAACGCCTGTAACAGCGACGCGCAACCTGTCAGCAATGGTGATGTCGGGCTGAAAGTTACAGAGATTATGAGTGGCTCACTCTTGTCAGCGAAACTTGGACGCGAAATCAGTGTAGAAGAACTTTATGAAATAGAAGCACTCCGCACGGAACCGACACCGGGTTGGCCAATTCCATAAAGCGACATTCAGCAAATTTAGGGTTGACAAATGCCCCCTTCATCGGGTATCCTTTAATGTGTTGTTGGGTGTGCGAAAGCAGATAGCAAACAGAAGGTACTACTTTAGAAGGAACAGGATACGGAGGATTAAATTTGAAAAGTTTTGAGTTTTTTGAACCTACTACCCTCGCGGAGGCATCTCGCCTATTCGCGGAGGAACACGCGCAGCTCCTCGCAGGTGGGACAGACCTCGTTATCGGTATGAAGGCACTCACCGAAACACCGCAGTCTGTGATTAGTTTACAGAAAATTCCGGGGTTGGCTGGTATCACCACTGAAACCGATAACAGTATCAGCATCGGGGCAACAACAAAAGTGCGCGAAGTTGAGTTATCCGCAGATATTCAGCAACACCACACTGCATTAGCGGAAGGTGCAGCGGAAATCGGTTCTATCCAAATCCGAAATCTCGCGACTATCGGGGGGAACATCGCACACGCATCCCCCGCAGCGGACACCGTCGCAGGGCTGCTTGTCGCTGACGCGCAGGTTGACATCGCAAGTGCTGACGGCGAACGGACTGTGCCGATCAACGAACTGTTTACGGGTCCAGGACAAACGGTCTTAACACCCGGCGAGATTATCACACGTTTTCGGCTACCGAGTCCTGCGTCTGGTTCCCACTACATCAAACACAAAATCCGAGAAGTCATGGATCTGGCGTTTATTGGGGTCGCCGCTGCTGTCAATCTGGACAACGGAACGATTACAGATGCTCGCATTGGACTCGCAGCCGTTGCGCCTACACCGATTCGCGCAACAGAGGCAGAGGATCTCCTAAAAGGGAACGCACCGACACCAGCACTGCTCGAACAAGCTGGTGAAGCAGCGGCAGCGGCATCCAGTCCGATATCCGACCTACGATGCTCCGCTGAACACCGCAGAGAAATGGTCGATGTCCTTACAAGGCAAACCCTCCAACAAGCTTTAGAGAGAGCAAGCGGATAAAATAGTCTTTCGGCGCAGCTCGTAAACTGAAACTTGCTATTGAAATATATCGAACACGAGGTAAATCTTTATGCCTCGTATTGTCCAAATTAGTCAAGGAGAAAAGATATGGCAAAACTCCCAGTCAGTCTAACGATTAACGGTGATGAACACGATCTACTCATTGAACCCCGCAAAACCTTGCTGGCTGTACTTCGCGATACGATCGGTTTGACTGGAACTAAAGAAGGCTGCAGCACAGGGGACTGCGGTGCATGCACCGTAATCGTTGATGGAAAAGCCGTCACGTCCTGTATGGTACTCGGTGTCACAGCCTCTGGAAAAGAAATTACCACCATCGAAGGTTTAGCCAGTGATGGCGAACTTCATCCTGTCCAACAGGCATTTATTAACACAGGCGGCTATCAGTGCGGTTTCTGTACCCCCGGTTTTATCATGGCATCAAAGGCACTCATTGACGAAAATCCCGATAGGACCGAAGAAGAATTCAGGCATGCACTCGGTGGTAATATCTGCCGTTGTACCGGATACACAAAGATTCTCGAAGCAGTCCTGAAAGCCGCGGAAGAGATCCGCACAACCACATAAAAAGCAAATTTAGGCACACTCGATTCGGAAATCGAGGCTCCAAATATATTATTTTCAAAAGGAGAAAACATGGCAAAGACTCATCGTGGAACAGGCATAAGACACCTCTATATTGATCCAAACGGGAACGTCCACCAAGGCGAATATAACAACGGTCGTGGAACCTGCCCAGTTTGTGAACGTACGGGTGTGAAAGTGCTCTACGAACGAGAAGTTGGCGAGGATACCGTAAAAGTCTGTAAAAGATGCAATACTGCTATCGGACGTGGTAAACTCCATCAACTCGTTGCAGATGCACAATAGTTATCATGGGAATAGTTACCAGTTACCAGTTATTAGTTTTCAGTTAAGAGTGCCTCGCAGTGAGAGTATAATGAAACGACAGCACTTCGTTTTGAAACGACAGCACTTCGTTTTCATCAAGTCCTTCTCTTAACTGAAAACTGAAAGATTTTTTCGCAGAAAAAATCGTACTGAAAACTGATAACCAGTACTCTGATAACTGATAACCAATAAGAAAGGAGAATTAGATGTCAGAATATACTGTTGTCGGGCAGACAGTCGCACGCGTTGATGCAGTCGAAAAAGTAACAGGTGCCGCGCAATACGGGGCAGATGTTCATCCACCAGGTATGCTCTACGGCAAACTCGTCCGGAGTAAACATGCACACGCCAACATACGCAGCATCGATACCAGCGAAGCCGAAAAACTCCCCGGGGTCAGGGCAATTATTACACAAGATGATGTCCCCAGCGGTAGACGCGTCTTCGCGACCGATAAAGTGCTTTACTTAGGCGAACCACTCGCGGCTGTTGCCGCAACCGATCCTGATATCGCTGAGGAAGCCGCTGAACTCATTAAGATCGATTATGAAGTGCTACCGGTTGTGCAGGACGTTATGGAATCCATCAAACCTTCAGCACCGCGCTTGCATGGTGATGATACAAAGGATGGGCCCAATCGGCGAGAAATTAGCGGACAAATCCGAAAACTCTCTCGTGATAAAGAAAACGATCACAGCGGCGAAATCAGCAAACTTGAGGCAGAATTAGAGGCGTATCCAGACGAAGTTTATTATAACATCTCCGCTGAAAGCCACACTGAGGCGGGTGATGTTGAAAAAGGGTTCGCAGAATCTGATGTCGTTGTCGAGGATACCTACGTAATCCCGCGGGTCCACCAGACCTATATGGAACCGCATGTCTCTGTTGCCAGTGCGGATTCATCCGGCAAGGTTACTGTCTGGGCATCTACACAGGGTCCCTTTGCGATCCGATCCGGTATTGCTGGCACACTCGGCATCCCACTGACGCAAATCAACGTCATCGGAACGACGATGGGTGGCGGTTTCGGTGGACGTTTTGGGGTTATTATCACGCACGTTCCCGCCGTACTACTTTCACAGAAAACAGGTCGTCCGGTTCGCGTTCAAATGACGCGCGAAGAGGAATTCACTGATGGCAGACCGGCACCCGGATGCGTTATCAAACTCAAGACGGGTGCGACGAACGATGGTCGTATCCTGGCACGCGAGGCACTCGCTTTCTGGGATTCCGGCTCCGTTTCTGGTGCATCTATCGGAAGCACAATTCGGGTCCGTGGGGTCTACAAGATCCCGAATCTGAAAATAAGTGCTTACGGCGTTCATACCAACAAATCTGGCACAGCCGCTTATAGGGCACCCGGTGCCCCACAAGCCATCTTCGCAGGCGAATCCCAACTCGACGAGATAGCAGAACGTATCGGTATGGATCCTGTCAAATTCCGCCTGATGAACATGCGCGAAGAAGGCGACACTGTCCCCGCTGGTGGAGAAGAACCCAAAGTCGGCTACAAAGAGACCTTGGAGGCTGTCGCTGACGCTGCTGGATGGTGGGATCGTGAAGCCGGTGAGAACCAAGGTTGGGGTGTCGCGGTGGGTGATTGGACAAACGGTTGCGGTCCTGGCGGTGTCTATGTCTCTGTTCACGAAGATGGAAGTGCCCGTATTTTCCACGGATCAATGGACATTACAGGAACGGATACCGCGATTTCACAAATCATTGCTGAAATTTTGACGGTGCCGTACGAAAGTGTCACAATACGACGCGGCGATACAGATTCCGCACCCTATTCCACAGGTTCAGGTGGTAGTGTTGTGACGTTCACAATGGGCAATACCGCAAAATTGGCGGCTGAGGACGCTCACCGACGGGTTCTCGAACTCGCCTCAGAACGACTGAATACCAATGTGGATAACCTTGAACTCAAAGATGGCGAGGTTCATATAATTTCCGCGGAGCCGCCGAAATCCATTTCATTGGGTGAACTTGCGGCGTATAGCCTCTCTACGACTGGCGGTCCAATTGTCGGAAAAGGTTCTTTCGCACGGCAAGCCAGCACCCCGGCACTCGCGGCACAGATCGCTAAGGTTGAAGTTGATCCGAGTACCGGTAGAACCAGAGTTCTCAAACTCGTCGCCTCGCAAGATGTCGGCTTCGCTATCAATCCGATGGCGGTTGAAGGACAAATAGAAGGCGGAACAGTGCAAGGCTACGCATGGGCGATGATGGAAGAGATGCAGTACGACGAAAACGGAAACGTCAATCCGGGCTTCGTTGATTACCGTGTCCCAACCTCCGCGGATCTCCCAACGGTCGAATCTGTTATCGTTGAAGTACCTGCCCCGAACGGACCGTATGGTGCTAAAGGGGTTGGCGAACCGCCTATCACGCCTACGTTAGCAACGATGGCAAACGCCGTCAAAGATGCCATTGGTGTCCGGATTACCGAGTTGCCGATCAAACCGGAGAAGGTTGTCCAAGCGTTGAAGAGCAATGGACACAGTGTGTAACTCACCACACAACGATATCTGTGAGGCATTCGTGCCACACACATCCGAATATAGGTAGGTGCACAGTAAAGTACACCTACCTATCCACAAGCTTGGAACAAGAGGAGAAGGCATTCCAACTTTGACTAAAGTCAAAGTTTTCTACGCCCAAAACATTGATGACACCGCTTCTTGAAAAAGCTCTCAGCGAAGTTTATAAACTGACACCTGAAGAACAGGATGCCATTGCTGCTGTGATTCTTGAAGAACTGGAAGATGAACAGAGATGGCATAAGGCTTTTGCCGAATCACAAGATAAACTCGCTCAACTTGCCCATAAAGTCCGGGCTGATATTAAAGCAGGGCATAGTAAAAAAATGGACATTGATGAGTTGTGAACTCATACTTAACCAGAGACTTCCTTGCTTATTTTCGGCAGTTGCCGCAAGATGTCAAAGAAAAAACTCGTAAAAACTACCGTCTTTGGCAACGAAACCCTAATCATCCAAGTTTACGATTCAAGCGAGTGCATACCAGAGAACCGATTTACGCAGTCCGAATCGGAATTGAGTGGCGCGCTTTAGGTTTACGGGAAGGTAATGCAATCCATTGGTTCTGGATTGGGCCTCATACGGAATATGACAAATTGCTCCGTCAATTCTAACTTCCAGACAAGGTACTATTTTTCACAGCGTACCGGTGTGTACCGAACCACTTTTTAAAAATAAAAACTTATGTTTAATGAAATTAGAAACGAACACGGTGAACGCCTTGATTATACCTTCCACGAAGGCGAAGGCAACAGAATTGTGGTGATCGGACACGGGGTCACCGGCAACAAAGACAGACCTGCGCTTGTCGCTTTGGCAGAAGGACTTGCTGAAGTCGGTATCTCTGCCCTACGCTTCTCCTTCTCCGGGAACGGCGATTCAGAAGGCACATTTACAGAGTCCACTATCACCAAAGAGGTCGCCGACCTCGGTAAGGTCATTGACGCACTCAGCGAATATAAGGTCTGCTATGTCGGACATAGTATGGGTGGTGCAGTCGGTGTACTGCGTGCTGCCACCGATGAACGGATCGAAGTCCTCGTCTCGCTTGCAGGGATGGTACACACAAAAACGTTCGCAGAACGTGAATTCGGCGATGCTACACCCGACGAAGGCTTCATGTGGGATGAACCCGATTGCCCGCTCTCACAAACATACATGGACGATATGGAAACGATTGACAGCGTCGCAAAACACGCAAGTAAATTTGGCGGTCCATGGTTGTTAGTCCACGGCACAGAAGACGATATTGTGCCACCTGAAGATAGCCACGACATCCTTCAGTTCGCAAATGAAACCACAGAACTCCTTGAGCTTCCCGGTGTAGACCACGTCTTTTCTGATGATGGTACCGCTGTCATGGTCGAAAAAGTCGTGGCGTGGATAGACCAAAAACTGTGATTGAATAAAGATGAGTCAAGCACACTTAGCGTATGAAAGCAGAGTGAATCTGGGGAGTTACTACACGCCACCTGAAATTGTAGATATAGCGTGGGAGATGATCGCGCCTTATGTGAATTCACGGACCACTATCATTGATAGCGCGTGTGGATACGGGGATTTTCTGAAAGATTGTGGGCAGGCTCTCACAATCGGCTGTGATATAGACGAAACGGCAATAGACGTGGCTAAAAAGCACAACGATAAAACGCAGTTCTTTCAAACGAACGCTTTATGCAACGTCTCAAGGGAAAAATTCGGTATCTCTCAGCAGTCCGATTTGATAATCGTTGGAAACCCGCCCTATAACGATAGGACATCGCTGATCCGGCACAATATCAAAGATGTCGGTTTTGATATTGATGAAGATTTAGCCTGTCGCGATTTAGGCATATCATTTCTCCGTTCCTACAATAAACTCGAAGCAGACGTTATTTGTGTGTTGCACCCACTGTCCTATTTGATTAAACCGACCAATTTCAGACTCTTAAAAGAGTTCACTGAAAACTACAGATTGATCGAGGGTCGATTAATTAGCAGTGGGGAGTTTCCTGAATCAACAAAGCACACGCCTTTCCCAATTGTCCTCGCGCTTTACCAGAGAGACACGCAAGGAATGGTGTACAGTTTTATCCGTTCCTTTCCTTTTCGTGCAGATGGTCAGGGAAATTTTTCTCTCGGCGATTTTGATTATATTAACAATTACATTGATAAATATCCCAAGAAGCGAAATCGACCAACGTATGGGGAAGAAGATGTCCATCGCTCCCAAAATGATGGTCCGCTATTTTTCTGGACAATGCGAGACATCAACGCATTAAAAAGGAATCGCACTTTCGTCGAAAGTTATAGCACGAATACGATTGTAATTGACAAGCAGAAATTAGATTATTACGCATACATAGATGTGTTCAAAAGAAACTTGCATAGACTCCCTTTCTATTTCGGGAATTGCGATGTGCTTATAGATGATAACCTGTTCAAACAATACAAATCGGCTTTTATCAGTGATACTGTTAGACATCACCCTTTCCTGAAAAAGCATTTTCAGACAAATCCGATAGAGACACAACAGGCATCCTCCGGATTAGACACGTATTTCAAACTGTTGTTAGGTGAGCATCACGTTTAGCGATCTTCGGATCGCAATTTTGGAGAATTAAAACTATGTCAACCCCTCGTCTCTCAGTCTCAACGTGGAGTTTGCATCGGCAACTCGGGAAACCCGGATTTACCGGACCCGCGCACGGCATGCAGATTCCAACCGAAACCCACAATAACGGACCCATTTCACTTTTAGAACTCCCCGCACGCGTCGCCGAATTCGGCATTCGGACTCTGGAGATTTGCCATTTCCATCTGCCTTCTGTTGAGAAAACGTACCTTGCTGAACTCCGCGCTGCACTCACAGATGCCGATGTAGAACTCTTCTCCTTACTGATTGATGACGGCGACATCACGCACCCATCCGAAGCAGCGCGTGATATTGCGTGGATTGAGCAGTGGATTGACATTGCTGGCGAACTCGGTGCAAAGTGCGCACGCGTCATCGGTGGTAAAGCGGACCCGTCCGCGGAGACCGTGGCACAGAGCCGCAATGTCCTCGCGCAGCTCACCGAACGTGCTGACACCGCAGGCATCCGCTTGATGAGCGAGAACTGGTTCTCTATCTTCTCTACCCCCGAAAACGTTAATACCATTTTAAGCGGATTAGACGGTAAGGTAGGACTCTGCCTCGATTTCGGTAACTGGCGGGGCGATACAAAATACGAAGACCTCGCAGCGATCGCTTCACGGGCTGAATCGTGCCATACCAAAGCACATTTCGCTGCACCGCGCGAAATGGACACCCAAGACTATGTGCAATGCCTTGAGCTCACCCAAAAAGCAGGTTTCGCTGGACCGCATACCCTCATCTACGACGGTCCCGGCGACGATGAATGGGAAGGCTTAGCACTGGAACGAGAAGTCGTGAACCCATACCTCAACTAAGTACAGTAGTAGGCACACTCCGCTGTGCCGTAAACACCGGTAAAATATGTTTTCATTATCACAATCACAAAACAGTTTAACTATCGCTTGGAATGACCAACAGGTCTTGGGCTACCATTTCCCTGAAGACGGCAACCGTCCCTTTTGCCACCCGTTGAATCTCCCCGGTGCGCCACCACTCACCATGAACGAACCCGGCGATCACGTCCATCATCAAGGACTATGGGTCGCCTGGAAAAAGGTCAACGAAGTCAACTTTTGGGAACAACCCGCACCCGGTAGCGATCCGACAGGCTTCGGCAAGATCGTCCACCAACGCGTTATCGCACAGAGTGCAGATGCTGACGGCGCAAGTTTAACGACAGAAAACGCGTGGATCGATTGGCAAGGCGCAACGCATCTCACAGAGCAGCGAGAGATAACCGTCCATCCCCCGACAACAGATGCGATGCAGATTTCTGTGTCGTTGACGCTTCAGCCGAACGCGCGCGAGGTCGTTTTAGATTTACGGCGCGGTGAACCCGGGGCAGACGGCAGATTCTACAGCGGTATGGCAATCCGATTCGACAATAGCATCACACCGGGCAACCTATTGGATGCCGATGGACGCACCGAACCGATGGACATCTTCGGCAAACAGAGCCGTTGGTGCAGCTTCACAACACAACACCCTTCAGACAACGAAACCTACGGAGTCGCCATCCTTGATCATCCCGATAACCCGCGTTATCCGACAACGTGGTGGGTCCGCAATCGGGAGAATTACTGCCTAATCCATCCGTCTCCGGTCTACTATGAACCGTTCCGTATCGCCCCCGATGAAACTTTGAAGTTGCAGTATAGTGTTGTCCTCTACCGCGGGCAGCCTAATACAGCGGTATTTGTGTAGTTAATCCAGATAGAAAATCAGCGGACTGGAATTATGAAAATGTCCCATGATACAGCACTCATTTCGGAAAATAAGGAGATTTTCAGAAATGAAGTCAAAAAATGTTCCTCCTGCTTTCGTGTTAATGCGGAGCCGAGAAAAATGATATGGGCATCCCACACATATTTTATCACTCTATACCCTTCTATGAATCAAAGAGATAGCGTAACCCAACGGAAACTATCGCCATGTTTTTAACGTTTGACGTAAAAAAAGTTGGGTTTCGCTGGTTTTCTCTACGTCTCTGCGGCGTATATCAGATTTGATGTATTTTGAAATATCTCCCTTTGATTTTCAACACCGCTCAACCCAACCTACGGAAACCCTAAATTGACACCTATGGTGTGGTCTCCTAACCACACCGGATCATTAAAAAAGACGTTAAATCTAATATGTTCTTAAAACTGAATGGTTCTAAGTCATTCAGCAGGGTCATTCAATTGTACGATTTTTCATTTTATGAGGTTAACTGCGAGTTTAGGTTGAGCTGCGAGATATTGGAGTGCGTCAGTGATTTTTGTATGTCCAGTAAATCGCAAAACAGAGATAGCTGCGTTTCGCATAGCC
>JAJEDN010000101.1 GCA_022821495.1 Candidatus Poribacteria bacterium
CAATATGCCCTATATCTGTCCCATGTGGGATATAGGGGAAACGCCCGCAGGTGGAGCGAAAATAAGACGGTGGACTCTTTGAGAAAACCGCAGTCGCTATGAAACCGAAGCCCCTACCTTTAGGTAGTGGGTGCTATCACAGATTCAAAAGCGGAAAAAGAGAATCGGTCAGCCACTATACAGATGTCTCAAACCTCTATGTGGGTAAGACAGCGGAGAAGCGGTCGTGCTGTAAATGAAAAAGGGCTTCTTCCAGAAATATCGGAGTATGGAGATAACCATTATCTAACGACAACCTGTTTAGTGCATTTCCTGTACGAAGATGAAATGGATGTGCATCACTTAAAGGAGGTTAAGATTACGGCGATTCCCAATGGCAAATTACAAGATAGATATAATCCTACTGTTGATGATGGGATATGGCTCGCGGGTCGAAACGCCCCGACCCGTGGAGAAGATTTCAGGGTTCGCGTCAGTTTTGCTAAACTAAAAGAGAAAGCATCATGGCGAGTTCAAGTTATAAACTATGATGAAATTAATAAGGAGTGCAACGGAGAATGGCAGGCATAGATGTTACGAAATTCCTATCGGAAAATCACATTTATCACGGTGATTCCAGGGTTCTTTTAAAAAGAATTAGACCTGAATCGATTGCACTTAGTGTTTGGTCGCCACCATATTTTGTCGGGAAGGCGTACGAGAAAAATTTGTCTTTTTCGGACTGGGAAGGTTTACTGTGCGAGGTCATCAAACTCCATTTCCCAATTATAAAGCCGGGGGGGTTCCTAACTATCAATATCGCCGATATTTTATGCTTCAAAGATGCATCAATGCCAAAAATTATGGCAGAAAATGTGTCGCGGAGAAAAATAGGCGTGACCAAGGAACAGATATTGGAGATAAAGAAAAAGCACCCAACTTGGAATAGGGACCAACTCGCTGCGCATTTTGAGTGTAGTGAACAAACGATTGATAGGAGGCTTAACGGCAATAACATTAGAGGTGGAAAATACCAAACCCAAACGCGGGTTTTTCTGGTTGGAGGTCTCATTGAGAAGGCTGCGAAGGACGCAGGCTTTCATTTATATGACCGGCGCGTCTGGGTCAAAGATGCAGCATGGGAAAACTCAAGATGGCATACGATTTCTTACCGATCTGTTGATGAGTTTGAATATATCTATATCTTTTGGAAGCCTGGAACTACGAAGGTCGATCGCTCCCGACTAACGAAACAGGAATGGGTCAATTGGGGGTCAAGGGCAGTTTGGGAGATCCCTTCTGTCCGAAGCAACGCTGATCACGATTCAAAATTCCCTATTGAGTTACCAAGGCGAGTCATAAAGTTATTCTCAGAAACCGATGATGTTGTGTTAGATTGCTTTATGGGTAGTGGCACAACGGCGATAGCGGCGATTACCGAAGGTCGGAAATATATAGGAGTGGATAAAGAAAAAAAATCTGTGGAGATTGCATTAGAGGCTGTTGCTTCTTTTGAACAAAGTAGAAAAGGACCTGAGCAAATGGAGTTTTTCATACGTGAAATAGAAGCAAAACATGAGAAAAATAGCGAAAGGAAAAGGCATCAATGAGCGCGAACAATGAATGAAATTTCACGCTTCCACGCTACGAAAATCAGCAAATTGACAACATTTTATGAGTTGGTGAAAGGAAGGTTATTTTTGTGAAACAATTAACCGACGCTGAGAAACAGCAGCTTGATGCCAAGATTAAAGAAGAACAAAAACGGCAGCAGGCACTTAGAGAATCGAATCCTGACCTACCAGAATCTTTTAAAGCGGCATCGGCAGAAACACAGGGTATGAAGAGACTTGTGCCGAAATCTCTCTGGAAATACGGTCTCCTCGTGGTTATTCTTTGCCTGCTTGTTTCCAACGGGATTCTATTTTTTCAGGGACGAGATTCTGGTTCTGCAAAGGTCTTCAATCTCAACCTCATGATAGCTTTGATGTTGCTTTTCAATCACATTGCCTTTAACTTCACAAAAACTGGGTGGAAGAGTCGTGTGATGAAGATCGTCGCATGGGTGTGGATGATACTTGTATTCGTCTATGTGTACATTTCTTGGGTAGCTTAAGGGTTCGTCATTTTGCGATTTTCCGAGACACGAAAGCGTAATTTTTTTATCAACAAAGCGTCGTGTAATTCGCTACAGACTATGGGATCTACTGTTGCGTCGATGGAACCTGATGAAAGGTGTTTAGCATATCTCTTAAATTTTCAAGAAGGAGGTGGTTTTTATGAAACAGTTAACCTGCACCGAAAAACAGCATCTTGAGACAAAAATTGAAGAAGAAAAGGAACGCCAACGCGTGCGTCGAATGAATCCAAACGCTCCGGTTGCCTCGGTAGAAACTAATTTTATATTTAACAACCTCTATAAATACGGTATGCTCGCGCTTATACTTTGTCTGCTGGGAATTAGCGTAAGGCACCTACTAAAATGGGGGGATTTTGCCTATGATGAATACGGCAATCTCATTGTTGCTCTGATGTTATTTTTCCATCATATCGCACATAGTTTCACGGAAACGGGGTGGAAAAGCCGTGTCATGAAAACCGTTGCCCGAGTTTGGATAGTAATTGGATCGGTTTACATCTTTTTTCTCATATTATAGTATTGGTTGGGGAAGACATATAGTGATCCATTACAAAGTCGTTGACGAAGGGCACGGCGCATCGCGGGCGATCAGCGAGAAAATCCTGCTCGAATTCTTGGAAGGTAACAACGAAAAAGAGAAGCACAATGATTAAAGCAGTATTCTTTGACCTTGATGAAACACTCTGCGACTCCGACACAGCGTGGAATATCGCCGTAACAGAAACATTTCAACGTTTATGCGAGCGTGAACCCAACGTTTCGGAGGCGGCGATTACAGAGGCGTGGACAGCAGTTCACCAGAAACTCTTCCAACACCTCAACGCCGGGAAATGCTCGATGGCGGAAGTGCGAGACAGACGTTTCGGGTGTTTATTCAAAGAACTGAATTTACCTATAGATAGCGCAATGGAAGAACTCAGCGACTTTTTCTGCTCGCGTTATCTCACGGGTTTACGGCTTTACGAAGATGTTACGGCGCTTGAGGAACTTCAGGCATACCATGTCGGGATCATTACAAACGGGGCACACGATGACCATACGGACAGCCAACTTTCTAAAGTCCGACACCTTGGACTCAGCGAACGCATCCAGTCGTTGACGATTTCAGGTGAAATCGGGGTCAGGAAGCCGAACCTCGAAATCTTCAAAGTGGCTTGCGAACGCGCTGATGTCTTACCAGAAGAGGCGATATTCGTCGGGGATTCCGTTCAAAATGATGTCGTTGGTGCCAATCGTGCGGGGATAACAAGCGTTCTCATCAACCGAAAGTCAGATGTGCTAACACCGAAAACAGCGGACGAACAGCCGGACTACGCAATCTCAAATTTACATGATGTTTTGTCCTGTTTTGGATACTTGGGTAAGGAGCCGCAATGAAAGCGTTATTCATTGATGACCATATTGTTGAGGACATCGACAATCTCGCTCGGAAACTGCATCCACTACAAAAGTTCGACAAGAACGTTGTGCTTCGTCCAGAACACCGCTGGGAGAACTGCGGCATTATGATGTGGACAACTCCCGCATGGGTTCCCGATGAAGCAGTTTTCAAGACGCTTTACTACGCCAGTTCAGAATCAGATGAGCCAGAGGTCAAGCTCGATGTAACCGGGGCACCGATGGGTGGACGGAGTTTTATCTGTTATGCGACCTCGGAAGACGGCGTGAACTGGGAGAAACCGTCTTTGGGACTCCAAGATTATGATGCACTCACATGGCGCGGCACCGCCATCGGCACAGACAACAATATCCTACCGACAGGCGTTCCACTCGGACCGATCTACGATCCCCACGACCCTGATGAACAACGCCGCTACAAAGGCATGGGATGGGGAAAAGGTGGTGGCGGGCTGACACCAGCAGTCTCCGCGGATTGCCTTCACTGGACATATCTTGATACCCCAGTGGTTCCAAGTTCGGATGAGGCACACTTCGGTTATGACCAAGAGAAACGGCTATTCATCGCGACCGTCAAACACGCTGGACCCGATGGCAGATCACCTTATGGACGCAGTTTCTGTCTGAGTACCAGTGAGGACTTTGAAAACTGGAGCGGGATAGAACTGATTTTTCACGCCGACCAGATGGATCAGGAGAACGGGGAAGAACGGATACGCAAATTCATTGAGGACCTCGATTACCTGACCCCCATATACAACCGACCTGAAGAATGGCGTACCGACGTTTATAATTTCCCCGTATTTCGCTACGAGAGTTTATATTTGGGATTACCGGTGATGCACCACTGGACAGGGAAGCACCCACCCCTCTACGAAAATGTGGACAGTCGCAAGTCAGTGGAACTCGCTTCGAGCCGAGATTTACGGCAATGGGAACGGGTCGGGAACCGCACACCGTTTATTGAACTATCACCCGTAGGGGATGGCAGTGCTTACGATACAGGGCAGATTTCGGTCGTCAACGGACCGATCAAACGCAACAATGAGCTCTGGTTTTACTACCTCGGCGTTCGGCACCGCAGCCAACCGTTGGCAGATATAATAAACAGAAAATACCTCAACAACTTTGCGATGGCACTCGCAAAACTCCGCGTTGACGGTTTTGTGTCGCTCAAGGGCGGCATTGAGTGGGGTTCGGTATTGACCAAACCGATGGTCATCGAAGGCAACGAACTACGCGTTAATGTGGATTCTTGGCGCGGCAGGGTTAAGGTAGAGATTCTCGATGCCGATGATGGACGACCTCTTCCGGGATACACCTTCGATGAAAGTATCCCAGCGATGGTCGATAGTATTGACGAACCGATGCGTTGGAAAGAGAAAGTTGACCTTGCGGAACTCCGCGGTCAGACCGTGCGCCTTCGTTTTTCTATACTCGAAGCAGAAATTTACGCCTTCTGGTTCACCGACTGATTTTCAAGGAACAACAAAACTATGAACACAGCCATCGAAAAAACAGAGGCACTGATTCACAGCAGACGCGTGCTTGATGCAATGTACGAAGACGATCCGTATCGACCGCGCTATCACTTCACGCCGCCGTTTGGCTGGATGAACGATATTAACGGTTCCATCTTTTGGAAGGGACGCTACCACATCTTCTATCAACACAATCCCGAAGGTGGCTATTGGAAATGGATGCAATGGGGACACGCATCGAGTGTGGATCTCGTGCATTGGGTGCATCATCCAATCGCGCTAACACCGGATCTTGACGGACCTGACTGTGGCGGATGTTTTAGCGGCGGTGCACTCGTGAATCGAGAGGGCATTCCGACGTTCATCTATCACGGCATCCCTGATGGCACATGTATCGCAACGAGTGATGACGATTTGCTCATCACGTGGGACAAGCATCCCGCCAATCCAGTGATTCCAGTACCAAAACCCGGTGAGAAAGGACACGGCGAATATATCGTATTTGATCCGTGTGCTTGGGTGGAAGGCGATACGTATTACGCACTCATCGGAAACACGATACCGAGACAAATCGGGGACGGAACCGCGCTGTTTAAGTCGTCTAACCTTGTAGAATGGGAATTTGTGCGCTCCTTTTATGAATCGCGGCGTGAGTGGACAAATGAAGCCGAAGACTGCGCTGTTCCCGATTTTTATCCGTTAGGCGATAAGCACATGTTACTGTTTTGTAGTCACTGGCAGGGGACACAGTACTATCTCGGCAGATTTGAAAATGAGCAATATCACGTCGAAGGGTATGGACGGATGAGTTGGGAGGGTGGACTGCTCGGTGGACCGCGTTCACTGTTAGACGCGCAAGGCAGGCGTATCTTCTTCGATTGGGTTCGCGAAATTCGCGGAACCGAACAAGAGCGTGCTGCTGGGTGGTCAGGGGTTATGACAGTCCCACGGATCCTGTCCCTCGCAACCGATGGGAGTCTGAAAGTTGAACCCGTGCCAGAGTTAGCGTGCCTACGGATGAACCCGAAGGTGCGTGAAAATGTCACCTTGAATGCTGATGATGAGATAAACTTAGAAGAGATTCAGGGGGATTGCCTTGAGTTAGCTGTTGAAATTGATCCCGGCGATGCGACCGAAGTCGGTATTCAGGTGCTTAGTTCACCAGATCAGACTGAACGCACCGGAATTCTGTATGTCCCAGCGGAAGGCACTTTAAAAATCGACATCAGTCGTTCTACGTTAAACGAAGCCATCCAATATCCGCGCTACCGGAGCGGCGGTGGTAATGAGGGATTGCCAGAATCAGAGCGGTTTGTCGATGCAGAGCGCGCACCGTTTGGCCTGATGGATAACGAAACGCTCCAACTCCGTATCTATATTGATAAGTCTGTAGTTGAGGCATTTGCGAACGGTAGGCAGTGTATTACACAACGGGTCTATCCGACGCGATCTGACAGTACGGGTGTGAGGTTAGTGAGCCGTGGCGGACAGGCGCGTTTTCGATCCGTTCAGGCGTGGGAAATGGCACCTGCATTTTAAAAAAGTTGACCCTTATGTCAAAATGTCCTATACTGCTCCTATGAGATTCGTTGAATTAAAGCGTTAATCGGCAACTTGTGAGGTGAACATGATGGCTTATGAGATTCCGAAAACAGTTTTAGGTCGCACAGGTTTAACGGTTACTCGATTCGGTAGCGGGGGCGCGTATTGTGAATCCGTTGATGGCTACCGCAAAGCGATTGATGCCGGTATCAATTATATGGATACAGCACGAGCCTACAGAGATGGCGAGGATGAAAAGGTCATCGGAGCCGCTATAAAAGGGCAACGCGATAAACTTATTCTTGCAACGAAAACCGCTAAGCGCGACGCGAAAGGCGCGCGGACAGAACTTGAAACATCGTTACGGATGCTTGGCGTTGATTACATCGATATTTACCAACTGCATCACCTGAACACGCAAGCGGAACGAGACCAAGCGTTAGCACCCGGTGGCGCGCTAGAGATGGCGCGAAAAGCGAGAGATGAAGGACTGATCCGCTTTATCGGTGTTACGGGACACGATTGGGTCGAAATACAACACGCTGTCGCCACAGGGTTTTTTGATACCGTCCTCTGTTGGTATAATTGCGCGATGAAAACGCCAGAAGAGACAGTTTTCCCCGCTGCTGACGAACACGATACGGGGGTCGTCATTATGAACGCCTCGCGTAACGACAGACTTTTTGGAGATGCAGACGCGCCATCGCCAGAACAGTTCTATCGCTATGTGCTGAGCCATAAGAGTGTCCATCTAACGATTATGGGATTGAGAGACGTTGAACGCTTCCATCACATTGCAGAAGCACTCTCCGAACGAGAAACCTTGACGCCGGAGGAACAGACGGATTTGGAAACATATGGGGCGCGGCGACTCGAAGAAGGCGCGCTGACATAATACTTAAATCTAATGCTGAGACAAGTGACCGAGCGAATTTGCTAACAAACGAATAGGATTCTTGATGGATAAAGACGCACCAAATCAGAATAACGTTAACGCAAAAGATTCCTATCCGCATGAGAAACGCAATTTAATCGTATTCGGTCTGAACCAAATTCTGATGCGTCTCGGTTGGATGTTCAAATCCGAGTCTGTGGTCATCCCCGCGTTTGTTGAAGTCTACACCTCATCTGGAACCATTCGCGGGTTACTGCCCCTCATTCTGCGTGTCGGACAGAGTCTACCGCAATTTCTGGTCGCACAACGTGTCTCGCGAATGTCCAAAAAACAGGCATTCTTTGTTTTCACGAGTTTCGGTTTCGCGATTCCTTGGTTCGTTCTGTCGCTGATCTTACGTTTAACAGACTGGTCTGCAACTGTCATGGTGTCAGTTTTTCTTCTGTTATGTACCATTCACTGGCTTATGGTCGGTTGTAATCATCTGGCTAACGGAACGTTACAGGGAAAACTCATCAGTCCGGAAAAACGGGGTAGGCTCCTCGCTTATTCTAATATCATCGGCTGTACGCTTGCGATTGGACTCGCCGTTTCTCTCCTACCGCGCTGGCTTTCTGAAGGTACTGCCCATTATGCGATGCTTTTTGGTGCAACCGCTGTCGCCTTCGGTGTTTCCGCTTTGGTCAGTTTTGGGTTTAAAGAACTCCCTTCACCGACACAACGCCCTGCACCTTTTTTCAGATTCCTCGGTGATGCACTCCTTTTACTGAGACACGATAGAGATTTTCGACGGTTTGCAATTGTTATCCTGCTGTTTTATTCAATATGGCCCCTGTTCCCACACTACACAGTTTTCGGGCAACGGACCCTCGGACTTGCGCCTTCTGGCTTCGTTACATTGATAGTTGCCCAAAATGCATCCAACGCTGTCGGTGCCGGTATTATGGGCAACATCGCAGACCGTTCGGGGAACCGATTCGTCCTACGTATTCTGATATTCATCAGTGCCTGTATGCCGCTGTTAGCGGTCGGCATTAGTCAAATGCCAACCGGTGCTCAGTTTTACTGGATTATCTTTGCCCTTATGGGATTCACGCCGGTGTCGGCACGCATCGTCACGAATTACACTCTTGAAATCGCACCACAGGAGAAACACCCGCAATATCTCGGCGTGATGAGTCTTTTCCAAACGATTCCGTTGTTTGTTTCACCCTTGATTGGGGCGTTAATCGAAGAATTCGCCTTTGAACCGGTTTTCATCAGTTGTTCGGTACTTGTTCTGCTCGGATTCTTGCTGACCTACCGATTGGCTGAACCCCGGTTTAACCAAAGCACCTAAGCATCGGGGTTCCGCTATAAGCTGTGTTGGGTAAACACAACATTTATTTTTTTATCTGAACGGTTCTATCCAAGTCCCAAAGGAGAATAGTCCCATCACCACTGCTGGCGAGGGTTTTTCCATCAGGTGAGAATCGCAATACCCTGACAGTACTCGTGTGTCCAGTGAGAGTTGTCAGTATCCGTCCACTTGGAATTTCCCACAGACGAATGAGGTCCGATCTGCCTAACTGGCTGTCATACACACTGCCACCGGCGAGGATTTTCCCATCAGGTGAGAATGCCACAGCGAAAACTTCGTTTGTATAGGTCCGGAGCGTCAGTAATTCGTTACCGGTGATGGCATCCCACAGCCGGATCGTCATATCCTCACTGCCACTCGCAAGGATTTTTCTATCGGGTGAAAACGCGAACGTCCAGATATCGCCTTTATGTTCCGTGATTCGATACATTTCGCGACCGGTTGCGACCTCCTGTACCTGAATGTACTTTCGATCTTCGTCAATCTTAGCAGTGATGACAGGACTGGGTAAATGCGGAGATTGTTTGCCGAGCGTTTCTTTAAGGTCAGGTGCTGAGATTTGGATACCCGTGGCTGTATCCCAAAACGACTGTTGATCTTCGCGACCCCAACGCCTCAGCGTACTGATAAGCGTCTGTCCATCTTCAGAAAACGCCAGTGTGCTAGCACCTCTACCGTGCCCTGTGGTGAAAGTGGAGAGATATGTTCCTGTTGCCGTTCCCCATTGGTGAATTGTACCATCCCAGCTGCCAGTTAAGATAGTGTTCCCATCAGGGGAAATTGCTAAAGCTTCGTGTTGATCCGTATGTTTTGTGTAAATGGATTGAAGACGTTTACCTGTGGCTGTGTCCCATACGTGGAGATCTTCATTTTCTCCACGCCAAGACTGCCAATCGAAGCCGATGACGGTTTTGCTATCGGGAGAGAATACCAAGTGAGCCGTGGAAGGCTCTATCGTAAGGTGTGACTGTGGTTTACCTTTTTGGAGTGTATATAATATGATGTTGTCTATCGCACTACTGGCAAGCGTTTTCCCATCAGGTGAAAATGCCAACCCGTTTTTAATCCAACCACGTTCGTGAGCTCTCAGGGTTGAGAGTTTTCGTCTGTTTTCTGAATTCCAGATCCGCAGAATGCCGTCCCGATGTCCGCTCGCAAAGATTTTCCCGTCAGGTGAAAAAGCGAGTGCTTCAACAGCGTTTGGATATGTCACGGTTCTATGCTTATCGAGCCAAATTTTGAACCTGCGGACCAGGTTATCTGTATATCTGGTGTGGTGTTCGAGTTGCTCGCCGGTCTCTGTATCCCAGAGAATCAGCGCGCCTTTCCAGTGGTCGCCACTGACGACAGTTTTTCCATCCGGTGACACTGCGATAGCTTCGATTCCAGCCTGATGTCCAGCGAAAACAGCGGTCTGTTTACCAGTATCTATATCCCACAACCGGACTGTTCCATCACTGCTACCACTCGCGAGGAAGCGTCCATCTGCGGGGAAACTCAGTGAGGTAACCCTACGCGTATGCCCTGTCAGGAGCGTAAGTTCCTTTCCTGTCTGCGCGTCGTATATCCAAATGCCGATATCTGTTGCAACTGCTATGCGGTTACCATCTGGTGTATATTTGATGTCCTGTAACTTGCCTTTTCCGAGTCGAAATTTGGCATCTTCAGGAAGCTGCCATTGCGAATAGTCTACATCTGTTTCCTTTGGTTCTGCGTCTGTAACCGATGCCGAAACATCGTTAGGCTGCCGGTTGCCAGTATCACTTTTGCTTGATGTCTTGATATTTCCCAACTGCCTCCGAATATCCGGCTTGGATTCGAGGTTTAGCACAATAGGTGCCTCAATCAATTCCACCGTCATCTCTGATGCAGCATCGAAACTATACGGCTTTTGGAAACGCGACAAGTATTGACTACCAACACCTAACATTAAAAATACAACTGCCAACGTAGACGCAGCGAGCACCCACGGCACCAACGGTTTACTGTTCGGTGGTGCGACTGGTTTCAGACGCGAAATTTCACGCATGATATTCTCTGTCAGATTCGGTGTGATCTGAAAATTGCCTAAAGCCTCTCGTATCATCGGCTCCTCCTTTTTTAATCGTCGCCGTGCCCGGTAGAGACGATTCTTAATCGCACTTACCGATACACCCAAGAACTCACTTATCTCTTCGTAGGTCATTCCCCCAAGATAGTAGAGCGTGATGACGATCCGGTCACTCTCCTGAAGTTTGGCAAGCAGCTGCTTGACGACTTCGCGCTGCGCTTCTGCGGTTATCCGTTCGTTTTCCGCAATGACATATCCAGAATACGTCGCTTTTTCTAATTCTGCGCTGCTTGTGTTTTCCAATGACTGTGTTGACAAACGTTTCTTACGCTTCCACATCTTGCAGTAGTTCGCCGCTATCACATAGAGCCAACCTGCGAACTTCTGCGGTTCCTTGAGCGTGGAAAGGTTCTGATACGCTTTTAGAAAAGTGTCTTGCGTAATCTCTTCGGCGACATGAAAATCTCCAGTTTTCCGCCACGCCAGCGCGTGCACCGGTTTCTGGTGTCTTTTCACAAGTGTGGAGAACGCAGTATCATCACCCGCGAGGACGCGTTGGATGAGCTTCGCATCATCGTTTTTCATCGGATACCTCTGAGAAAGGAGTGTTCATCATTTGTGCCCATAATTACTAATGATGCTACTTCAAATGAAAAAGTCTCACAATTCCGTCAACTCTTGATTGTGAGCTTCGCCGATGGATACGGGAACATGTAAAGGAGGTTGAAAATTCTATTTTTTTACGAATAGTAAAAGGGAGGCGGATTGTATCCGTGTTGCTCGATTTGTCCGCTTTCTGTAAGTAAAATTATACCATAAAACCCAGCGAATAGTGTATATACTTTGAGTTAAGGACTCTCTGTTTTCTATAGACCTACCTTCAGATCTATGATAACATATCCGCTAACGGATTTTATAGTGAATCCCAAAAATAAATAGACATCTTTGTAGCATAACCTGTTAGGTTGTGCCAGTATGAATGCCTATAACAAGCATTCATACTGTTTGCATGTGCTCAAATTAATTATAGGTTTTATTAATTATAGGTTTTACTGTAACTCTTCAATAAATTACAGGAGAAGCACCTCCATGGCAGAGAAAATGTCGTGCCCGTTTTGTGGGACCCAAGTTGAATACGCTATCGAAAATTCACCGGATTGGTATCGCGATCCCTCTTTACCCGTCTACCGAATCGATTGTCACGATAAATGTAGACAGTATTGGCTTGAAGCAATCTCCGAACCACACCCACAGATTGACCCTGCCATCGTTGCTTTCTTGAATTCACTCAACGATGAACAGCGAACATTTGTATCCGAATCAACACGACACGCTTGTGACAGTGGTATTTTGATAGTTTATAACAAAAATATCTTACAATACCTTGTCACCGATTGGCACTATGCAAAAGCAGCTGTTATGTTGTATGAATTCAATGACGTTTCATTCCGAATTAGTGGTATTGGATTTGATGTTGCGAATATGTTATTTTTCTTAGATACTGAGGATGCTCGGTTCACACTGAGAATCCATCGCGTTGAGACCTCTATCCATGAAATTCGATCTAAAATCTATTGGTTAAATGCGCTTTGGGAAAAAGGGCGAGTCAAGACTCTCTCGCCTGTATCCGGACGCGATGGTGAAATGATCCAATCTATCTCTCCAAACGACCTACCACTCCGCTATGCGACTGTATACGATTGGATTCCCGGCGAGACGCTTCACTCACGCGCTGCAGCAGAAAAAACGCCAGAACTGATTCGGAATCTTGGCATCATGGTGGGGCGCATGCACCATGTATCGCAAACTTTAGAATTACCAGACGGGTTCACCCGTCCACGGTACGGCATAGACTGGATCACCTCGAAAGTTGAAGATGCCCTTGGCGCTGATATAGACGTTTCAACGGAGGAGTTTGCAAAACTGTCCGCACTTTCTTCGCGCTTCTCACAGTTTGTTACAGAACACGGTGAAGGACGAGACGTTTTTGGATTGATTCACTCGGATCTGGAACCGCACAATATCATTATCTCGGACGGACAGCCCTGTCCAGTTGACGTGATGGAGTTCGGGTTCGGTTATTATCTCTCAGATATTCTGACACTTTCACGGCATTTTAGTGAAGATGAACAGACAATTTTCTTTGAGGGATACCAAGAAATCCGGTCCCTCCCAACGGATTATCGTCAACAGTTGGTTTTATTTGAAGCGTTGCGCGTGCTGTAAACCCAATGGCTAAGTCTGGTACTTTGTCAAGTTTCACATTATAGGCGATTTTGTTTGTAGTAGGGCAATTCTGCGGCGTACTCGCCCCGGGGAATGCCATAAGGCATTCATACCGTTGATTCATGCGAAGTGCATTATTGCCCGTTGCTCTCACTGTGAGGCAGTGCGATTATCACACGGCTACGAACCGATCCTAAAATTCAAAATGGATAGAACACTGGTGCTAACAAGAAGATATAAAAGTGGAACACGTCAGGGTCATTCAATTGTACGATTTTTCATTTTATGAGGTTAACTGCGAGTTTAGGTTGAGCTGCGAGATATTGGAGTGCGTCAGTGATTTTTGTATGTCCAGTAAATCGCAAAACAGAGATAGCTGCGTTTCGCATAGCC
>JAJEDN010000074.1 GCA_022821495.1 Candidatus Poribacteria bacterium
AAATGGCGGTGGCATCATTTTCTGCCAAGTTCAAGCGAAAAACAAACTCACAGAATATTAGCACCGATTTTCAACCCGATACGACACTGCCTTTCGACAAGGCAGCATAAACTTTACAATATCGTCCAAACTTTAGTATAAAATTAAGCGGAAAAATAAAAAATAATTTCTCGCGTAGCTGGGGCAAGTCCAAAATTGGTTTGATTTTTAAGTCGGATTGTAGTAAATTTGGGCAAGATATCTCTGAATCACAACGCTAAAATTCGAGATTCAGATTAACTGATAACTATTCTGATGGCTGCTAATACACAACCTCTATAAAAAAACAGGAGTAATATTGTGGAAACCAAGTTTCAAGAACTCAAAAACCGTCTACTTGAGGTGAATGATATATCGTCCGCTGCTGGACTGCTCTATTGGGATCAATCTACATACATGCCTCCCGGCGGTGCTGCCGCACGGGCACGTCAAACTGCGACACTCGGACGATTGGCGCACGAGAAATTTACAGATCCCACCATCGGAAAATTGCTTGATGCCCTTGAGGCTTACGAAAAGAGCCTCGACTATGACTCTGATGCAGCTGGGCTCCTCCGTGTCGCGCGGCGAAAGTATGAACGCGCCATTAAAATACCAGCAAAATTCACAGCGGAAGTGGCGAACCACACTTCTGAATCCTATCAAGTATGGACTGAAGCACGTCCGGCAAACGACTTTGAACGCGTACGCCCCTACCTCGAAAAAACGCTCGAATATAGCAGGCAGGCTGCTAATTTCTTTCCGGGCTATGATCACATCGCGGATCCGCATATTGAATCAAGCGATTACGGGATGAAAGCCGAGGATGTTAGCCGTGTCTTTGCCGAATTGCGCCAGGAGCTCGTTCCGCTTGTTTCCGCGATCACATCACAGGAACCCGCTGACGATTCGTGCTTGCACCAACATTTCCCCGAAGAAAAACAACTTGCGTTCGGCTTAGAAGTTGCCGAGCAGTTCGGCTATGACATGCATCGAGGACGGCAGGATAAGACCCACCACCCATTTATGACGAAGTTCTCACTCGGGGACGTGAGGATTACAACCCGGACAAAGGAAAATTTCCTCGGCGATGCACTCTTCAGCACCTTGCATGAGACTGGGCATGCCCTTTATGAACAAGGTATCTGTCCGGATTATGAAGGGACACCGCTCGCTCGTGGCACATCCTCCGGTGTTCATGAGAGTCAGTCGAGGCTTTGGGAGAATTTGGTCGGCCGCAGCCGAGGGTTTTGGTATCACTTCTATCCGAAACTTCAAAGCGTCTTTTCTGAGCAGCTCGGTTCTGTATCCAAAGATACATTCAATCGGGCAATCAACAAAGTGGAACGCTCCCTTATCCGTACGAACGCCGATGAGGTAACCTACAATTTACACGTCATGTTGCGTTTCGATCTTGAGTTGGCTATGCTCGAAGGGAACTTGGAAATTCGAGACTTACCGGAGGTATGGCGTGAGCGGTTTGAAGCCGATTTCGGCATCGCGCCACCGGACGATAAAGACGGGGTTTTACAAGATGTTCACTGGTATTTTGGGTTGATTGGCGGCGCATTTCAAGGTTATACGCTCGGCAACATTTTAGGCGCGCAATTTTATGCCTCTGCTTTCAAGGCACATCCTGAAATCCCTACTGAAATTAGGAGGGAAGGCAAGTTTAGTACCCTGCACAATTGGTTGAAAGAGAATCTTTACCAGCACGGATCGAAATATACTGCCCCCGAAATTATCGAACGCGCAACTGGAAGCCCGCTCTCTATTAAACCCTATATCGCCTATCTACACTCAAAATATGGAGAGTTATACGATTTGGACGGTTGTGGTCCAGCGCAGTGGACGGAGATGATGGAAACATGGCCCGACGGAAGTGCTTCCTAAACCTGCTATCGTCTAATAAGTATTACGCACTGCTGGCGAGGTTTTAAACCTCGCCAGCAAAGGAGTATGCGTAAACCCTATGGAGAATTGGTCATGGGAAACATAATACGGTTGCTCCTCATTTCACTCCTCTGTTGTTTTTTACAAGCATGCGGAGGGCTTAAGCTGGTTGATGTTTCTAAAAGCTCAGCTGCTTTGCAACTCACAACTACACAGCAAAAAACAATACATCCAAAACTGAACCTCATACGGGACATCGTTGAAGATTACGAGTTTGAGAAAAAACAGTTAGAGGCGGATTATCAGATATTTCGAGCTGGTATGACGCAACGGCAATACGGTCGATATGAAGACAGATTTACTGACACTCGTACACGACGGGAACTCATCCGATTTCGGGAAGAAGCACGGAAATTCCTCAGACAGCGCGACATATACCTTGACGAAATTAAAGAGATAATTCAGGAAATATTGGCGGAATTAACCGCCAAGCAGCGTGTTACATTCGTTGAACTAAAACTCCCCAAATTGGAAGTGCCACTGATGCTCCAAAACGATCCGTATCGCGAACTCCGCTATATTCCGGGGCACCCGCTCGGTGGCGTGAATGTATTTTAAACTCTTTTAATGGATTACTACGTCAGTTTATTCGGGAACGATTCAAACACCGGTTTGTCTGAAAACCAGCCGTGGCGCAGTATTGAACGTGTGAATGCTGCCCAATTGTTACCGGGAGATTCGGTCAGGTTTCAAGCGAATCAGACCTTCCTTGGAAATCTCAGTCTTGCTAAGGTCAATCAAAGCAGTGATTTGGCATCCTGCGCCGTAACAATTAGTTCTTACGGTTCAGATAGGGCGACAATTGATGCAGGCACTGGGACCGGTTTCATAGCGGAAAATACGGGCGGTGTGTACCTCACCAATCTCAATTTTGTCGGGGCGGGAGCAGCAAAAAATACGGGGTCTGGCGTTTTATTTAGCAACACGCTACCCGGAAATGTCACATTCGCAAACATTCGGGTGCATCGGGTGGATGTTAGCGGTTTCAAGCATGCTGGAATCTGCCTTACGGCGCAGCCGACAGATGGCAGTTGGAGCGGGTTTCGGGACATCAAAATTACGAATACCACAAGCCACGACAACGGCGGCGCGGGAATTAGTTGTATCGGGGCTTGGAATCCTGAGCAGGTTGGTTACGCACATGCTGATTTTTATATTGGCAATTGTAGTACTTACAGGAACACGGGTATCCCCGGCAAGGACAGTCATTCGGGAAATGGTATCGTCCTTGCACAAGTGGATGGCGCAATTATTGAGCGTTGTCGCGCCTACGAAAACGGGAGTTTGAACGATTACGAAGGTGGCGGCCCCGTCGGGATATGGGTTTGGGATGCCAACCGTGTTGTGATTCAGTTCAACGAATCCCATCACAACCGAACTGCCAGCAGCAAAGACGGCGGCGGATTCGACTTGGATGGCGGTGTGACGAATTCGCTTGTTCAGTATAATTATTCCCATGACAATGACGGTGCCGGGTATCTGCTGGCACAATTTGAAGGGGCGCGTCCGTTTCATGGTAACCTTCTCCGCTATAACCTGAGCGTGAACGATGGTAGACGGAATCGTTATGGCGGCATTCACCTCTGGTCCACAGGTGCGAATGGCGGCATCACGGACACAACTATCTACGCGAATACAATTTGCACAACACGATCTACCGATGGAAGTCCGGCTGCTGTAGATTATCCGAGCAAAGGGATTCGTGACATTCGTTTCTACAATAACTGCTTCCAAACGGATGGTGCGGCGGCGTTAGTCCGGGGTGAAATGAATCAAGGCGCGATGTTTGAAGGGAACACTTTCAGCACAAATTACAAGTTCCCACGCCTTTCTGCCAGCACGATAAAGTAGTCCTGTTTTACTGAAGTCGCTCGAAAAAGCAGTCCAGAAACGCTTCCACCGCTACCTTAATACAGACCTGTGCGTTTGGATTACGATGTTGGCGTTCAGGACGCAGATCGGCGACCGTCATACCACTCGTCAAGGTGCCTTCGGTTTCAACCTGCACATGCACAGGCACGCTTTCAAAGTAATCTGGATGGGTAAGGGTCCCAATCGGAAGCGCGTCGTGAATATGAAAACCCCAAAACCCAACGTGTTCGCGGTAAAATTCCATGCAGGCTCGTGTAGCATCCTTGAGGAAGCGGGAGATTGGGGTTTCTCGTTTATCAATTTCAGCGTACAAGCGTTCGCCAGTTAAGATAACTTGGTGTGTCGCATCAAGCGGCACGATATGGATAGGCACATCGAATTGGAAAACTTCGTGGGCTGCATGCGGGTCAACAAAGATGTTAAATTCTGCGGTCGTTGTGACATTACCGTATCCCTCGAACGCGCCGCCCATCAAGACGATCTTCTGGAGTCGCCGCATCTTCTCGGCATCTTTACGGATTGCCTTCGCGATATTCGTTAGCGGACCGAGGGCGATAATCGTGAGTTCATCTGGATAGCGCGTTGCCATCTCAAGAATAAGGTCACCCCCCGATGCCGATGAAATAGCGGTATTTGCCTGAGGATAAAGTGGGCTGTTATCAGTATTTTGCAATTGACTCACGTTGCCTAATCCATCGTCCCCGTGAACATGGGTCGCCAGCACGAGTGGCTTGACAAGCGGTTCTGCTTCGCCTTCCGCAATTACTGGAAATTCATCCAGATCAAGCACGCCTAAAATTGTTAACAGATTTTGTGTGGCTTGCGCGACGGGTACGTTCCCACAGACGGTCGTTATTGCCTCTACGTGCAATTCAGGTGACCGCATCGCGAGAAGGATTGCAAAAGCGTCGTCCACTCCGGGATCCGTGTCTATAAGAATTCGTTGCATTTCTACCTTCCATAGAGAGCGTCTTGTGTTTCATTTCTCCTTTAGCGATTTTAGCATCACACAAAGATTTTGTCCAAAGCATTTTCTAAATCAGGGTAAACACAGACAGATCGTCGGTGTTTGTCTTGTTTTCTTTTTTCTTTTTTCTACTCCGCTTGTGGCACAGGTGAATATCTTCACAGGTGAAACGATGCGACAGATGAAGTTGGAGCCGGGTTGGTATAACAGCATTAACTTGGATTTGAGTTATCGTGCTGGCAATACAGATCTGTTTACTACGCGGACACGGTTCCGCTCAGATTACCTATCAAAAACCTATCACGGCTTCGTTTTCGGCAGCCTCCAACAAGGTCGGAAAAGTGGTGATTTCTTTATTAATAAGGGCATGGCACACGCGCGAATCATCCGAAGCTTGACGCAGCACGTCCTTTACGAGTCCTTCATCCAAAAACAATTCAACGAATCCATTCTCCTGAGTGATCGGAATTTAGCGGGCGGCGGGATCCGGTTCGCCTTACATCCGCCGAGTTCCAGATTTAATCTCTATCTCGGTATCGGTGCGATGTGGGAACACGAACGCATTAATGACACAGACGTTGGTGAAATCACAACCCATGTCATTCGGTCAACCAACTATATCAATTGGACGGGACAATTAGATGAACGGATTACAACGAGCGCGACCGGATACTATCAAATCTATCTGCGACGTTTTGGAGACTACCGCATCCTTTTTCAGGGAAGCCTCACATTTCGCCTGACAACGAAATTAGCGTTCCCACTTCGGATAAATTTCCGATACGATAGTGAACCACCAACCGGCATCCGCAAACATGATGTGGAAATTTTTAATGGATTGCGGTATACTTTTTAGTAGCCATTAGCCGTTAGCCATTGGCAGTCAGTTATAAGAGTGTGTGGAGAATAAAGTCTCAGCAGCAGGCACAACAATTTGTCAGTTGCTGATAGATAGCAAAAAAGGAGGGGCTCATGAAAGAAGTGAAAGCTTGCACTTGGCAGGTAAAAATAATAATCTATATCGGTATATCTCTGATCGCACTATCGAATATTGCGTGGGCAGATGGACATCTCCAAGTCATGGAAAAACAGAAAAAACTCGTTCTAAAAGGTAAGATTTCTGAAGCGCTCGGTGAATACGAGGCACACCTAAAGGGAGCTGTTGAATACCTTGTTTGTGGACGCAACGGTAAGGAATACGAGAGCATTATCGTCGTCAATGCGACTGCACAGGAACTTTACGATGCGTTTGGAAAACTCGATGTTGCGGTTGGCACACCGCCCGGTTACGACGAAGAAAAGGATGAACCGATAGCACCAACGGGGACGGAGTTTATTATCTATGCCGAATGGGAGGATGGCGATAAAACGAAAAAAGTCCGTGCTGAAGAACTCGTTTTCAATGTGAAAACCCAAAAACCGATGCAACAGGTTGCTTGGATCTATTCCGGTTCACGCGTCGTGGCAGATTTGGATAGTGACGATGAAGATGCGATGATGCCACAAGCGTTTATGAGTAATGACCTTGTCGCTTTACGACGGTTTGATGCAAGCGCGCTCTTCCAGAATCCGCTCCCTGAATCAGACGAGGAAAACATCTATAAAAAGAACGATACCTTGCTGCCAAAACTTGGGACACCCGTTACACTCACGATTGAGGTTAACCGAAAAATGCAACTGTTTGTGCTAATCAGTGGAAAGGTCCAAGGCGTAGGATTCCGCAATTTCACACAGATGAATGCGAGGCAGCTCGGTATCAACGGCTACGCTAAGAATTTACCAAACGGGAAGGTTGAAGTCATCGCAGAGGGTGATAAGTCACAGTTGGACGCGTTAATCGCTTTGCTAAAGAAGGGACCGCGCTTTGCCAGAGTCGATTCGCTTGATGTTGACGAGCGTCCTTTCACAGGGGAATATAAGACTTTCGGCATTCGGTATTAGACTATGACGCAAACGCCGTCAGATTTCATATCGGGAATCCTCCTCGCGGCTGGGCTCTCCACTCGGATGGGAGAACCGAAGCAGCTACTCCCTTTCGGCGAAAGCACTATCGTTGAAACCGTGGTGGACAATATGCTCGATGCCAAGTTCGATGAGGTTATCGTCATCGTTGGGCACCGCGCTGAGGCGATTCAAAAACAGTTGGGAACGCGTGCTATCAAAACCGTTTTTAACCCTGATTACCGCGACGGTATGTTAACCTCAGCGCAAATGGGTATTCGGACACTTGAAGCAAGCGACGCATTCGCACTCATGCTTGTCGATCAACCCTTCATCACATCCGCGCTGATTGATCAAGTTGTTGATGCATACCAGCAAACGGAAAAAGGAATTGCCTTACCGAGTTATAATTATAAGCGTGGCCATCCTGCCATCTTTGACGAGAGATATGCCAGTGATATTCTGGCATTAACTCCAGAAAGCGACGGCGTGCGAGCACTCTTTAAAAAGTATAGCCACGATATTCACTATGTCACCGTAGATACAGATGCCGTGCTGCGGGATATCGATTACCGCGAAGATTATGAACGTGCCCTAAAGGAGGAATAAATATGAGAGAGCCTCGCAAAGACGCACCAGAAATTCCCGAATCAATACCGACCACCGTGACGTTGGAAGAATTTCTTGAGAACGATGTCCCAGGCTATGAATACATTGACGGCAAATTAGTCCTGAAAACACCCGCAGAAAGGTACCTGCCGATCCCCACGACAATGACAGCGGAAGAATTTCTTGAGAACGATGTTCCAGGCTATGAATACGCGAAAGGAGAATTAATACCGATGTCACCAGCGACGAGAAGACACGGTAAGATCAGCGCAAAGGTTATATGGCATCTGTCCTCACATGTCTACGAAAACGGGTTGGGGGAATTGTATACCGCAGAAACGATATTTCAGGTTGGCGACCGCATGATGAAGCCCGATGTGGCTTTCGTTTCAACCGCCCGCCTCGATGTTGACGAAGATGAAACGTTCCCGATCCCCCCCGATCTGGCAATTGAGGTCATATCGCCATCAGATGTTCATTCGCGTGTTACCCAGAAGGCATTGGACTATCTGAATGCCGGTACCCATCTCGTTTGGGTCCTTGACGCTGTCTCTAAAACGGTGACAGTATATCGTTCTGAAACCGACATTGAGACCCTTACACGCGAAGCCACGTTGACAGGCGAAGAGATCGTGCCAGGATTTACCTGTTCTGTAGTGCAATTGTTTGAGTAACGTGAATTCAGCAGAACCAGTCCAAAATCAGGAAACTTTTAGTTTCTGCTACCCTGCCTGTCCTCAGAAAAGTCATATATGCGATTTTTATTTTCAGAAATGGTATAATATTGCCAATTTAATGTGTGAACAGGAAGAACGGGGTTTTCTAACCTCACAGGTTCCGAGTGTGTTGGAACAGATCGGAGACCTGCCCGAAACGAAGTGGAGGGCAGCGCGGAGGCCAATTATTTAAAAAATGTTTAAATCCATAGAAAATGTTCAAAATGCCTGTGAGAAACACGCATATATCGCAGATAAGGGTTTAGCGACAACCCTCTATCTCGCGCACCACCTGAAAAAGCCTATTTTTCTTGAAGGTGAACCGGGGGTCGGTAAAACAGAGATTGCTAAAGTACTTGCAGATTCTACAGGTGCGAAACTCATTCGATTGCAGTGTTATGAAGGTTTGGATGCAAACAGCGCATTGTACGAATGGAACTATACACGCCAAATTTTACAACTCCGAATTGATGAAGCACAGGGACGCGATAAAGAACAGATCGGCACAGACCTCTTTAGCGAGACGTTTTTGCTGAAACGCCCGTTATTAGAGGCTATCCAGAGTGATGGCGACGTCCCTCCTGTTTTGCTCATCGACGAGGTTGACCGCAGCGATAGCGAATTTGAGGCATTTCTCCTTGAAATCCTATCCGATTTCCAGATTACCATCCCCGAAATCGGCACCATCCAAGCGAAACATATTCCGTACGTAGTACTCACTTCAAACCGTACACGAGAGGTCCACGAAGCACTCAAACGCCGTTGCCTCTATCAATGGATTGATTACCCGACTATGGAAAAAGAATTGGCGATTGTGCAGACGAAACTCCCGCAGATTGACGAACACCTCGCGCAGCAGTTATGCCAAATCATGCAACTCTGGCGGCAGGGGGATTACTATAAAAAGCCGGGGGTCGCTGAAACACTGGACTGGGCATTGGCTCTCATCGCACTCGGTAAGGGACAACTTGACGCAGATGTCGTCGCTGAAACTCTCGGCTGTGTTTTCAAATATCAGGATGATATTCAACGGGCACGCACCGTAGAATTATCCGAGTTAGGACTACAGGATGAACCAGAATAGGAAAGATCAACGGGCAGAGATAAAAATGTTTAGAGGTGTCGGTTACCTCCTTTTAGTCGCTGCAGCTTTCTGCACGATGATACCGCTGTTGTGGTTGTTGACCTCCTCTTTTAAAACCGCAAATGAGATTTTTGCGGTTCCCATTCAATGGCTCCCCAGCTTCCCACCGCGCGTCGCGACATCTCCTTATATTGTTGAAGGTGCCTATCCGAAGATTGAGAAACCTGAGAGGGTAGATGAAACCGTATGGACAGCATTACACCCCGAACTCACGCAGGCGATCTGGACAAAAGCAGAGGCGCGTATCGCAGCTAACACACAACTCGCCAATTACGTTCCTTCCCAGCAATTAAGGACGGAAATGATAGAGGGCTTATGGCAACAATTGGTGACAGCCTTGCCTGATGAGATATGGCGTGGAACAGAAACATCTATCATTGCTGCAGTACAAGACACCATTATTCCAGAGGCGGTCGATTCAATCTGGAGTTCGGTGTATCGTGAGATCGCTTTTGGGACACTTCAGATAGAGGACCTTGATTTCAATCGCACACCTATTGAAAGTGTGGAATGGGAAACGCTGCAAGAAACAGACGTTCGCATTCGTCCGTCTGTGGATACGCAGACCGTTGCAAGTCTATCTTACGATTTCCAAGACACGGACACCCTTCATATAGCAACCACTATCCCCACTCCCGTCCCGATTGATCAGATCCGGCGTATCATGCTACCTATCCGTGGAGATGCCTCATACCACCGCCTCTCTTTAACCGTATCTGTCCTGCAGCCCGCAGGGACTCCGAACACTGCCTCCAACGGTGTTACGTATCAACCGACACAACCTTTTGTCTTGGAGAGTTCGTTATGGAAAGATGCCGTCTGGCGACTTCACGGCATCCCGGGTGAATTAGAATCGTCACACATTGTGATGCAGCAAAATAACAATCCGCAACTTAGTACGGAAGAACCGAACAACTCCAAGTCTTCCAATCTTCCAGCCTTCCATACCCCAGAAGCAACTGATGGAAATCAATTGCTCCTACAATTGAAAATCCACCAGCCAGCCTATCTGTCCATCGTGTGGGATAAGTTAACCTCAAACTATCGGAACCTGTGGAAGACAGTCCCGTATAATCGCTACTTTATCAATAGCGTTTTCATCGCCACTGCGTCAACACTGCTTACACTGTTTTTCTGTTCTCTCGGCGGTTATGCGTTTGCCAAGTATCAATTCCGGGGTCAGAAAATCCTGTTCGGTATTCTCCTTGCCTCTATGATGGTTCCCTTTCAGGTCCTGCTTGTCCCCTTGTTTGGACTGATGTACGATATGGGATGGCTCAATAGTTATAAAGCGATTATCATTCCATTTTCAGTCGGAGCGTTCGGTGTATTTCTGATGCGCCAATTTATCGTCACGATTCCATCGGAACTCATAGATGCTGCGCGTATCGACGGTTGTTCCGAATTCGGCATTTATTATCGGATTGTGTTACCTATTATCAAACCAGCACTCGGTGCTTTGACCATTTATTCGTTTTTAGGTTCATGGAACGGTTATCTCTGGCCCCTCATCATTTTGCGCGATGAGGCGAAATATACGCTGCCGATCGGCTTAGCAAACCTTGTCGGTATCTATCGTCAAGATTACGGCATGCTGATGGCGGGAACCCTGCTGTCGCTAATGCCGATTGTTATTCTATTTCTCGCGATGCAACGTGAGTTTGTGCAAGGGATTACTTTAGGAGGTGTCAAGGAGTAAAAATGTCAAATTATACAGCGGTCACGAAAACGTCAGCGATACGAGAAGGGCGCGGAAAGACGTTTACTGTCAATGGAAAGCGAATCGCTATCCTCAATGAAAATGGCACATTTTGTGCTGTTGACAACACCTGCCCGCACGCTATGGGTTCACTCGGTAGGGGAAGAATCCGAAACGGTATTGTTGTGTGTCCTGTTCACGGTTATGCGTACGATACAAAAACTGGAGAATGCCAAACCGATCCGCGCCTCTGCATCAAAACCTATCCGTTGATCGTTGAGGACGAGGAGATCAAAGTTGAGGTCAAGTCGTGAAAAGAACTTATATTAATCATAGAACCCGACTCAGGTGTCTTTAACATAATTGCCCATATTCATGAAGCGATGGGAGATCTTGAGGCGGCGCAAGCGGTTTTCAAGAAAGTACAGCCATATTATGAGGAACGGTTGAAGGAAAATCCAAACGATAGAACTGCTTTAAGTTCACTGGCTAATATTCATGGCAAATTGGGGAACTCTGATTTAGCCCGTGGGTATCGAGTGAAGGCAGACCCCACGCTTGCTTGGGAAGGACAGGTGTTACCTGAGTTTTCACCGGTTGTTGACTTGGATGGTAACCCCGTTTCACTTGCAGATTACCGCGGCAAACTTGTTTTGCTTGACTTCTGGGCAACGTGGTGCGGTCCATGTATAACGGAGCTACCGAATATCAAGGAAGTATACGAAAAATACCACGACAAAGGTTTTGAGATTATCGGGATAAGCCTCGATACTAACGAAGCAGCGTTGCGCACATTTCTCAAAGAGAATCGGTTACCGTGGCGACAAGTGTTTGACGGGGAAGTGCGGGATACGTCGTTAGCGCAACAGTATGGTGTCCGCGGCATTCCTGCCCAATTTTTGATGGATCGGGAAGGCACGGTCATTTCGGTTAAAGCGAGAGGGAAGCGTCTAAAGAATCTCGTTGAAGCGGAAATAGGAGACAACACAGAGTGAGAAACAGTTCAAACCTCGCCAGTGAGGCAGCTGCATAAGTCCCGATAGTTCTAAAAATCCGTCCTAATGCCTACCGTAAACGAAGTTTTATGAATCGCTTCAAATTGGGAGCCACCTTCTGCTGTTCCAACACGGCGGAACCGGTACTCACGGGTAATAATCGTTTCAACCGGCGGATAGATTGCATAGCCAATCTGTAAACCGAGTGCAGACTTTTCATTCAGATTAAACAGATCGCCAAAGAAATTCGCCTCATCTCCTTCACCGATATCACGTTTTGTATAGAACCCTTGAATCCTGAAGCGCGGAAGCAACTCAGATGCTGCTGCTGCCATATAGAGTTTGGGAGAACTATTGTCGTAGTCTTCAAAGGTCCCAAATAAGTGAAGATGTTCCCCTGGCTTCCAGATAAATTGTGAAAAGAAACCTCGTCTTTGTTGACTGTTCGTTTCGATATCCAAGAAATCGTACATATCGGGTTCGGGGGATAGCAACTTCGCAGATTCGTATGTATAATCAAAGACAGAGGGGATATATTCTGCCTCAAGGATGCGGTACTCAAATTTGAAACTGACTTTAGGGAGGGCAAATCCGATGCCGACAGCGTTACCCCATGCGAACTCTGTGGTTGGTGTAGCCGCTCCGCCTATCGGATCACTTTCCAATCGTCTGGTCGGTTCCTGATCGGTTGATTCAGTTTCTAAAGGTTCTTCAGGCACTACCCCCGGTGCCTCGGATGCAGTGTTAAGCACAGCGAGATCGTTATAGAGATCAAGCCGAAAGGTACTTCTCTCAATAATTGGAAATCCTGCGTCTACACCTAAGGCAATCAACGGCTCTTCTCCATCTTCTTGTGGATTTGGATCAATATCGGTGAGATAGGTGGTTCCGAGTTCGAGCCGTGTGAAAAAGTTATTATTTTCTCGACGTAGAAACGGACGATAAAATAGCCGCCCTCCGAAAATTAAGGGGTTACCAAGGTCATTTAGCATCGTTTCAACGCCGTATCGGTTATTGGATTTTCTAACGTTCACGCGTAAACCGCGCCGGTCGTAGTTAGAATAACCTGACATAATTGAGCCGTGCCCAATTGTGAGGTAATCCAATTCCCCTAAACGGAAGTAAAACGGGTCGTAGGGGTGTGCGTAACTCACGTACCGGATGAGTCTTAGCCATGTGCTTGGACTATCCCATGATTCACCATCTTCGGCGAGGAATTGAGAGTCGGCATCTGAGGCATAAGGGTTATAAAGCACAACCAAGTCTAATCCTATATTAACTTTTCCGAGTGGAATATCCGGTTGTGCTTGAAGCTGAATGTACGGATCTCTACCAATGAAGGTTAGACCGCCTCCATATAACCCGCTTCTCAAGAATTCTGGTCGTTCTAATGCAGCTAAACCGGGATCTTCTTCGGCACCCGTAGAAGTTGGTAGGGTAAAAAGAAAAAATAATATCCCAATTGTTGAAACGAGGGGGCGTCTCCTATAAAGTGTAAGAACCCTTTCTCTGTTCATGTAGTAACAATCCTTCCATCTTTCATCTGGATAATGCGATCGGCGTTTTCCTTTAAGCCTTCATGGTGCGTTACAATCGCTATCGTTGTTTGGTATTCCCTGCGTAGTTCTTGAATCAAGTTCATTAGATTGTCACTTTGGCGACTATCTAAGTTAGCGGTCGGTTCATCGGCGAAAATAATCTTCGGACGATTGGCAAGCGCACGGGCAAATGAGACACGCTGTTTTTCGCCGCCAGAGAGTTGGGCAGGGCGATGATGGACGCGTTCACTTAAACCTACTTGTGTCAAAAGTTCTGTCGCACGCTTTTCGGCTACATTGGTCTTTGTGCTGGCGATGTCCATGGCAACCATCACATTTTCAACGGCAGTGAGATAGGGTAACAGATGAAACAACTGGAAAACAAACCCGATCTTTTCGTGACGAATCACACTTAAATCTTCATTCACAGGATCAATCCGTTCACCGTCAATTCGGAGTTCACCAGCATCCGGCGTTAAAATGCAACCGAGAAGACTAATCAGCGTTGTTTTTCCACAGCCACTGTCTCCCATAATCATCACCAGTTCACCCGTTTCAATTCGGATATCGACTGAATCAACCGCAACCACCGTTGCATCGCCTGTGCCAAATCGTTTCGTTAAACCAGTTCCCTCTACTACTGCTGTCATTATATCTCTCCTCGGAAAGCGATCATCGGATCCACCGCGATGGCTTTCCGCGCTGCCAGATAACCGCTGCCACAACATACAACAAAACTGATACACACGACGATAATCGATTCAACAAAGTTAATAGCGACAAAGATCGGGGCTGCCGCCGCGAATACGTAAGAAAGGATGAGTCCGAGTACCACACCGACAGCAGAGATCAAAACAACCTGTTTCAATAGTAAGCCCATCACATAGCCATTTGAGCCGCCGATCGCCTTCAGCACCCCGATCTCTTGGGTCTTTTCTAACATCGTCACATAAGTAATCATACCGATGAGGATACCCGCTGCCAACCACAACATTACCCGTAGGAATTGCACCGCTTTCATCGGTTCATCAACATAGTAAGCTATAATGTCGGTGAGTGTCTGTTTTAAGGTACGCGCTTCAATTGTTTCTAAGGCATCTAAACCCGCAGCGATCTGTAGCGGTTGTTCATTTGCGGCCGTTTTAGCGATCATCATATTGACGTGTGGGGTGTTGCCAAGGAGTAACTTCTGCGCAATGCGAACATCCATAAAAAGCAGAGGCGTATCCAAAACGAACATGAGGCTCTTCGCTTTTCCAACAACCCGTACCTTTTCATTGCTAAGGGTGATCTGTTCGCCAATTTCCAATCCCATTTTCTCGTCAACGACCACCTCGTACGGAACTGGGTCTTCGGGTCTATAGTCTTCAAAGTTGCTTCGAGTGAACATTCTTCCTTCAACGGCTTGTTTCGGACCGCCGAGTTGCCCCAATTTGTAACCAACAACGATCGCTTTGCTGGATTTCCCTCGCACAGTCGGACGCGCTTGTGCAAAAACTAAAGGTGAGGCAGAGTCGGGAGCTAAGCCCGGTCCCGAATTCAGAAACGCCATGTATTCCTCAACGACCATGGAAAACCCGATAAATGCGCCGCCAGATCCTTCCGCAGAGATCCAGACATCGGCACCGGTGGATTCCACGTATTGACGCGCTTGGATCCGCATGCCGTTCATTATACCCCCTAACAGCAGGATCAATGAAATCAACACGGTGATGCCGAGTGCTGTTAACACAACCCTCGCTCGGCGGTAACGCATGTCTTTAAGGAATAATGTTTTCATTTTTCTACTTTTCCTTGCGGTTTGGTAACGGGGGTTGATGCATTAAAGTGGCACTCCGTAGAACTGAAGAAATCCGCAGAAATCCGCAGAAACACCCAAGCAATACCCCAAGCAATACGCAGAAATACCCAAGCAAAAACACCCCTATCAAAAACCCTTCCTCTTCGTTTCAGGCTACAAACTTTGGAAACCTTAATCAACCTTGTTGGCTTCTACAAGTTTTCGGAGAGCCTTTCATGCATTGTCTGCCGTTTGCGGCGATGCAACCCGACATGTTCCAAATACGCGCCTTCATCTGCCTCAACCCTTGTGTCGCGTTCAAGGAAAAGTGGAAAATCGGACGCAGGCGGTTTGGCGTTGTGATACGCGTTCTTATAACTCCGCATGATAATACGCTGTTCGCGGTTGAGCGTCTCCAACCATTCTGGTGAGGAATGGAACCGATCGGCAGGTGTAAGCCATGACGGACAATAGGCAACAAAGATATTGTAGCGCACCACATCGCTCTCATTCGGTTCAACGCGATGCCAGATACTTGAATGCATCACTGTCATTGTGCCTTTACGCGGACAAGTAACCATTTCGCCCGGAATAGGCTTGTGTGTATCGTAGCCGTCCATGTACTGATGGCGATGGCTACCGGGTAACACAACGAGGTTACCCATCTTCTCACGTGGGAGATCCGTCAGCCAGTATCCGATTTTGATTTGCAGTGGTAATTTAGGTGAAAAGACACCATAAGGAAGTGCGCGCGCACCGTCCGGGTGCCACTGGTTGTATTGTTTACCACCGGGCGGACGCAGAAAAAATTGGCTTATATGGAGTTTGAGGAGTTCACCGAATAGGTCATAAGCATAACCGACATGGCGCTCGTGATCAATAAGGTCTGCGAACACGGGGTCGTGTTCGACGATGTTTTGCATACCAAGATACCCACCTGGCTTATATTTTGGCTGGGTTGCAGCGACGCGGTCTATTGCGTCAATATAAGTCTGAATATCATCATCGGAGATGGCATCCTCGATGAAGATGATGCCGTCTTCATTAAAGGTTTTCCACTGTTCAGGTGTAAATCCGGGTGGTGCAATACGATATTTTTCTTCGGGTTCCATTGGACAGCTCCTTTCGTCTGAACTGTATAGCAAATTACGTGCCAGTTTGGATAATACCACGCTACCCTGTTCTCTGTGAGATATTAAAGGCTAACTGCACAAAATAGGGCAAACGTTGTATTCAATAGCACGAAATAGGGCAGACACGATCAACTGTTGTAAGTGCTGCTGAAGTGTTTTAAGACGAACTCTCATTAGGAATTAAGAATACCATATTTTGCTGATACAGTCAAATATTAAACAAAATGCCCCAAACCCAAAGTGTAAACATTGGACTCGAGGCAGTGGTGTCTTAGGTGGCTAAGTTGGGTCTTACAACTATTTTGAATTATGAATTCGCACAAGCTTCCTGAGCTAACCAGATTGAAACAGATTGAACGATAATTTGATTCGCGCGTTCAACAATCGGATTTAACGACGGTATATGCTTAAACATTTTTTGTGCTTTATGTTTAATATCTACCTGTGCGGGTAGCTCGGGGATTTTCAGTTCTTTAAGGAATTTTTCGACTTCTGCATGACCGATGCGCGCACGTTTGCGAAGCTCTTCTAACTTTGGTGTCTGTGACCATGCGCTCAGCAGTGAGCTGCCTATTTGTTCAATCGAGAAACTGGTCGCCAGCTGCTGGGCGGCTTTTTCAATGACAGTGAAGGAGAGTTTACCTTTCCCTTTTACCACATGCACAGGCGGTAAGCGAAGATCCCAAACGACCCTAAAAATCGACAAAACTTTCAAGATGTAGTATGTAATATCAATTTGCCACCAGTGAAAACCTTGCGGTGTAGCACTTGGAAAGTGGTGGTGATTGTTATGCCATCCTTCTCCTAACGTAATGATAGCCAGAAACAGGTTGTTCCGAGAACTATCACCCGTGACATACGACTGTTTGCCAAACACATGTGAAAGTGAATTAATCGTGAATGTGCCGTGGAAAAGTAGAACTGTACTCACGAAGAATCCAACGATAAGTCCGGACCAACCCGCAATCAGCCAAACAGAAAACCCTAACAGGAAGGGGGGAAGTCTTTCCCACTTCTCCAGCCAAACGAGTTCAGGATATTTTTGGAAATCCTTAATTAAATTGTGATTTACTGATCGTCCTTGGGGAGAGAAAATCCAAAGCACATGGGCATACCATATTCCATGTTGAACTGGCGAATGCACATCTTGTTCTGTGTCGGAGTGTTTATGGTGATAACGGTGTTTCGCTGCCCACCATAATACACCGCGTTGGGCTGAACTCTGACCCAGAAATGCTAAGACAAATTGAAATACACGACTCGTTTTAAATGAGCGATGCGAAAAATATCGATGGAATCCTGCTGTGATTCCGAACATCCGGATAACGTACAGTGCGCCACATATCATCCAGTCGATGGGTTGAACATCTACCCAGAAAATTGCGAGACATGCGAGGTGAACGGTTATAAACGGTAAAACACGAGGGTGGATAATGTCCGCCGCATCGGCTGGACTTGAAGAGCACGGTTCTGTTGACAATTATATTCTCCTTGCTATACATAGCGGTTAGGGGCGTCTAATCATGTTATTCCAAAAGCACATCAATGGAACTTCAAGACGCACTCGACGGTCATCGATATAATATTAAGTATACTACATTTTACGCGAGAAGTCAACGGTTCTATTTTCTCAGTAAGTTAAGATGCAGGTCTATCCAAAATAGGGTCTAATTTGCCTTCAGCAATCAGTCGTTCCCGCTCTTTTCTCAAACGGTTCCGTTCCTCAACAATTGCTAATGTTGCTCCTTGTGTTGCCTGCCACTCTTGACTTGATTTTTGGTGGTATTGTCTCACCCGTTGTAGGTAAGCGTCTACATCCACTTTGTTTATCTCATAGTAAAGGAGCGTTGCATAAATTTTTTCCAAAGGTAAGTTTTTGAAGTTGGACAAAATCTCTTCAGGTGCTTTGCCCTTTAGATGTTCTTCCAACACTTCATCAATATAAACGCGGTACCCCTTAATGCGGATGCTGGTGTCATCAATAAAATCGAAATAGTCGCGCAAATCCATGTTTCACCTCTTTTGTTCGGGCAACGCTGTACGGATGCACCTTTATGTTCAAACATTAAAACGTGGCTTCTGGCAGATTGCCGATTCTATAGGGGAAGATATTCTATCTTATTGCGATATTCTTCGGCATCCGAAGCCGCCCAAATCATTTCTAACATTTCCAGGATTGGACGAATCACGTACTTTTTCCGAAAGATGAGGATTCCGGGCACCTGTCCTCCAGTTTTCAGGTGATTTCCAAAGTGTCCAGGCATCGTCCTGCGGTTATTTGTGACGAGAATGTAGCTATTGTGCTCAATCCATTCTAAAATAATAGGATCCGGCGTAGACTTCGGGGGTACTCCCGGATCTCCGATAACCACCACTTCTATTTCTGGCTGCTTTTTCTGGAGTTGTACCCGGACCTCAGGGTCCATGTCTTCATCAAGTAGAAACCGTGGCCGCATCCGGTCCCCTTGTTTCCGAAGGCGATGCTTTTCCTTCGGTAGTCCATTTTTCACGTGCTCTCAGAATGCGTTCGCGCCGTTCAATATATTCTGGATTTGATGCTACGGTTTGCAGCCATTCTTGGTATCTTTCTTCTCTGCCTTTTTCCACGCGGGCCATGTAGGCATCCACTTCTTCTTTATTCGCAAGGTAGTAGAGGATAGTGGCGTAGATTTTCTCCATTGACATCTGTGGGTAGCGCTGCTGGAGTTCATCAGGCCCTTCACCCCAAAGATAATTGCTCAACACGTTGTCTACATAAACACGGTGCCCGTGAATACGGATGTTTTCGTCATCTATAAAATCGAAGTAGTCTCGCAAATCCATATTTTGTCTCCTTTACAATTCTGGCATGTGGACAGTATACCCGTAACCACAAGAAACGTCAACTTAATCACTTCAGGATAGCCATTTTGCGCAAGTGCGAAACGCTACCGGCTTGCAATTGGTAAAAATAAACTCCACTCGCCACGGGTTCACCTAAACTGTTGCGTCCATCCCAATACGCTGCGCTGTTTCTACGCGTGTAATAACCAGCAGCCTGATGCCCAAGGTCAAGCGTCCGCACGACGATACCTTTCGTATCGTAAATGGTAATCTGGACATCACTGGTGTTTGACAGTTGGTACGGTATCCACGTTTCGGGGTTAAACGGGTTAGGATAGTTCGGCAACAGCACAGTCGTTCCTGGCAGGACCGCACGTAGGAGGTTTTCTAACACACCAATAGCGCGACGAAAATCTGGGCTACCGTCATCAATTTGTCGGACCTGTGCCAACCAACTTTGAACCTGTTCGGCAGTTGGAGTGTAAAGCGCAGGTGCAGCTGCTGATCCGTCTCCGATATCATTGGCGATCTGCACTAAATCCAAAATGTCAACAGCACCATCGGCGTTGATGTCAGCGTTTAGTTCGTCATCCGCAGCACCCGGATGCCCAATTGCGTTCGCAACGATCACTAAATCCTGAATGTTAACTGTCCCGTCTTGATTGACATCCGATTGGACATAGATAGGGGCATCGTTCACTTCAAAGCGGACGATTTCAGTAAAGTCAGCCCGCAAGGTGTTACGCGCCTTATCCACTATTTTCATCTCAGCCAACCCCCATGTGCCTGGAACACTACCAACCGGCAAGAGAATTGTTTTCTCATAAGTTCTGTAAACAGTTGGATCTCCATCAAAATAAAGTCTATGATAATCTCTATTTGAAATCCAATGCCATTCACGATGTATTACACCGAGTGGGTCACGTAGATATAAATCTGATATTGAATACCCGCTTATATCATCTTTAATTTTGAATGTGACATAAACATTTGTTTCACCATTCGGTGCTTCCGGATGAGTTGGTTCTGCCCTAATCGTGATATTGTTTAAGTCGAGCATAGGAGGAGTTGTATCAGGGGTTAGTGTATGAATTTCAATAGTAGCAGGTGGCTCGTCAATTTGTACATCATTATCGGACAGTCTACCCTGATAATTGGTAAAGTATACATCTCGAGGATTTCCTGCTATATCCCTCATACTAATATGATTCACAGCATACGTTCCACTTTGATGGTAATCAGGAACCTCAAGTTCAACAGATACTTCTACTATTCCATTTTCCTTCCGATTAAGTTCGTAACCATACCCAAAAACCTCCCTGGAATAAGTTGCTTGAACCTCATCGTTCAATCTTGCGGTAACATGCTTTAGACCGTTTTCTTCTTCGACTAACCATGTAACCGTAACTATTTGGTATTCACCACCCTCTCTAGATGATTCTGAATCAGTTGATTCTCGCAGAGAAAGTTTCAGTGAATTTGGCACGTATTCTGGTGGATCACAATCAGCTAATGGATTGTCTACATACATTTGCCATCCAAAGTCTGAAATTCCATTATAACGTTCATTCCGATTAGCATCCCAAATACTGATTTGATCTGTAATCCAATAGCCATTTGGTGCGAATTTTGACATTCTTATTTCATAACTACGAAGTAAATGAGATGAATCGACTCTATTGCCATTAACATCAACAGGATAAAAACCCGTCTCAACATAAATCGGTTTCTCACTATGTATTCTGACATAACCCCCATAAGCCTTATCAAACTCGTTTTCACTGTGCAATTTTAAGTCAATTAAAACTATTTTATCCTCTTCAGGTTCGCCTATTACTTCAACTTTTAAACCAATTATCTTACCTGGATAAACGTAATCTGGATATAGATTATAAACTTCAAACGTTAAATCTTCGCGTATTTTAGAGATATAACGAGTGCCGTGCATAATGCGGTTCTGGATAAATTCATACTTAGCAGGTGACCGTGAACGCAGCTTATCAGGGGTGACAATATAGTAACTAATGCTTTCAGCCATGTCTTCGTTTGGATTTATGCCGTGAGCATAAGCAGAAACAAATTCGGTCTGTTTGGTTGTTGACCAACCGTCTTTATCATCAGGGTTTTCATACCACCCCCCGAGTTCAATCCAATCTTGTTTGAGCTCCGTATCAAAGAGGTATGCCCATAGAAAGTGTGCCTTCTCATGCAGGATTAGGCGATGGATGTAATCCAATCCCTGTTCCTTAAACGCGGATTCCATAAATTCAATATAACCTGCGCTTGTCCATGCGACCGCAGGTGCCGTCGGATAAAGGGGGTGTGGTGTTCCATCTAAACGCCGGACCAAATACTTTAGCCCCGGCGTTTTCAGCATTCCAGAGGGAAATTCTTCAAGCATAGAGACGAGTGCAATAAGTTCTTCATTTTTGAATTCAGAAAAACGTCCCGCGTGTTCACCAGTTGTGTGGCGTGTGAGTTCGGTATAATCTGGAATATTTATGCTGACTGCATAGCGTTCCTGCAATATCCGTTCAAGCGCGTATCTGTCTACGCCATTGTCGGTTACAAATCGAACCACGGCATGATGGAGGCGTTTGGAGAAATACTTGCCTCGGACACCTTCAATTTCGGCTAACAACGGATCCGCATATACAAACGCTGTTTCAGCAATAGTGACAATCCGCTGCCCATCTCGGTATTCCACCGAAATATCATCTTGGATATGACGGTCGCTTAACCGCCACACAGAAAGTTCTACTCTTGGATTTGTCGCATCGTAAAAATTATTGGTTTCTTGTGGTATGGATTCAAAAGTCTGGAGCAACCTATAGGCATACCCTGGATCCCATTCGGGTCCCAGATGCACAGAATACTTTCGCATCAACGCTAAAGAGGCACTATGGGATGGAACTTGTATCTGTTCGTCAAGTAGGGTTACTTCTACAGGTTCAACGACAGTGGCACTTTCAGATCCTTCTGGTGTTTCGTCTATCTCCCAGTGGTAGTCAAAAGCAGGACCTTGAGAAACAATACCGCAGAAAAAGATAATCGAAATGATGGCACAAGCGATAGTTTTCATTATCTGATGCTCCTCGTTGCTGCATTCAGGGTAGGTTACTTTTGATTGCAAAGGGTAATTATAGTTTGAGAATGTGGTTAACGAATAACTTGCTTCAGATGGGTTATAGGGCAAGGCACAGGGACCTCACCCTATAATATTTAGAGGCTGCAGTCTTATTGCTTCTCACGCAGACGTGTTTCTAATGCCGATAATTCATCCGATAACGCTTCTGGAAGTTTCTCACCGAAACGTTCGTAATGCTCGCGAATCAGTGCAATCTCGTTGAGCCATTCTTCGACATCAACATGCAGGAGTTCTTCCATCTGCGCGTCCGTTACATCCAATCCGCTGGTGTCAACCGCACCGGATGCAGGTAGATAACCAATCGGTGTTTCAACTGCGTCTCCCTTGCCAGAGACACGGTCTACGATCCACTTGAGCACGCGACTGTTGTCGCCGAAACCGGGCCAGAGCCATCCGCCATCGGCATCTTTGCGGAACCAATTGACGTAGAAGATTTTCGGGAGTTTGCTGGCATCCGTGCTTTTACCCATTTCCAGCCAGTGCGCGAAGTAGTCACCCATATTATAGCCACAGAACGGGAGCATCGCCATCGGGTCGCGTCGGAGTTCACCGACGGTGCCGGCAGCAGCTGCAGTGCGTTCAGAAGAAGCGATGGAACCGATAAAGGTGCCGTGTTGCCAATCAAACGCTTCAAACACGAGGGGGACTGTTGTGGCACGTCGTCCGCCGAAAAGAATCGCTGAGATCGGAACACCGTTCGGATTTTCCCAGTTCGGGTCAATGATCGGACATTGCGAAGCAGGGGTTGTATAACGTGAGTTGGGGTGTGCAGCTGTCTTTTCATCACCGGGGTGCCACTCTTCACCGAGCCAACTTGTGAGTGTTTCGGGGGGTTCTTCGCTCTTCTCTTCCCACCAGACATCGCCATCTTCTGTGAGCGCAGCGTTTGTGAAAATAGAATTGGATGCAAGTGTGTACATCGCGTTCGGGTTAGTGTCCATTGACGTACCGGGTGCCACACCGAAGAAACCGGCTTCTGGGTTAATCGCGTAGAGCCGTCCATCTTCGCCAAATTTCATCCATGCGATGTCGTCGCCGATTGTCTCTGCCTTCCAACCCGGTAACGTTGGTGTAAGCATAGCGAGGTTCGTTTTACCACAAGCACTCGGAAACGCTGCAGCGATATACGTTTTCTCACCTTCAGGACTCGTCAAGCCTAAAATGAGCATGTGTTCTGCCATCCATCCGTCATTTTTCGCCATGATAGAGGCGATGCGGAGCGCATAACATTTTTTACCGAGCAGGGCATTACCACCGTAGCCACTACCGAATGACCAGATAGAACGCTCTTCGGGGAAGTGTACGATGTATTTATTATCAGGATTGCAGGGCCATGAAACATCTTCCTGACCAGATTCGAGTGGCATACCGACGGAGTGTAGACACGGTACGAAATCTCCATCTTCACCTAAGATGTCTAAAACATCACTCCCCATGCGTGTCATAATCCGCATATTGACAACAACGTACGGTGAATCGCTGATTTCAACGCCGATATGTGAGATCGGCGAACCGAGGGGCCCCATGCTGAACGGTACAACGTACATCGTTCTACCCTTCATACAACCTTTGAAGAGTCCTTTAAGGGTCGTTTTCATAGCGTCGGGGTCGTGCCAATTGTTCGTGGGGCCTGCTTCAAGGGGCGTTTTTGAACAAATAAACGTTCTGTCTTCAACACGTGCGACATCGGCGGGATCGGAACGAGCGACGTAGCTACCTGGGCGTTTTTCTGGGTCCAATCGGAAGAAAGTACCTTGCTGAACTAATTCCTCACACAACCGATCATTTTCTTCTTGAGAACCGTTACACCAATAGATAGAATCAGGTTGGCAAAGCGCAGCCGCTTCTTCGACCCAATTCTGTAACTTCTTGTTTTTGGTCATTTAATCTTCGGGCAGGATACCCAATCCTCGTAGGTTTGGGAGGAATGCCCACTCCTTTTAATTAAGTTAGTGACAGGTTTTCTCTACCGATGTACCTGTCAAACATCACTGTGCTATTAATATCGCCACACAGAAGCGGCCTGTAGTCAACGGTTTAACTTGTAGAGTGGACGTTTGGTATACGCTTCGCACAAGCCCAATCCTTTAGGTTTGGGTTATTGACTTAAATCTCCTATCACTGAATACTCTTTCTCGTATATATTTTATAACAAAATATGCCACTTGGCAAATTAAATGCTGGAACTAAAAAGATGCCCCTAAGTTAACGTGGATTTTGCCACGCAACAGAGAATCCCCAGCGGCAAGTCCGTAGTTGACTCGCAAGATGCCACCCTCAGATTCAAGGCGCGCGCCAAATCCGTAACCGACGCGGAGCCTGTCAAAGACAGACGGCGTTTCAATCAGGGTTACCGCACCTAAATCTGTAAAAACAAACAACTGGGAATCGGGACCGACAAGAAAGCGGTATTCCAAGTTGGCGTATACACGCCGTGGTCCAGAGAACCAATCTTCATCATACCCTCGCAGCGTTGTCGCACCACCAAGATAAAAAAGTTCAGTGGGTGGGATGTTAACACCCCACGCAGCAGCACCGTGGAGTTCAACTGCAATCGTCTGTTTCTGCCATGTAGGAAAGTATTGTTGTAAAGATAGCCATACTTTTCGCAATCGGAAATCGCTTCGTGATACTTCAACAGCAACGCTATCGCGCCGCCCGCGCGTTGGGTTCAAAAAATAATCCCGTGTATCCCGTGTCAACCGAAATGCGATACTGTACTTCGTTCCACTATACGGCGTAGATTCTGTTGATATAACAGCACTTGGATCGGAAAAGGCTGATGTCTGGATATTAACGGGTGGCGTGAGTGTTGAAGGTGCCCCTGTGTCTGGTATATCAATCTGTTTATAGCCGAGTGTCATGATACCTTCAAAGGCGCGACCAAAAAGCGTCGTAGCACTCACACTCCCTGATCGTTCTTCAGAAACTGTTTCGGGGTCGTTATATGGAACGCCCGTTAGTTGTTCCCTATTTGGACTTCGCTGTTTGAATTGTCCATATTCTATACCGATGGTTATCGGTTTCCCGAATATCCACGGTTCTGAATAACCGAGCCGAAAAATCTTGAGCAAACCGGATTTCCAATAAAAGTTAGCCTGTCTACCTGTTCCTAATAAGTTGGTTTCACGGGCTTCAAGGACACCCGTAAGTTGTGGGGCTGTGTCTACTTCGGAGTCGGGTGGGGCATATCCGATGACCCCACTCAATCGTCCCGTCTTTGCTTCCGTCACGCGGGCGTGAAAGTTAATCCTGTCCTCTGCCTCTCCAATTTCCAAGACATTTGGATTAACTTGGTAAAAATATCCTAAATTTCGTAGGCGGCGATAACTCGCATCAATGTTGCGTTGATCGAAACGTTGATTTGGTTTTATAGGGATTTCACGAAGGACGACCTCGGTTTTTGTCTTCTGCAGTCCGCTTACCTTGACTTCACCAATCTGAACCTGTGCCCCTTCGCTAATATCCAACTGAAAATCAATAGTCCCTGTCTCTGCCGAAAGTTGGAAATTATTCGGAGCGATTTCGATTTTCGGATATCCTTTCTCGCTGTACAGCTTCTGGACGCGTTCTATACCTTGCTCGAACCCCGCTGGTGTAAAGAGTTTGCCCTGTCGTAAACCGAGTTGATCCCTGATTTCAGTTTCAGAAAAGTGTTCATTGCCTACGAGTGAAATTCTACCGATACGCACCTGTTTTCCCTCAACAATTGTTATTGAGATAACCATCTGTGCTTCGTTGCCAGCATCTGTTTGCTCTGACATCCGTTCAATATCAAGAACCATTTCAGCAAATGCGAAACCGGCTTCCCGATAGGCATCAAGAATGCGTTCAAACCTTTCTATAATCTCGGCACGAGAATATGCTCGCGCCTGCTCCCACTCGAATAATTCCGTTAATCTTTTTTCGTTCAAATGTTTATTTCCAGCAAAAAGAAGTTGGCGGATACGGTAGTGTGCTTGCGGTGCCGCCGCTATTTCTTTTTCAGGAGCAGGCTTTTCTGCGACTATATCAGCATTATACCCAATTTGGGGGATAATCGTAAAACAGAACAGCAAACCGTTGAAGAGGAGAACCTGCGAAAGTCGATATCTATACATCTATCATCTCCATCCGGGATATGGAAAACACGGAAATCAAACCACTGTAATATTTTAGCATGCCCGTTGTATTAGAGGCAACGCACTTTCTGTGTAGGCATAATATCCAAGTTTCTGTCTCTTTAGAAAAATAGCCTTCAAAGATCCGCCGAAATTGCGTATTCCTAACGCAGAAGAAAAAATTTGATAAAAATTTGAATATGTGGTATTATATTAACCGTTAAAATAGGAGTCTCTATATTCACAGTTTATTCAAAAAATTTTGGCAATAGGATTTGAAAGCAACGTCTTTTTACGTCTTTTAAGGAGTTAGATATATATTATGCCAAATGCACTATTTGTTTATCCGAAGTTTCCGCCATCTTATTGGGGCTTTAAGTACGCTTTAGAATTTCTTGGAAAAAAATCATCAATGCCCCCCCTTGGACTCTTGACGATTGCTGGAATGTTCCCTGACAATTACGCCATGAAAGTCGTTGATATAAATATAGAACCGCTCACGGATGAACATCTTCAGTGGGCAGATGTTGTCCTGACTTCAACCATGATTGTTCAGAAGGCGTCGCTCTATGAAGTTGCCGAACGGTGTAATCGAGCGGGCGTACCAATTATCGCTGGCGGGCCGCATCCTACCTCCTACTATGATAATATCAAGGCGGAAACGGATGCTACGATTAACCATTTTCTTTTTGGTGAAGTCGAGGAGATCTTTGAAGATTTCCTGACCGATTTTGAGAGTGGTGCCGCGAAGGAGGTCTATCGGGAGACTCGGAAACCGGATATCACGAAAACACCGCCGCCTCGTTACGATCTTATTAATGTTAACGATTACGGGTCAATGGCACTCCAGTTTTCGCGCGGGTGTCCCTTTAACTGTGAATTTTGCGATATTACAAAATTGTTCGGACGCGTCCCACGTACCAAGAGCAATGAACAGATGCTCGCCGAGTTTGAGATGCTCTATAAGCTCGGTTGGAAGGGCGCGATGTTTGTCGTTGATGACAACTTCATCGGGAACAAACGAGATGCCATGCGTTTACTTCCTGCTGTGAAGCAATGGCAGGAAGAACGGCAGTTCCCCTACTCTCTTTATACTGAAGCCAGTGTAAACCTCGTCGAAATTCCTGAAATGCTTGATGCAATGACCGAAGCAGGGTTTAACATGGTGTTCCTCGGTATTGAGAGTCCCAACGATGAGGCACTCCTCAGCACTTCTAAGGGACAGAACACCAGCAAAGAAGAAGAGGCTGGTAGTTACCTCATGCGCGCCATAAGAAAAATACAGAACAAAGGAATAGAAGTAACCGGTGGGTTCATTATCGGGCTTGACGGTGATACCGAATTTGATTCACACATCAATTTTATTCAAGATGCCGGTATCCCGATGGCAATGGCGGGACTGCTCACCGCTTTGAAAGAGACGGATCTCTGGCACCGATTGAAACTGGAAGATCGGTTGCTTGGGGAGTCCAGCGGAAATCAGACCGACATGACCCTTAATTTTGTTCCAGAAATGCCGCGTGACGAGCTTCTCACTGAGTATCGGCGCGTTATTTCGACGCTCTATGATCCGACCTTGAAAAACTATTTTGCCCGATGCTTGACGTTGCTTGAGCACATGCCGCAAACCCATAATAATGTAAGATCAATTTGTAAGGAGGAGGTCTTCGCATTCGCCCAATCCATCCAGAAGCAGCTTTTCTCAAAGCAGGGTTGGGAGTATGCCCGGTTCTTGGCGAAAGTCCTTAAAGATTATCGACCGATGTTCCCTGAAGCGGTACGATTAGCGGTTATGGGTTACCATCTTGAGAAAATAACGCGCCATACCGTTGCTGTTGAGGATTTCAGGAACTTCTTGGCTCACGAGATGGACATATTTAAAGATAAAATCTCGCAATTTGTGGATTCCCAAGGCGATCGGATGAATGAGGTCCAGAACTATTCGCAGCAGCTTTTCGCTCGCGTTAAGACAGAATACAACGCAATTCATAAAGATTTCCAGTACGCTGCACACAATGCACTCACGGGTTTCCAGCAATCGATGTTCAAAGAGTATTTAGAAGCTGAATTCACTGCCTTCAAAGCAGCTGTTGGCAACTTCGCAAAAGCGCAAACCGAACGTCTCGGTGAACTCCAAGCGTACGTCCACAATCTCTTTACCCGTGTTCACGCTCAGCACGCACAACTCCACAACGATTTTAAGCATCATACAGATGATTTCAAGCAGAGCGTCCAAGAAGCTTTTGATGCTTTCCATGAATCTGTCACGCGACATTTAGAGCAACTCTTCGGCTCGGTCCCCGTCCAAATTGAGAGACTGAGTTAGCGGGACCATGGCATCTATTGAAATCGAAAATCTCCATTTTACTTATCCGAGTCGCGAGGTACCGACACTTCTCGGTATCACGACTCGTGTGCCTCATGGAGCGTTCGTATTGCTGACGGGGCCAACAGGGTGTGGTAAATCCACATTACTGCGTACGCTAAATGGCTTGATTCCGCACGCCTCGGCAGGAAAACTTACGGGTATTGTGCGTCTCAACGGGAAAGATATTGCCGAACAACCTCTTGCTGCTACCTGCCAACAAGTCTCACTTCTGTTCCAAAATCCCGACGATCAACTTTTTTGCACCTTTGTAGAAGATGAAGTCGCCTTCGGACTCGAAAACCTCGGTTTTCCCCCAAAACAAATTAAGGAACGGATCACTCTCGCCTTGGAACAGGTAGGATTGTCCGGATTTGAATCTCGGCAGATTTCATCGCTTTCTGGTGGCGAAAAACAACGCGTTGCCCTTGCTGCTATCTGCGCGATGCAACCACAGGTACTACTGCTTGACGAACCCACCAGCCATCTTGATCCACAAGGAACGCGGGACATCCTTAGTATTGTCAAGCATCTAAATAGTGAGAGGGGGATAACAGTCGTTCTGGCAACCCATCGAACCAAAGAGGTTGCGCCGTTGTGCAGTCATGTTTGGTTGATGAGCGAGGGACGGCTCCGTCTGGATTTACGAAAAGTAGAGGCATTTCAAGACACTACCCCCTACAAACATTTAGGTGTGCAAGTGCCACAATCAGAAAGCACTGTAGTAAAGTCTCATACCTCGTCTCTTGAGCGGCCATCTAATGCAACGCAGCAGGATCCATTTCTCAACATCCAAAATCTCCATTTCCGTTATCCGAACACCGATAAAGATGCTGTTTGCAACATCTCTTGTGAAGTGCCACGTGGAGAAGTACTTGCGATCATGGGGGCAAACGGATCTGGCAAAACGACACTAATACATCTCATCGCAGGTTTGCTGCGTCCATCCGCAGGTGAGTTGAATATTGATGGAAAGCCGTGCGGTCGCGTGAAACTCCACCAGTTAGCGGGTAAGGTCGGTATCGTTTTCCAGAACCCAGACCTATTATTACAGGCAGAAACCGTTCGTGATGAAGTGGCATTCGGCCCCAAGAATCTTAAATTTCCTACTAAAACGCTTGAAGACCGAGTTGACAAGACCCTTACACGATTTGATTTACAGCATCTTAATTCGGAAGCACCGTATGCACTCTCTCGTGGGCAGCGCCAGCGCACCGCCGTTGCGTCAACTTTCTCATTGCACCCTGATCTATTTCTTCTCGACGAACCTACGACGGGTCAAGATGCCCAACACCTCCATCAGTTAATGGAAGAACTCCGCGATGAAATCCGAGAAGAAAATAGAACTCTGATTTTCGCTACGCACGATACCGAACTCACCTTAAAATACGCCGACCGTATCCTCCTATTACGCAATGGAACAGTGATCTATGATGGCGATCCCGATACTGCCTTTTCTGACCGGAATCTTTTACATCAAGCATCCTTGTGCTGAATCTTCATTAAAGTTGAATCAAGTTCAGGGTCATTCAATTGTACGATTTTTCATTTTATGAGGTTAACTGCGAGTTTAGGTTGAGCTGCGAGATATTGGAGTGCGTCAGTGATTTTTGTATGTCCAGTAAATCGCAAAACAGAGATAGCTGCGTTTCGCATAGCC
>JAJEDN010000031.1 GCA_022821495.1 Candidatus Poribacteria bacterium
AAATTGGTTAGCAAGATCAATCCACCGCTTGAGATTTGCGGCTGTCAGATTCGCTGCTTCAAGAGGACTACTGATGAGTGTTGGGGCAGCCGCTGAATCTATCTCCGCAGCGATAGCGACCAAGTCCGTGATATCCACAACACCATCACTATTGACATCCGGATAGATGCCCTTCCGCCCAAGTGCCGCCAAATCAGCGGCGTTATAGTTAGAGGCAACCAATATAAGATCTAAAATATTTACAACGCCATCGCGATTGACATCTGCTGCTCTGATAGATGGCACTGTTTGGTTTCTGTCATTATATTCTACCAGATTCCTTATCAATCCGGCAATCGGAGAAAAATCTGATATTTGGTTACCTTCCAGATCAAGCACCGTCAGGTTTGTCAAAGCACTGAGTGGAGATATATCTGAAATCTCGTTGTTGTGAATATCCAATTCTGTCAGGTTTGTCAAAGCACTGAGTGCGGACACATCCGATATTTGGTTACCTTCCAGATCAAGCACCGTCAGGTTTGTCAAAGCACTGAGTGGAGATATATCTGAAATCTCGTTGTCGTCAATGTCCAAGAAAATCAGATTTTTCAACTCTTTGAGGGGCGACACATCTGATATCTGGTTACCATCAAGATCCAGATATTCCAGATTTTTCAACCCTTTGAGTGGGGATACATTCGATATACGATTGTCATCAAGATCCAACCATGTCAGATTTGTCATATTTTTCAGTGGGGACACATCTAATATTTGGTTGCTATCAATTTCTAGGTATGTCAGATTTGTTAAATTTTTCAGTGGGGACACATCTAATATATTACGGTTGGACCCAAGATGCAGTTTAGTCAGATGTGTCAACTCTTTGAGAGGGGACACATCCGATATACGGTTAGCTCCAAACCTTAGGTCTGTCAAATTGGTAGCAAACTCGAGTCCGGTTAGATCACGAATACCAGTTTTAAATGCAACAAGTTCTTTCAAACTCGCCATATCCGCCTGAGCGATGTCGGCACCGACATCTTTACCCAATGCTAACTCCAGAGCAGCACGAAGGTTGGGGTCTGGAATGTAGACGGTCGGATCGGATGCTACTCGGATTGGCACCGAACAAAGTTTGCACACGACAAAAACAAGAATGACGACGCGGATAAATTCTAAGTTTGATTTGAGAAACGTGTGCACAGTAAGCAACTTGGGTTTAAACATACACTGTCTTATGCCAAAATGCATATTAGATCAAAGTTTTTATCGAATTTTGAAAATAAGTGTTCTTTAGTATAACGCCATCCAAGGTGACAATTTGGATTATTATTTTTTGATGAGCATTTTGCCGGTAGCCGTGAAATCTCCAGCAGTGAGCGTATAGAAATAGATCCCACTCGCCACAGATTCACCCAACTCATTGCGACCATCCCAATACGCCGCACGAGATTTGCGTTGATATACGCCTGCAGGCAAGTATCCAAATGCTAACACCCGTATGAGTTTCCCATCCGCAGAATGGATGAAAACGCTAACCTTCTCAGGAGCCGCCAATTGATACGGTATCCATGTCTCAGGGTTAAATGGATTTGGATAGTTCGTTAGCAGTGCTGTTTCTTGCGGTGGCCCCTCCGCATAGGTCAAGAGTGCTAAGAGATGCTCCATGACAATAACCGCTTTTTGTGTCTGTTGAGTTTGTGTATCAAGCTGCTTGGCAAGGGAAATCCACTGCGTGAAATTCTCAGCAGTGAGTTCGGATGCCTTCGATAGGTTCTTGCTGAGTGGGGGAGCGGCAGCCGCAGCATCTATCTCCGCAGCAACAGCAATAAGGTCTTTCACATCAACAACACCATCCGCGTTGACATCCGAACGTTCAGAACCTGCAAAGTCGGAACTATGATAGTAAGCGGCAACTAAGGCTAGGTCTATCACATTCACAATCCCGTCGCGGTTTACATCTGTTGCCTTGAAAGATAGCACTGTTTGGTCGCTATCATCATATTCTACCAGGTTCTCTATCACTCCGACGATTGGGGAAAAATCCGATATTTGGTTGTCGCGAAGATCTAGGACTCTCAGTTTTATTAAAGTCTTAATCGGGGACACATCTGATATTTGGTTGTCGTGAAGATCCAACTCTGTCAGGTTTATCAATACACTGAGCGGGGACACATCCGATATCTGGTTCCCATCAAGATCTAGCACTGTCAGTTTTATTAAGCTACTGAGTACGGACACATCTGAAATCTTGTTGTCGTCAAGATCTAATTCTGTCAGATCCGTCATATTTTTCAGTACGGACACATCCGATATATAGTTGTTGTGAAGATCCAGAATTCTTAGATTTGTCATATTTCTCAGTGGGGACACATCCGATATACGGTTACCATCAAGATCCAGTTTCTTAAGATTGATTAGATATTTGAGTGGGGACACATCCGATATACGGTTACCATCAAGATCCACGTTTTTAAGATTGGTTAGATATGTGAGCGGGGACACATCCGATATTTGATTGTCATCCAGATCCAGTTTTATCAATTTTGTCATATTCTTCAGTGCTGATATATCTGATATCTGGTTGTTGTGAATATCCAATCGTCTCAGATGTGTCATATTTTTCAGTGGGGACACATCCGATATTTGATTGTCATCCAGATCAAGATTTATCAATTTTGTCATATTCTTCAGTGGGGACACATTCGATATACGGCTGTCAGAAACATCTAAAATTGTTAGATGTGTCATATTTCTCAGTGGGGACACATCCGATACAAAGGTGCTGTCAAGATCCAGGTATGTCAACTTTGTCAAATTCTCGAGTGCGGATACATCCAATATACCGTTACTTTCAAGATCCAGGTATGTCAACTTTGTCAAATTCTTGAGTGGAGATACATCTGATACTCGGTTGTTTTCAAGAGCAAGGTATGTCAACTTTGTCAAATTCTTGAGTGCGGATACATCTGATATGTCATTGTTGGCAAGATCCAGGTATGTCAACTTTGTCAAATTCTTGAGTGGAGATACATCTGATATCTGGCCATTGTATCTAAAAGAGAGGTGTATTAGATTCGTCAAATTCTTGAGTGGCGACACATCCAATACCCGATTGTTTTCAAAAGCAAGGTGTGTTAACTTTGTCAAGTCCTTAAGTGGGGATACATCCGACACCTTATTGCGGGCAAGATACAGCTCTTTCAGATTGACAGCAAATTCAAGTCCTGTTAGATCACGAATGACGAATTCAAACGTAGCATTGGTAGACTCACATATCCACTGGTCTTGCCACCACCATGCTTGTTGCTGCCGAAAAAATCGACATCTGCCCTGCAGCACTTCCAAATCCGCCATATCTGCCTGAGTGATGTCGGCACCTGTATCTTTACCCAATGCTGACTCAAGTGCAGTGCGGAGACCGGGGTCCGGAATGTGGACAGTCTGTGCGATTGCTATTTGGCACGCTGCCAAGAAAAGCGCGCACGCAGGAAAAATAAGACTGACAGTCTTGACAAATCTCCGATTTTGTCTTTTAGTACGTATATGCGTTGATGTGGTATATGCGAAACATCTCACGAGATATACATTCCTTTGTTTAGATTAACAGACATCCTTGTATTAGGTGAAAATAGTTCCCAATTGTTATATAAATTTTAGATGCCGCGCGGATTGTAGTAGACATTTATCGCGCGTTGGAGTAGATGGTAAATCGCCCTACAACTCACGCGGCTATCTATTACTCGGATAGACTATTGTGCCATGTTTGGTGCACCGGGTGTCGCCTGTACAACTTGGAAATTGCCGGTGCCATCTGGCAAGCGTCCGTAAGCAGTGTCTGTTTCTTGCGCTTCAAATGTAACCCTATCCAATACTCGATTGCCGTGTGCGTCTGTCCCTACAAGGATAACCGTTTCACCATCCTTAGACAGTTTGAAGTTGGCATGCAGCCCCTCAGCCGCATCTACGTCATCATCTAACCACACAACCAAATATCCATTCGCTGAGATCTGTGTATTTTCGGGAAATTCCCATTGTGTGAGTTCGTCCTCTTTGTCAGAAAGATACATCCCAGTGAGCATCACGGCAGTATCGGAGAGGTTATACAACTCAAGCCAGTCGTCATAGTCGCCTTGGGGGTCAGCGACGATAGTATCATTGTCTGCCATCAGTTCGTTAATAACGACAGAAGGCGCAGCCGCAGAGGTGTCGTCCATATCTGTCATATCCACTATGTCAGTGGATTCCGTCATATCCTCCGGCATCCCCATGTCATCGGATTCCACCACGTCCTCCGGCACCACCATGTCATCGGGCTGTCCGGTATTGCCAGGTTCAGCTGTGTCTGCCTCTGGCACCATTGGTGCTGCCATTTGCCCTGCCCGTTCGCAGGACATAAAGGCGACACAACTCATCAAAATAGCAACCAGAAATATTTGGAATTTTAGCATACTTAATGCTCCTTATTTTAAAAGTAAATTTTAAAGAGTTGATGAAAAGTTGAATATTTGTTCCTAAAACACCAAAGCGACAAAATTCGTTCACTTTTGGCGATACACCATCGGTATAAATTATACCATACTTGTTCTCAATTTTCAAAAAATTCCGTAGTCATAGATGGTTTAGAGATAACATCCAAGAAAATCTAATTTAGGGAACCCTTAGAAAAATTGTTGATAGACGTTCATAATCCTTTCATAATGGATGTCGGCATTAAACGCTGTTTCCATTTTGCGGCGACCGATGCGCCCCATTTCTACAGCCTCATTTTTGTGTTCGGACATCCATAGCAGGCGGTCTCTCAGGGCTTCCTGTCCGCCTGACGGCACGAGGAACCCATCAACACGATCTACGATGAGTTCCGGAATCCCCCCGATATCGGCACCGATAACGGGTTTACCGTAAGCATAGGATTCTAAAACAGACATCGGACAGTTTTCATACCACTCGGAAGGCAAGACTGTGCAGATGCTATTCAGGATCAGCTCACGGAGTTCATCGCCTTGTTTAAAACCGAGAAGGTGAATATGCTCACATCCGTTTTGTTCGATGATCCGTTGGACTTCAGGCATCGCCTCGCCATCTCCAACAATATAGAGAGGTACGTTTTTAAGTGGTGCTGCCGCTTCTATTAACGTCAAAATTCCTTTGCTCTGATGTACCCTACCGAAGTAAAGCACATAGTCCCCCGGAGAGAAATTGGGCGTGATGTCAGAGACATCGACAAAGTTGTGAACCGTTGAGATTTGATCTTCGGGAATGCCGTGTGAGATCATTTTTTTTCTAAGGAAGTGAGAGACCGAGATGAAATGGTCAAATTTCTTGACGGCACCAAGCATTTTAGAGACATAAGACTCGGTAACACTCAATGCTGTGCGCGCGAGTGAACCTCTATTGCATCGTTTGGGGAGTGCTCGCCAAAAATGTTTGCCTGCACATGCCTCGCAAATCCGATCATTCGAGAGGTGGTTGTAAACGGGACAGGTCAACTTATACTCGTGTAACGTTTGGATGAGCGGGATGCCTGCTTCTTTGAGCACGCCCAAAATTGAGGCGGTGAGTTTACCGTAGTAGATATGAAAATGCGCGAGGTCAATGTTTGCGTCATTTAGCAACCGTCGCACCGATTTAACGGCATCTCCGGAATATAAAAAGCGAAATAAGTCGCCCATTCCAGGGCGTTCAAAATCGGCACCGCGTGGAAAATAGTGTTTCCATTCAGAAGGTTCGTTTTTAGGACTCGCCGCTGTAAAGGGAATGACTCGGTGCCCGTGTTTCTTTAACATTTCGGCAAGGGTAAAAAAGTATCGATCAGAACCGCCGCGGATATAGTGGTTTTGTGATACGTTCAGAATAGTGTGCATTCTGTTACCTCCGGTAATGTTGTTTTGGTTCTCATATAGGGGAAATAATCCCTCAAAAACCATTTCGCAATAAAGAATTCAGCACTTGATTAAGCCGTTGGGGTATTGTTGAAAGTTGGGCGCGGAACAACGCGAACCCAGCATCATCGTTAATCGGAATCGTCTTGAGTTGATAGGGAGCAGTCTCAAGTGTATTCCAACCTATAACCGTCGTGCGCGCCGATCGGAATCCATTTGCTTTCACGATTTCAATTTCGCGTTCTGTATAATTACCGTTCGGATAACTGAAATGAGAGCATTCAATCCCCAAAAGTTTCTCTAAATCCACCTTGCTTCCGATAATCTCTTGCTTACATTCGGCTTCCGTGCAGTGTGGTAGTATCGGATGAAACTGTGTATGCGGTTGAAAGTCAACATTCTGTTCCATCTCTTTCATTTCCGTGATACTTAGTGCCTGCCTGTCTGGATAAACGTGTTTAGGTTCAAAATCAGCCGTCCGCTTCAGGTGTGCCAATCGTTCTGCATTCGGCAGCTGCTTCAGGCTTTCTTTTTCCGCCTTGGACTGTCCATCTATTTTGAACCAAAAATGCCGATGTGTGTTGATAATCTGTGTGCAGACAAAAAGCGTCGGACGAATACGGTGTTGTTTAAAAACGGGTAAAAGTTCGATATTCCCGGCGTGACCATCGTCGATTGTAATTACAACGCTTTTTGCGGGAATTCGTGAGAAATCCTTCTGGTAGATAGCAGCAACTAAAGTGTCCAGTGGGATGAGCGTGTAGTGCTGTGAAAGATAAGCGATATGTTTCGCGAAGACCTCCGGTTTCGGATCGTGATACATGAGGATAGCGATCCGGTTCCGGCAGAGGAATTCCCGAATGAGAATGTGTATGCCTGATAAACAGATGAGGGTTGCCACAATACTTTTGATAACTTTATATTTCCTTGCGGTTCGGTCAGGTAGGTTGGTCAAAAACGTGCCTTTCCGTAGAATTGAAGCAATCCGCAGAAACACCCAAGCAAAAACACTCCTCGTGTATCTACTACTCTAATTCAGTGAGGAGTGCGGAATACGGAAACCCGGCATCGCCAATTCGGGCATCCATAAACGGTTCATAATAAACTGTGCCTACCTGTTTAGTGATTAACCCGGGATCAGCACCATCTATAATGCCATTAACTATTCCAACAGGATCTGGACTCCCCCACCAATTGTTGGCTACCGTTAGGTCGAACTTTACATTCAGGCGGAGGGCGAAGATATTCGCGTACAGGTTATTGTGTTCAATGGTAGACTGAACATTTTCACAGTGGATGCCGGTTTCATTCTTAGCAATATTGTTCTTCTCAATCCTCGGCAGTGTTTGACGGCCGATTGTGCTAATCCCGATGTTATTGTCAAGGATATCGTTGCGTTGGATGCGCGCATCGCTACCATCTAAAGCAATGGCGGTCCCATTGAACCGAAGCGTACACTCCTCTATCGTCGGTGAGGTTGTTTTGACATCCAAAGCGACTGTCGCATATTCTACAACTGTCCCTCGGATAAAACTCTCCAAATCGTGTGTATGGTCGAAGAAGATACCGTCCCAATCACCGGGTGCAGGTGCGACATTGTCAGACGTAAGATACACGAGTCGGGTTACTTGTGCTTGGGCTAACGGTGTCCCAATCTTTAGGATCCCTTCTACAGCCACAAGGGCATTTCGGCCAAATTTAACGGTGGTACCGGGTGGAATGTTAAGCGTTACATTTTGTGGAATCCCCAGCGTGCCATGGACAATGTAAGTCTTCTCAGATTCCCACGTTTCATCTTCTGCGAGTCGATAGTTTTCAAGGACAATCCCGGAATCACCATCGGGTGGGAGCGGATCGAGAGTTTCTGGTTCTGTACACCCCATACCTACTGCCAAAGTAAAAGAAAAAATTAAGAAGTAACATACTAATCGAATTTCCATTTTTCGTACCACTATTCCAATGAAGTTCCTATTTTTTGTAGAGTTCGTTGCAATTTTCGGAAATTTTCATTAAAAAACTTGGATGTTTAATGAAAAGGTTTCAGAGCCTTGGATCAACCGCTTCACTTTCGAGTGATAGGATTCCGAAAACACATTCATGAACATGAGACAATGGATCACGGTGAACGAAACGCTCAAGTGCCTCAATACCCAAGGCAAATTCTCGAAGTGCGAGGGAACGTTTATGAGAGAGTCCGCGCGCACGGAGGCGTTCCAAATTTTGAGGTAAGGTATATTCAGGTCCATAGATGATCCGGAGATACTCACGACCTCGGCATTTTACAGCAGGTTGTATCAATCCACGCTTGCCTTGAACGACAAAATCTAACGGTTTGATGACCACGCCTTCACTACCTTGCTCGGTGCGTTCTTCCCATTGACGGATCGCTTCAGTTTGACTTGTGTCATCAGTCAAATCAACTACCCCGTAAGAAGTTGCGAACAATAGGTTATGTTCAGAATTTTGGCAGAGTTTACTAAGCGTTTCCATGTGCCATAGATGGTCCTTGTCGAAATACACAGTGCCTTCCGTTGCAAGGAGATGGAACGGAGCCAGTTTCAGGTCTGCGACAGACTGAACCTGCCAGCAGTATTGCTGGTAAGCCTTGATGTATTCGGTCACTGCTTCTGCGCGTTGGTGGTAGCCCTCCAATATAGGATTCACGTCAATACCGCGTTCGGCAGTGGTTTTCAGGGAGGCAATGGCTTCACTCAAGGCGACACGAGCGGATACACCTACTGGTGCATACTGTTGCTGTAACAACGCTTGCGCTTTAACAGACCAAGGCATGAGTTCACAGTCCAAACAGATCCAGTTTGTCTTGAGAGTTTCCCAATAATTGGCTTTGTCTATAGCGGCTTTTACCTGTTTCAACAGTTCGGTTTCAATTGCAGCATCATCAAAGAAACGTCTGCCGGTTCGTGTATAACAGACGCCGAGTGTGTCGTCAGCGACCTCAAACCGCCTCTTTGCGGTTTCGGGATCTCGACAAACGATAACGATAGCACGCGATCCCATGTGTTTTTCTTCCCATACAACATTGGATACACCCTGTTTGCGATAATAAGTGAACGCCTCCACTGGGTGTTCAAGCAAGCCGGGGTTCCTTGTCGTTTCGGTCGGGGACATTGTCGGTGGAAGGTATATAAGCCATTTTGGGTCTACAGCGAAACGGCTAATCACCTCCAATGCAGTTATTGCATTCTCTTCACGAATCGTCACGTTGTGATGTAACCGCGTGCTGATCACGCGTTTTCCGAGTACATCATCAATATCAAGGATGCCATCAGTCTGTTGCGTTTCAATATCCGATCGTTTATCAGGTTCATTCAGAAGTGGCTTCGTCGGTTGATAATACGTCTGACATGCTGGCACAGATACAAGTTCCTTTTCAGGGTATCGTAGTGCCGTGAGCTTGCCGCCGAAAACACATCCCGTATCAATGTTGATTGTGCGGTTTACCCATTGCGGTTCGGCGACGGGTGTGTGTCCATAGACGACCATTGCAGTGCCGCGATACTCGTCAGCCCAATTGCCCCGAACCGGTAAGCCGAATTCATCGGTTTCGCCAGTGGTTTCGCCGTAGAGCGCGAATTCCCGCACGCGCCCGGATGCTCTGCCTTGTAATTCTGTCCTCATTCCAGCGTGTGCGACGACGAGTTTTCCGTTGTCAAGTACGTAGTGGCTCACCAAACTATCTAAGAATTCTGCGGTTTGCGTCTTGAATTCGGCGGATTCTTTTTCCAATTGTGCCAGCGACTCCGCCAACCCGTGTGTCGGCTTCACATTTTTGCCGCGAAGTGCGCGCACCAGTTTTACGTCATGATTCCCCGGCACACAGATCGCAGTGCCGGCTTCGTGCATCTGCATGACCAAGCGTAACACTTCGGGTACCTTTGGCCCCCGGTCAACGAAATCGCCGACGAAGACGGCTTTCCTGCCGTGTGGCGATTCAACGAGAGGATCACCGTTTTGTTGCGTTGAGACTTCATAACCGAGTGCCTTGAGCAATTCAACAAGTTCGTCAAAACAGCCGTGAATATCGCCAATGATGTCAAAGGGGCCGTGTTCGTCTGTGCGGTTTGTCCATAAAGGTTGGCGTTCTACATCGGCAGCTTCAACGGCTTCCGGTGTGGACATCACATAGAGGAAGTTCCGAAAACCTTCACGTTTGAGGTTGCGCAGTGAACGGCGAAGTTGCTGGCTCTGCTGACGGACGACATGCGGTTTGAAATCGCGGTCAGGACGTGCCTCGTTTCTTTCCTGACAGAGTTTTGCTGGCATGTTAAACACAATCGCAGCGGTTAGGTAATGGTATTCGCGCGCCAGTGCAATCAAAGGCTTCCGTGCTTCAACTTGGACGTTTGTTGCGTCAATGACCGTCAATTTCCCGGCGGCGAGCCGTTTTGCGGCGATGAAGTGCAGCACCTCAAATGCGTCGTTTGTCGCCGCCTGGTCGGTCTCGTCGTCTGACACAAGCCCCCGACAGAAATCTGATGAAAGGATTTCGGTCGGTTTAAAATGCTTACGCGCAAAGGTAGATTTACCGGAACCTGAAGGTCCAATGAGAAGAACAAGCGAAGGTTCAGGAATTTTTAATTTTCCTTGCGGTTCGGTCAGGTTTGTTTGACTAAAGGGGTGCATTTCCGTAGAATCGCCCTCCATTTCATTACGGGCTTGCGGCTCTTTTTATATTTTCTGCTTTCGGGTAAAGACTGCCATTTGTGTTGGGGGTCCGACGTTTTCATCGACTGGTCCGATGGGTTGAAACGCAACGGTGTAACCGAAACGTTTCGTGATACTCGTTGCCCAAGCCTGAAATTCGTCGCGTGTCCACTCGAAACGGTGGTCTTTATGTCGAAGGTTCCCCGCGTGTGGGTTCTCAAATTTGACGTTGTATTCTATATTCGGTGTCGTCAGTACAACCGTCTGGGGACAAGTAAACTCGAAAAGGACTCGTTCAAAAGCCGAAAGCCGTGGGACATCCAAATGTTCGATGACCTCCACAACGGCGGCAGCATCGTATCCAGTCAAGCGTTTATCGCGATATCCGAGTGATCCTTGGAATAGGAGAAGCCGTTCTTTCTGTTTCTCCGGCAACCGATCATAATGAAGGCGCTGCTGTGCGATTTTTAGCACGTGATGTGAAACGTCCATCCCGACGATCTCCGTAAACTGCTTTTCAGCCAACAATTTACGAAGAAGTTTTCCTTCGCCGCATCCGAGATCAAGAACGCGTCTCGCTCCAGACTGTTTGAGGGTTTCAGTGACGGTAGCCAAACGGATCTCGTTGAGACCGATCCCTGTTTCAAGCTGCTCCTCTTCTTGTGCTTGAACGGTCTCAGCAGTTTCTTGAACATCTTCTTCACGCAATTGGGCAAGTGCTTCCCGGGTAAGTCCGCGTTGATGTTTCAAGTACCGACGCACAATAGATTCTTGTTCTGGATGTGCAGTGAGCCAATCCTTACCGTGCTTAGATAGTTTTTGGATCTCTGCATCGCCGACCCAGTAGTGTTTTTCATCGTCAAGCACAGGCATTAAAATATAAAGATGCGTGAGGAGTTCGCTCAAACGACAAGTGTTTTCAAGGGTTACGGTAAAATAACGGCTCTGCCCCCACTCTGGAAATTGTGAATCTAATGTATGTTGCTCAGCAGTTATCGTATAACCGAGTGGCTCAAAAAGTCGCCTTAACAATTTCTCCCCGCCGCGGCAGGGTAAGATGGATAATTTAGCATTTAAAGGGATTTCTGTTTCCACGAGTTGTGGACGGTCTTTGCATTTGCCTGACAATGCGCTGCTAAACACCCGCGCGATTGCAACACTCAAAAATGACGAGGCGACGTAGGGTCGATCACTGACGTACTGTGCAAGTGCGAAATTTTCTGCGAATTGCCCTTGAGGTCGGCGGACAAGTCCGACAGAATCAACATCAAGGAGGAGTGCTGCTGTACACGCCTCAGTACATGCCTCTGGATAAAAGACGTGTGCTTGCCCAAAGGCGAGTGTAAAGGATTGCATTCGCGCAGGGTGTTTATGCAACAGATAACCGAGGTCTGTTGCAGGGGAATATGTGGTTGATATTGTCAATAACATAGCAATTTGTCAAGAAAAATGGCTATCAGCGGTCAACCATCAGCATAGAATTTTTAGGATAATCTCCTTGCTGAAGGAAGGTAGTTCGGATTTTATGCGAGATATTTTCCAACTTATTTTTAGTATAGTATAATTATACTATTTCTTCGCGCTGGTGTCAAGTCTTTTTTTCAGACATTCAGTTGTCGATTTTTTGCGGCAAGAATCGGGGTTACAAACCGCTCCTACAAGAATAATACGTAACAATTGAATAGTTCTGGTGGGTAATTTAGCAAAATTTGTTTTAATCTCCGAAAAACAGTATAATAAAATCAACTTCCCTTGTTGAAGACCTTGCCCCGTAGAAATACGATTGGCGTTACGTTTGGAGGACATCCTGAAATGGCAGATTTTGATTCTCTTTCATACACACCGGCATACCCGGGACCGAATGATGATGTACTTGAGGCACAGGCACGCGTTTGCACAGGACCGCATCAGACCCGTCCATTGGGTGTAACCGCTACGGATTTCCCGCAACCGGCACCTATTCTTGAAACAGTTTTAAAATCTATAACGGGTGAACTACCGGCATCGGATACAGCATCAGCGGCACAGATGGGTGCGTTTTTCGCTGCGATGACGCTCCGTGCATATTTTCCAAAAGAGACGCAGTGGAGTCCAGCCGAAAAAGCAGCGTTTTGTAAATACCACTCGGCATTGACAGAGCAACTTCCACCGGAAATTCAGTATCTCATGGCCCCAGAACAAGGTTATGTTCCGACGAACGCAACAGAAGCGGTCGTTGTAAACGCGCTGGAAAAGATTTTACGGGCAAAACATTTAAGTTACGCCGAAACGCGTGAGATGTGTGAAGCAATCCTGAGTGATGATGTCAACCCCGCTTTCAAAGGCGCAGCACTTATCGGGCAACGGATGAATCGCGAAACATATCAGGAGGTCCGAGGTTACCTCGATGCGTTTTTCGGACCGGAAGCGGTTCAACCGATTGATGTTGCAGCGTTAACGCACTTTGGGCAACCTTACGACGGCGCGACGCGTTATTTTCGTCCGACCCTATTCGTGGCTGCGGTGCGGGCTGCGCTGGGTGAGGCATCACTGCTTCATAGTGTGGACGCAATGCCACCGAAAAACGGTGTGACAGAGGAAAGTATCCTGAAGGCATTGGGTGCTAACACTGAACTATCGCTCACTGAGACAGCTTCACTGATTACAAACGCATCGGTGGGGTTTGGGTATATCAGTCAACGTGAGTATTGCCGCGCCGCTTACGATTTGCGTGAATTGCGGGTGCATATCAAGAAACGTCCACCGTGGGCAGCAACGGAAAAGGCGCAGCAGTTTTTTTCGGCGCGTGAAGCAAACTACATGGTGCTTGGCTACTATCATATCGGTTATGAGAAACCGCTGCTTCAATTAGCATGGGAACGTGGATTCGATGCCGCCGTCGCTATCAAAGGTGAGGAAGGGACAAGCCACTATGCCCTCCGTCTCGGTAAGCCTTCTACGAGCGACAGGATGGCGGTCAACTATTCACAAGGCTTCCATCGTGCAAGCGATACGCGCGAAGATTTCGCTATGGATATTAATCCAGCGGATTACGGTTTTGACTATGCGAGGAGTCCGCGTCCAGCGGTTGCGAGTGCGGAAGGGTATGCGGAATTAGGTGTGGCGGCACTCTCCGGCGAAAAAGGACATATCTACGATCGGATTCTGCTGAACGCGGCGATGGTAGATTACCTATTGGGGATTTGTCCAGAGCCTGCGGAAGCATTGGCGCGAGCGCGGTCGGTGATGGATGACGGGCGAGCGTTGGCACATTTACGGGCGTATGTCAGAGAGAGTGGCAGTCAGCCAGCAGCCAGCAGCGGTCAGTAAAAAAGGGTTTCCATCTAAATCCGCCTTATCAGAGGACTTTCAGAGAAAACGGTTTAACCCCCTAAATCCCCCTTATCAGGGGACTTTTGGAATTAAATGTAGCCTGTTGAGCCGTCGGGACGGATGGGAGAGGTGCGTTGCCAATGGATGTATTCGTTGTCCGTGATTGCATCCTCGTTCACGTCTACACCCAAGCCGGGACGGTCCCGCAATTCCAAGTAGCCATCTTTTGGTAGATAAGGTTCATCCACCCAAGCGTTCCATTCTGTCTCAGTAGGCAGGAGATATTCCAAGATTTTGAAATTCGGGGATGCAGCGGCAAAATGCACATTAACAGCGGTTGCAAGGGGTCCCATCGGATTGTGGGGCGCGACGCTGACGTAGTGCGCTTCGGCAATCGCTGCGATTTTGCGCATCTCTAACAATCCACCACAGACACATACATCTGGTTGGATGATGTCGGCACCTTGCCCTGCGATGATATCCAAGAACTCAAAGCGGGTGTAGAGGCATTCTCCTGTTGCGAGTGGTACCTGCATTTGGGAACGTAGGCGTGTCCATGCGGGCATGTGTTCGGGACGGAGTGGTTCCTCGTAAAAATACGGATCGTAAGGTGCGAGGGCATTTGCGAGCTGGAGCGCACGGATTGGCTCGAAGATTTTGGCGTGTGGATCGAAGGCGATCTCCCAGTCCGCCGGTGTGTTTTCCCGGATCTGTTGAAAATAGGTAGCGGCTGCATCGCAAACGCGTCCCCATCGATTTGCATCCGGGTCGAGTTGGTAGGGCCCCGTCTTGAAAGCGGTGAACCCCCACTCTTCATGGAGTTTACGCGCTTGATCCGCGGCTTCGATGCCGTCTCTGCCGCCGATACCGCGGTAGATACGGATACGATCTCGTGCGTGTCCACCGAGGAGCATGTAGACAGGTAAACCTGCTGCCTTCCCACTGATGTCCCAAAGTGCATGATCAACAGCAGAAATGACAGCGAGTCCTGCACCACCGGGCGGGAAACGGAACTGCTGATGCAGTTTCATCATGATATACTCAATCCGCCTCGGATCGTCGCCTTGAATCATCTCGAAGATATAGTCAGCGATGGGTTCGACAGAGAGATCGGGGCCTGTGGAGTAGGCTTCACCCCATCCGTAGAGTCCTTCGTCTGTTTCAATCTTGATGAGGCCGCGGGGCCGGTTGCCAAAGCGTGCCATAAAGGTTTTGATAGCAGTGATTTTCATGTGCTTAAAGTTCTACGACTCTTGTAGATTTTGCGTGAACGCCTCCAGGCTTTGTGTCCGAGGAACTATGCGGAGCAATTCCTTAAGACGCTCCAAATCCTCAATCGTTTCAAGCCTTGGCTTCAAGGCTTGCACCGCTTCGGGTTGAAATTGATCACTCAGCAATGTCAAAATTGAGTTGATAGTGCCCATTTTTTGTCCGCGTTCAAGACCGCGTTCAAGACCGCGTTCTTCTGCTTCTTGAAGATGTGCTTGAAAAAAAGGAGATTCTTGCATAATGCCCTCCGGTAAACGTTCGTCGATCAGTTGTTTGTTATAAACTAAACCACCAAAGATACCCAAAGCTGCGAGTAAGAGATCCAGATCCTCCGAACTGACTCCGGAAACAGCCGTTGTATCAATACATCTGTCCAACCATCGGATTTCGCTCATTCCCGCAGGTGGTTTCATCAACGGGGTCAAGGGTAACAAACCCGGCTCCTGCAGCTCCAAAATAGACTCTCCATCTATCTCAACCAATCGAACCACTCTATATGTGTGTTTATATTCGCAACCATACCCACTGTATGCGTAAAAACCTGGGTCATCCAACCCAGCACGAGGATGCAGGTAGAGAACGCTACAGTAGACATTCATCTGATGTTCCCTAATCAAAAAACCATTATAGCCGGCAAAACGAAAAGGCATCGGTTCGCGACTATTATAAGATTGAATCTCGTTGTGGAGAATAGCAATTTCGTCTGGGAACCTTACCTTCAGTGTGCTATCGGTGTGGTGCGTTTTGAGCGTGATCTGCTCGGTTGCTAATGCCTCCAATACAACAAAGTTTGGATATTCAAGAATGTGCTCAGCAAAGGGCTTTGGATAGCCTAAGGTCACAAATTTGGCTGCACTGTCATAACGTTGTCTCATAAAAGTAGTATATCACAGTGTGCCGAATCCTGCCAATCTTTTTTAACGTTCTGACAAAGGCATGGTATGAAACGGTGATGCGGGGAGTCCTTCCTTATTCACGAAATTTGGCTCGGCACTTTGATGCCACCCGAATCGGACAACAACTGGATTTTCGACGCTTTCGCTGGAGACGACGATTGTATCACCATCAATTGTTGCTTGCGCTTCAACGAATTGCTTATCATCACCAGCGATTTCAAACCATGTGAGCGGTTTTTCATCTCGCGAGGTTAAACCACCACCGACGTGATCAAACGTGAGTCGGATGGTATTGCCTTCGACCGCCATTGATTTGTAGAGCGGCCCGGAATAGGTCACGTCATCTCTGTCGTAGTCTTTCGCAAGTGCCCACAACGCCAGTCGTCTACCGACTTCCTGCTTATTTCGTGGATGTACATCTTTGGGGTCACCGATGTCGGTAGTTACAGCCATACCGGTATTGGACAGCTCCAAGGTCGCCGTTTGTGCTTCCCAGATTTGCGGCAGGAAAAACTGCCCTCCGTCTTGATTGCTGTAATTGAACGGAGCGAGTTGCACAAAATAGAACGGGAAATCGCTTTGTCCCCAAACTTCGCGCCACCCGTTGATGAGTGCCTTCATTTTCTCGTGATAGAGCATTCCGTCCTGATGGTTGGATTCGCCCTGATACCAGAGTGCGCCGCGTATGCCGTAAGGAATAATCGGATGCACCATACCGTTGTAGAGAGCCGTCGGTCTCCCCGCGTCTGTTAACGGATGCGTATTGTCAGGCATCGGTTTAAGCTGCGCATCGGTTTCTAATGCTTTACGGGTTTCGGCTATCCACGCTTCTATCGCGTTTATTTTATCTGGGAGTTGCGAGCGATGGTTCGCCTGTATGTCTCCGACTTCCTTGCTTATAGATGCGAGTGCAGGGACACCAGCAAAACCTACTGGGGGTGTCCAGGGTTCAATGAGAGTACCGCCCCACGAGGTATTGATTAGCCCGATCGGAACATCGAGATTCTTATAGAGTTTCCGCCCGAAATAGTAGGCGACAGCGGAGAAATTCGGAATCGTCTCAGGCGAGGTTTCGTACCAATCCGCCTCTACATCTTGCTGAGGTAAACCTGAAGGTACTTTGGGGATATGGAACAGTCGGATTTTCGGATACATCGCTGCGGCGATCTCTGCCTCGCTATCATTTGAGATACTTACGGACCATTCCATGTTTGACTGCCCGGAACAGACCCAGACTTCACCGAAAAGCACGTTTGTCAGTTCGAGGGTGTTACTGCCTGTGATTCGGAGTGTATAGGGACCGCCAGCTGTCATAGCGGGGAGTTTGATCTGCCAGTTGCCATCAGCGTCGGCAACTGCGGTTGTTGTTGAAAGCGGTTCGACATCTTCGGCTTCAGCACTGAGTGTTATGGTAATCTCTTCGCCTGGGGGCGCCCACCCCCAGATGGGTGCCTGCCTGTCGCGCTGCAGTACCATATTGCTGCCGAAGACACGCGGTAGTGTAACCCCGGCGAACGCGAAACTTCCGATGAAAAGTGACAGAAAACCGATGAGAAATAGCAGCGTTAGTTCCATATTTTTGTTCCTTCAATTAGGTAGTTACGGATATAGTCAAGTTATACGGGTTTTACTATTATGACTTACGCAAAAACAGTAATTTCGGTATCTTTAACCCCTTAAATCCCCAACCCCCCTTTATCCCCCCTTATCAGGGGGGTAGGAGAACTTTCTAAATCCCTAACCCCCCTTTATCCCCCCTTATCAGGGGGGTAGGAGGACTTTAAGAGGAAATGCGTAAGTCCTAACTATAATGGTTATCGGCTATTTTTCCCATGAATCCGTGCGGAACGGGGATGCGGGGAGTCCTTCCTTGTTCACGAAATTTGGCTCTGCACTCTGATGCCACCCGAATCGGACTGCAGCTGGATTGGCGATAGCATCGCTGGAGACGACGATTGTGTTACCGTCAATTGTTGCTTGCGCCTCAACGAATTGCTTATCATCACCAGCGATTTCAAACCATGTGAGCGGTTTTTCATCTCGCGACATCAAGCCGCTGCCGATAGCATCAAAGGTGAGTCGGATGGTGTTGCCTTCGACTGCCATTGATTTGTAAAGTGGTCCAGAGTGTGTTACATCCTCTCTGCCATAGGTTTTGGCGAGTGCCCATAACGCTAACCGTCTGCCGACCTCCTGCTTGTTTCGGGGGTGGATGTCTCTGAGGTTACCGATGTCAGTTGTCACAGCCATGCCGGTATTCGGGAGTGCCAATGTCGCTGCTTGTGCTTCCCAGATTTTTGGAAGAAAAAATGGACTTGCATTGCGTCCACCGTAATTGAACGGAGCGAGTTGCACGAAATAGAACGGGAAATCGCCTTGTCCCCAGACCTCGCGCCAGCCGTTAATCAGTGCTTTCATTTTTTCGTGATAGAGCATTCCGTCTCGGAGGTTCGATTCCCCTTGATACCAGAGTGCGCCGCGTATCGCGTAAGGGATGATCGGGTGCACCATGCCGTTGTAAAGTGCCGTCGGTCGCCCTTGATGCTTTAATGGATGTGTATTGTCGGGCATTGGTGTAAGCGGTACATCCCTTTCTAATGCCTTCCGTGTTTCGCCTATCCACGCTTCAATATCTTTCATCTTTTGTGGGAGCTGCGCGCGATAGTTCGCCTGTACGTCTTGGACTTCCTGAGATATAGTTGCAAGCGCAGAGACCGCTGCGAGACCGACAGGGGGTGTCCAGGGTTCAATGCGGGTACCGCCCCATGAAGTGTTGATTAACCCAATCGGGACATCAAGATTTTTATAGAGTTTCCGTCCGAAATAGTAGGCGACAGCGGAAAAACCTGCAATCGTCTGCGGCGTGGTTTCGTGCCAATCTGCTTCTACATCTTGCTGCGGCAATCCTGATGGTACTCTCGGTATATAGAACAGTCGGATCTTCGGGTACATCCCTGCTGCGATTTCTGCCTCGCTGTCTTTTGAGGCACTCACGGGCCATTGCATATTTGATTGCCCAGAGCAGACCCAGACTTCGCCGAAAAGGATGTTCCTCAGTTCAAGGGTGTTATTGCCTTTGATTTGGAGCGTGTAGGGACCGCCGGCTTGTGTAGCGGGGAGTTTGGTCTGCCAATTGCCATCAGCGTCAGCAACAGCGGTGGTTGTTGAAATCGGTTCGGCACCTTCGGCTTCGGTGCTGAGCGTTACGGTAACTTCTTCGCCTGCGGATGCCCATCCCCAAATCGGGACTTGTATGTCGCGTTGTAGGACCATGTTGCTGCCGATGACGCGTGGCAATGTGACTTCAGCATGCACGAGGCTTCCGGTGAAAAGTAGTAGAAAACCGATGAGAAATAGGACGAGTCGTTTCATGTTTGCTCCTTTAATTGTGATGAGAGCGATCTGTCTCGATCTACCCAGATACAGAGGAAATCGAGGGAGTGTCTTGTAATACCGGTATAACATAACTGTGAATTGTACATCCATCAACGACATCTGTTTCGACCTTCGGATTTGGGTGCTGTCGGTGGTCAAAGACAATATAGTACCCTTGCGTCTCTCGTTCGAGTTTCAGATACGCTGTAAGTTGCTGTTTCCCTGCCTGATAGGCTTGCTCGCTGCGCCAAATTTTTGTTTCGATGATGTAGTGTTGTAGGTTGTGTGTGATAACAATGTCCGCTCTGCCTCTGCCAGTTTGTACCTCTAATCGCATCGTAGCCCGTACTATTTTGACGAACTCGTCAAGATAAGCAAAAAGCAGATATTGTCCAACGAATTCTTGAGGTGTATCGGGGACCTGGAGTATTTTGAACCCGGCGCGCGCGATGAAGTCCTTGAAGTTTTCAAGGAGCGTATTCATCTGAATCTCACCCGTCGGTTTAATATACCCCGTAAAGTCAATGGGTCCATCTTCAGGAAGATATTCGTTCTCCAACCCATTTATGAGCGGTTTAAACGCCTGAATAATACAATGTAGATAGATAGGACTGAGGATTTGACATATTCCGTGTTCATCGGGGCCGATGATACCGTAGGTGGCAAGTTCGCTGATGACCTCGTTACGTAACGTGAAATTTAAGCGGCTGCCATGAAAAGCGATCCGCATCAGTGTTTTCTCAAAGCGTGGATCCCTACGAATGTTTGTAATCAGATGTGAAATGTTGGTATTACGTTCAACAAGAAGTTTCTCGTAGGCGGATAAAAAGTGCGCCATCTGAATCGTTTCGGTTTTCGGAATGTCAAGTTCTTCGGTGAGAATTTGTGCGAACCTATTGACGAGGAATGGCTGTCCCCCCGTCTGTTTATGTAGTACTTCAACGACTTCAGGGGCAAATTGCTGTCCGACTTCTTCGGTATATTGGGCGAGGAGTTCGTTGACCTGTTCAAGGGTGAAATTGGGAAGCGTAAAATCGTCTTGTATATTGAACGGAGATATGGAGAGATCGTAGTCAAGTTGGGTGATACTCTTCACGCCAACAATAGCGAGGCTATACGGGGAGCGAATCTCACGTCCAGTCAGATAGATACGACGAAGGATATGAAGAAAATCGCTCACGACAGTTCGCGGTATACCATCAAATTCATCAATAATCAAAACGATCTTCGGAAAGTTGGACTGCCCGTATCCAAGAAGGCGTGGCAGTTTCACGAAGAAACGTCTCATGGCGAGATGGTCGGTGATTTCAGGGTTTTCCAAAAGATTTGTGAGGTGTCGAGAAGGCTGATGTCCACGTTTCTGAAGCACTTGGTTAATTGCCTCGATGAGTTCTTCAGCAAAGTTGACGTAAAATGCATCCTGTGTTAAGTTTTGATAGGCTTCAAAATTGAGTTGTATTGGAAAAAAGTTGGGGGCTTCCTCTATAAGCACATTGAGGGCATTTTGGAAGAAAGTGGTTTTTCCGGTCTGTCGGGGTGCGAAGAGAACAATGTAGCGTCCAAGTTTTATTCGCCTTATGAAGTCAGCGAGGTCCTCACTCCGTGCGACAACGTAGTTGTCTATTTTATTGACGGGCCCATAAGTGCCGAAGTGTCTCATCTTGGGTTTGCTCCCAACAGTAAATGTAACCTGAAAGTTTATATTTCAATTCTCTTGAAGGCGTTCGGCGAGGTAGCTGTTGCGTTGCATGACTTGGTTGTTTCGGATACAGATGCTGAGTGCCTTTTTGGTGCCGACGATCACGACGCGCTCCTTTGCACGGGTGATACCGGTGTAAAGGAGATTCCGTTGCAACATGAGATAGTGTTGCGTATGTAAGGGGATAACAACGACAGGATACTCGCTGCCTTGCGCTTTGTGGATCGTTGTGGCGTACGCTAAGACGAGTTCCCCAAGGTCTGCTGTATCGTAAGCAACCTGCTTATCAGGGTACTGGATGCAGACTTTTTTGTCAATACGTTCAATTGCAACAACTCTGCCGATATCGCCGTTGAACACGTCATAATCGTAGTTGTTGCGGACCTGCATGACTTTATCGCCGACGCGGAAACCACCTACGGTGGCGGACTGGTTCCCGAAGTGCGGCAGTTGCTTGTTATGGCTGTGAGTGCCGAAACGCGCTTTTTCTAATGGATGGTTTTTTGGGGTAGTATATTCCACATTCAAGACTTCTTGGAGGCGTTTGTTGAGGTTTTCGGTACCGAGTGTGCCGCGTCGCATCGGACATAGGAGTTGGATGTCGTCTATGGGATGGTAACCGTAATGCTTCGGCAACCGGTCGGCAATGAGAGAACAGATTAATTCGGTAATTTCTTCGGGATCTTCCTCTTCGATGAAAAAAAAGTTGCGGTCAGCATCGCCAGTGAGTTCTGGAAAATCGCCCTTGTTGATGCGGTGTGCGTTCGTAACAATCATGCTCTCCTGTGCTTGACGGAATATCTCAGTCAGTTCAATAACAGGTATCTTTTGCGAATCAATGAGTGCTTTGAGGACGTTGCCAGCACCAACAGAGGGCAGCTGATCAACATCACCAATTAGGACGATAGTGGTACTCGGACGAATCGCTTGCATCAATCGATTCATGAGGACGAGGTCTACCATAGATGTTTCGTCAACGATGAGGACATCGGTATCTAAAGGGTTCTGGCGATTGCGTTTAAAACTGTTGATTTGTGGCGAGAATTCGAGGAGACGGTGGATGGTTTTGGCTTCACCGCCGGTTGTTTCGCTGAGTCGTTTTGCGGCGCGTCCGGTGGGTGCTGTTAAAGTGATACGCTTACCTTGCGCTTCAAAGAGGCGAATCATGCCGACTGTGGTTGTGGTTTTACCGGTGCCGGGTCCGCCGGTGAGGATCATTGCGCGTGTCGTCATCGCTGTCAGGATCGCCTTGCATTGTTGTGGTGCGAAATCGAGGTCCATCTCGTTCTCTAATTCCGTGAGGAATCGTGTCGTGTTAGGAGACAACAGACGGGAACTTTGCTTTTGACCCGCTAAGAGCCTCGAAAACTGGTTTGCGACGCCGAGTTCAGCGTAGTAAAAGGGGGCGAGATAGATGGCGGAATGGCTCTCGGCTCTCGGCTCTCGGCTTTCAGAAAGAGAGGTTTGATGATCATCGGGAAGTTCTTGCTGATGGAGACCGACTGTTGATGGCTGATTGCTGACATCGTAATTGTCCTGTGGTTCGTTTATGGCATCTTGTTCGTTAGGATTCGATCGGTCTGTGAAACCGGGATTGATAATTTCCTCTTTTTCGATGAGCGCAGAGATGCCTTGTTCAATGGCTGCCAACTCCTGCTCCAGCATGGTTTGGCACGCCTCAATAAGCTCTCCACGATGCTGGAAGACGTGTCCATCGTCTGCTTTTTGGCTGAGGACGTATTTGACTCCGGCTTCTACGCGTTGCGGTGCGTCTTTATCCATGCCGAGTTTCTGCGCGATTGTGTCAGCGGTTACAAATCCGATGCCATAAATGTCGTCGGCAAGCTGATATGGGTTTTCTGTGACGATTAGAAGTGAGTCATTTCCGTAGGTTTTATAAATTTTTGCGGCGTGCGCGGTACTCACATCGTATGATTGCAGAAAGAGCATGACGTTTTTAATTTCGCGTTGTGCTTCCCACGCCTCTTTGATGGTTTCCACGCGTTTCCGCCCGATACCGGGCACGCGTGCCAGTTTATCGGGTTCGTTTTCAATGATGTCCATCGTATCCATACCGAATTTACGGACGATGAGTGCCGCCATTTTCGGACCGATGCCCTTGATGAGACCTGAACCGAGATATTTTCTGAGCCCGACGACGTTCGCAGGTAAGATGGTTTCGTATTTTTCGATTTGGAACTGTCTGCCGTATTTGGGATTGTCTACCCATTCGCCTCGGAGGAGGATACTTTCACCCGGGTTAATAGATGCCAAGTTCCCGACAACGGTGATGAGTTCGGCATGATCGCGCGCGGAAAGTCGCCCGACGGTATAACCGGTGTCAGAGTTCTCATAGACGATACGTTCAAGTATACCCTGTAGCGTTTCCATTTTTTTAAATGACCCTAACGGAAGATGGCAGGCTGCATTGGCAGTGGACGGCAATTTTCAAAAATCCGCCTTTCGCCTTCGGCTATAGGCTGCCGTCTCTCGCTAAACTCTTTTAACTGTCCCTAACGGGGCGATTTATCGCACTTCGGAAACGGGCAATAATGCACGTCGCATTTGGGCGAGTACGCCGCAGAATTGCCCTACTACAAACTAAACCACCTACAATCTAAAGATGGACAGACCACCAGTACGTATCTTCGCCTTACTCGCCGATTTCCAACTGCGATCTATCCAACTTCCGTCATTAATTTCCGAAAAGCGTTGAGTTGCGGTGGAATGGTATGCGGCTTATCGGTTTTATCTTGGAGTGCCTCAACGGTTTTGAGTCCGTTACCGGTGATGGCAAGAACTGTCGGTTCATCCCGCCCGATGTGGCCGCTGTCTATTAATTTTTTCGCAGCGGCGAGTGTAACACCGCCAGCGGTTTCGGTAAAAATTCCCTCTGTAGCAGCGAGGAGTTTGATGGCTTCTACGATCTCACCATCGGTAGCGTGTTCACCGACCCCGCCGGAGTTCCGAACTGTATCGACTGCATAGATACCATCAGCTGGATTTCCGATAGCAAGGGATTTAGCGATCGTGTTGGGTCTGACAGGTTTCACAAAATCGCCATTTTCTTTGTATGTGTTGACGATGGGGCCGCAACCTTCCGCTTGAGCAACGTGGATTTTAGTGTTCGGCTTGTCTATTAATCCTAAAGTGTGAAATTCTTTTATTGCCTTGCCAATCTTTGTGATGAGAGAACCACCGGCGGCGGGTGCGACGATATGTGCGGGTGCCTGCCAACCGAGTTGTTCGATGAGTTCAAAGCAGAGGGTTTTTGAGCCTTCGGCATAGAAAGGACGGATGTTTATGTTAACAAATGCCCACGGATAAACGCCACCGATTTCGCTGCAGAGCCGGTTAACATCGTCATAGGTGCCAGTGATGCCTACGACTGTGGGACCATAGACGAGCGAAGCGACGACTTTACCAACTTCGAGGTCAGCTGGGATGAAGAGAAAGCAATTGAGTTTCGCGATAGCGGCATGTGCGGCAACGGCGTTGGCGAGATTCCCCGTGGACGCGCAGGAAACAGTGTCAAAGTCGAATTCTTTTGCTTTGCTTAAGGCGACCGCGACGACGCGATCTTTGAAAGAAAACGTCGGATGGCAGACGGTATCATCCTTGATATAGAGTTCTTTGATGCCGAGTGCGTCTCCGAGGTTTTTAGCACGGACGAGCGGTGTGAATCCGGTATGCTCACCATCCGTCGGTTCACCATCTATAGGCAGGAGGTCGGCGTAGCGCCATAAGTTCTCTGGTCCGTTTTCTATCGAACGTCTCGAGATAGATTTCTGTATTGCTTCATAGTTATAATCTACTTCTAAGGGACCAAAACAGAATTCGCAAACGTGAAGGGGTTCTTTGGGATATTTGCTATCACATTCGCGGCATCTGAGTCCCAATACTTTTTCCATTGTTTTATTCCTCTTTCAGATTGTCAACTTAAGGTTAAATTCGTTCTTTCCGGATTGCAATGTGAGGCGTATAAAGAGTGAATGTTTCCCTATCCATCTAACGTCGTCTGAGTTAGATTCCGTGAGTTGTAAGCCTTCGTGATCGCCCCAGACAGTTATCCCGTAGGGCATCGCCTTTATTGATTCTACTGTGATATTGATGCGTAGTTCTGTCCGGTACCGAGTTGGTGAAAAAGCTATTAGAACGGGTTTGCTCGCGTCGGACTGTAATACGCGTTCACTGGTATAACTTTTGATTTCAAGTGGCTCCATAGCACCTTCAACGAAAGTAAATTCGCATGCAGGATCACAATAGAACATCTTTAACACAGACTTCGGATTCGCCTCCTCGTCTTGTATTTCTGTACGGGTTGCTACAATAGTAGTCGGTTCGGTCTTCTCACAATGGCTCATGTAATCGTCAACCATCTGAGAGAGGCGTATCGGTTTTGTATCTTGGACGCTAACGACGTGTGCGAAGTATGCATCTAACCGTTCGAGTCCTTCTCCCCCGAGTTGTGCGACGGTAAGCGGATTAATATGTTCAACATAACCGAGCCAATGATTCCATGCTGTATTTTCTACATAGATATCGTAATGCCGGTGTGCCGTTTCGTTCAAAAGCGCGGCACGGAGATTATTTGTATTTTCTGCGAGATGTGCAGCGGTATGGTATGGTATCCCGACAATATTTTTGAATGGGTGCACAACCGTTTCATCGGTGGTATCCCGCGCTATACCAGCCTCAGCGGACACTGAAGCCTCAAGCGGATAAAAACATCCGAAACCGCCCCGGTCGGTTTCTGGTTCGGGTGCGTCAAGTTCAGTATCATCTGTGGGCTGTAGGTTCCAGTGATAGCCCCAGAGTCCTTGAAACCCAGTCTGTTCGAGTGCGCGGAGAAGTACATCGTTTTTGAACATTGCGCCTGCGACACTTGGCTCTGCCCAAGGCAATGCGCGCTTAATTCTTTCCCACTCCTTAGATATATATTCTGGTAGTTTTTCACGCATCGTGACGACATGCGATGCCATGGCTTCTGTGCTGTTGCCCGGGTTCGCTTCTCGTTGTGTTTCCCAATTTGAATCCCACATCGGTTTGATATCAAGGGTTAATAAAGGAACATCACCGTCCTCAGTATGCCACTCGGTGAGCGACTTAGCAATAGCAGGCGCGGATTTCGTGTCTGTCGCCCATGTGATGGGGATACCGTGTTTGTGCGCGATTTCCGCTAACAGTCGCATACCCTCAAGTAGTCGCGTTTTGTCCTCCGCTATTGCTGTGCTAACCAATCCGTAGTTCAACATATTTTGTATGGTTATAAGTTATAAGTTATAAGTTATAAGTTATAAGTTAATCCCTTGTGGTAGGGGGTTGTGGTGTGGTGTCCACAGCAGCCCTAAATACTACAACAAAGTTACTTATAACTGTTAACTGTTAACTAACAACTATTCGGCTGATAACTGAAGGTTTTTCGCAGAAAAACCGTACTGAAAACTTTGATCAAGAACTCGTCTACAAATACTTTTGCTAAAGCGCGAGTTCTTGGTCAAAACTATTCCAAAAAGACAGTAACGCCCATATCTGCGTATTTCTGGCGCGTGCTGGGGTTGCCGTTCCTGAAACAGACAGCCGTTGTTGTTCCCTCTAAGGCTTTCGCAACGTATTCAACACACGCATCTACGGTCTGAAGGGCGTGATTTGGGTGTCCCTCCATGCTAAATGTCAGGTCTGCGGGACCGAAAGAGAGACAATCAACACCGGGTTTCGCGAGGTGTCGTGCATGTGTAACAGCCTCTATAGATTCGATTTGCATCCAGAGCACGCCGTTGGCGTTCCACCAATGGGCGTATTCAAGTCGTTCTCTGTCTGCGGAATTCACTCGGGCACCCCCGCCCCAACTCCGAATTCCCTGTTGCGGGTAGTAGAACGCATCGACTGCCTCGTTTACCGTTTCGTCCAATTCGACCTGTGGGACCTCAATACCGGTGGGCCCTAAGTCAAGGTAATTGCCGATGAGATAAGCGTTTCGGGTATGTTTAATCCGGAAGTTGACCGGAATCCCGAGTTCATTCGCCATATTACAGAAGGCGACGAGTCGATCTTCGTTGTAGGGGGAGTGTTGGCTATCGACAGCGACAAAATCGTACCCACCGTCTTCGACTCTGGCGGCGAGTGCATCGGCAGATATGCCCATAGAGACGTTAGCACCGTAGACGTGTTCTCCGTTGTGAATCCGTTGTTTTAAATTGGCTGCTGACATATCATCCTCGCTTTTTATTATGTGCAATGCGCGCGTAAGTTCAGTATCCATAAAATATAAATAGCATCGCGAGATGCTATTCTGGAACCGGGGTAGGCGTTGCGATCACGACCGAATCTCTATAATTATACCCTAAAAATTGTTTTCTGTCAACGGATTTGCAAATCCGGTTCAGTTGGGGAACCGAACCTACCGGGCTTGGGTCTGAAAATTTGGTTAAAAAGGGGATTTTAATAATCGTGTGCTTTATCCGCTGAGGAGTTGCATCTGTTGGTTATCGAAATGGCGTTCGGATTTTTGGGTGGGACGGATACGCCATGCATCAGGTAAGCGGACGCGGGTGCTGATGCTGTCTGGGTTCTCGAAGTATGCGTCGTCGAGTTGCCAGAATTGGAGGCGTGGGTAGTTTTTCTGATTGTGCTTGAAGTTGCCCATATTTTCCGCCTCTTGTCGCATTCTCGCACTAACGGGTTCAATGGTGATAAAGATGCCGACTTCGGCATTGTTCTGATCCATGACGTGGCAGAAGGCGCGGACTTGGGTGATGGTGGGTTTGCCGGTTTTGACTTCGGCGAGGATACGTGCGTTTGTCTCTTTCATCTGCTGCGGATTCCAGAGTGTGACGTGTCCGACACCGTCGAGTCCACCGTCGTCGACATCTTTTGTGGGGTTCAAACCGAGCCGTGTTACTGCCCAATTCGAGAAGTCGTGATATTTGCGTTTGTCGCCATCCTTCAAGAATTTACGGACTTCCTGCATATTCGTCGGATAGCCTTCGATGTGGTAGTCTTTTGACGGTTCCAATCCGTGTCGATCTGCCAAGCGGTGCCGCATCGGATCGAGTGCGAGGATTGTTATGTCAATCCCCATCCATTGGCGTTTGAGGGCATGGGCGGCATCAATCGTTGTGCCGCAACCGCAGAAGGGATCGAGCACAATGTCGCCTTCGTTGCTGGAAGCTCTGATTAGGCGTTCATAGAGTGCGATCGGCTTTTGTGTAGGGTAACCGAAATGCTCCTTGGACCTGCTTGTGAGCGGATTTATGTCTATCATAACATCTTGTACCCTTCTCCCTTTTGACGTTGACAAATACCGCTTAAATCCTGGGACTCTGCCTTTCGGGGGCCAGTAAACTAAACCGTTTGCGTCTAAAGCATCCAGCTTTTCATGAACGGAGAGGGATTCATAATTCTCAGGCGGTGCAACACCTTCTGGCCACGCTGCTCTACGCGGTGCCCGCCAATGATTACCTACGATATTTGGATCCACATCGCGCCAAGGTTTTCCAGACTCGCCATGACTAATTCCCGATGCGTTTAGATTATCCACTCGGTAGAGTCCCCTTTCATCCTGATGACGATAAGCTTTCTTTACGTACTCTGGGTCGTGTTCCGTATAAACAGGATTCCATACCCTTTGGCTGCTCTTGGAATAAAACAGAATTGTGTCATGGATTCTGCCATACTGTTTGCCGTCGTTATGTGCACTGGTGCGTTGCCAGATAATCTCGTTCCTGAAATTGTCTACGCCAAAGATAGCGTCCATCACACCTTTGAGATAGTGGCTTGCGGTTGGATCGCAGTGGAGGTAGATGCTGCCAGTGGGTGTGAGGACTCGGTGCATTTCGGCGAGTCGGGGTCCCATGAAGGCAAGGTATGCGCGCATCGCGCCGCTGTTGCCAGATACAGCGTTTTGGAGTACCAAGTCGTATCCTTTGAGGCAATTGTCGAGTGCTTTGTAGGTGTCGCTGGTATAAGCCCGATGCTCGATGTCAGCGCGAGCGTCTTGTGCGGCGGTGTCATACGTCCATGTATCGGTAAATGCTTTCTTCTGTGCAAGGGAGTCGCCGATGAAGGCGTTGTAGTCGCGTCCGGAGTTGAAGGGTGGGTCGGTGCAGATCAGGTGGACGCGTTCGTCGTCGAGTTCGCGTAGGATTTCAAGGTTATCGCCGAAGTAGAGTTTGTTCATGGTTATTGACTTTCAGCCGTCAGCCATCGGCTGTCAGTAGAATCGTTCGGAAATCTGTCGCACCAAATAAAAATAATTAGATATAAATAGATATAAATAGATATTATAACACATAATAAATCAAACAGTCAAATGAAAAAAGTGATGCAAAAAGTGTTGACGTTACTTATTTTTTAGAGTATAATAACACCAGACAATTAAGAGGTTATAAGTGGTAGGAAGAAGGGGGGTTGGTACGCCGAGTACGCCTTTTGGTTGTTAGTCATAAGTTAAGAAATTTCTTAACCAACAACTTATAACCTCTTAACTTATAACTTATAACTCTAAAAACAGGAGATTGAACGGTATGAAAATCATATTGGTATTGGCAGGATGCGTGTTGATGATGGCTTTTGTTATCAGCACCAGCGACCTGGCACAAGCAGAGGAAATCTTGGGAACAGGAACAGAGTCACTCATCGGTGGTGACCTCACAGACCCTGAAGACGATGGAGCTCCGGACGCAGATGAAGGCTACAACGCCATCTTCACAGCAAACGAGGAACCCGGATTCGGCGGCGGTGAGTTTTCGTTTAACGTCTTCGATAACCGCTTAGGACCCAGCAACGATAAATGGTGCTGCGGACGTGGCGGCGGCATCCCAGAGGAAGGCCTACACATCACAGCCGAGCTCGAGGAAGCGTACATCCTGACACACTTCACGCTCTCTTCAGCGAACGATGTGCCGGCAAGGGACCCGACAGTCTGGGAAGTTCAAGGCTCGAACGACGGCGAGACATTTACGACCATCTATGCGCACGACGGGGATAGCGTCTGGACGGAGCGGCTGCAAGTCGCCCTTTTTGAGGCGGGCACAGATTTCGATGCGCAAGACACGGGGTATAAATTTTTCCGGCATGTTACGTTTGACACGGCATCAAACCCGAATGGTGCGTACTTCCAGATCGGTGAGATTGAGTACTTCGGCAATGCGGGTTTGACCCCTGTAGACCCGAAAGCCAAACTTACAACCACATGGGGCAGCATCAAAAACGCCCGATAAGCGTAATTGATTAATGGTGATTGGTTTAGTGGTTTATGGTTAATGGTTTATGGTTTATGGTTAATGGTGATTGGTTAATAGTTTGGAGGTTAAGAAACCCTCTTACCAATAACCAACAACCAATAACTAACAACCAGTCCTCCAAAAACTAAAAACCAACAACCAGTCCTCCAACCACCACTCAATCGGGAACCTGAATCGAGTCATAACTTGGTTTGGGTTTCCGTTTTTTATGTTGCGAATGAAAAGAATGTTGGTGATGATGGAGATGGTATGAAACCTTATGAATACCTTGAACATACGGCGGATCTGGGGATGGTGGTTAGGGGCAAAAATCTGTCGGAACTGCTGACACACGCGGCGCAAGGACTCTTTGAAACGATCGCTGTTTTAGGGACGGTTGATGAGACTGTGTCGGTTGAGATTCATCTCACGGCTGAATCTGTGGAGGAACTGTTTGTGGCGTGGCTTGATGAACTCATTTTTCGGCACGAGACGGAGGAGGTTTTCTTTAAACGCGCAGAAATCCGGCAGTGTTGTGAAACGGAGATGTCGGCGACGGTTTACGGTGAACCCTCGAATTTTGATAAACATGCGGTCTATACCGAGATTAAGAGCGTCACGTATCATCAGTTACAGGTTGTGCAAAAGAGCGACCGGAGATGGTTTGCGCAGGTAATTTTTGACCTATAATCACGACTACGGATAGAACTGGTACATGGTAGTGTTTAGGAGGACGTTTAGGAGGCTCCATGTGCTGCCCATGAGGTAATCGCCGAGGACTAAGCCTAAGAAGAAGGGAATGGCGCGCCGATAACTTTGGATGCCACCGTGCCGGAGGATGAGCCATTTTAATGACAGCGCGATGAGCAGCGGAATCCAGAGGTCGGACATCTCTTGGTTGCTCGCCATGACGTAACCGAGCGGATGCAGTGGCAGCCAGAAGAATTTGACACGCAGATAGGTCAGCACCATCATGACAGAGAAGCCGATACCCATGAATATTACGCCGATCCAGTCTGTACCGAGTGGATAGGATATCCAGTTCGTCAATCGTTGGAAGTATTGTCTACCGTAGCCGAGTGCCCAGGGGCCGAAGTATCCGGAATCGGCACCGAACTGGTAATAGAGATGGAGTTGTACCCAGAAAGCGACAAACACACCGAAAATAGTGGCGATGATGATGGTCAGGAGCATCCGACGTTGGTTAATATTGGCGAGTTCAGCGATTTTAAATGCCTCTAATTGGTGGGGCATCTGTTGCGGACGGTAATCGCGGTTGAAGAAGCAGACGGAGAGTGCTGTCAAATTCTGTGCACCGAGGCGATGTGTCCCGAGAATTGTGTTCAAGATGTATCGCGGCGCCTGCCAGTGGTAGGCGTGAACGAAGATACCGGATTCCGCACGGATACGTGTCGTCACGAGTGGCGTTATGAGGAACAAGATCGCGAAAGTGAGCGCGATCCATGGTGACATGCCAGCCTTATAGAGGAGAAATGCGAACACCAGAATGCCGACGATAAATCCCCAGACAGCCACTCGATATGGCATCGGTTCGTCGTTTTGGTCGATTGGCGGTTCTCGTCCACGAGAGGGCAGCGCGCTTCTCAAAACGGCAGTAAAATGCCGCTTGCCGGTCCAACCAAAGAAGAAACAGAGTCCCACGAAAGCACCGATTGTCTGTTCGTTAAGGTAAGGGAAACGCGGAATAGCATTCCATCCGACTGCTTGTGCTAAAGCGACTTCGTTTCGATAGAGGAAATAGAAGAGGGTCGTCGAAAAGAGGACATCCAACGGCATGAGGAACATAATCCCAATAGCGAACGGATAAAAGGCGGTGATGATGGTACCGTAGTAACTGAACGGGGGTTCGTGGAACCTGAAGAAACGGCGCGTTACAGGGATATGCGGGAGGACAGGATAGAGATGGCTCAGTCCGTTGAATAGGCTGATACCCGCGGCAATCCCGAAGCCGATCCACATCCGTTTGTTTCGGAAGAAACCGGATTTCGGATCCGTCATCATAAGCGGGAGTTGAATAATCGGGAAGGTGAGGCGTTCACGCTGTGCCCACTGCCGACGGAGGATCGTGTTGAGGCAGAGAAAAATGAACGCTATCACTACGAAAAGCAACAACCACGCGCCTATTATCGGTAGCCACACCTGTAAATGAAGCGGACGATATAGGCTTGACTCGCCTTGGTAATAGCCGCGGAGCGCGTCTCTATCTGAAACCGTGAGCCATTGCGGGAGATGGTGCCAAAACAGGGTACGCCATTCGTTCTCTTCGGTTGCGAACCAGAAACTGTGTCCAAGGACGGAGAGGATTGCTTGTAAGACATCACACCCCGCGAGCGTTGTGGCAAAACTGAGCGTCACGTAGAGTAATAAGAGTTCGCCTTGACCGAGGGCAACATTACTGTTTAGGAGACGGATGACTGCATTAATCACCATCACCGCTGTAAGAATGAAAATAACATTGGAGAGCGGGACGACCCATGTCGGAAAGGTATAACGCACGATTTCCATCTGGATGAGGAAATAGCAGTTAATCGGTGCGGTAATAGCAAAGATGCATAGGACACGCCATGTCAAAGCACGCTGTTGCTGGGGAGAAGTCAATGTTAATCCGCCTCTGTCAAATCTATTGGATGTCTCCTTGATTGTAGCAGATAGGCTGATTCCATTCAAGAGAATTTATGTATATTAGGTGTATACCTTAATCTCTTCTGGATTCACCGCAACGATACGGGAAACGCGTTGCGTTTCTTCTTCAGAGAGCACCTTGACGATATGGTTCCAGATTAGATCATCGCGTTCTGAGGTTTTATGGTGATGGATATCAAATTTTCGGCTGATGATGAGAACACGAATGTGTTCGTCGCCATCATCAAAAACATCAATGAAGTAGTCGGGATCACTGAACGAAGCTGCTTCAAGTGCATCGTAGATTTTCTGTTTTATAATTTCACGTTCCATGTCTACTCCTGGATTACCAGATCGCAACCTCTTCAGGCAGCATACCAATGGATAGGGACACGTGTCCCCACTCTTCGTTTGAAAGATGCTTGAGGAGCTCATTCCAGATGATCTCGCCTCTGCCGCCCATAGTGTAACCGTCGAATTTTCTACTGACGATGACAATATGGACAAGGTCATCAAAACCATCGGAGACATCAACGAAGTCTTTAGCATCGCAGAAATAACCTGTCTTGAGCCAATACCTTCGCCAATTTATCCGGGTCTGATTTGATTTGAAGTGTAATGAATAGCACCGAGAGCACCCAGATGTTCAGCGATGTTGTCAATAACAATCGTATCAGGTTTTTGCGGAAGTATTTTTAATGTTTCTTGTAAA
>JAJEDN010000057.1 GCA_022821495.1 Candidatus Poribacteria bacterium
ACCCTCAAGCGCGAGGTTCAGGCGTGGCAAAACAGGAGAAATCAACAACGTGCCACTGTCCAATGGCGCTTTACGATTGACGACGCACGCATCAAACTCAGGAGACTATATCCATCAACAAGCGATTGACATAGCACTAGTGCCCCAACATCCGGTGGAAGACCTGGGCGTTTCTGTTGTGGATCAAAGTGCCGAACCCGCGTCACAAACAGTCCGCCGTTGTAATGCGGCAGCGGACCGCCACAAGTTAATTGAACCAACCCTTCGCAGGTAATCGGATTGCGCCGCTGGAAATAGGCGTCCCCATAGTTTGCTGGGTCTTCATCATCGTTTGCCATGAAGTTAAGGCGTGCTTCGACTTGGGAGAGGTTGTGGTTAAGGATGGTTTCTGGGTATTCGGGATATTCGTCCCGCATATACGCGAGCCACGCGCCGTCGTGACCGCCGCTATCCTTGATATGATGCCATGCATTGATGTCGAATTTCGATCCTGTCTTTTTCGCTATTTTCTCTGCGCGTTCCTGATCCGCTGGTTCCATTGACATTGCCCAGAGATGCGCGACATCTGACGGGTGCATTGGCATGAATTCAAACCAACCGTCCACTTGCAGTGCATTGCCATTTTCATTTGTAATCGGGTACTGTAACCAAGGACCAGGCACGTAGTTAACTTTGCCCGGATCGCCGTATTTCTGTGGTACGTAAAGTTGGTTGTTCTTCTCAATACCTCTTTCAATTAAAACGTCGATCTGTGAGCGTGGGAAGTCGAGATACGTCAGATCCTTCCAAAGCAACGCCGCGTTCTGTCCAGCGATACTTACTGCTTGACCGACACTGTGCCATCCGTGGGGCCAACTCCACCCGTAGTATGAACCATACCACTTACCGTCTATATGTTCACCAATTTTTCCTGAAAGTCCGACATTATCTGGGACGATACCACCGTTTTCCGTTGTCCGCGCTATCCACGCTTCAACGTATTCCTTGACCCATGTCATGTATTTCTCTTGACCCGTCAATAAATATGCGTTGGTCGCAAGGGTTGTGGCAGCGAGATTGACGACTGTGTCCCCGACGCCTTGCCGTTCACGGATGAGTTGTCCCATACGTGTGCGTAGTTCTTCGTTTTCCCTGACGGCTTCATGACTTGTGCAGCCTGGTAGGTCGTAAAACGGCATGTTGTAGCCGTCCCAGGGCCAATATGGATGTCCACCGAAAGCCCAGAACGCGGGTCCCTTACTCCCGTTCATGGCGCATTTGATGATTTTGTGTTGTGCGTCATAGTTTTGTGCCTCTGGGTCCTCGTTCATGAAAAAACCCGCAAACCGTTTTGCGCGTTCAAGGTGTTTAGCGTTTGACGGATCCGCCATGCAGAGCATGTAAAAGAGGTAGTTTCCTTCGCTTTGATGAAACCAGTCATAGCCCGGCTGATACTCTTTCACCACCATCGGATAACCGTGACCGGAGTCGTATCGCGCCATATCCTCTGTGATGACATCGAACGCCGTGCCAGCGTCAACCAAGAACTGTGCGTCGCCACCGAGCATGTAAAAGAGGGGCCAGTTATGGAAGCTTTCGTAAGCATCATCGAGTCCATCGATGCTCTGAAAATCAGGGCTTGTTGGCCAGAACAGTGTGCCGTCTGGGCGTGTATATTTCTGTAAGACTTCTGGACCTGCAGCGTTCATTTTGTCAATGAGTTGGCGTTGAAGGACAGCCCATGTTGGTGGTGTTTGGATTGGTGTTTGGACTTCAATCGTTGGGAATACCATCTCTTTGCTCCTATAATAGAAGTGTGAAGTTTTTGCGTCGCGGTTGGTCGTAGTATACCATGTTTCTGTGTATTCGTGGAATTTATGTTTTGTCCATCAGTGGGGTGTAAAGTTTTTGACGCGCGATTAATATAAAGTGCTGCCTTGTAGCATAGGCTGTTAGCCTGTGGCACGTATCCGCTGTATCATAGTTAGGTTTTCCTTGACATCTGGTCTCTTGTTATGATATGCTAATTCAGTAAAGTATCCTAATTTGTATTACGTTAGTTTGTGGTAAAAATTATCGAGCGGTATTGGATGGACGCGTGCAGAGCATTTTTCAGTCTTGGAAAATTTATCTTGATACATGTTGTTTGAGCCGACTTCTTGATCCACCGATCCAAACACGGGTTATCAAGGAAACCAAAGCTATTAGACAGATTCTCACTTATTTTTTCAGCGCGCATTGGCATTGGGTCTCTAGCAAGGTTGTAACTGATGAAATTGAGCAAACGCCAGATCTGGGAAAGCGCGCTCAAGTCAAAACTTGGCTAAATCTTTCACACCAGACTGTTTCTGTTGGGACAAGGGAAGTCTCACGGGGATTACAACTGGAGTCACTCGGTTTTAAGGAGCAAGATGCCTTACATATTGCCTGCGCCGAAAGTGGAGCAGCGGATATTTTTTTAACGACCGATGACAGGCTAATTAGTAGAGCACAGCGCTATCGTACACGACTTCGCATCCGGGTCGAAAATCCCGCTACATGGTTACAGGAGGTAACAGAAAATGGATATCTTAGAGATGACGGATCTTGAACTTTATGAGGTTGGGATTAAGGAGCTTACAGAACAACTTGGACCTGCGTATACTGAAAAATTTCTCCAGCAGTGTAAACCGAGCGAGTATGATTACACCGCCGAACGGCATAAATTGTTAGCCAATCAGCCCAGTATTGATAAGATCGTGGAGCGTATCCATCGTAGAGAAGTGGAGCGAAAAGAGGAAGAACGTATCAAAGCCGAGAGAGTTGCTGCATGGCGCAAAGGCTTATTAGAACTCACCGATATTGAAATCTATGAACTCGGACTGAAGATCCTTGTGGATAAGCTTCATGTGTACGGATATGTGGGGTTCTTGCAACAGCACTTTAAACATCTCAATAACAACCAGCCTATTGACTCACCACAGCAATCCGTGCCCGATGGTGATGTTAATAGTGTTGCGTAAACTGAAAATCAGACGATGAAACAGAATAAATTTCCCCCTGGCTGGGATGCTGAACGTGTACAAAGCGTCATTGATTATTACGAAAATCAGACGGAAGACGAAGCCGTTGCCGAGGATGAGGCTGCGTTTCAGGATGAATCTGTTACGCTGATAGAAGTGCCCACAGAGTTAGTGCCTATCGTGCTTGAACTGATTTCCGAGCACGCAAAGGGAAGCGATAATGCAAGACCGAACTGATGCCGAACTTCAGGAAATAACAGAAAATGAATGTATTAGAGATGACGGATCTTGAGATTTATGAACTTGGGACTAAACAACTTACAGAGCAACTGGGGACGACGTATGCCGCGCAGTTTCTGCAGAAATGCAAACCACGTGACTATGATTACACTGTTGAGCGACATAAATGGCTTGCTGACGACCCGGATATCCTCACGATGGCAAAGCAGGTTCAAGAGGCAAAAGCCTTACAAGCAAAGGCAGAACGCGTTAAAGCTGAGAGAATCGACGCGTGGCGAAACGGCTTATTGGAACTCACCGATATTGAGATCTATGAACTCGGACTTAAAGTCCTTGCGGATAGCCTTGGTGCTTACGGATTTTTGCGGTTTATTACGCAGCATTTCAAACATCTCAACAGCGATCAGCCTATTGATCTACCGCCGCAGTCCGTGCCGGATAACGGGACCCGCGTAATACCAAACCAACAGATACGAGAAACCGATCCACAGGATTAATTGAATTCCTTTATTGATCTACCATTTGAGTAGCACGGACGGGAATCACTCAGATAAAGGGATTTTCCTTGTGAAGGAGGGCGAATGAACGACAAATCCGATTCTCAAAATGAACTCAACAGAGTTTTAGAAAAGATTCAAGAAATAGTGGAAAAGTCCGCTGATGGCGACTACATCTATCGTGGTGAACCCAAATGTCATCTAAAAGTTTCCTCAAATCTCTACCGAGAATACGAAAAAGAGATTGAAGCAGATTCCTTTGATATTAAGGTTGTCCAGCGGGAAATTCTGAATGCAGCAAAGGAATACCTTGAAGAAACGGTTGATGATTTTGAATTATTAACCGAACTTCAACATCACGGAGGTAAAACTAACCTGATTGACTTCACGGCTAACTACCTCGTAGCACTTTTCTTTGCTTGTGATGGATCTCATGATAAACCTGGAAGGATTATTTTACTTGAAAACCAGTCAGAAGTGTACGATGTCATAAAACCAACTAAAATCATCAATCGCGTTACATCCCAAAAAAGCATATTTGTTCAGTCTGAAACAGGTTTTATCGATCCTACAGAATATAAAGTGATCTGTATTCCGGAAGATCTAAAAATACACGTGTTGGACTATTTGCAAAAGCATCATGATATATCTACTAAAGCTATTTATAACGATCTCCAAGGTTTTATCGAAAATCGACGCATCCATAGGAGTGATTACACTGAATTTTATAAAGGGAAGACCTATCAAGACAGAGGGGATTTAGCAGAAGATCCAGTGGAAAAGCACAACTTGTATGAAAAATCTGTTGAGTATTATAGTGCTGTCTTAGAACTTAATCCTGGACTTGTTGTTGCCCATAACAATCGCGGTTTAGCCTACCACAAAAAGAAGGAGTTTAATAACGCTATAAAAGACTTTAACAGAGTGATAGCATTGGCTCCTTATTACACAGAGGGATATAGAAATCGCGGTGGTGCTTTTCTTGAAAAGGAGGAGTTTGACGAGGCTATTGCAGACTTTAAAAGGGTTTTAGCTTTGAAAAATGACTATGCAGAGGTGTATTGTAATCTTGGTATTGCTTACGAGAAAAAAGGCGAATATGATAAGGCAATTGAAAATCATAACATGGCAATTGAGTTAAAACCAGACTTCGCCGAGGCATATTACGCTCGGGGCATAGTCTATAGAGAAGTAGAGGACCATGACCAAGAATTTCAAAACTATACTATAGCGATCAAACTCAACTCAAATTTTGCCGAGGCGTTTCACAATCGCGGAATTGTTCACTCTTTGAAAGGCAAACATGATAAGGCAATAGAAGATTATACCACGGCGATCAAGCTGAATCAAAACAAGGCTAACGTCTACTTCTGTCGAGGAATTTCCCATGGTGCTAATGGGGACTACGATAAGGCGATACACGACTATAGCTATACAATTGATCTTGATTCCGATCATGCTGAAGCATATTGCAATCGTGGTGAAGCATGGTTACACCTAAAAAAATGGAAAAAAGCCAGAGCAGACTTAACTTTTGCGAGGGACAACGAAGTAGATATTATTGCTGCATTTCATAATGACTACGAAAGTATTGAAGATTTTGAGGAGAAAAATGATGTTCAATTGCCAGAAGACATCAAAACAATGTTGACGCAGCAGTGAACCTGAAACTCAAATCTACCTTTTCTGACAGGGAGTTTTTTGAAAATTGAATACTTCTGATCTGTTCCTTTGTTGTAATATACTAACCCATTAAAGCATTCTACTTTGTCTCACGTTTCGGAGTCTGGATCGACTTGTGCAGCACAATTTGCAGCCTTTAAAAATTTATCTTGATACATGTTGTTTGAACCGTTTTTTTGACTGTCAAACGCAAACTCGAATCCAGCAAGAAACCGAATCTATCGATTCGATCATTTCTCAGTTTCGTGTGGGGCGTTGGGACTGGATCTCCAGTGATGCTTTGATCTTTGAGATAAATCGTATTTCTGATTTGGATCAACGTCTCCGTATCAAAGTGTGGTTGACTGAAGTGCATCAGACTGTTTCCGTTGGAATTGGTGAAAAATCAAGGTCTAAACAAATTGAAGTATTAAGCTTTGGAGAGTTGGACGCTTTGCATCTCGCCTGTTCTGAAAGCGGTTCTGTGGATGTCTTTCTCACAACAGATGACAAATTGCTTAGAAAAGCCAAACGCGATGCTTCACAACTTCACGTCCATGTTGAAAATCCTTATACATGGCTTCAGGAAATAACAGAAAATGAACGCGATAGAACTGACAGATGATGAACTTTGTGAAATAAGTCGTAAAGTTCTTACAGATAAACTCGGTGCCTCTCAGGTGCAACGGTTTATTCGGCAGTGCAAACCGGGTAAAGGCGATTACTCCGTTGACCGGCATAAATTGTTAGCCGACCAACCGGATATTGACACTATCGTCAAACAGATCCAAGATGGACGGACAGCAAGAGAAGCAGAAGAACGCGCACGCGCCAAAAGATTTGCTGCACCTCAAAGCGAAATCCCAGACATGACAGATACTGAGGTTTATGAAATCGGAAGTCAAGCCCTGGTTCATAGACTCGGAGTTGCTGGATTGATCGGGTTTGTCAGAATCTGCCAAGAGTTGAATGGTGGTCCCCCTCGGCACCTAATTGAAAATACGGAAGATGCCGAAGGATACATTAAACTTTACACCGCAACCCTGACCCTCAATCCAAAAGTGGTTGAAAACTATATTAAGCGCGGCAACGCTTATAGTTACATTGGCGAACATGACAAAGCCATCGCAGACTATGACCAAGCGATAAAACTTAAACCTCATTATGCCAAAGCATATTACAATCGCGGCAATGCCTATCGGGATAAAGTTGATTTTGACAAAGCTATTGCAGACTACACGAAGGCGATAGAACTTAAACCAGATTATGCCGAGGCATATTACAATCGCGGTAAACTTTACGACGAGGCAGAGACGTATGACGAAGCCATTAAAGACTTTAGCGCGGTGATAAAACTTGAATCTGAGTATGCCGATGCGTATGGTTATCGCGGTACCCTTTATAGTGGAAAAGGTGAGTATAACAAGGCTATTGAGGATTTTAGCAAGGAAATAGAACTCCGTCCCAACGATGCCGAAACCTATTATGATCGCGGTAAAGTTTACGGTGAAAAAGGTGAGTATAACAAGGCTATTGAAGACTTTAGTAAAGCGATAGAACTAAATTTAGAGCTCCCAGAAGTTTATGCCACACGCGCTTTGGCTTACTTCCATACAGGCAAATTTGAGCGTGCTATTCAAGATTATGATAAGGTCCTGGAACTTAAGCCGAAATTTGTTGAGGTCTACGCTGCTCGCGGCATAATGTGGTTACACGTAAAAGAATGGGAGAATGCTAAATTAGACCTAACTTTTGCCAGAAATTTAAGGGTAAACATTATCGCTGAATTTCATAAGATTTATGAAAGCGTTGCTGATTTTGAGCAGAGGAACGATATTCAACTGCCCGAAGACATCGTTGCGATGTTGAGGCGATTATAGAACTGAAACTGTGATATGTGATTTCGACTGAAAGGAGATTGAATGCCGAATTCTCGTTACTCGTTACACCAATATTCGGTTGATACATTGTTAAATTGGATTAGAACCGAGGAGATAGTTATTCCAGAAATTCAGAGACCTTTCGTCTGGTCCTCAAACAAAGTGTGTGGCTTTATTGATTCACTTTACCACGGTTACCCTGTTGGGTATCTCATCACTTGGCCGAAGTCGGATGTCTCCCTCCGAGGCGGAGAATCATCAACCCGTGAACGGGTCCTGATTGATGGACAGCAACGCACAATGGCACTTCGAGCAGCATTGTTAGGAAAAAAGGTTTTGGCGAAAAAATATAGGGAGCAGCGAATTCAGATAGCTTTTCATCCGGATAGAGAAGAATTCGCGGTGGCAACTCGCTCGATCCAGCGAGATTCAAGTTGGATTTCTGACATCTCCACTGTTTTCAATTCTAATTCAGGGCTGATCCAATTAGTCGATGAGTACTGTGAGCGAAACGACGGGGTGAACAGATATGAAATGGGTGAACGTATAGGAAGACTTTATGAGATTCGGAACAATTCTCTGGGCGTTATTGAACTGAGTGCAGACATAGATATAGAGACTGTTGTGGAAATTTTTGTCCGTATTAATGGAACAGGAGTCCGCTTAAGTGCAGCGGATTTAATTATGTCCAAGCTGGCTGCCAGTGAACAGTATAACGGGCACCTATTGCGTCAGTCTATTGACTATTTTTGTCATTTAGCAACTGTCCCTGAAGCGTACGATCGTTTAATTGAAGATCGTGCATTCGCTGATACAGATTATTTTCGATCAATAGAATGGTTAAGGGATTGGAGTGATAATGTCTATATTCCTGCCTATACTGACATGCTTCGAGTCGTTTTTGCATCAAAATTCAAGCGTGGAGACTTAACCAATTTGGTAGATTTACTCTCGGGGGATTCTGCAGAAGAAGTATTTCATCGACTAGAAGACAGTATGCGAAACTATATAAACGAAACTAATTTCAAACGTTTTGTTATGATATTGCGCTCGGCAGGGTTCGTAAGTGCCTCAATGCTCACAGCGAAAAACGCTGTTAATTCTGCATATATTCTATTTCTAATATTGCGTACACAGAATGTGAATGCTGGTCAAATTGAAAGATTGGTCCGCCGATGGTTTGTGATGTCTGTATTAACAGAAAGATATAGTGGTGAACCCCAGGCTACTTTGAGTGAAGATGTCCGAAATATGAGTACTGAAGAAAGAGTTGAGGACTACCTTAAAAGTTTAGAGCGATCAGGACTTTCGGATGCTTTTTGGAACGAGGAGTTTATGCAGAAGGTGAACGTCTCAGGCCCTAACAACGTCTATTTCAATGTGTTTCTTGCAAGCCAAATCAAAGCAAATACCAAGGGATTTCTATCGCGTGATATAACAATAAGTAACCTTTTTGAAGGTCAGAAAGACATTCATCATATCTTTCCCAAGAATCATCTCCGCGAGTTAAATATTCCAAAGAAAGAATACAATCAAATCGCGAATCTCGTAGTCATACAAAGGGACATCAATATCCCAATCGGCGATACGGCACCTACAGTGTATTTTTCACGATTGCAAGCGGGATGTGGAAATGGTGAACCTCCCTATGGGGGGATAGATAACTCGGAAGAGTTACAAGAAAATCTTGAGGCTCATTGCATTCCTGAAGACGTTTTTGACAACTACGATGAATTTTTGAAAGAACGCAGAAAACTCATGGTCAACAAGATACGGAATTATTATTTTTCTTTGTAACGCAAGCTGGGGAATTAACCAATGAAAAACACTAATGAACCCATCAAGGCAGCACCAACCGCGAGATCTGATGGCGAACTTAGTGGTATGAGAAACATTCTTACGGACGCTCTTTACGAGATAGGATACGATGACACTTTGGTGGACCCACTCATAGCAAGAAATGTCATTGATTTCAGTATCGTTGATTATACGGACGATATCATAGACCAGCTCATTGAACACTATGGAGAGTCCATGGTATGGGCCCACCTTGAAGACGCTGTTGCCTTTGAGGGATTGACTGCTTCTTTAACAGGAAAGATGGAAAGAGACTGGCGTGCTGCTGAGGGTGGCACTTTTCGAGAACGGATCCGACATATTATCACTAATCGAATTGAAAACTTAGGGATGAGAGTCGTTACCCATTATGAGTTAGAGAATAGCAGCACCCTCTCCGAAGAATTGGAAGGCGTTAAACGGCATTTGACAATTGATTACGGAGAATTCAATTCTTATCTCCCGGATGTTGATTTTGTTATTTACACGCCTGAAAATTTACGCGTTATCGCTGTAATCTCATGTGCAGTTAAGCTGAAAAACCGAATCATTGAAAACGCTTATTGGAAACGCAAACTTCTGACAGACGGAAATAGTGCCGCCATCAAATTCTATCTCATTACCGCTGATATAGACAAAACCCTGCAGATTGTGGATTCACCAAAGAGAGAGCGAGTCATTGCAGAAGTAGAACTTGACGGGACTTATGTGTTGACAGCGGAGGAACTTGAGGAGAGTGACAAAGTCAAACTGTTTGAACATTTTATTCAGGATCTTAAACGAGTCATAGGAGAGAACCAATAACAAAATGAAAATAGCAAATGCTCCATGTTCGTGGGGTATACTTGAGTTTGAGTTGGATGGTGAGGCACCCGACTATGCACAGGTGTTAGACGAGATGCACGCCATCGGTTACATCGGCACCGAATTAGGGGATTGGGGATTTATGCCGACGCATGCAGGGCAACTTCGCGACGAACTTGCGAAGCGAGACCTAACGCTGTTGGGTGCGTTCGTAGCGGTCGCGCTCGCCGATGCGGAAACACACGCAGCAGGTGAAGCGACAGCATTGCGGCACGCTCGCTTGTTAGCAGACACCAACGGACAGACGCCCTTCATCGTGCTTTCGGATGACAACGCTACTACGGAAATACGCACCCGTTATGCCGGTCGTGTCCGACCCGAATACGGGTTAACACCCGCGCAATGGGACACGTTTGTAGATGGCGTGCACCGGATCGCACAATCGGTGAAAGATGAGACAGGACTTCGCACGGTTTTTCATCCGCACTGTGCAGGATATATAGAGACAGCGGCAGAGATTGACACACTCATGGAACGCACCGATCCGAACCTCGTCGGCTTGTGTTTTGATACTGGACATTACCGATTCGGCGGCGGTGATCCGCTTGAAGCTTATGCACGACACGCGGACCGGATCTGGCACGTCCACTTCAAAGATTGCCATCCTGACATCGCTGCGCGTTCTCGGAGAGATGGGTGGGATTACTTTGCATCCGTCGGTAACGGTGTTTTTTGTGAGTTAGGTAAAGGAGATGTCGATTTTCCGTCGTTCCTTTCGGAATTGAAAAATCGGAACTACGACGGTTGGATCGTTGTAGAGCAGGATGTCTTACCGGGGATGGGCAGCCCGTATGAGAGTGCTGAACGGAATTTACGGTATCTGAATTCAATTATATAGGAATAAAAATTGAAATTGACGGACAGCGTTCGGGTTAGGAGACCTTGATGCATAATAAATCCTCAAAGATCGGAGTCGGTGTTATTGGTGCAGGACGTATCGGTAAACTTCACATCGAACACCTTGCCCAAAATATACCCGAAGTCGAACTACTCTCGATTTGCAGCTTGAACCAACCTATGGCTGAGTCTCTCGCCGAACAGTTTAATGTCCCGAAAGTGGCAGCCGATTACAACACCCTTTTGGTGGATCCGCAGATTGACGCTGTGCTTGTTACCTCTTCAACCGATACGCATGTCGAAATCAGTCAAGCCGCAGCGAAGGCAGGCAAACATATCTTTTGCGAGAAACCGATTTCGTTGGATCTGGAACAGATCGACGAGACATTGGCGATTGTCGAAAAAGCCGGTGTGAAGTTTCAGATCGGTTTCAATCGGAGGTTTGATGCGAGTTTTAAGCGTGTACGGGAGGCGGTTACTTCTGGTGAGATTGGCGAACCCCATATCATACGCATAACGAGCCGCGACCCCGCACCACCACCGATCGAGTACGTCAAGGTTTCAGGTGGAATTTTTCTTGACATGACGATCCACGATTTCGATATGGCGCGTTATCTGATTGATGACGAAGTTATTGAAGTCTACGCGGCAGGCGGCGTGCGCGTTGATCCGAAAATTGGTGCTGCAGGTGATATTGACACGACGGTTATCACCTTACGATTTGAGAATGGGGTTATCGGAACAATTGACAACAGTAGAGAGGCTGTCTACGGCTACGATCAGCGAGTTGAGGTGTTCGGTTCAAAAGGGATGGTTACGGCGGCGAATCCACCAATAGATACCGTTACCTTCAGCGGTAGTGAGGGCACTCGCGCTGCTTCGCCTCCATATTTCTTTGTGGAACGCTACAAACCGGCGTTTCTCTCGGAGTTACAGGCGTTTTTCGCGTGCATTCAGGAAGATACACCACCGCCAGTTACAGGTTTGGATGGTCGCGCCCCTGTCGTGATAGGGTTCGCAGCCTTGAAATCGCTGCGCGAAAATCGTCCTGTCCTTTTGTCGGAAATTTAACCCCCTAAATCCCCCTTATCAGGGGGACTTTGATTGGAAGAAACCCCCTAAAGAATCAGAATCAACGGTATGAATGCCTTATAGGCATTCACCGGGTATGAATGCCGTGTGGCATTCCCCGCCCCTTATCAGGGGGACTTTAAAAGGTGCTTTACTCACCCTCACCGCCGACTTCACCGACTTCGATGTCAATCTCATCGCGCTTCCTGATCCGTTCCACGAGGCCATCACGGATGTCCACAATTCGGTCAGAGACATCAAGCATCTTCAAGTCGTGCGTCGCCGAAATTACAGTGACCCCTTGTTCGTTATTCAGGCGTTTAATCAGATCAATAATCTCACGTCCGGTGATGGTATCAAGGTTCGCTGTCGGTTCATCGGCAAGGATAATGCTCGGATCGTTGGCAAGTGCCCTCGCAATAGCGACGCGCTGCCGTTGACCACCTGAGAGTTCATCGGGCAGGTGGTACATCCTATCCCCTAACCCTACCATATCCAGCAACTTTTCTGCCCTTTCATTGCGGTCCCGTTCAGAAATCCCCGCGAAAATCATCGGCAGTGTTACGTTGCCGTGCGCGCTACGCACGTGTAGCAAGTTGTAACTCTGAAAGATATAGCCGACGCGGTGACACCGAAACGCCGCAATCTGTCTTTGCGAAAGTTGCGACATGTTTTGACCGTCAATGTAGACCTGTCCCTCCGTAGGACGATCGAGGGCACCGATCATGTTAAAGAGCGTGGATTTACCTGAACCCGAGGGCCCCATCAGTGAGATATACTCCCCGCGTTCAATCTCAATATTGATGCCGTCCAAAGCACGAAGAATATTTGAACCCATGCGATATTCTTTGACAACATCTTCCGTTTTCACAACGATATCAGCCATAGTTTCCTCCGTGCCTATACCTCGGTACGCATCGCTTCAGCAGGCGGAAGTTTCGCCGCACGCCATGCCGGGAACGATGAACCGATCACTGCCAGAATCATGCCGAGGATACACCCAAGCAGAATAACGATTATCACACCGAGTTGCATCGGCCCGTTTTCAGGTTGTGCAGGTAACAGGGGGAAATAGAAGAATAAGTCTAACCCATAGTCTTTAAGTCCTAAAAGTACCGCGCCCAATGTTCCGATGAGCGCACCGATGAGTGCCCCTGAAAACCCCTGAAACCCTGATTCAAGTAAGAACAGTCTAACCACGAACCCATCTAACGCACCGAGACATTTCATCGTGCCGATCTCACGGAAACGTTCTGTTACCGCCATCAGCATTGAGTTCGCGATACCTACGACACACACAATCAAGGACATAACAATGAGCCATATATCTTTTGTAGAAATGCCTTGTTCCGTTGTCTCTTCAAAAGTATTAATTGTTGATTGTCGTCCGCTTTCCTGTAGTGCGACACCGATTTCATTATTTGTCCATACCGAAACCAGAAAGGCAATGCCCAGTGTAATGCCTGCTGTCGTGATGATTGAACGACCAAAACGGATTTTCAGACTCTGAAAACTGATCCGTAGCGATTCTACGAAAGGCAGATCAATCTGTTCTTCAATGGGTGTTCTTTGCTGCAAATCTCTGTCTCCTTGTCCTTATTTTATATCATACGAGGGTATTATATCAAATTTACAATTTCAAGTCAAATTTTTCATGCAGACGTATAATCCTGTCCATCCATTAATCTTGAAAACCCTAATTCAGATAACTAAAAACCGACCGCTGATGGCTGATAGCCGACTGCCTCTACACCATTGACTTTTCGCTTTTAGGCTGTTATACTGAGGGGCAAGGCAGGACAAACCGATGCTCCAAAAATCTTTCTCTATTCTACTGCTATTGCTGTGCTACGGGACTCCGGTTTCCGCACACGATACATTCTATCCACACCATCGCGAAGATTTTGAGAACATGGCGCGCCGCCGAGAATTGCGGACGACTGTTCTCCTCAGTACAGCTGCGTTTCTCGGTGTTCTTGGGACAATTGTCTATATCGCCCTACGAAACAGCAGAGATGATAGCGATATTGACGATGTTGATACGAAAACGGATCAAGAGCATTTGGAGCATGCCATAAACAGAGCCGCGAACGCTGCACAGCAGGTACTTGCGGCAAAAGGAGATGTCGCGGCGGCTGCTACAAGATGCCTCACAACCTATGCTGAGGCGTGCGGTGTGACGTGGCAAAAACGTTCTTATGGACAGCCGCATCCAGCGTCAGTTCCATACCAGATACGATGTAAAATTGGGGCAGATGTTGTTACACTCAGCATCAACACCAAATTCATTCAATTGAAGGTAAAACGCGGTTTATCTAAAACAGGTTTCGGCTCGCAAGGATCATCAAAAAGTGCCAGTGCAACTGTTATATTGGAAAGATCGGATAACGGAGAGGAATAGGGAATATAGGTTACGCTGTGAGTTTATTGATCAGTGAAGCACTATAGCCGGCACCGAAACCGTTGTCAATGTTCACTACAGTGACACCAGAGGCACAACTATTTAGCATACCTAATAAGGCAGCCAACCCGCCAAAACTTGCGCCGTAGCCGATACTGGTGGGTACCGCGATGACAGGACAATTCACCAATCCACCGACGACGCTCGGAAGTGCCCCCTCCATGCCTGCAACGACGATGATGACGCGGGCTGTCAAGAGTTTCTCATGGTTGCCTATTAAGCGGTGTAACCCTGCTACACCGACATCATAGAGGCGTTCGGGTTGGTTTCCCATCATCGCTGCCGTTTCAACGGCTTCCTCTGCGACTGGCAGGTCGGATGTGCCGGCAGAGACAACAAGGATTCCTGGAATATTTTCCCCTTCAGATTGTGCAACACTGATTGTACGTCCGAGTTCGTTATAGCGCGCCTCAGGCTGAATTTCTTTGACCGCTTCGTACATGTCAGAGGTGGCGCGAGTTGCGAGGAGCGGATGTCCCGCTGCGAGGATGCGATTACTAATCTGTTGAACGTGTTCAACCGTTTTCCCTTGACAGAAAATGACTTCGGGAAATCCTGTACGCAGTTGACGATGGTGATCTATTTTTGAAAACCCTAAATCTTCAAACGGAAGTGTGCGAAGAGATTGCAGGGCATCATCCACTGCAACCTCTCCACCTTTAACCTGTTCAAGCAGGGCTTTTAGTCTTTCGATTTCCATTAGGCTTCTTCGGTAGCCTCTTCATCGGTGCCATCGTTGCTACCGATGCCAGGAATGGATTCAGCGATTTTAGTACGAACATCTGCGGAGACTTTGCGTCCAGTATCCACAGCACTCTTCACTTGCTCGCCTGCTTCTTGGAGACGTTCCTTGCTGCTATCTACGATACCGTGAACGCCTTCTCTACCTTGTTCTACGAGGGTCTGAACGCCTTGTCGTGCACTATCAGACGCTTGATGTGCAAGTTCAACCGTCCGGTTCTTTGCGTCAATCGAAGTGTCGCGAATCTTCTGTCGAGTTTCTTTGCCGGAATTCGGTGCATAAAGCAAGCTGACAACAGCACCTGCCATGAAACCGGTGAAAAAAGCAAAAACCATCGTTAGCCCGTTGTTCTGTCCATTGTTACTCATTTTTTTGTCCTTTCTATTTCATCGAATCTGTTTTGACGCAGCGTGTCCGCCAAAACTTGTTGTTTAAAACTTACGAAAATTAGTGTTAAAAGTTTCAATTCTTGCATTTATCTCTCAGTGGAATTTTTACACTGTTTCTTGTGTAATTAAACGTTCAAATGTTTTTTATCGTTGACAATTAGGTTTTACCTGATTTGGTTACATTTCGGGTGCCTCGGATGTCGGGACATTTTCTTCTGGCGCGTGTGCCTGTCCAGAAGCAAAATTGCTCCATCCTGCTTTGATACCCTGCCACACGCTTGTGATGTCAGCAAGTGAGGTCGCTATTTGGTCGCGGAAAAACGTCGCCTGTTCAATCGTCTGCCCAGAGAATCCACTCACCTTCTGAACCAAGTCTTCGAGTTGTTGAATACTTTGGTTCAGCGCATCACTCATCTCTTGGATGTTATGTACAGTGGGTTGAATTTCGGTCTCGCTAATGCCTTGTAAAGACGCTGTCAATCCATTTAGATTTTGTAGCAGCTCGGGCAATTCCGCGTTCACCTCTTTCACTGTCTTATCCACATCCATAATCAATTCCCCGATTTCCTGATTAACGATGTTTTCTATGGAATTCAGCGTATTTCGGACGCTATTCAACGAATTGCGAAGGCTGCTGATTGCTGCACAGAGATACCCCGCAAGCGCTGTAAGTGCGATTAACAAGATACCGAGGCTAATTTTCCAAAAAATTGAACTTATAAAACCCCAATCCATAATTTCTCCTTTACACGTCTACTATAAAATATTACCAGTATATAGCGGATGTACTTTTCAGGCATGTCCTACAAACTTAAGTTTCAAGCTGTGTTCTGACGATTTCAGCAGCCGCATCAATTGCCGCATTCACTTTGTTCGGATCTTTGCCGCCGCCTTGTGCGAGTTCAGGACGTCCTCCACCACGACCGTCTGCCAACTGTGTTAATTCGGCGATAATTTTGCCTGCATGTAAACCGCGATTCTCCACCAAGTCTGTGGTTACACCCACTACAAATGCCGCTTCATTTCCAGACACAGCAGCGAGTGCGACAACACCAGATTCTAAGCGGTTTTTGAGTTCATCGACAAGCCGTCGCAATCCATCTCTATCCGTATCCGTAACACAGGAAGCGACCACGCTGACATCTTCTACAAGCGTCGCATCTTTAACCAAAGCGTCAACGTTACCAAGCGCGTGTTGGCTCTTAAGTTGTTGAAGCTGTTGTTCCAACTCGCGTTGTTCTTGCAATAGTCTTTCAATCCGTTCAAGCAAATCCGTCTTAGGGGCTTTCAACAAATTCGCTGCATTGGAAAGGAGTGTGGTATCTTCTTGAATAGTCGTCACTGCTGTGTTTCCTGTCAATGCCTCAACACGCCGGACACCTGCAGCGATGCTGCTCTCACTCATAAGTTTCACGAAACCGAGTTCGCCGGTCGCATCGACATGCGTGCCGCCGCATAATTCGACGCTATAGTCTCCAGTTTGTACGACGCGGACGATGTCTCCATACTTGTCTCCGAAGAAGGCTAACGCACCTTTCGCTTTCGCATCATCCAGCGGCATTTCGCTGATAGCAAGCGCGTCGTTTCCGCGGATTTTTTCGTTGATGAATCCCTCAATCTCCCGCAACTGCTCCGGTGAAACGGATTCGTAGTGTGAAAAGTCAAACCGTAATCTACCGGCTTCAACAAGAGAACCTGCTTGTCCGACATGCGTTCCGAGGATTTGCCGTAACCCGCTGTGCAACAGGTGTGTCGCTGTGTGACTCACTGCGACTGCTTCCCGGCGTGCGGTATCAATTTTTGCATGTACGCCCGTATAGGGTGTAATTTCACCTTCAAGCACCTTACATTTATGGACGATTAGATCAGGAGAGGGTTTGAGTGTGTCTTGTACAGCCAACTTCGCATTTTGGTTCTCAATTGTACCGACATCACCAACTTGTCCACCAGATTCACCGTAGAAGGGGGTGCGATTCAGCAGCACGAACACTTCATCTTCCGCTTGTGCGCTGCCTACAGATTCCGCATTGGCAATTAAAGCGACGATCTCTGCCTCAATATTGTTTTCGGTGTAGCCGACAAATTCTGTTTCGCCATGTTCCGTAAGCACTTCTGCGTAGACGGAAATCTCTTCATCTTTGGCACCACCTTTCGCTTCCCACGCGGCGCGTCCACGCGCCCGTTGTTCCTCCATGCTCTGCTCGAAGCCGACATCGTCAACAGTAAACCCGCGCTCGCGCGCCAGCATCTCCGTCAAATCGAGTGGAAACCCGAACGTGTCGTATAACTCAAACGCACGTTTTCCATCAAGTTGTATGCTCTTTTTTTCCGTAAGTGTATCGAATGATTGGTCGAGGCGTTCTAAGCCGCGTTCAATCGTTTGGTGAAAACGGTTCTCTTCACCTTGAATCGTTCGCGTAATGAATTCGCGGCGCGGTAGGACATCAGGGAATACATCACCGAGTAAGTCAATAACGTTATCAACGAGCCTGTAAATAAAGGCTGCGTCCATCTCTAATTTCTTTCCGTAAAGCACCGCACGCCGCAAAATTCGGCGGATGACATAACCGCGTCCCTCGTTAGATGGCATCACGCCGTCACCGATTGCGAACGTCAAACACCGGATATGATCAGCGATCACACGATGTGGTAACCCGCGTTCATCGTCAAAATAGGCGGCATCCGTTAAGTCTGCAATTGTCCCCAAAAGTGGTGTAAAGAGGTCGGTTTTGTAGTTTGAATCGACGCCTTGCAATATCGAAGTAATCCGCTCAAAGCCCATGCCTGTATCTACGTGTGTTGCTGGTAGCGGTTCAAGTGTGCCATTTTCGCTCCGATTGTATTGAATGAACACCAGATTCCAGAATTCACGGAAACGCTCACTCGTATTAGGACCTGCGTCAGGATCATTTGCGGTTTCAGGGTAGGCTTCAACCCCCATATCAACGAAAAGTTCGCTACAAGGACCGCAGGGCCCCGTCTCACCCATCTCCCAAAAATTGTCCTTATCACACCGACGAATACGCGAGAGTGGGAGATCTGTCTCTTGAAGCCAAAGCTGCTCTGCTTCGTCATCTTCGAGATATACCGTTGCCCAGAGGCGTTCCTTTGGAATCTGCCAAAGTTCAGTCACCAATTCCCACGCAAAAGCGATCGCTTCTTGTTTGTAATAGTCGCCAAACGACCAGTTTCCGAGCATTTCGAAGAAGGTATGATGACTCGGTGAATAGCCGACTTCTTCAAGATCGTTATGTTTGCCACTAACACGCAGGCATTTTTGCGTATCCACAGCGCGCGTATACTCCCGCTGTCCGATACCAAGGAAGACATCCTTGAATTGGTTCATACCAGCGTTGGTAAACAACAACGTTGGATCATCTGCAGGTATCAGAGACGCACTCGGTACAATGGCGTGCCCGTGCTTGCGGAAATATTCTAAGAAACTATCTCTAATTTCGTCTGATGTCATTATGTAGAATCACTCCTATTATTGCTATTCCAATTATAGTCAATTCTTGTAGAGAAGTCAAGGCAAAATGGATACACAGGTGCGATTAGGATTGCTTGTATGGAATGCCGCCACGCGTTAAAAAACCTGTTCAAGTACCTGCCGCACAACGTCTGAGCCGAACCCGCGTCGCGCTAAGAATCCATGGAGTCGCCGTTTCGCAACGTGCGTCGGCAGCCGTTTATATTGCTTCACTCGTTTTTGTGCGATCTGCAGCGCGACTTCTGCTTCATCTTCTGTTTCTACTGTCGCGACGACCTGGACTGCTGTTTCCTTGTCGATACCTTTGTCAATCAGTTCCTGCTTAAGGAGCGTTTTGCCTCTCGGATTTGATTTTTGTCTACGGGCTATCCAATTCTCGGCGTACTTCCGATCGCGAATATGTCCTGAACGAATCAATTCCGCGATAGAAGTCTCAATTGCTTCGCCTGAAAAACCTTCTCGTTCAAGTCGCCGTGCGATCTCACTTTTGGTATATATTTTTGGTTTTATTGTGGGGCGAGAATCTTCTGATGCGTCTGTTGCAGGGTCATCTTTTTCTGCCCGAAGTAGTCTGACCGTGTAGTTCTTCGCACGCATCACTTCATCCGCTGCAATTATCTTTTCGATGGCTTCCGCTTCGATCTCTAAACCGATACGCAGTCCAAATTTTTCGATTAGGGATGCATGGATGACAACAAAGGGAGCACCGTTTAGAAAGATTTGTCGGTGTGAGGGCAATTCAGATGCTACCTGAATATCGGTAATTTTCTGTTTCATAGTGGCTCTCGGCTTTCGGAGACCATCAGCCATCAGCGGTCAAAAGCCTGAATCAACGCTGAATACATTATGTGGCACTCAGCGGATAGGGACTGTGGCGGTTACCATTTCTGATACTGCCACAGGTTCCCTCTTTGCCGAAAGCCGATGGCTATTCGTCTATTCATCGCCGTTACTGCCTGCCCAGAGAGCACCACGCTGTAAGAGCGTTCCGAACATCTCATGCTGGCACGCCGAAGGATCATGACCGAGCGCGAGGTAGAAAACTTTACCTTCGCCCCAGTTCTTTGTCCATGCCACTGGTGCCGCTGCACCTTTCCATAACGCTGAGGCGAGTATATGGTTCCGTGGATCGTAATCGAGGATATATTGCTCATCCGTCACCACGAATTCGTCAAGATCTTTCGTGATTTCGTGCTCGTTATCAACGATACTAACTTGGTAGTCGCGGTAGCGCGGGTGTGTGACAAAATAGCCGCCCACCATGGAACGGTATTCTGGACATCCGCGGAACGAATCTGCTGCAGAATGCACACCAACATATCCTTTGCCCGAAGCGACGTGGTTAAGCAAACCGTTCTTCTGTGCGTCCGAAATCTCGCCTACGGTGTAATAGAAAACGATGAGATCGTACGGATCTAAATTCGGTGAAACAAGTGCGTCGAGGTCTTCCTCAACTCTGGTAATCTCAAATTCATCGCGCTGTGAAAGCACATTCACGATTGCGTCGCTACAGCCTTTCCAATCATGAATCGCCCCGCCTGCAAAAACAAGTGTGTTAATTTTTCCCATTCGTTCGTTAGCCTCCTTGCTAAATGATATTGTTATTATATCACACGTGCAAAAATACAAGCAACATTTTATTTTTCGTGGAAACAGGTTATACTCACGACGCTTTCTCGAAAACGAATTGACCTTACGAGGTATCTTATGGTAGAATGGCATACGAATTAAAAATAGAGAAGTTTACAAGATTCTGATTTCTGGGAAGAACACATAAAACAGGAATTTGACATCAATGAGAATGCCACAGAACTATCCCAAAAACTAAGGATTTTTTATGAAGTTCCGATTCCGGATATTGTCCGCTAACAGACGACGGCAACGCGATGTAAGAAATTTCGGTCTGTTGTTATTGGTCATTGGGCTTTGTTTGCATGATCCGGGACACAATTCGCTCAAGTACCTCGGTATCTTTATGGTGTTGTGGAGTGGGATGTCATGGTTGGCACAGAAGGCGTGGGCTGCAGGTTGGTTCAAAGATGCCGCTTGGGTTCATCTGGTCGCGCTTTGTCTTTTGGTGTTGTTGGATAGCAGGGTTGGGCAGGTTGTGCGCGTCGCTGAGTCTGCGATTGTCACTTTTTCACAGCAGATGCTGCAGAAAGAATTATCTGAACCTCCCGAAAAATCCAAACCCATCGCAAAGTTTGAGCACGGGAATGCGATTCGTTCCGTAGCGTCTTCGCCTGTTGATGCTTCCGTTTTCGCGAGTGCTGGCGGAGACACGCTAAAACTCTGGAACCAAAATACACCTGATACGCCAGAGGTCCTTCAATTTGAACATTATACAGATGGTGTGAGTTCCGTTGCTTTTTCGCCGGATGGTGAACGCCTTGCTGCAGGCAGTGATGAAGGTATAACGTTATGGAGTGTCCCAGAAAAACGCTTTATTAAGACTTTTGATTATGATACGGCTGCCGTTGCTTTTTCACCGGATGGACAGCAGATAGCAGGAGCCGCTTGGGACCTGAATCTATGGAATATTGCAGACATCGGTAACATCAAAAAAACAAGTCTCTTCACACATCGCACGCACGACGCTTTCGTACAAACAATCGCTTTTTCACCGGATGGGAAATGGCTTGTCTCAGCGGACGCTCAAGGAAAAATAAAGGTCTGGGATGTTCAAGATGAGCGAGTGGCTTTTCGACCGCTGAAGGACCGAAACGCTCGGATCCGTGCTGTTCAGTTTTCTCCTCACCGGACGAACCCTATTTTCGCAAGCGCAGGGCGTGATGGCGATGTGAAATTGTGGCGTACACAAGACTGGCAAATCGGCCACAGAATTTTAACAGGAACTGTATTGGATCTCGCCTTCTCTCCTGACGGGAATATGCTTGCCAGCGCGGGATGGGATACAGTAGACCTCTGGGCTATGGAAAATGGCGCGCCTATCCTCTCGTTTAAAAAGAGCGCGAGGACTATCGCTTTCTCATCGAACGGGGCTACCCTTGCCACTGCAGGGACAGATGGCGTTGTCCGAATCTGGGATGTTCCGCAGACCATGGCACTGCAGCAATCAGCAATTCGAGATGCTGTCCGAATTGTTTATTTCCTGCCCAAAGACTCGCGTCCCCAATTGAACATACACGCAAAAATTAATAAAATGGTTAGGAAGATACAGCACTTCTACGCAGAACAGATAGAAAGCCACCGATTGGAGAGAAGAACCTTTACTTTTGAAACAGATCCAAAGGGCAAGGCACAGATATATCTCGTAACAGGAAAACGCACGGCTGAAAACTATTTCGAGGATACGCTCACAAAAGTTAGCAAGGAAATTGAAAAGCATTTTGATATTTCGAGGAACGTATGCTTGGTCATTGTGGAACTTGGCAGCAAAAAAATGGATGATAATACATGCGGGCAAGGGCGAACCAATCTGATTTGGAGTGGTGGCGAGGTGTGGCAGGCAAAGGGCGGATTGGCGTGTATTCCTACCTTTAAAAACTGTTTTAATTGGCAAACCGCTGCACATGAACTCGGACACGCTTTTGGATTAAAACACAATTTCCGGAATAGTAAGTATCTTATGTCTTATGGCAGAACACCAAACCGCTTATCGCAATCTGCTGCACATTGGGTGTCTCAAACGCGTTTTTTTAAGCCCAACCAACAATTCTTTGATAAGGCTGCCACTATCGAAAAGCTAAAGGCAACACAGACGCAATTTGAAATTACGGATGCCGACGGCATTCAGCAAGTCCAATTGATCGTTGTTCCAACAAGTAAAATGCCACCTTCTGGTTACGAAGTGAGTAGAGATGAGGAGAAGAATGAGCATAGCTGGAAGGCGTATAAAGCAGATGGAAAATTCATGTTACGGCATTACTATAAGTTGGACGGAGAGAAGCAGGAAGTTATCAGATTACCGAGTGTCCAAACTGAAAAAGTCAGAGTTCAGATTATTGATATGTATGGCAATATTACCTGGCGGACATTCAACCTTGGCAAAGATTCAGCGCAACCGTCCGAAAACCCTTAATTTCACGAAAAAGGAAATCATAATGTCCAAAAAAATTGCCATCTTCCCAGCGAGTTTCGATCCGATCACGAACGGTCATGCCGACCTTATTGATCGGATTTGCAACCTCGGTGTCTTTGATGAACTCGTCGTTGCGATCGGTGTGAACCCCGTCAAGCCAGCCCGCTTTACTCTTGAGGAACGCACCGAGATGCTTAAAGCCGTCATTAAACCGTATCCGCAAGCTACGATTGATGGGTACACCGGATTAACGGTGGATTACGCACAGACGCGCGGCGCGTGCGCTATCATCCGTGGACTCCGTGAAATCTCCGATTTCGAGTGGGAATTCAAAATGGCGCGGATGAATCAGCAAATTACACCAGACATTGATACCCTCTTTATGATGGCGAACACACAGTACGCGCATATCAGCTCAACGCTCGTGATGGAGGTCGTGCAGATGGCACAGCGAAAGTTAAGCGAGGAAAAGTTAAGGGAGATGGTGCCAGAAGTCGTCGTTGAGTTTATCAAGCAAAAATTCGATGTGCTATAAAGGGTTATCAGTCATCAAAGTTAGATGCTTCGCAGTGAGAACAGTTATCAGTTCGGTTTTTCAGTAACCAGTTACGAGTTACCAGTTCCCTCTTAACTGGTTACTGGTTACTATTCCTCTGAAAACTATTAAAACCGATTGTCTAAACTTAGACTCACATTGAAACCCGGGGCGTTTATACCAGACCCGTGTGGACGATACCGCTGATTAAGCAAGTTTTCGAGTGATAGCGTCAAACGTGTATAATCAAAGAGTTTAACACCACCGCGGATGTTCAGCGTCCACCATCCCGGTGTGCCAGCATCTACTGCATTGCCGTTGTTATCAAATTCGACTGCCGCTGGATCGCGCGTTTTACCTTGTATCCGTGGGTCGCGGATGTCGCTCCGGTTCAAGCGTCTTTGTTCGGCTGCGGCGCGCACAAAAAGCGTTGCCCAATACTGTGTATTTTCCGGTTCCCACTGGATTCCGACAATTCCGTTCAACGGCGGTTCTCTTCGGGTGCGTGCCTCCCAAGGCTTCTTCGGATCGGGTGCTTTACCGTTCAACTTAAGAACCTCCCCGCGTAATAATGCTACATTGCCATAAACAGACCAACTCGGACGAATCGGGGCGAATCCCGCTAATTCAACACCCTGAAACTGTGCTTCATCGACGTTATCAAACACGAGTACGTCAATACCTTCGTATTCTTTGATGAGGTCTTGATGGAGCTGTGGGAGTGTCTCAGTGGCGTACGCTTCTTGAACAGGTCTCCGCGCAACCAACCCGTTGACCTGACTGTGGAATAGCGTTAAGGCACCACTGAAATAGGAGTGTTTCGCTTTGAGTCCGCTTTCAACTGTCCACGAAGTCTCCGGTCTAAGATCGGGACTCGGTGCCGTAACACCTTCATTGGTGACTTCCACCGCTGTTGTGTCATTTAGAGAGGGCGCACGGAAAGCAGTTCCAAAGGTGCTGACAAAGTTCAGTGAATCTGTCAAACTGACGACGATCCCCGCACTACCGGTCAAACTATTGTCAAATACATTGAATTCATCAAAAGCCGGGTCTCGAACGGAGAGGTCTGCATTGGTTTGATAAAACGTCGCGCGGCCGCCGACCGTGAATTCCACCCGCTCATGAACCCGAATTTCATCTTGAAGGTATAAACTCGCATCCCAGAACTGAGAACCGCTAATGAAACGCCCCTTTTGTTCGTCAATATCCTCCTTACCTCCATCAGTTTTGACAGTACGGCTCTGTATCGTATCCAAATAGAATTCAGCACCGCCGACCAAACGTTGCCGGGGCAGAATGGAGCTGACTGCTTGTGCACTCAAGCCGATAGTGTTGACGGTATCATATCGCTGCCGTCGAGCTGTTTCGCCGCGTTTCACCTCGTTCCGTCCCTCTTTTTGGCGGTGATAAGAGACTGTCGCTCGGAGCGTGTCAATACTCCCTTCTGCCGGGTTAACCATATAGTTGGCATAAACGAGATCACGATCTTGTGGTTCAAAAAAGAACTCGGCAAACTCTTGCGGGGCGATCTTATCATACCGCGGTGTTTGCGGCTGCCGCCACATCTGGTAAGCAACATTGATATTGCTGCTATCGCTAAGTTGATACCCAAATTTTGCATCCGCATTAAAGGCTCGCCAACCAAGGGGACCTTCAGTGTCAATAAGCCATTTGTCAGGGATATTATCCTTTGCGAGTGCACTCACCTCATCGTAGTCATAAAGTTTCACGCCACTCGGCATTTCGTCCACTATTTCATACTTCCGATTCTTGTAGTGGAGATCATACCCACTTCCAGGCGTTATATCACCGTAGTCGCGCACGCCACCACCAATAATGAATCCAAATTTTCCTTGGTTCCCTGATACCTCTAACCGCCCCAGTTTTTCTTGGGTGGCAGTCGAGTAACGCGCAAGAAGGCGTGGGTGTATGTCCCAAGTTTGCTGTGCTGGATTGATTGGTACTGATTTCGTAAAGAAACTGACAACGCCACCCATTGCACCGCTTCCGTATAGCATCGAACTTGAACCGAGTAACACCTCTCCGCGCTCTAACATCTCTGGTGCGATTGTTGCTGTGTATTGATTTGGTCCCGAACGAAATGTTGAATTGTTGAGGCGGACCCAATCAACTTGTACCAACGTCTGGTAACCGGTTAAACTTCGGAGCATCGGCGACCCTTGTCCGACCGTTGTCTCCTGAGCGATTACGCCAACGGAATCACGCAGTAGGTTTGATCCGTGTTCTGCGCTGGTCCGTTCTAATTCTTTTAGGTTAAGCACAGTAATAGCGTTCGGAGTTCTGAACGGCTCTTTCTCGGCACGTGTAGCTGTCACCGTCACCTCCGGTACCTCCACAACTTCTTCAGCATCATGCTTTTTTTCGGCATTATCCTTTTTCGCAAGTGTTTGTGGCACCCAACTCACTGATAGACTTAGGGATACAATGAGAAAAAGATAAAACAATTTTTGCATGTTGATATTCTCCCGTATATTTTATTGTGGTGTGTGGTATGGATATGGAATATCTTAACCTATGCGCTGTATATATGCAAATTGTATGCCATTCCCTATTCAATATGAAATCCGTAGATTTCGACGCTTTTCCGCCATAATTTGTGCTGTAGTGTTCATTTATTGAACAGTATTGTCAGTGATTCTGTGCAGCGTATCCGTCCTTGATTGAAAAAATTAACACTTGTATTTTGCTATGGGTTGTGATAGGTTACATCACATAACTTTGTAAACCTAAAATGACTGTTCATCCTGACAAAATCACACGTGGGATGCGGAAACAATAGAATCACTCGGTGGACGCGCTTTTAAACCGTCCTTACCGAGGGCAGGTTTACTCGGGCGTTTAAAAGGGAAAGCCAAATGGTGCCTTTTAGGGTAACTCTCATTTTAGTTGCATGTGTAGTTCTATATATCGCTGGAACCGCCGCGCAGGAATCAGACACACTGCGTGAAAAAGGCACTGTCCACGGATATATTGTTGATACAACCCCTGCACGACTTCCTATTGTTGGTGTGCGTGTTCAGATTGACAACGGAAAAGGGCATATTTTTCAAACAACCTCTGCCGAGACAGGTGAATTCATATACAGAAATATACCCGCGGGGGATTATCTGATTAATATCCACAAATCTGGATACCAAAGTCGAATTGGGAAGCCGGTGTCAGTCACCAACGGTGGCGTTCATTATGTGCCTCTTACAATGAACAAAAAGGAAAATATATTCACCGGACTCCAAAATTGGCTCAGTCCGGAAGAACCAAAAGGCGGCACGCTTCAATTACAGGTTACAACGCCATCTTCGCAATCTGATCCGATTGAAAACGCTAAAGTTAAAATTTCAAAAATTCGTGGCAAAGGCAGTTTCTCATCAAATAATACCCAAACCACAGATGCGAGCGGAGAGTATCGGCATGACAATTTACCATCGGGACTCTACTTCGTTACCGTTAGTAAGGACAGTTATCATACTACAATTTCGATGACTGTTCGAGAAAATCGAATGACGACTGCCGCTGTAAAACTTCCTATTTCTAATGGGACTTTACCTTCACAAGAAACAGACACAAAATGGGTGATTTGTGGTAAAATTTTTGAGACCGACTTTCAACAAACTCCGGTAAGTGGTGTCGAAGTTCGGATTAGGCGGATAGGCTTTGAACAATCTATGGACGCTTTATCCAATACGGATGGTGAATATGAGTTTGCTTTACTTCCAGGTCACTACATCATTTTTCTTCGTAAAGAAGGGTATGAGAAAGCAACTGATCTTCCCGAGGTAACTGCTCGGAGTAAGCAAAGCAATATCACTGTAATTAAAGAAGGTATGTTCGTTGTTTACGAGGCAGTTGCGAATGGGAATGTCCTTACGCTTAAACACGGTCTATCGAAAGAACAGAAAAGTTTTTCCGAGAAATATGGGAAAACGATTCAGGAAGCGCTTCTCACCACAATCATCAGTGGTATATTAGGCTTTTTCTTTTCAAGGTTCTCAAAGTTCTTAAACAAACGTCGACGAAAATATAAGATACTATGGGACTTAAGGACCGATAGACATAAACAGTTCTTAAACAAACGTCGACCAACATACAATCAGGAGTAAGTATGTCAAAAAAGAAATTAAACTTTGCATTCATCGGGTGTGGTGGTAACGCACGCGGACACGGACGCAGTGTGTCAAGTGTCGAAAACGTGGAGATTGTTGCCCTCGCGGATCCAAGTGAAGGTTCCCTTGATGCGTTCAAAGAGACTGTCGGTTTAGATGATTCAGTCCCGACCTATGCTGACCATGTTGAGATGTTAACCGCTGCCAAACCCGATGCTGTCGTCATTAGTTCACCGCACGGTCTACATTTCCAACACATCATGGATGCACTTGATGCCGGATGCCATGTGCATACCGAAAAACCGATGGTTTGCACAGTAGATCATGCGAAACAGGTGATAGCGAAGGTCGAAGAGACCGGCTTGCATCTGATGATTGGCTATCAAAGGCATTTGAGTCCTACCTATCAATACTGCCGTAATGTGGTGCAGAGTGGTGAACTCGGACGCGTTAATTTCGTCGCTGCGCATCAATCGCAGAATTGGTATCGAAATCAGCAAGGAAAATGGCGACAAGATCCATTCCTTGGTGGCGGCGGACAGCTGAACGATTCTGGAAGTCATCTTATTGACATTCTCCTCTGGGTGTTGGAAGCCAGCCCTGACACTGTCTTCGCGATGATAGACAACTTAGACATTGAAGTGGATGTTCTCACAGCGATGACAATCAAGTTTGATACCGGTGCCTTGTGCAATATTAGCATCGTTGGACACGCCTACGGTGGAGTGCGGGAGGCTTTTTCCGTTTGGTTAGAAGAAGGTGCGCTCCATCTCCGTGAGGGCAAACTCCTTCGCCAAGAGAAGGACGGTCAGCCGGAACCTGTTGATGATGCTGAGATGCCAGCGTCTGGCAACAAAGATGTCGCTTTTATTGAATTGATTCGCGGTGAACGGACAGAGAACCCGATCGGTGTTGAAAACGGGTTGCGTGTCATCCAATTGACCGAAGCTGCATGGCAATCGGCTGATCTCGGTAGACCTGTCAAGGTGGATTTGAGCTGAAGGCTTGTATTAATAATCAGACGACAACTTGAAACTGGACAAAATAGTAGTCCCAAGCATCGCGCCGGGTTTATTTGATTGGGTGTTTCTTATAGATATACGGAAAGCAGCGTTAAAATAAAAAGGGTCCTAACCGAACCGCAAGGTAAATTAAAAGTGTTGGATGTCCAGAATCTGTGTAAATCCTTTGATAAGAAGCCGTTTCTTACGGAACTTACATTTCAGATAGCAGCCGGTGAGTGTCTCGTTTTGCTCGGTAGAAACGGGACAGGCAAAACACTTCTGCTTAACATTTTAGCAACCTTGATTGAACCGACATCAGGCACTGTTTCTATTGATGGTGTTGACGCATTTGCAAACCTTAAACAGGTACGTCCGTCTATTGGATATATCCCTGTCGCATTTGAAGGGTATCCTGAGTTGTCTGTTGTGGATTACCTCGATTTTTTTGCCGCTGCATATAAATTAGAGAAACGCGGGCGCGCTGACGCAATCGATGCGGTGCTTGAATTAATGGACATTCAGCACCTACGCGAAGTTAAAATCGGGGTTTTATCAATAGGTGAACGACAACGACTCTTATTCGCGAAAACCTTTTTGCACGAACCGCAGCTATGGCTGCTTGACGAACCGCTCACACCCCTTGATCCGAGTGGACAAGTCGAGATGATAGAGTTGTTTAGTGAACTTCAAGCCATGCGAAAAACCGTCATAATTGCGACCAATCGCCTTGAGGATGCCCACCGGTTGTGTAATTCTGATTCGCAGTACCGGACATTTGTGGGAATACTCAAAGATGCGCAATTTGCTGAATTCAAGAAATTTAATGAATTGCACAATGAGAATGCTGAAACCGATTCCGCAGATTCCTATTCATCAAATTGGTTTTATGAATTCTATTTGGAGGTTACAAAACCGTAATGTCAGATATAGGAAAATTCTTTCACGAAAACGGATACTATTTCGCCAAAGGGGTTTATTCACCTGAAGAGGTCAAGGTAATGGAAAGTGATTTTGATCGGGTGGTGGATCAACTCCTCAAAAGCGATGAAAACGTTAATGCTCGCTGGGGTGGCAGATTGATGGATGCCCTTGATGGCGGTGAATCTGTTATTATTCATACGCACAATATTCAGAGTTTCTCTGGTGTCTGGTTGCAGGCATTCATGCAGGAGAAGTTTCTTGACGTTACTGAAGCCATCCTCGGCCCGGATATTATGCTGCATCATTCCAAACTTTTCTGTAAGCCACCGGAAAAGGGCGCGCCTTTCCCGATGCACCAAGATTGGCAATACTTCCCCTCTGTCAAAGACAGTATGATAGCCGCGATTATCTACGTTTCAGAGGCTACTGATGAAATGGGATGTGTTCGCGTCTATCCGGGGTCTCACAAGCAGTTAGGACGCACCGATGGTATGATGGGGAGCGGAAAGAACGTTGAGACTACCGAACAATATCCGATTGAGAATGCAACCGTTCTGGAAGCGGAACCCGGAGATGTGCTTTTCTTTAGTTACTTTACCCTGCACGGATCAATGCCGAACCGTTCAAACCAGACACGAAAGAGTGTGCTTGTACAAATGCACGCCGGTGACGATGAAATCGAAGCCGAAAATCGCCACACCAACGTCCAATTAGTCCTCCGCGGCTGGAACCATCTCGCAACCCGTTCTTCCGTTGGGCGGATTGCATAAATCAAAAGGCACTTTGGTCTACTTGGGTATTGGGTTGGTCAAGTGTTTTTAGGGTTTTAACTATTGACGTGTCTTCCACATTTTTTAATAAGGAATCCGAGGTTGATAGTTAATCAAGATCACGGGATTGCGTAAATCTTATTAGAAGAGGGAACGTAGCCCGTAATGAAATGGAGGGCGGATTACGGAATGGGACTTCAAATTCCAAACCTGCCCTGACCGAACCGCTTTTAAGGAATCCGAGGTTGATAGTTAATCAAGATCACGGGATTTCGTAAATCTTGTTAGAAAGACGAAACGTAGCCCGTAATGAAATGGAGGGCGGATTACGGAATGGGACTTCAAATTCCAAACCTGTCCTGACCGAACCGCAAGGAAATTTAAAAAAATGATTAGAGTTGGAAAAATTAGTATGGCGCATGTCCACGCCGGTGGTTATGCCCGAAGAATTCACGAAAACCCCGAAACCGAACTCGTTGCCGTTTGGGACGAAGAAGAATACGGCGGCAGAGATGCCGCGGAACAATACGAAGTCCCGTTCTACACGGATCTTGATGAGATGCTCAGCCGCGACGATATAGATGCTGTCTCCGTTGACGCTATTACATCCAACCATCCGCGTGTGATTATCGCCGCCGCTGAAGCCGGAAAACATATTTTTACCGAGAAAGCACTTGCGATTACCGTCGCAGAGTGCGATCCAATTATTGAGGCTGTTGAGAAAGCCGGTGTGAAGTTCATGATTTCGCTGCCTTCCCGTGCGAACCCTGAAATCCTGTTTGCGAAGAAAGCAATCGACGATGGATTGATTGGGGACATCACGTTCGGTAGAGGACGGATCGCACATTCCGCTGCACTGGATAGTTGGTTCAGCGGCACGAGCGCGTGGTTCGCAGATCCGGTACGTGCGGGTGGCGGTGCCCTCTTTGATTTGGGGTGTCACCGTGTTGATGTTATCCGGTGGTTGATGGGTGAACCTAAGAGCGCGATTGCGAAGATTAACAACTTTACAGGCAATTTCCCGATTGACGATAACAGCGTTTCGGTCGTTGAGTTCGCCAACAAAGCGCTCGGTGTGATTGATGTCGCGTGGACGCACCGTTCGGGTCCGAACATGCTTGAGATTTACGGCACAGAAGGTTCGTTTGCCGCTGGAAGCGGTGAGATGCATTTTGAAACCCGCAAACTCTCTGATGAAGAGAAAGCGGAATATATTGCCAATGCACCGGCTGCACCCCCTGAACCCATGCAACAGTGGATCAACGCGATCCTTCGCGACGAACCGATGACGATTACGATTCAAGATGGACGGAACCTCACGGAGTTGATGCAAGCGTTCTACATGTCCTCTGAACAGGGACAGGCAATAGAATTTCCACTTTAAGTAGTTATCAGTTATCAGTTGTCGGTTCTCAGTAACTTAGCAGAGAAAGTTTCCTACTGACACATCAGAAACCGTTCTTGGTAAAGTATCTTAGGACTTACGTAAAAATCAGTAATTTTGGTATTTTTAACCCCCTAAATCCCCTTATCAGGGGGATTTAGAGAGGAAATGCGTAAGTCCTATACTTGAATGTGCGAAAGGATGTAACTAATTCAGTATGTATATTGAGGATTGCATCTGGCTCCCTGACATTTTAGTCAAACTTTTCGTAAAGCACAACGTCACACAAAAGGAAGTTGAAGAAATATTTTTTAATCGTCCGAAATACCGTTTCGTTGAATCAGGATATAGAAAAGGCGAAGATGTGTATTCCGCTGCTGGACAGACAGATTCCGGACGCTATTTGATTGTATTCTTCATTCAGAAACAGGAAAATCTTGCACTCATTCTGAGTGCCCGCGATATGGATCAAAAGGAGAGAAGAAGGTATGAAAAAAAATAAAAACGAACAGATTACCAGTATATCTAAGGCACGCAATTTGGAGGAGATCGCCGACTATTGGGACACGCATAGCTTGGCTGACCACTGGGATGAAACATACGAAGTCGATTTTGAGGTCCGGATGCAGCGAAAGTGTCGTGTAACGCTTACCCCAGAGATCTATGAAAAAATTGAAAAGCAAGCACTGGAACAGGGAGTCTTACCGGAAACTTTGGTTAACTTGTGGTTAGCTGAACGCCTTCAAACGATCAAATCATCATAATAGAAAAAATTACTATATGTTTCAGATTTTACTTTTCGCCCCATAAACCCAATTGAGGAAAATCATGCAAGACTATCAACCTATTTCACTCTCCGCTTTGTGCAATGTCGGCACAGAAATTATCGGCGAGAACGCAACACCGAGTGTCGGGTCCCAGACGCTTCACGGACTTCCTTTTGAAATTGCTGATGGGACAAACTGCTTTTTAGGCTTCGGTGAAGGTGTTAACGCCGACCCGATCCAAGTGCCTCTCAATGCAAACCCGAAACGGGTGATTTTTGTGCATCGCTTACTTGAATCGCGCATCCCTGAAGGCGAACCGATCGGTAGACTCATCGCCAATTATGTTTTCCATTATACCGATGGTGAAACTGAGAATGTTCCAATTCGCGAACGTTTTGAGATCGGGAGTGTGCCACAAGGATGGGGACAGCAGACGTTCCTTGCTATACCTGACCGGCAGGAAAGTTTGGCATCGCGGCACGAGGGACCTTGGGGATCCGCGGGCAACCGACAGACTGAGGTAAGCCAAGGGACACCGCGCGACTACTATCTATGGGTATGGAAAAATCCGAGAGACGGTGCTGAAGTGGCATCTATTGAAATCCAACCGCAAGAACGGCGTTTCATTGTTGCAGCAATCACGCTCAGTTACCTTGACGAAGACCCGATACCGCGACGTCCGCGCCGCGAAGTCAAAATCACGCTGCCGCAATCCGATGACGCTGACAAACCGTTTGATATGGAAGTCAACGTTGACCGTGGCGTTGCGACCTATCCGTATCCGTTACCCGAAAACGCACCAGACGCATTCATCAACGACGATTTCAAAGGCTGGGGTGAATCCCAAAACAATAAAAGCAGTCCGGCGTATGTTGAAGTGTCCGCTACGCCTTCCGCTACCGTTGAAGTCAAGAACCAAGGTGAAACACTGGGTGAGGTCAACTGGGGTGAAGTCGAAGAAAAAGGAAGCGTTCAACCGAATGAACGCGTTAAGGTCGAGGTTATTGATTCCGGTAGGAACTGGGTGCATACCACAGTGATTGATGAAGACACAGGCAAACCCGTACCGTGTCGCGTCCATTTCCGTTCCCCACACGGCGTGCCTTACGCGCCACACGGACACCACGCACACGTCAACTCAAATATGGGTACGTGGCACGTAGACATCGGCGGCGATGTGCGGTTAGGACAAATCAGTTACGCCTACATTGACGGCACCTGTCAGGGATGGTTGCCGCGCGGGGATGTTATTGTTGATGTTGCCCGCGGCTTTGAATATACGCCTTTACGGACGACCGTCAACATCAAACCCGGACAACGCGAGTTAACGCTCCGTTTAAAGCGGTGGTGCGATATGAACGCTGAACGCTACTTCAGCGGTGATACGCACGTTCATTTCCTCTCCACACAGGGCGCGCATACCGAAGCGCAAGGTGAAGACCTCGGCGTTGTCAACCTACTTCTCTCACAGTGGGGGCACCTTTTCACGAATACAGAGGAATTTATCGGGCGACCCACGACATCGGCGGATGGACGGAGTATCGTCTACGCAACACAAGAGAATCGTCAGCACCTTCTCGGTCATCTCACGCTCCTCGGTCTAAAAGAACAGGTCGCGCCGTGGTGTTCCGACGGACCGGGTGAAGCCGAACTCGGTGGGAACATGGAAGTCACGCTCTCACACTGGGCAGATGCGTGTCACGCGCAGGGAGGCACCGTCGTCTTACCGCATATTCCGAATCCGAACTGTGAACCTGCGACGCTCATCGCTACAGGACGCGTGGATGCTGTCGAGTATCTCACCAATGCCATGTACGGGCATATTGAGTATTATCGCTATCTCAACTGTGGTTATAAGTTACCGCTCGTCGGTGGGACAGATAAAATGAGTAGCGATGTGCCGGTGGGTGTCTATCGCACCTACGTCCACATCCCTGACAATGAGGAATTCAATTACGATAACTGGTGCAAATACATGAGTGCTGGCAATACCTTCCTCAGCGGCGGTCCGATGATTCGACTTTCTGTTGATGGGCAACCCATCGGTAGCACTATTAACCTGCCCGGTAATGGCGGCACTGTGGAAGTCGAAGCCTCCGCGGATTCTATCTTCCCGATCCATACGCTACAGATTATTCAAGCGGGACAGGTCGTTGCTTCAACTGAAGACAAAGATGGAACGGGGCATCTGCACCTGAAAGCGAATCTGAAGGTGGACAAACATTCTTGGATTGCTGCGCGGTGTGGTGGACCTAACTACGCGCAAGCCGTGCCGCATTATGATGGATGGGGACGCGGTATCATTGCGCATACCTCTCCTGTCTATATTGCAGTCGGTGGTGAGTGGTGGATGTTCGATCCAGAAACAGCGAACTATATGCTGACCTTGATTGAGGGCGGATTGTCCTATATTCAGCAGACGGCGCGCCATCATGAACACGGCACTGTGACACACCACCACGGTGAGGATGACCATCTGGAATTCCTCTCACGTCCGTTCCAAGAAGCACGGGAGGCGATTCACCGTCGGATGCATCAATTGGGCATCCCGCATTAGTTAACCAAGCTTGAGTTAGGACTTCCGCATGCTGCTCTTTTGTAGCATGGTGTACGCCGCAAATCTGTTAGGTTGTGCCACCAGAACGTATCTGTTTTTTCGATGCCCCATCTCAAATTTCCTATGAGTTCTGTGTTGGCATTGCCTGACAATCTTCAAGACTATACCGTTTGCTATCTAAATTCTGTGTGTGGTATAATAACTGAGGTTTCGTGGTCCCTGTATGCTCGACGTGTGCCAGCGAAAACCACGTTTCGGTGTTATTGATGGATTACACAAGTGAACGAATTGAGACCTATACGGAGGAATTTGATATGTGTGTTCCAACTGAAAAGTTGAAGAAAGAGGAAGTTGAAACAAAACATCCGCTTAGGGAGCACGCGGCGGCGCGTGGTTTAGAAGATGCTTATGATGATGACGAACCCGAATATACACTCGATATGCTCATCGAAGTAAATCCTGACTATAAAGGTGCTCGCGAGAAGTGTAACGCTACATCACGCCTCCCGGCGCGTGGTTTAGAAGGTGCTTATGATGATGACGAACCCGAATATACACTCGATATGCTCACTGCACTAAATCCTGATTATAAAGGCACTGATAAGAAGTCTGGTTCCGAGAAACGCGAGTGTACAATAGAAAGGAAGCCTAATGAAGGAGCGTGATGTCATCGTTGTCTATTTAAAGGATACCGAGGGGCAGTTAAAGCTGAGACCTGCGGTTTGCCTACGACAATTGTCTCACAATTATCACGCCTTTATTGCCTGTGGTCTAACCACGAGATTACAATATTGTGTCGAAGGTTTCGACGAAATTGTCACGCCTCAAGACGATAATCTGGAGCGGCTTAGGGAAACCTCGCTAATTCGACTTGGCTTTCTAAGTCAAATACAGACAGGTCAGTGACCCAACCCTAAAGGATTGGGCTTGTGCAAAGCCTACACCAAAGGTTCACTTCACAAGTTAAACCGTTGACTACAGTAATATATCGTAATATCTTGGCATGGTAGCCAGTTCAATGTTTCGGATACTCCCCTCGTCTGATTCCACTTGGATATTGCGATCTGGAAGGGGCAATACAAACTCTTATGAGATTTACAAACTATGTTTGTTCCTGTTGTTGATCAGCACCAAAAACCGCTTATGCCTACCAAGCCTTCGCGGGCAAGGAAGTGGATGAGAGATAAGAAGGCGACACCCTTTTTCAAGAATGGCGTATTTTGTCTGCGTCTCAACGTTGATCCTTCTGATAGGTATTTTCAAGAGATTGCTGTCGGTGTAGACCCCGGCAGT
>JAJEDN010000018.1 GCA_022821495.1 Candidatus Poribacteria bacterium
TTCTGATAACATGTCTTCTAAGCGGGAAAGAGGGGTCATTAGATATGTCCTTTCAATAAATGTCAGGTTTATTATGAAAGGATACCCTCTTTTCTGCTATTTGTCTGTAAAAAAGTTAAAATTGTCCAAACTATAGTAATACAATAGCGGCATCCAGTTATCAGTTAGCAAGAACTTTTTTAACCATCTTATACACTTACGCCAAATTTACATTATATATGATAACACATTTAATTTGGAAATGCAAATTATTTTCTATTCGCACTGCGTTCATACACCAAGATCATTTAGTTTTAAGAGATTCTTGGGTTTCGCACTTCCGTCCACGAATCCGGTTCGGTTAGGAAACCGAACCTACCGGGCCTGGGGACCAAAATTGATGGAAAAAATGGAAAACTAAATAGCCCCGGTTCATACACACGAAAAACTTGATTTACATCCGTAATTCTGCTACAATAACAGTAAATTGAGTAGCGGAACGTTGACGAACAATGACGAAACCACTTCTCCAGATGCAGGCGATTATGAAAGACTTTCCCGGCGTGCGTGCCTTGGACAATGCCTCTTTCGAGGTGCTCCCCGGCGAGATTCATGCGCTCTGTGGAGAAAACGGTGCTGGTAAATCGACGCTGATTAAGATTCTCGGCGGTGTCTATCCTTACGGTACTTACGACGGTAACATACGGATCAACGGTAGTGCGCATCAGTTCCACTCTGTTCGCGATGCAGAACGCGCGGGGATTGCTATCATTCATCAGGAATTAGCACTCATCCGTGAGATGACAGTCGCAGAGAATATCTACCTCGGTAAAGAACCGCGACGGTTTGGGGTTATTGATAGGCATCGCCTCTATCACGAAGCAGGTGAGCTTCTATCGCAGTTTGGATTGACTATCCCGCTCCACAAACCTGTCTATGAGCTCGGCATCGGACAGCAGCAGCTTGTAGAAATCGCGAAGGCTTTAGGACGTAGCTTGCAATCTGGTAACGCGCTGTTGCTTGTGCTTGATGAACCGACAGCCGCCTTGACAGAAAGCGAAGTGGACATTCTCCGTCAGATTCTGACACAACTCCGAGAAAAAGGTGTCGCGTGTATCTATATCACCCATAAGCTGAAAGAGATCTTTCAAATCGCTGACCGAGTGACAGTCTTACGAGACGGCGAAACGGTAGCAACACACGCCATTAAATCCCCCGAATGCACGGAAGATATGTTAATTTCGGAGATGGTTGGTAGAGCGTTAACGACACTGTTCCCAGAACGGCAGGCTGAAAACAGTTCAAATGGCGCGGAAGTCGCCTTACGGGTTGAAAATTTAAGCACGTATCCATCAGAGCCACCACGCCTTGAAAACATCAGTTTCGAGGTACGGTGCGGGGAAATCCTCGGTATCGCGGGTCTGATGGGAGCAGGTAGAACGGAACTGATTAGTACTATTTTTGGTGCGTATGGCGGTAAATGGAGTGGCGAAGTCTTTATAGCGGGTAAACCTCTCCGGATTCATTCTCCATACGAGGCGATCCAGCAAGGGCTGGCACTCGTCAGCGAAGATCGGAAACGCTACGGACTTCTCTTAGATGCAGATGTTACCCGCAATATGACCCTGCCGAGCCTCGATTTATCGGCAGACCTCGCAACGCACGGCATCATTAACCACAACGCGGCAGCGGAAAAAAGTGCTCACTATGTCGATTCGCTTCAGATTAAGACGACCTCGCTTGAAATCCCTGTGAACCACCTCAGCGGTGGCAATCAACAGAAAGTCGTCTTAGGCAAATGGTTGATGACGCATCCGAAGGTGTTATTCCTTGATGAGCCGACACGCGGGATTGATGTCGGTGCGAAAGCAGAAATTCACGCACTGATGGCGAAACTTGCAGAAGAAGACGTTGCGATCGTGTTTGTATCCTCCGAACTGCCGGAGATCTTGGGCATGAGCGACCGGGTTTTGGTGCTACACGCAGGCAAAATCACGGGTGAATTCGTCAATGATAATCTAACGCAAGAGGAGATTTTGCGGTGTGCCGCTGGGGCATGAGAATCGTCCAGTCCGAATCTTACGAGAAACAGATGGAAAATAGAAACGAAAACTTTAAAACCGAAAGTCCAGAAGAGACGCAGGCACTCGGCGAAAAACTCGGTAAAATACTCAAACAGGGTGATGTTATCGCGCTTATTGGCGACCTCGGTACTGGTAAAACCTGTTTAACACAAGGTATCGCTCGTGGCGTAGGCATTGCCTCCGATGAAGTTGTCAATAGTCCTTCATATATTCTAATTAACGAATATAATGGGACGGTGCCGATCTATCACATCGATCTGTATCGGCTCGAAAACAGTGAAGAGATTGCTGAACTTGGACTCAGCGAATATGTGGAAGGCGATGGGATTTGCATTATTGAGTGGGCGGAGCGGATGGCTGAGGCACTGCCCGATACTTGCATAAAAGTCCACATAACGCTGACAGGTGAGAACACCTCACACGCCGATGATGAAGTTTTAGATAGTCCTGAAGATGAAAACATCCGACACATCGAAATCCAATATCCTATATCTTGATAGCGGTTCAGGCATCGGGGGTGGACAACGGAGTCTTCTGCTGCTGTTAGACCTATTAGACAAGGCGCGTTTTACACCTTTTGTCGGATGTCTCGGCGATAGTTCGTTCGCAGCGGAGGTTGAAAAGACAGCAGCGAATGTCGTGCCACTCTCTCTCCCTGCGGCACATAACAAGACCGATAAAGTGAAGCGGTTCACGCTGCGCGATTTGCTCGAAGATTTTCGACAACTTCGGGTCATCATTGAGCTGCATCGGATCGTGAAACGACATGCGATAGACCTTATTCATGCGAACTCGCTTTCGGTGGCACTCCTTGGTGGGATTGTTGCGAGGCTAAATCGGATCCCGATCTTGATGCACAAACGCTATGCGACCTCTTACGGGATTCTGGACAGACTTTGCGAGAAACTACTGCATCGTGTGATTTTGGTGTCGGAGGCAACGCGGTGGGATTTCGCGCCAGCGGCAAAACAGACCTTAATTTATAACGGTGTGAATTTAAACGCATTTCAAGCATCACGAGAAGAGGTAGAAACGCTGCGAACAGAACTGTTTTCTGACGACCCAAACGCTGCAGTACTCGTTGGTGTCGTCACCCGGATTACACCGGAAAAAGGTATCCACGTCTTAGTCAACGCAATGCAGGCACTCAAAGGTAAGACTGACGTAAAATTGTTGATTGTCGGGGGTCCCTATTTCCAAAAAGATGTTGACTATGTGGACGCACTCAAACAGGAGATTGCAGACTTAGGCATCGAAGATTCTGTCATCTTCACCGGATTTTTGTCAGATACGCGCATTGTGACAAGTTTGCTTGACATCGTGCTGGTGCCGTCAATTATCCCAGAAGCGTGTCCACGTACTATCATTGAGGCGATGGCAGTCGGTAAACCTGTTATCGCAACGCCGCTCGGTGGTAGCAAAGAACTTGTCACGCCTGAAACGGGCATTTTAGTGCCACCTGAAGACGCATCGGCAGTTGCTAACGCTATCGCAACACTTGTAACTGATCGAGAGCGATTGGCGGCAATGGGAAACGCTGCCCGTGATCGTGCCGTGCAGCTATTTAGCAGTGAAAAGAATACCGCTTTGACAGAGGCTGTCTATGCTGAACTGTTAACAGTAGACTAAGATGTTCCACACACCACAGAGGAGAAGTTATGAGAGGAAAAATCGGCCCACCCCCAGAAGTATCCCAAGCGAGCCAAGGACAAGCGCGGCAGGTATCTCAGTTGTTTGGCGAAGCCATCGGCGATACCCGTGAGTGGGTGGAAATCCATCGCACCAGCGATGAATGGGAAGCGAACCTGATCCAAACCACTTTGAATGCGCAACAGATTCGGTGCCGACCGATTGAATTAAAAGAGGAAGGCCAGACCGCACTCCTTGTGGATCCGGAACATGAAGTGGCGGCGATGGAACTGGTCAGTCGTATCGGTGTGGCTGTCACGGATAACGAAATGGTATCGAAATCTGAAGAAGCAGCCGAGGCACTTAAACAACGCGATATGGCTGTCGTTCAAGATGACACAACTGCGGCATCAGATCCGGGTGACCCGTCAGAACTTATAATGGCGGAACGCGAAGGCATCGGCAGTGTTGTCTATATTTCAGGACTGGGATATGAAATTCGCGTCGGTACTGAACCTTACGTCACTGTGCCAGAGAGCGATTGGGAAGAGTTCACGGATTTCAGTGCGCAACGTCAGGAGTTTGTGATTCTGCTCCGCCACGAATATCCTGACCTTTTTGAGTGGATTCAAGAGGAGAAACTTCTCGCAGAATTCATCCGACTGATTGAGATGACCTATCAAGAGGGCGCGCCTACCGTCGTTTCTCACAGGCACAGTGGTGCCCCCGATGTTGAAGAACTGGATGCGACCCCTTACCATCCACTTGCGCAATTGAGTCTTACTGTTGCAGTGGTTTCGCTTATCGCCGTGCTTTTCCAAGCGCCTTGGTTTGTGAACCTCGTGCTGGCAGTTGTCGCTGTAGCATCTGCTGTCGCTGCGAAATATCAGATTGATGCGAGTGAAGGGGCATCGACGGGTATCCCGATGGCACTGAGTGCGATTGTGCTGTCGTGTTTGGTTGTTGTGTTTGCGTGGTGGTTGGGGCAGCGTCCGGAACCTGTGGAACCAGCGACTCCACCCGTTCGTGAGATGGTTGAGGATCGGTAACAGCCAGCAATGTCTGTTATCTGCTCATATCCAGAAACAAAACAGATTGATTTCTTTCGTGAAATGTAGTATACTTCTCTTAACATAGTGGTTTTAGACTTTATTTTAAGGAGGAAATGAACCGTGACGAAAAAGATGACAACTCCCAAGCATGAGTTAGCGAAGCCGAATACCTTTTCAGTGTCAGAAGAAAACAGACCCGGTGAGAATACGAAAGCAACAAAGAACAAACCTCATCTACAAGAAGAAAAAGAAGGGCGTAAGGAGAAACTCCCTCACTTAGAATTAGAGGATCTCGTCGCCCAAGTACCAAAAGCAAATGTACCAGATGAAGATGCCAGGCCAACAAACGATAAGTCGCCTCGGCAGGAAAAAACTCGCTGTAAGGTGAAACTTCCTGTTTTGAATATAGAGGATCTTGCCGCACAAGTCACAGAGGAAAACGCGCATAAGGAAATTTCTACCGGACCGGCAGTGGGAAATGAAGTATGATAGAAGCAGCGGAGCCTGTACCAGAATACATTCCAGATATTGGTGATGTCGTCTGGATTGACTTCGATCCTCAAAAAGGGAATGAAATTCAGAAGCGGCGCCCTGCCCTTGTTATTTCCCCTCAGGTCTATAACAGAACTGCCATGAATTTGGCATTCATTTGTCCAATTACAAGCACTAAGAAGGGGAGTCCATTCGAGGTTGTCGTCCCAGAAGGCTTAGAGGTGGAGGGAGTTATTCTTGCCGATCAGGCCAAAAGCATGGATTGGTGGGAGAGAAAAGCTGTGTTTATATGTGAGGTACCCGAGGAAACAGTCCGTAGGGTTTTACGGAGAGTTGAAGCACTCCTTAAAATACTAGTGCTATGTCAATCGCTTGTTGATGGATATAGTCTCCTGAGTTTGATGCGTGCGTCGTCAATCGTAAAGCGCCATTGGACAGTGGCACGTTGTTGATTTCTCCTGTTTTGCCACGCCTGAACCTCGCGCTTGAGGGT
>JAJEDN010000064.1 GCA_022821495.1 Candidatus Poribacteria bacterium
TCAAGTCCGCATGGCCCTTATGCCCTGGGCTGCACACGTGCTACAATGGTCGGTACAGAGGGACGCCAAACCGTGAGGTGGAGCAAATCCCAAAAAGCCGACCCCACTTCGGATTGCAGTCTGCAACTCGACTGCATGAAGTTGGAATCGCTAGTAATCGCGAATCAGCAGGTCGCGGTGAATACGTTCCCGGCCCTTGTACACACCGCCCGTCACGCCATGGGAGTTGGTAGCATTCAAAGCGGGTGACCCAACCTTCGGGAGGGAGCTCTCTAAAGTGAAACCGATAACCGGGGCGAAGTCGTAACAAGGTAGCCGTAGGGGAACCTGCGGCTGGATCACCTCCTTTCTAAGGAGCATTAACAGAAGGATTCTCACAGAGTCCTTGTGTTCAACGCTCTGAACCTTACAAGACACGCACCGACACTGACACTATTTGACTTTCAAGAACATTTTTCCTACAACATATATACCAAGCCTTTTGCTGTTCCCTTATATTCCCAATCTGATTTTCCTTTTAACTTTCAATCCAGTTGCCTTAAATTTGGAGGTGTGTTTACGTTAGTAAACACTAGCAGTTCACCTGTTTTCTAAAATTGTTTCACGCTCTATTATGGTTAAGGAGAAGAACCATGGACCAATACGATCGCGAAAAACTTGAATATGGACGCAATCTCAGAGAATCTGCAGACTTGATAGAATGTAGGGCTATTGTAGAATTCGATGATGGATCGAATTGGCAACGGGTACATGCGGATATTCCCCCAAGGGCCATAAATGATGATGGATATGTAGAAGAAGTCTGGATTGCCCCTGAAACTATGTCTATTGGCGAACAAGACATCAATGGAGAGGTCCATTTAATTTTATCCCCTGGTTGGCTTGTTGACTTAAACATTGCCAGAATAGACAGAATTGAGGTAGACGAGCAGAAGCCGACGCTACTGCCAAGCCCTAATTTGAGGGTTAAATACAGGATGAGTCCGCGCGGGAAGGACTCGTTGAAAAGTTAGAACAAGGATTTGGAAACTTACGGAACACGCGCCTTATGGGTAAGGACGTGCCGCCGCATTAGCCCCTTGCCTGCTTTTTTATTCAATAGGAATTTCAAAGATGTACGAAGAAAGTCCGTTCTGCACCCCGCCACCTGATGATGCAGTGCTATGGAGATACATGGACTTCACAAAATTTGTATCCGTTTTGGATAAAAGCGCACTGTTTTTTTCAGCGGCAGACAAATTCGGAGACCCTTTTGAGGGATCCATCTCCAAAGTAACCGCAGAGTTGCGTCCCAGATTGCACCCCAACATTCCTCCAGATACTCTCCAAACCTTCGCTCAAAGTTTAAAGGAGGCACGTCGCTTTACACTCATCAGTTGTTGGCACGAAAACAGCTATGAATCAGAGGCTATGTGGAAATTGTACGCCAGAGAGACAGATGGAATTGTTATCAAGACTGATTTCGACGCTTTCAAAAAGAGTTTTACATGCATCGAAGGCGTTAATATTGGAAGGGTTAGTTATGTTGATTATGAGAGTGCCATTATTCCTGAAGACAATGTGCTTTCTCCCTTTCTACACAAGCGAAAAAGTTTTGAACACGAACTTGAGGTCAGGGCGATTCATATACTTCACGGGGGTGATGAAATATCGAAACTTCGGGATGAAGAGATCGGCGGAGCTTATTATGAAGTCGATCTTTCTCTCCTAATCAAAGAAGTGATTGTTGCCCCTTTTGCACCAGACTGGTTCATAGAACTGGTCAAGTCAGTTGCGGCTCTCTACGGCTTGAAGGTGCCCGTTGTTGAGTCTACCCTAGCCGATAGCCCTACGTGGGGTTAGATGAGACCAATATAAGCCTCATGCTACAAAAGAGCATCATGTGTAAGTCCTATCTTTGTTACCGTCCGATCCACTCACACAACTAAAGGGGAAATAAAATGAGAATTACAGTATTTGTTGGAACACTCGTTTTTTTAACGGTGTTTAACATCGCAAACGCGAAGATTCTTTTTACGGATGACTTTGAACAGGATGACATCGGTAAAGAACCGTCGAAATGGGAACACCTCAACTTTAACTCCGGCAACTCAAAAATCATTGTTGAAAAAGATCCAACCGAGCCGCAGAACAAGGCAGCCAAAACGACAGGTATCGGGCTTTACATACCGATAGCCGATGGCAGAGAGGAATGGCGGGATTACATTTGGGACTTTGATTGGATGTGGGAAAATGATAGCTTTGTAGGTACGATTTATCGAGTGGAAGGTGGGATTAAAGGGGCTGAATCTCATTTTCATGGCAGCCGTCGCACCGGCGCAGTCAATATTCAGATTTACACGCGCAAAGCAGGTGCTTGGGCACTGGTTGGCACCGGACAGTTCCCTAACGAGAACAACGTATGGTATATGCATCGGCTGGTTATGAAAGGTGGGCAACATCAAATATATCTCAGGAAACGGGAAGAAGAATTACCGCCCTCGGATTGGCATCTCGATGAAGATCCCATTGTAGAAGTTGATAATGATACTTTCAAAACGGGTCCGGTCGGTATGATGGGAATTACCAGCGGTGTCAGTTATTTTGATAATATGGTTGTTGTCGAAAGCGTCGCCGATATTGATAAGGTGCGTCCCGTCTCTCCGCGTCTTAAATTGACAACGGCTTGGGGTGTAATTAAAAGCAGATTTTAACAAATTAATTTGACAAACCCCCTTTCGAGATGTATAATTAATAGTGTTTTTTGCGAGCATTTTTTCTTTCCAAGACCCTTCTCGTGGGCTTATAGCTCAGACGGTTAGAGCGCACGCCTGATAAGCGTGAGGTCCCTGGTTCGATTCCAGGTAAGCCCACCACTTCTTTTTCCCACTGTTTTCAATATACTGCAAACCCATATCAAAATCAGTTCTACCCTGTCTCTTGCATCATTTTCCCATAACTTTTAATAGTTTTAGCGAACCAAGATAAAATTAGGCAACTTTTTTGTCCATCGCGCGCGTCACTATATAATGTAAGTATTCGTATTGAACTCAGGTTTCTCAAAAAATACGAATGAAGAAAACGCGTTAGATCGGATTATAACATACCGATGACAGTCATCAAACACGGTTTGAAACGTCACCGGTAAAAGCGTTTTGCATTTGCTGAAAAAGGAAGGAACTGGTAAACTGGTATAGGGGAAATTTCATAATGCTAACACTTATCCGCCGCGAACTTCTCGACAACCTAATGACCTTCCGATTTGCGGCAGCAGTCTTCATTATGCTACTGCTTGTCGTCTCGAATACTGTTGTACTTATTAAGGACTATGAGCGGCGATTGGTAGATTACAACACTGCTGTCAAAACGCATCACCAGCAACTGCAGGACAAAAAAACTTATTCAGCAGGAGGATTGCACGTTGATCGTCCCCCCAATCCTTTGAGCATCTTCAATATTGGGATGGATAAACAACTGGGTAACCAAGTAGAGGTCTACTTCGGGTTTGTACCAACGCTGTGGGACGCCAAAATGCACGGCTCGGATAACCCGATTATGAATATTTTCTCTTCGATTGATATCGCCTTTATCTTTAAGGTGGTTCTGAGTTTACTTGCCCTCATATTCGCCTACGATACGCTTGCGGGAGAACGTGAGCAAGGTACGTTACGGTTGGTGCTAACGCATCCCGTCCGTCGCGGACACATCCTGTTTGCTAAGTATATAAGCGCGATGGTGTGCCTCCTCGTGCCTTTATTAATGAGTGTTTCACTTGCGGTAATTTTACTAACGACATCTACCTCGCTCGCTCTAAGCACTGACGATTTTCTCCGTATGGCTGGGTTTATTTTAACGACGATCGTTTATCTATCGGTGTTTTATCTCATCGGCATGCTCATTTCCGCACTGACGCGCCGAACGGGTACCGCGCTCATGCTTTCTATGTTTGTCTGGGGATTTTGGGTCTTGATTTACCCGAACATGATCCTTGCCTCGATTCTTCCCCAACCCACAGTGGAAGCGCGCGCCGCGTCAACTTTCAATCAAATTGAACAGTTATGGGAGGAATTCGAGAGAGAACAGGAACAGTACCTTAAGAACGATGCTGTACCCGGCGAGGATCCGGGTTTTGGTATAGGGTGGGTCGGAGGTTCCATGAACCGCCTCAACAAAGACGCAGCCACACTCCAATATTACTATAAAAAAGGATTCAACATCACAGAAATTGACGAGAGATCCGAGCCGCAGATGCCTTATATACAAAATTATTACCAGTTTCTCGTACCCTTGACCATCGACTTAGCAGACCGAACATGGCGCATCCGAAAACCGGCACTTGAGAAAATCTATGTAAGACCAGCGTTAATTGATAGAATATTGTTGAAAGTTTCACCCATCGGTATGTACGATGCGGCGACACAAGCCTGGGTAGGCACGGACCTTCTCGGTATTCAAGATTTTTTTTCGGCAGCACGGCAGTACCGAAAAACCGTCATCGACTTCTTCTACGATAAAAACGCATTCGCGTCTCGGCAGTGGATTGCTGCAGATAAGGGGGTTGCCGACTGGCGTACGCTCCCCCAATTTTCTTTTCAGAGAAGTGGTATCAGCATAAATGCGACGCGAGCATTGCCAGATCTATTTCTACTGTTGATTACCAATGTCGTTCTGTTTGTCGTAATATTTCTGATTTTTGTCAAAACTGAAGTGTAGAATGGTTATAAGTTAACAGTTATAAGTTATAAGTTAAGAGGGTTCAGGGACTCCGAACGCCTCTTTCTTATGATCTATAACCAATCTTCTGAAAACTGATAACTGACAACTGAAAGGATTACGCAGTAATCCGTACTGATAACTAATAACTTATGTGGCATATCGCAAAACGTGAACTCTACGACAATCTCAATAGCCTCCGATTCGCGCTCGCAACCGTGTTACTGCTCGGTTTGATGCTGACCAACGCCGCGGTGTATCTCCATGAGCATCCAAGGCGAACACAAAAATATAACGCTGCAGTCACCGAATCTGTGAATGATTTGACAGTTCGAGCAGACAGTTTATATACACTCGCGCGAGAAGGACCGGGGTTGCTTTACAAAAAACCGTCCCCGCTCCGTTTCTGTGCAGAAGGCGGCGAAACTTTTTTACCCAACGTCGTTGGCGGGGCTTTTCTCTGGTCCATTAGTGGCGGATTAAAGGGGTTCTGGCGGTTAAACTATCCCTCTACTACTCCCAACCTGACGGATATCCGTCCGAACGTTACCAAAGTCGATTGGGCATTCATTATCGGCTATGTCTTGAGTCTGATTGCGATTTTGTTCACTTTCGATGCCGTATCGGGGGAACGCGAACTCGGCACACTCCGATTGATGCTGGCAAATCCGATGCCACGCCACACTGTGCTGATTGGTAAATTTTTGGGGGCATTAATCAGTATTGGTATCCCGCTCACGCTTGCGGTATTGATGAACCTATTGCTGATTTCGACATCAAGTGCTGTGCAACTCGGTCCGGATGCCTGGGGACGTTTAGGTATCATTTTCATTATCGCTGTCTTGTATACCGGTCTTTTTCTGGCGTTGGGGCTGCTGGTCTCTGCCCGTGTTTCTCGGAGCGCGGTGTCTCTTGTAATCCTCTTGTTGATTTGGGTTACCTTCGTCGTCTTTGTACCGAGTACGCTCGCCTCTATTGCAGGCGGGTTTTCATCACCGATGTCAACAGATGAGCTTTGGCAACGCCGAGGTGAACTTTATGCAAAACGTTGGGAACGGTACGATGCTTATTTTGCAGAAAGGGTTGAACGGTCTAAAGAAATACAGTTTAAAGGGAAACACGTCATCGCAGAAGCGGAAGAACAGGAACGCGTAAACGAGGAACACTTGGCACAACAAATTGACCAGGTTAAATTTGCGCGCCGGACAACCCAGATTTCACCGATAGCGATTGCTCAACATCTCATTGAATCCTTCGCCGGAACGGGTTTCGAGCGACATTTACAATTTTTAGAGAATACGAGAACCCATGCCCGACAATTTCGCAAATTTATCGCTGACACCGACAGCGGCGACCCAGAAAGTTCCCATATTATAGGCATTCGTCAAGGGATGTCCGAAAAGCCTGTCAATCCAGCGGCACTGCCAAAATTTGAAGATACATTGAACCTCAGTCAAGATTTCAATGCAGCAATGATGGATTTACTATTGCTGGTTCTTTTGTTTGTTGTGCTATTATCAGGTGCGTATCTCGCGTTTGTGCGCGTTGAGGTGTAAAAAAAATGATGACCCTGATCCGTCGAGAACTTCTCGACAACTTAATGACCTTCCGATTTGCGGCAGCGACTTTCATCACGTTGTTGCTTGTCGTTGCCAATACCTTTGTGTTGATTACGGATTATGAACGCCGTTTGGCGAGTCATAATGAGGCTGTCAAGATGCATCAACGGCAGCTGCAGGAGAAAATCACCTATTCCGCAGGTGAAGTGCGTGTTGACCGTCCCCCGAACCCGTTGAGTATCTTCAATGTCGGGTTTGATAAGCGTCTCGGAAACGAGGTAAGGATATCCCACAGAGTGGTTCCGTCGCTGTGGGATGCTGGCATGCACGGGTCGGATAATCCGTTCATGGATATGTTCGCTTCAATGGATATTGTTTTTATCTTTGAGGTGATCCTGAGTCTGTTCGCACTCATTTTCGCGTATAATGCATTCGCGGGAGAATACGAAAGCGGAACCCTGCGTTTAGTCCTGACGCATCCTATTGGACGCGGTAAAATATTGGTTGCTAAATACATGAGCGCAATGCTTTGCCTAATCGTACCCCTGTTGATAAGCCTGCTCCTCGCGATAATTTTGCTGACGACATCTACCGCTATATCTCTGAATAGTGATGATTTTCTTCGCATCGGTGGGATAATCTTGACATCCGTTGCGTATCTTTCCGTATTTTACCTCATCGGGTTGCTGATTTCAGCGGCGACGCGCCGGACAAGTACGGCATTGATGTTGTCAATGTTTGTTTGGGGCTTTTGGGTCTTAGTCTATCCCAACGTGATTCTGACCGTGATCCCACGTTTGGAGTCGCCAGAGGCCCTCAGAGCATCCGCTTTCAATCGAATCGAAAATATCTGGGAGACATTCGACAGAGAACGCAAACACTACTTAGCTACCGACGATTTCCCCGGAGAAGATTGGGGGTATGACCTAAGAGGGTGGGGTTCGCGCGGTGCCAACCTTATGGGTAATTCCCAGAGACTGCTGTACACCTATAGAAGTGTCATGAACTTTGAGGGGTTTGGTGAGAAAGATGAACCGAAGATGCCGCATGCCCAGAAACATTTTGGTTTCCTTGGCGCGCTGACGATTGATGCCGCGGATCGAACATGGCTCATCCGAAAGCCCGCACTCGAAGAAATTTTCATTCAACCCGCTGATATGGAGAGAATCTGGTTGAAACTCTCGCCTGTAGGGTTGTATGATGCCGCAACACAAGCGTGGGCAGGAACGGACCTACTCGGAGTCAGAGATTTTTTTCACGCTGCGAGACAATATAGACAGAGCGTCATTAACTATTTCTACGATAATAAGGTGTTTGAATCAAGACAATGGTTTTCTGGGGACAAGGGCGCGGCGGACTGGAGCGGTCTGCCCCAGTTCGTCTTTCAAAGAGATGACATTAACACAAATGCAAAGCGGGCATTGCCGGATGTATGTCTACTGCTTATGATTAATGTTGTTTTGTTTATTGTGATATTTTTGATTTTCGTTAAAACCGAAGTGTGAAGTAGTTTCCAGTTAACAGTTAACAGTTTTCAGTTAAAAGACATTTGCTTAAGTCAAAACTCTCTTCTAACAGATACCGATCTGTTTGCTGGGTTAATGGAGACAATAATTGAGGTGAGGAAGATACGAACCTCTCTACTGCGGAGGCTGAAAACTGGTTACTGTTAACTGGTTACTGATTACTTATGTGGCATATCGCGAAACGTGAACTGTCTAACAATCTTAATAGCCTCCGATTCGCGCTGGCAACGGTTCTGTTGCTTGGATTGATGCTGACCAACGCCGTTGTCCACCTTCGGGAACATCCAGAGCGGGTGCAGCGATATCGCGAGCGTGTCTCCGGACACCAGAATAACATCGCAGCGCAGGCTTCAAACAGTCTATACGACCTTGCGCAAAAGGGGCCTGGCTATCTTTACAAAAAACCGTCCGATCTCCGTTTTTGTGCAGAGGGTGGCGAAGCGTTTATGTCAGATCGGGCACAAGCAGGTTACCACCGTTGGAGTACCGACACACTCAAAAGCTTTTGGATACTCGCATACCCATCTGCCACCCCCAATCTGGATAATGTGCGTCCGGACGTTACCAAAGTGGATTGGGGTTTCATCATCGGTTATGTTTTAAGCCTCGTTGCACTTCTGTTTACCTATGATTCGATCTCCGGCGAACGCGAACGCGGCACACTCCGACTCACCTTGTCCAACCCAATTCCGCGGCACACGGTGCTCATTGGTAAGTTTTTAGGGGCGTTTATCAGTGTTAGTATCCCCTTCATTCTTGCTGTGCTGGTGAATCTTTTGGTAATTTCTACGTCAAGTGGTGTCCACCTTGATTCGGAGGCGTGGGGACGTTTGGGCATTATCTTCTTCGTTGCTGTACTTTACACCTGCCTTTTTCTTGCATTAGGGATGCTCGTGTCGGCACGGGTGCAACGGAGCGCGGTGAGTCTCGTCATACTGCTCTTGGTTTGGGTTGTATTTGTGGTATTTATGCCGAGTACCCTCGCTTCGATTGCGGGCCGATCTACGTCATCAGGACCTACTTATGACTTCTCGGAACGTTCATGGAAACTTCATGAGGAACTTTCAAGTGATTACTACTCGCGTCATTATGAAGCACCAGAAGGTTCTACCAAGAAAATAGAGATTGATGGTGAATATGTTACCAAAGATGCAGAACAGCAAGAGCAGTTACACGAAGAACGCTTGAACCGACGAATTGCTGAGGTCCACCGCGCACGCGCTATCACCCGGATTTCGCCTGTTACAATCGTACAGAACCTTATTGAATCCTTCGCTGGCACAGGATTTGAGCGGCATCTCCAATTCTTAGAAAATGTCCAAACTTACGTCCGAGAATTTCGGACATTCATTGTTGATACAGATAGCGCGGATCCAGAAAGTCTTCATATCTTTGGTGTCAGAACCGGTATGTCGCAGGAACCTGTCAGTCCAGAATCAGTTCCGAAGTTTGAAGATACGCTTAATCTGAGTAGGGACTTCAATACGGCAGCAACGGAATTGTTACTGCTAACGTTATTCGTCTTAGTGCTGCTGTCGGGTGCGTATCTTGCGTTCGTGCGCGTTGAGGTGTGATAGAAAATGCTTAAAACACTCATTGGTAGAGAGCTCCTTGACAATCTGATGACATTCCGATTTGCGGCAGCTGTTTTCATTACATTGTTGCTTGTGGTCGCCAATACCGTTGTCCTTCTTAAAGATTATGAACAACGGTTAACTGCTTACAACAAGGCTGCCACGGAAAGTCACGAGGCATTACGCGAGGAAAAAACCTATGCCCGTTACGCTGGAGCATTGATTGTTCATCGTCCTCCGAACCCGTTGAGTATCTTCAATCTGGGATTAGATAAGCAGGTCGGAAACAAAATTGAGGTATACCACGCGTTTGTACCAACAATGTGGGATGCGGAGAAGCACGGGGCGGATAATCCGTTTCTCAACCTTTTCACTTCAATTGATATTGTGCTTGTTTTTCAGGGCGTACTCAGTCTGCTCGCGCTGATTTTCGCTTACGATGCCCTCGCTGGTGAACGTGAACGCGGCACATTACGGCTTGTGCTGACACACCCAATCCAGCGCGGCTACATCTTACTTGCGAAGTACATCAGCGCGATGCTCTGTCTACTTGTGCCGTTGTTGATAAGTCTTCTTTTGTCCATCATCTTGCTGACGACATCCGCTACGGTTGCCCTGAACGCAGATGACTTTCTTCGCATCGGCGGGATTGTTTTAACATCACTTCTTTATGTGTCATTGTTCTACCTCATCGGCTTATGCATATCTGCGATGACGCGTCGCACCAGTACCGCGCTCATGCTTTGCATGTTCGTCTGGGGTGTCTTAGTGCTTGTGTATCCAAATCTGATTCTTACCGCTGTTGAAATCACCCCTAAACCAGACGCGAAAATATCCGTCTACAATCAAATCAAACAGACGTGGGAAGAATTGGAGAGAAAAAAGAAGCAGTTTATTCGCAATGATACTGTCTTAAGCCTCCCATCGCGGGGCGGTGAAGATATGGATGCGGGATTTGGCTTGGAAGGTGTTGAATACACCTTCTGGCATGATAAGGACAAACCTTCAATATTGCTCTATTTCCACCAAACCGGATTGTACGCCGGAAAAATTAAAACGGAATCTGAGCCGCAGGTGCCACACGTACAGAATTATTACAGCTTCTACAATAGAGAAACTATCAATACCGTCCAACGAACGTGGCTTGTCCGGAAACCGGCACTTGAGGCTATTTATGTCCAACCCGCAAATTTGGGACGAATGTTGTTGAGGTTTTCACCAGTTGGGCTGTATGACGCAGCGACTGAAGCCTGGGCGGGCAGCGACTTAGAAGGTATTCAAGACTTTTTCAGTACAGTTCAACGTCACCGGCGCGCAGTCGTTGACTATTTCTATGACAAAAAGATATTTGAATCGCGACAGTGGTTCGCCGCCGACAAAGGCACAGCTGACTGGGATGCACTCCCTCAGTTCTCCTTTCAGAGAAGCGATACCGGTATCAATGCAAAACGCGCACTCCCGGACATGCTTCTGTTGCTGACAATGAACGTTATTCTCTTTACAGTGATAGTGCTAATTTTTATTAAAAGTGAAGTGTAGAATGGTTATAAGTTAACAGTTATAAGTTATAAGTTAAGAGGGTTCTTGGAACAGTTGCGTTCTCTGTGAAGGTTTCTACAGAAAACTTCTTTAACTGTTAACTAAAAGGTTTTTCGTAGAAAAACCGAACTTATAACTTACAACTATTCCTTCTGGAAACTGGTTACTGATTACTTATGTGGCATATTACAAAGCGTGAAATCTACGATAATCTCAATAGCCTCCGATTCGCCCTAACAACCGTTTTACTGCTGGCACTGATGGTAACCAATGCCGTTAGGCATCTCCGAGAGCATCCAAAACGGGTACAGCGGTATCGGGATGCTGTCACCGAATCTTTGAATCATTTAACGGATCGCGCCAACGATAGCCTCTATACACTGGCACAATACGGACCGGGAAACTTCTACAAAAAGCCGTCTCCGCTTCACTTCTGTGCAAACGGCGGTGAACCCGTTTTACCTGATGTTGTTGAAGTGGACGAACCCCCTGTGTTTATGACCGATGCAGAAGGCAACCGGCTCCTCGAAGGTATCTGGAGCCTATCCTATCCAGATGCCAACCTCCAGAATAAGGACGTTGGACCGAACGTTTCACAAGTGGATTGGGCATTCATCATCGGTTACATCCTGAGCTTGATAGCCCTCTGGTTCACCTTTGATGCCTTCTCCGGTGAACGCGAGCACGGCACACTCCGATTGATGTTAGCCAATTCAATTCCGCGACACACTGTCCTTATCGGTAAATTCTTAGGGGCATTGCTCAGCATTAGCATCCCGTTTATACTTGCCGTGTTGGTGAACGTTTTATTGATTTCTACTGCAAATACTGTTCACCTGACGACAGACGCGTGGGGACGCTTAGGTATCATTTTCTGTCTCGCGCTTTTGTACACGAGTCTATTTGTGGCGTTAGGGTTGTTAGTCTCGGCGCGTGTGCAACAGAGCGCGGTAAGTTTGATGATACTTCTGTTGACGTGGGTAACCTTTGTCGTTTTTATGCCGAGTACCCTCGCTTCAATCGCAAGCAGCTTCTCACCTGCGACCTCCTTTGAAGAATTTTGGCAGCAGCGTCATCCAAGTAGAAAGGACTTATGGGATAAATATAAGGCGCAGCTCCGGTCCAGTGAATTGGCAGACAGGAAGTTAAGGGCGAAAAGCGAATTTTACACCGAAAACGCTGAAAGAGAGGAACGCCGGCAGGAAGCACAATTAAAGTACCGGACTTCTCAGGTGCACCGAGCGCGTGCCATCACCAGCATCTCACCCGCTACACTGCTGCAGCATCTGATTGAAGGGTTTGCTGGCACCGGATTTGAGCGACATTTACAATTTGTGGACAATACGCAGCGTTATGCCCGTCAATTGCGGGAATTCGTTGCTGATACCGATAGAGCCGACCCGGAAAGTCTTCATATTTTGGGGGTTCGTGAAGGTATGTCCAAGAAGCCCATCAGCCCAGAATCCGTTCCGAGATTTGAAGATACACTTAATCTGAGTAAGGATTTCAATACTGCAGCCGTGGAATTATTACTGCTGACCTTATTTGTCTTAGTGCTATTGTCTGGCGCGTACCTGGCGTTTGTGCGCGTTGAGGTGTAATATAAAATGCTTAAAATACTTATTCGCAGGGAACTGCTTGACAATCTAATGACGTTCCGCTTCGCGGCGGTCCTGCTCATCACGTTGTTACTCGTTGTTGCAAACACGGTAGTGCTTATCCAAGATTATGAACAACGTTTGAAGAGTTACAATGATTCTGTCAAAAGGCATCAGCAGGAGTTACGGAATTCCAAGACCTATTCTACTGCGTTTCTGTTCGTTAACCGGGCACCGAATCCGTTGAGTATCTTTAATGCCGGGTTAGATAAACGTTTGGGAAACTACATCGGTATCTATCACGGATTTATGCCGACACTCTGGGATGCCCGAATGCACGGTACCGACAATCCGTTTATAGCGTTCTTTTCTTCAATTGATATCGTCTTTGTCTTTGAGGTTATTCTCAGCCTGATGGGATTAATATTCGCTTACGATGCGATTGCGGGTGAACGAGAACGCGGTACGTTGCGTCTCGTTCTCGCACAGCCTATCGGACGCGGGCAGATTTTGCTTGCGAAATATATCAGTACGATGGCGTGTCTGTTGGTTCCGCTGATATTGAGTCTGCTTTTTGCTCTCTTGTTGCTAACGCGTTCGATGCCGCTGTCAACTGCTGATTTTCTCCGCATTGCTGGGATTGTTCTCACATCTTTCGCGTATCTATCCGTATTCTACCTCATTGGATTGCTGATTTCCGTAGCAACGCGTAGAACCGGCACGGCGTTAATGCTGGCGATGTTTATATGGGGGTTTCTGATACTCGTGTATCCGAATCTGATTCGGGCGACGGTTAGCCCGGGGGGAGATATTCAAGCGCGTGTGAAGACTGCTCACAATCAGATTCAACAGATTTTGAATGAATATGAAAGAGAACGTCAAAAGTTCCTTGAAACGGAGGGAATCGCTGGAGAATCATCGGAATTCAGCAAGGCGTTGGGGTTTTATCACCAAGCGGATGTGAATCCAGTAACCCTGACGACTTATATTGAAAATATGAGTGTCATTTCAGAGATCCGTCCGGACTTTGAGAAGTATGTTCCCGTCGCTAAGCGGTATTACAATTTTGTTGAACCGTTGGCTGCCCGAACAGTCGAAAAAGCGTGGCGCGTCCGCAAGCAAGCACTGGAGGAAATTTACGTTAAACAAGCCACAACGGATAGGATATTGTTGAAACTCTCACCAGTGGGTATCTATGATGCTGCAACGCAGGCGTGGACGGGAACGGATCTTTCAGGACTCAGAGATTTTTTCTATGCAGCGCAACGTTACCGAAAAGTCGTCATTGACTATCTCTACGCGAAGGATGCATTTTCATCACGGGAGTGGTTTGTTGCTGACAAAGGCGCAGTAGACTGGCGTACACTCCCAGCGTTTACTTTTCAGAGAAGTGATGTCGGGACGAATGCAAAACGGGCGTTACCAGATCTGTTTCTACTGCTGATCTGTAACCTTGTGCTGTTTATGGCGATAGTGCTTATTTTTATCAGAAGTGAAGTGTAGAATAGTTATAAGTTAACAGTTATAAGTTATAAGTTAAGAGAGTTCAGGGGATCCACAAAGAAATCCGCAGAAATACCCAAGCAAAACACCGCTCTTTCTTATAACCTACCACTTATAACCGATAACCAATCTTCTGAAAACTGATAACCGACAACTGAAAGGATTACGCAGTAATCCGTACTGATAACTAATAACTCATGTGGCATATTGCAAAGCGTGAACTCTACGACAACTTGAATAGTCTTCGTTTCGCATTGGCGACGGTGCTGCTGTTGGCATTGATGCTGACGAACGCGGTTCTGTATCTGCGCGAACATCCGAAGCGAACACAGGCGTACCACAACGCTGCTGCTGGTGCTATAAAGACATTAGAATCGCGTAGCACCAGTTTATACCGCCTCGCAACAGAAGGCCCTGGAGATATGCACAAAGCACCTTCACCGCTCCGTTTCTGTGCGGAAGGCGATGAGGCGTTTCTACCGACGCACGCCGGCGGTGCGAACTACGGCCGCCGCATCGCTAATATGACACCCATTTGGCGGATGTTCTATCCACAAAAAACACCTAATCTGTTTAACATTCGTCCCGATTTCACAACACTCGATTGGGCATTTATTGTTGGCTATGTGCTGAGTTTTATTGCGATCCTGTTCACCTTTGATTCGATTTCCGGCGAATTAGAACGCGGGACATTACGGTTGACATTGGCAAACGCTATCCCACGTCACATTGTCTTGGTCGGGAAGTTTTTAGGCGCGTTCATCAGCGTTAACATTCCGTTTGCGGTTGCAGTATTGATGAACCTAATCTTAATTTCTACCTCAGACGCAGTGCAGCTCAATGCCGAGGCGTGGGGACGCTTGGGCATCTTGTACGGTATCGTTATCCTTTATACGTGTCTCTTTATCGCTTTGGGACTTCTGATCTCAGCGGCGGTGCGAGAGAGTGGTGTGAGTCTTGTCGTGCTGTTGTTAATCTGGGTAAGTTTTGTCGTGTTTATGCCGAACACGTTGGCATCTATCGGCAGCCGAACGTCGGTTCCGATAGCTTATGAGGAATTCTGGGTGCGGCGTATGCAACTCGCAGATGCGGCACGCGAAGCATATCGGAATAAATACGGAGATTCACAAACTACACCGTCAGTGCATGTACTCGGCGAGTACGTCACCTCAGAAGCAGAAGAAAATGAAGACTACAATGAAGCATATTTGAAGCTGCAGATTGAACAGGGGAAACGGGCGCGCGCGATAACCCGTATTTCACCGACAGCGATTGTCCAACGTCTCTTTGAATCTTTTGCGGGGACGGGGTTTGAACGGCATCTACAATTTATTGAAAACGTGCAGCGTTATGCCCGTCAGTACCGAGAATTTGTCATTGACACCGATAGAGCAGACCCGGAGAGTCTCCACGTCGTTGGGATTCAAGAAGGTATGTCCCAGAAACCTGTCAGTCCCGAAGCGATTCCGAAATTTAAAGACACACTCAACCTCAACCGAGATTTCAACACTGCGGCGACGGATTTATTGCTGTTGGTGCTGTTTCTGATGGTTATTGCGTCAGGGGCATATCTCGCCTTTGTGCGGCTTGAAATTTGAATAGAGTGGGTGATAGGAAAACTGAATCTCTTGCTTTTTCAAAATTTTTCGTGTATACTTTAGATTAAAGCATAACAAAATGCGGGAGGCGAAAAAACAATGAATGATCAGGATTTCAAAGATATGGTCAAATCTGCGTTGGAACGGATAGAGAGACAAGCAACCGAGAACAATACTCGCTTGGAGAAACGGATAGACTCTATCGATGCACAGACCAAAGAACTCAAGGAAGATCAAATAGACTTAAAGAGCTCCCAAGCAAGAATTGAGCAGAAACTTGATGATTTTCTCGTTATCCGAGGTGAACGTTGGAAAGTCATCGGAATCGTTGGCTCCCTTCTTATTGGTATTGCGGCACTCGTAAAATCCTTTTTTTTCAGTTAACCCATAACCTGCCGAATTGGTTCTGCACCTTCCACACCGACGAGTTTCTGATCTAACCCACTATGGAAATAAGTGAGTCGATTTGGGTCTATTCCGAGTTGATGAAGGATTGTTGCGTGTAGATGTCTGACGTGAAATGGATCTGTGACCGCCGCGCTACCGAGTTCATCGGTCTCACCAACGCTGATACCGCCTTTGATCCCACCGCCTGCCATCCACATTGTGAAGCCGTAAGAGTTATGGTCGCGTCCCGTGCCTTTGGCGTATTCTGCTGTCGGTTGACGACCGAATTCACCGCCCCAGACAACGAGCGTTTCGTCGAGGAGTCCACGCTGTTTGAGGTCTTTCAGCAGCCCGGCGATCGGTTTATCAGTTGCCTTGGCATGCTTGTTGTGGTTTTTCTCGATGTCGCCGTGTGCATCCCAGTTATCGTCGCCGTGTGCGCCGCCGGAGTAGAGTTGAACGAAACGCACACCGCGCTCAACCAATCGCCTCGCCAAAAGACATTTCGTGCCAAACTCCTCCGTCTCTTTTTCCTCAATCCCATAAAGTGCTTTGATGTGCTCCGGTTCGCTCTCTAAATCGACTGCCTCCGGTGCAGTAGCCTGCATCTTGAAGGCTAACTCATAACTGGAAATTCGAGCGGCGAGATCGGTATTATCGGTGCGTTTGGAGAGATGGGTTGAATTATACTGGCGTAGATAGTCGAGTAGCCTGCGCTGTTCATCTCGACCCATATCGCTTGTATGCTCCAGGTTGAGAATTGGCGCGCCTTGTGAACGGAAAACTGTGCCTTGATAAACGGCGGGCATATACCCGCTACTCCAATTTTTCGCACCGCTGATGGGACCACCCTTCCGATCAAGCATCACGACGTATCCGGGAAGATTTTCGTTCTCGCTGCCGAGTCCGTAATTCACCCAAGATCCGAGCGACGGATGCCCACTTAGCACACGACCGGCGTTCATCATGAGCATCGCAGAACCGTGCAGCGGCGAGTCGGCGGTCATCGACTTGATAAATGCGATGTCGTCAACACAGGTTGCAAGGTGTGGGAAAAGGTCTGAGACCCACTGCCCCGATTCACCGTACTGGTTGAAATCCCATTTCGGACCGACGATACGTCCCTCCGATTTTTCGCCGCCACGTCCTTTTGTCTTGACTTGAACGGTCTTGTCATTGAGTTTGTATAAAATCGGTTTGTAGTCGAAGGTATCCACATGACTTGGGCCGCCATACATGAACAGGAAAATCACCTGCTTCGCTTTCGGTGCGAAGTGTGTCGGTTTCGGCGTGAGTGGATTGAGATAGGGTGTCACACCATCGGCTGCAACGGCTTGTGAATCGAGGAAACCGTCAGTGGATAAGAGTCCCGTCAACGCGAGCGATGCGAAGCCACCGGCGATGTTTCCGATGAATTCTCGACGGGTTTGTCCACAGAAATCCGCTTTTGAATTTGTCTCTTTTTTGGTCTTAGATTGATTTTTCATCACATCATCTCCAATGTTCGCGTCTCTGTTTCGTAGCAGCGAAAGCAGGTTGTCTTAATCCAAAAAGGTGATAGCACCCACTACCTAAAGGTAGGGGCTTCGGTTTCATCGCGACTGCGGTTTTCTCAGAGAGTCCACCGTCTTATTTTCGCTCCACCAGCGGGCATTTCCCTGGAGTATCCTACAGGCATATTGTCAGGTGACAGCTATCCCTGCCCGCAATATGTTTAGCGCAGCGTTGATGTCTCTGTCGTGCTGTGAACCACATTCAGGGCATGTCCACTGCCGGTCGTTCAATGTCAGATTTTCGTTGTGAAAACCGCAATCGCTACAAGGTTTAGTTGTCGCGGTCCATTGTTCGACTTCTTCTAAATGACGCTTATGTTTTTCACACTTATACCGCAATATCTCAACAAACTGATAGAAGGCAAGGTCGGAGACTTTACGACCCCACAGGCGTTTCATGCCCTCAAGGTTCAAAGTTTCAAGGACAATCGTATCAAACTTTTTACAGAGTTTAGAGGCGAGTTGCCAATGAAAATCTTTGCGTTGATTAGAAATCTTATGGTGCAATCGTGCGATTTGTCTGACACACCGCCACCAACCATTAGAACCTTTGACTTTACGACTCAATGCCTTACTGAGAGACCGAAGTTTGTTCAAGGACTGTTTCAAGGGTTGTGGGTGTTGTATCTTTTCACCCGTGCTAAGCGTCAAATATGCGTCTTTCATACCGAAGTCTGCCCCTACGCTTTTACCTGTAGTCGGCAGCGGTCTAAAATCTGTATAGGTCGTCGTAAGACAAAGCCAATAGTTCCCGCAACTATCACGCTTTATCGTAACTTGGCTAATCCTCCCATGCCATTGACGGTGTTTATGAAATGTGTAGGGTATCCTATCAAACTCCCATTTACGTGTTTTCGGATTCCATTTACGAAAAGTCAACGTAATACGATTGTTCTTCAGAGACCAACCCGCAGAACCTGGGTACGTGACAGATTTGAACTTATGTCGTTTTTTGATTTTCGGTCTGCCACCAAGTTTCGTAAAAAAACGATCATAAGCTTTATCAATACGCATCAGTTCTTGTTGCACCCCTTGACTCGGCAATAACTTCCAATGCCGGTGCGTCGTTCGTTTCAACACTTTGAAGTGGGCATCCATAGCATTGTAATTCGCATAAGGCAAATCGTCTTTGTAACGTTGACGTTGCCACTCGTGGAAATACTTATGCACTTGCCACATATCGTCAAGCATATTGCCTATACGTATGCAATTAGACTGATCGTAAAGCGGATATTTGTAGGTCTTCATGGTATATCAGGTATCAGGCTTTTATCTCCTTACCCGTGAGAGGAAACCAGCCCGTTGCGAAGCAGCAACGCTGGTAATGCTGGTTTCCAACCTGATACTGCGATTATATCACAATTTTAGGTAAAAGTCAACTCTTTTTTACTACAAAATCCAACGCCCGCCTACATCCCGCAAGCTAAAGCATCGGGTCTTGGCGGGAAGACTGATAAAACGGACTTCGTCCATCTGCCTCCTATTACTTCCCGGTTTCCAGTCCGGATTAGGACGGGTCGCCAAAGTAAACTCCGCATGAATCCGGAATATGATGTCGGCATAATCTGGCGAAAGTGCGCGTAAACACGCGAAAGCCCCCTTCTGACCGTGGCGTAACTTCCCTCTTGCACCGAGATGAAACTGCGAAAGAAATGGAATTACACTCTCCAGATCCAATTCCCAAACATCTCCAACTGTCACACTTGATGATGGAAGAAAGGCGTTGAAAGCATCGCCTTTATATTCCCTAACGGGTTCGTTTGGTGAAAGATCAAAGAGTTCCGTATTTTCTGGTGAGTTTTTATGTAAGTTATAAGTCGAATCGGCAATCGGGTCCCAATGTGCATGTACTTCTAAGGATGCTGGATTATTCAGAACATTATTCAAATCTATCACTGGTTTTCCTCCGTTGTGTAGTTCAATTATAAGCATTCTTGGATGCACTTTTTGCCGCTTTCAAACAACGGATGACCTTAAATTGCGAAACTGCAGCTATGGGAGCGGTTCGCCTTCGTTCGCAGTCCGTTCTGCATACAGTTCCTGAAGCCGTGTTGTTACGGGACCGATGCCTTCGTCTCCAATTTTTCTGCCGTCAACCTCTAACACCGGGCTGAGTTCACCGACGGTACCGGTTGTGAAGACTTCGTCCGCAGTATAGACCTCGGTCAATGAGACATTTCGTTCGGTCAGCGGGATACCTGCTTCGCGAGCGATACTAATGACCATACCGCGTGTTATTCCGGGTAGACAGCTATCGGCGTGTGGTGTCAACACATGCCCACGTTTTATAAGAAACATATTCGTAGCGTTTGTCTCTGAGACGTACCCATGGATATCAAGCATAATCGCATCGTCCACACCGGCGACGTTTGCCTCAATTTTGGCGAGGATGTTGTTAATTAGGTTGTTGTGATGGATCTTAGAGTCAACACATTGCGGTGGGTTGCGGCGGATGGCTGAGGTGATTAAACGGACCCCGCCCTTTGAATAGATAGGGGGTTTCCACTCTGCGATCACAATTAAGGTGGTGCCGTACTGATTGACGCGGGCATCCATGCTGGAGGTAACCTTTTTCCCGCGGCTGAGTGTTAGGCGGATATGCACACCGTCCCGCATGCCGTTGGCTTCGAGGGTCTCAAAGATTGCCTTTTTGACTTCCTCACGTGTTGGGATGTTTGCGAACGCCATGGCGTGTGCGGAATCCATGAGTCGATCAAGATGTGCGTCCAGCGCAAAGATTTTTCCGTTGTAGACGCGTAAGCCCTCCCATACACCATCGCCACCTTGGACGAGGCTATCGAATACGGAGATTTTCGCGTCTTCACGGGGTAAGAGTTCACCGTTGACGTGGATAAAAATGTTTTCGTTTCTTGAATCAGGTACTTTAGGCTGCATTTCTCCTCCATTTTAATAGTTATCAGTTGTCAGTTCGCTTCGCTTTCAGTTATCAGAGGAATAGTTTTCAGTGAGACAGTAACCAGTTAAGAGTGCCTCGCAGTGAGAGTTTGACTGGCAACTGATAACTGTTAACTGACAACTATTTTACCATGTATCTCTAACACTTACACCTTCATCTGTGAGATAGGTTTTGATATTCTCAATTGTGAATTCGCCGTAGTGTGTGATAGATGCAACGATTGCGGCATCAGCGTTGCTTTCGACAAAGACATCGCGTAGGTGCTGCGGGTTTCCAGCACCACCAGAGGCGATGACTGGCACCGGGACCAGATCCGCGATAGCCCCCGTCAATTCGAGTTCATATCCGGCTTTTGTGCCGTCTGCGTCAATGCTATTGACGACGATTTCACCTGCACCAAGGTCAACACCGCGCGCCGACCATTCCAGTGCATCCCAACCGACCGGTGTTCTGCCGCCGTCTATGTAAATTTCATAACCGCTCAGAATCTGCTCACTTTTCGGAACCCGCTTCACCTGCATACTCAACACGACGCACTGACTACCGAACGCTCGCGCACCCTCAGCGATGATCTCAGGGTTCCGCACGGCACCGGAGTCTATGCTCACCTTCTCCGCGCCCGCAAGTAGGGCGCGGCGCATATCTTCAAGCGTCCGCAACCCGCCACCAACAGAAAAAGGGATAAAAATCTCAGCAGCGACAGCAGAAACGACATCAATCATAATATCACGGCGTTCATTGCTCGCCGTGATGTCGTAAAAGACGAGTTCATCGGCACCGCCTTCATAATAAAAGCGTGCCATCTCAACTGGGTCCCCAACATCAACATTGCCTTTAAAAGCGATGCCTTTCGTAACTTTCCCCCCGCGCACATCTAAACATGGAATTATTCGTTTTGTTAGCATTTTTTAATTATGATCCTTGCATCGGTTTTCGGTTAATTTTTTAACGTCCATTCAACAATTATACTATAAAGGTATTACTTTCCAAGCCGTTGTCTGAATACATTCAAAATGTCGTCAAATTCGGAGATTTTTAAAAGTTTATACATCGCCGCGAGTATCAGCACTCCTAACACTATTGGTGCGAATACCCCGACGGTTCGTGGAATGATGCCTATCGTTCCAAGCCAGTCATTTTCGATGACACCGTTTGTTAACCAGCAGACGAACCCCATTACCGCTGAAGCACTCAAGATTTTGAGCATTAATGGGATGAACGATCCAAGTCCCAATTGTCCAACCTTGCGCTGGAGTAAGGACAGTAAAACGATACAATTCAACGTCACGGTCAAAACGGTTGAAAATACCACGGCACGCGGGTCCAAAAAGAATCCACGATAGATAAATAGATAGTTGAGACATATATTAAGTGCGACAGCGCAGACACTAACGATCACAGGGGCGCGAATGTCTTTGTAAGCATAAAAACCGTCTGTAACAATTTTCAGCGTCGAGAACCCACATAGCCCGAACGCGTAGACGAATAGCAGTCCTGCTGTTCCGATTGTGTCTTCTTCAACAGTTACACCCCATTCGTAAAGCAAGCGGCAAATCGGTGTTGATAAGACCATGAGTCCAATGCCAGCGGGAATTGTCAAAAGAAGCATTAAACGGAGTGCGTAAGCGAACGCGCTCCGAAAATTCTCAGTCTCGCCTGCTGTTGCGAGCCTTGCGAGTTGTGGTAGTGCCACCGTTGAAATCGCGACCCCGAAGATCCCGATTGGGAGATGCATGACGCGGTATGCCCTGCTAATCCACGTCAACCATCCGGAATCTGTAGTAATAAAAAACGTATTCGTCAGTAGATTCACCTGCACTGCCGCAACCCCTAACACAGCGGGCCCGATGAGGTGAACAACTTGCAGTACCCTGGGGTCGCGCAGACTCAGCATCGGACGATAGCGAAACCCGACACGATACATAGACGGCACCTGAATCAGGAATTGCAGGATACCGCCGATAATTACACCGATCGCCATCCCCGTTATCGGGTGAATCTCTAACAATGGACACAAATAGTAGCCGCCGATCCCGATAGCAAGAGAACTCACATTAAAGAAGGTGGAGGCACACGCGGGGATACCGAATTTGCCTTTGCTATTCAACAACCCCATAGCAGTTGCGGCAAATGATACAAATAGCAGATAGGGGAACATCAACTGCGTGAGATAAATTGCGAGTTCAATTTTGCTGTCAAAACCGAAGTGTTGTAGGGGCTGGGTCACCCAGCCCCTACTATTATCGAAATTGTCTCGTGCCAATACGTCAACAATAATAGGTGCAAAAGCGATACCGAGAACTGTGATGCCAATTAAGACGAGGCATGTCAGGTTAAAGATACGATTCGCCAGATTCCATGCTGCGGCTTCGCCATCCTCAGCCTCTGTTGCAAGGAATGTAGTAATAAACGCCTTGCTCAAGATGCCTTCACCGAACATATCACGCAGAAAGTTCGGTATACGGAAGGCGAGGTAAAAAGCATCCGCGCTACCTTTTGAAGGGAAGTAGTAACCTATCGCCGTTTCACGGGCAAGCCCTAATATCCGAGATGCCATCACAGCGATGCTGACGACACCTGCGGCACGGGTGACGTTTTGGTTCTGTTGCTCCACAGATTTCGTTTCGTTTTCCATTTTTTTGCTGGCAATCAGCTATCAGCAAAGAGGTTTCTGGTCTATCACTCTCACTGCGAGGCACTCTTGTAACTGAAAACTGAAAACTGATGACTTTTAAACTCGATTTGACATTTTACCGATATTCTTGTAAACTTAGAGAAACTATAGAAGATAGGAAACTAAGATGCAAGAAAAACGATATTTTACGCTCGAAGAAGCCAACCAATGTATCCCCGAATTAGTCGATGAGATCTCACTCTTAAGAGCGATAAGGAACCTACTTGCGGGACTCCATGCGGAAGTTACGCCGCTCTTAGAAGTGGTCTCCTCCAACGGTGGCAGCAAGCATACCGCTGCGCTACTCAAAGCAACAACCCGCTTTCAAGAAGTCCTGGATCGGATTGCTGATCGCGGCTGTCATCTGAAAGGTCTTGATCCGGGGTTAGTCGATTTCCCACACCTCCGTGACGGCAGAGAGGTCTATCTCTGTTGGCGGATGGGAGAAAAGAAGATCCGCCATTGGCATGAAATTGAGGACGGGTTCGACGGACGACAACCGCTGTAGCGGGGTTTTTGCAAACGCTAAAATCCGTCCAGCAGGACAAAAAATGAAAATGCTTTGCATTTTCATACTTTTTGCTTCTGCAGCGAAGAAAGTGTTTCTTCTGGAGGAACCCAGCCTCTACGCCCTGAAAAAATGGTTCGTCGGACCGTGTCCGCGTCCGATGTCCAATGCGTGCTGAATAGCACCGGTAATATACGTTTTCGCTGTGCTGACAGCATCGATTAAACCCTTGCCGTGCGCCAGCTGCGTCGCAATCGCTGCGGAGTAGGTGCAACCTGTGCCGTGTGTGTTTTCCGTCTCAACACGCGCCGCTTGAAAAAAAGACCACTCCCCGGCAGAATAAAGAACATCGGTTGCATCGTCTCCAATAAGATGGCCACCTTTGACGAGAACAGCATGGCAACCGAGTGCAGCAATCGTTTTTGCGGCATTTTTTGCGTCATCTATGTTTCGGATGTCTTGTTGTGCGAGTAACTCCGCCTCGTAGACATTGGGTGTAATCACTGTCGCGAGCGGAATCAAGACTGTTTTGAGGCTATCGACTGCCTCCGCTTTCAACAGTGGAAATTTGCTTTTCGAGATCATCACGGGATCGACAACGATGGCAGGTGGCGTATATTCCCTCAACTTCCTTGCGACCGCTTCAACAATTACCGATGTAGAAAGCATCCCAGTCTTGACGCTGGCTACGTCGAAATCCGTGAAAACAGCGTCTAACTGTGCTTCAATCAGCGAGATCGGTAAATCAAAGGCATCGGTCACTGCCACCGTATTCTGCGCTGTAACGGAGGTAATCGCGGACATAGCAAACCCGCCGTTCGCCGAAATCGCCTTGATATCCGCCTGTATACCTGCGCCTCCACCTGAATCTGAGCCTGCAATTGTTAAAATCTGTTTCATGTTTTTAAATATTAAATCTGGGCACCGTTCCACTACGTTTTGCGGCGTACTTGAAGAAACACCCAAGCAAAAACCCCATAAGCGATCTGCTTCACGGTGGTTCTCGGTTAATTCCAACTTTCTCTGAACTATGAAAGGTTTTTAGCGATTTAACACCTGCAAAATAACGGGTGCAGCAGCTTAGAAGCAATCGTTAAAAAAATCAAGATAGCGTCTCGCCTGTTTTCCTACACCTGTGGGAGACATAACGCCTGACATTACAGCCACCCCGAAAGCACCAGCAGCCAAGCATTCATCAACCCGATCCGGTGTAATCCCGCCTAACGCGAAGACAGGCAGGTTAACACCGTTTGCCACCTCTGTGAGACCCGCTATACCGACTGCCGGACCGTATCCGGGTTTGCTTGCTGTTAGATAGATAGGGCTGTAGGTTACGAAATCTGCCCCCTCCGCTTCCCGTTTTTGTGCTGCATCAAGAGAGTGCACTGAACACCCAATATAGAGTTCGCCTTCTGTTTGTGCTTTGACCGTCTCTACAGATTCTGCATTCGCTGGCAGGTGAACGCCGGCTGCCTCTACTTCAAGTGCAATGCGTGCGCTTGTATTAATGAAAAGTTTTGCTTGATAATTACGACACAACTCAGCGATCGGTTGTGCCAATTGAATCAACTCGGTATCGTTTAAATCTTTCTCGCGCAATTGGATAGCATTTACACCTGCATCCAGTAATTCAGAAATGACAGCAACTAACGGGGTTGTGGCACAACTGCGGCGGTCGGTAATTGCGTACAATTTAAAACTGAGCATGTTTATGCGCTTTTACGACGGAGACGTGCGGCAAACGCACCGTCAACGCCGTGTTCATGTGGGAATGTCTGAATAAAGCCTTGTGGTGTTATGATACTTGGTGGAACATCAGGCAGAAAATCTTTAGCATTTTCTACCGCAAACATCGGGAAATCTGCCAAAAACCGCTGGACGATTTCCTCGTTTTCGACGGGTTCAATGCTACAAGTGCTATAGACGAGAACACCGCCCGGTTTGATGTGTTGTGCAGCGTTCTTGAGTAGGTTATATTGGACTTCGCTGAGGGCATGAACCTGTTTGAGCGTTTTGTTCCATCGGATGTCAGGATGCCGCCGTAATGTCCCGAACCCTGAGCACGGTGCGTCAATCAGCACAGCATCCGCGGTTTTAATGAATCCGAGATCGGCTTTTCTTACGTCCATAATTCGGGTTTCAACGTTACGTGCGCCGACACGCCGACAGTTTTTTTCTAACAAGGCGGCCTTTTCGGCTGACATATCCACGGCGATAATTTTTCCTGCATTGCCCATGAGATGCGCGAGGTGTGTCGTCTTGCCACCCGGTGCAGCGCACAAATCGACAATGAATTCCGAGTTTCTCGGTGAAAGCAGGTACGCCACTAACATCGCACTCTCATCTTGAACATAGATGTCCTCTCGGTTGAGGATATCCTTTAAGGTCTGTTCACCCGTATCAAAAGCGGTAATAGCACGGTCTTCAAAGGCTATCCCATCAGGTGCTATTTTGGAGGCGGTCGCGGCGATGCCGTTCGCGGCTAACGATTGGCAAATTTCTTCACGTTTTGTCAGGAGGGTATTCACACGAAGTGCGAGCGGTGCGATCTGGTTACTCGCCCGACAGAACGCCAGCGTCCACGAAACACCGCGCGTCTCAATCCAACGCTGTACCAACCATGTCGGGTAGGACAACGAAAACGCAATGTATTCAGCCGGGTTTGTATCAAGCGGTGGGTAAGTTAAGGTGGTTCCATCGCGTTGCACGGATCGGAGAACGGCATTGATAAATCCTCCGGTTTTTCGCCTCTTATTTCGTCGCAGATCGGAAGTTGCGAGTTGAACAGTTTCAAAGATAGCGGCGTGCGCGGGGATGCCGTCAAGGTGTAGCAGCTGAAACGCGCCGAGTCGTAGGATATTACGATGGCGCGCGTCTAATTGAAATCGTGGATTAATAAACTGATCCAGCACCCAATCCAACTGTCCGTGCCAACGGATAACGCCGTAGACGAGTCCGTTGATGAAGCGGCGTTCGCGTCCGTTAATTGCATACCGTTCGTATGCGCTGTCAACAACAGAGGCTATGGATGCGTTGCTGTGCGAGAGGGTTAGCAAGCACTCTAAGGCGACTTTGCGGGCGTTCATACTTTTTAACTTTCGCAAGGCGTGCAATAACGTGAAACGTTTAAGAACAGCCCTCACCTCAGAACCGTCTGCCGCCGTTGTTGCAGACTTGTCTTCTTGGATAAAGCACGGAAATTACGCTGCTTCGGCAGTGAGTGCATGCAATTTGCGGGTAAGCCGGGACTTTTGGCGATTTGCCGTCCCTTTTTTAATCACACCTTTACTGGCGGCTCGATCTAAGAGACTGACCGTCGTCCTACACAATTCTTGTGCTGTCTCGACGTTGCGTTCCTCAAGTGCGGCTTCTGTTTGTTTGAGGACTGTCCGTAGTGTTGATTTGCGGTGGCGGTTGCGTATCCGCTTCGCCTCGTCCGCGCGTGCGTGTTTCTTTGCAGATCGTCGATGCAAAACTCTTACTCCTTTTGAGAATTTGTCCCCCGAGAATCGAGGTATTGAATATCTTTTCCAATAAGTGTACTTAATGATACCACAAAATATCGGGTTTGTCCATATTTTTTCTATAGCGGACGCTGCTGACTTTATTTTTGTTCGGGCGGAAATTTTTTCAAGATGGATTCAGCGGCTTGAATGTAACGTTCGTTCCTCCCATGTTCAACGACCCATTGTAGCCCGCCCGGTTTTACGCCGCTCCGATAGTAGGATACCAACCCTAAGTAAAACTTGTATGGTTCCAAGAGATTGATAATCTCTCCGTGTCGCAGCAGCTGATAATTATACTGGCTCAATAACGGAATAAAGTAATCGTTATTCCCGGCATAGAATTTTCCGTTGTTTAAGGTGTAGGTGGTGCCATCCCACTCGTAGAGGCTCATCCACGGCAGATAGGGCACGCCAGGAATACCCTCGATCTGTATGCTATACGGAATCTTGATTTCACAGCTGCCATTGTCATCCAAATCAACGTATTCCGCCTCCTGATCGGTAGGAACAGTGTAGCTGCTGAAGATCTCTTTGAATTCGCCGTTCTGAAACGAAACTACGGCGACACCGTAGATGGATTCAATCCATACATCTAAAGTGCCATCGCCGGTCAAATCGGCGAGTCTAAAGGAGAGATCACGAGATTTAAAAGTATCTTCTGGGGGTTGGGTGAAGACGAAGGGTGGGTTACGAAGTTCAATGGCTTTCGCTGCTGGAACATCCAATGCGGGCTTGCCAGCATCAAAGAATTTGAAAGCGTCCTTTTTCTTCGGTAACTTCGCCTTGGTGTCAGTCTCAGCAATGAAGAGAAACGCTTGTATCCAATTGTCGCCGTATGTTCTCCAACTCTTGTAGCGTGGGCGAGCTCTCATATAAACAAGGATTAGCACAATCGTCTCTTTTTCGGGGGTGTCATCAATATTTGCCTCGGCTTTCAGCCGGGTGACATAAATGAGTTCTTCCGGTGTGGGTGAAAGCAAAAACTGGTGATACTTTCGACCCTCAGGATACCGTTGATACTTAACCTCAGAAGTCGTTGTTTTAGCGGTATCCGCATTCACAGCAAAACAACTGAGTATCAGGAAAATGAAAAGCCCTAAAAGTGTGGTTTGAAGATGTTTTTTCATATTTTTGTCTCCGATTTGACGGGTCTGCTGTCAGACGCGGTAGGTATGCTTCTCACTGGCGTGGCAGTTTTTTCAAAATGGATTTTGCGGTGTGAACGTAATGTTGTTTTTCTCCATAGTTAGCGACCCACTGTAGGTACTTTCTCGCCATTGGTGCGTTGCCACGATAGTAGAAGACCAACCCGATGCAGAAACTGTATTCGTCGAATCTTCCATGTCGAGGCAGCACATAGTTATAAGTGTTTAATAACCCAATAAGGAACTCGTCATTGTTGGCATAGAATCTTTCATTATCCAAGACGTATGTATTCCCATCCCACTTGTAGAGGCTCATCCATTCTGGATATGCCGCGCCAGGGACACCGCTGATAGAAGATATGCGGTCAGGAATCTTGATTTCATAGATACCATCATTATCGAGGTCAATATATTCTATAGGGTCTTCACTTCTCGGAGAACTATAGCCGCTGCAGACATCCTTGAATTCGCCATTTTGGAAAGAAATCACAGCGACACCTTCGGCTTGTTCAACCCAGATATCTAAAATACCATCGCCTGTCAAATCAACGAGGTCAAAAGAGGCATATTGGAAACTCCAAGGTCCACCGCCCCCCAAGGGGCCCGGGAAGACGGGAGGTGATCTTTGAAATTCAACGGTTTTGGCGGGGGGATCCCAGGGATAAGACCCAGCAAAAAGTTTGAATAAATCTTTTTTCTTGGGAAGCGCGTCTGTTTCGGTGTCCGCCTCAGCAATAAGGAGAAACGCTTGGCTCCATTGCCCCCAGTCTGCGCCTCCTTGGCTTGTTTGAGCGACCATGAGCACAATCGTCTCTTTTTCGGGGGTGTCATCAATATTTGCGATGGCTTTCAACCGGGTACTGTAAGCGAAAGAGAAATTTTCGGGTTGCGGGTTCCCCAAAAAACGGTGATACTTTTGACCATCACGACCAAAGGGCCAGTCGTACCGTATATACTCAACATCAAAAGCGTCTGTGAGTTTCTCTCTGCTAACGGTGTATTTGCTGAAAACTTCCTTGAACGCGCCGTCCTCAAAAGAGATGAGTGCCACCCCGTGTGCAGATTCCACCCAAATATCCAAAGTGCCATCGTCTGACGCATCTACGAGTCTAAAGAAGACCTCCGTCGGTTGCTCAAAACCTGAGGGTGGCCTGTGAAGTTCAATAACATTTGCTGCTGGGACCTCCAACGCATGCGTGCCTGCATCAAAAAGTTTGAAAAACGCTTTTTTCTCGATCTCCGCGCCTTTAGCGTTAGCAATGAGGAGAAAGGCGTGGCTCCGGTTGCCGAAGTCTGTGACTCTGCTGAAGAGTGTGCGAGATTTTGTCTCGACAACGATTAGCACAATCGTCTCTTTTTCGGGGGTGTCATCAATATTTGCGGTGGCCCTCAGCCGGGCATGGTAATGGAGTCCTTCGGGCGCTGGGGAAGGTAGAAAGCTGTAATACTTTTTGAGATCATCATCTAAGTGGTAGTAATACCCATAATTGACCTCAGAAGTCATTGTTTTAGCGGTATCCGCATTCACGGAAACCCAAGCAGTGAGTATCAGCGAAATACAAAGTCCAAGGCGTGTGGTTTGAAAATGTTGTTTCATGTTTATTGTCTCCAATTCAACCGATCTGATGTCAGATCGTTTTTCATCTTCAGGGTGATGGCAATTTTTTCAAGAGTGATTCCGCGGCTTGAATGTAAGCGTCCTTTTTCGCATGTTTTAGGATCCACTGTAGATACGACGGTGACCTGTTACCCCGATAGTAATATACTAACCCTAAATAGAACCTATATGTCTCACAGTGACTGATAAATGTTCCGCGTCGAAGCATCTGATAAGTATACTCGCCCAATAAGCGAATGAGAAAATCGTTATTATCGGCATAGAATTTTTCGTTATTCAAGACGTAGGCGTTTCCATCCCATTTGAAGAGGCTCATCCATTCAGGACGTGACCCCATATCAGTATTGATAGCTATACGGTCAGGAATCTTGATTTCGTAAATGCCATCATTATCCAAGTCAATATATTCCATGGGATCCTTCCTTCTGGGAGAACTATAGGCACTGCAGACATCCTTGAACTCACCGTTCTGAAACGAAACCACAGCCACACCGTAGGCACATCTTACCCAGATGTCTAAACTCCCATCGCCCGTTAAATCCACAAGTTCAAAGGAGATAGCGTAGTACCTCCAAGGAGAACCGATTCCCGCCAGTCCCCGGAAAACGAAGGGGCACTATGAAATTTAGGTGTAACTCCAGTTCGTTATCAATGAGACCAGAGATACTCCATTCATACTCGACGACGATTTCAAGTAGAAAATATTCGCCGCGTGTAAATCGTGGTTCCATATTACTGTTCCTTTCAGTGGAAAACTTGTTTAGTGAGATTCCAGCCGTTCGGGGGTGCCGCTATCAACGGTGGCACCTACTGATAGAATAATCTTTTTCAGGAAGATCTCGCCATCTAAATCTGGCACCGTGTGCCATCGCGCGTTCTTCAGCCCAGACGCTACCCCGGATGCTTCCTTTGGGAGTTCAATCCTTTGTGTTTTGCCACTCCGATTATAGACGACCCAACCGTTGGTGAATTCGCGGATTTCCATCCAGACTGAACGATACACTATTAACCGTATACGTATGATCAATGAGTGTCAATTTTACCACACCTGTCTCAATATCCCACAAAAAAGCTGTTCTATTTGAACTCCCTGCAAGCGTCTTTCCATCCGGGCTGAACGATAGATTATGGATCCCATAGTCATCAGCGGTGAGTGTCGTTTTCAAGGACACCGTCCCTATATCCCACACATGAACCTTACCGTCATAACGCCAACCACCACTTACAAACGTGCCATCCGGACTAAACAATATACGACCAACCGCGCTCGTATGTCCGGTAAGCGTTGTCTTGAGGGGGTCTGTTGAGATGTCCACAAACGAACTGTACTATCATAACTCCCACTTGCAAGTATCGTGCCATTCGGACTGAACGCTACACTCCTAACCCCGCTTCGTATGCCCCGTGAGGTCTGAAGTGCGAAAACGTCCATTTAACATTGAAAATTGCTAAAAACAGGGAACATATTTTGCCTGTTTATAAAGACACAATTTTGTGGTGAAAAACGTGCATTTTGGAAAAAAAATGAAATAAATTTGGATTTTTTTGGGAATTGTCCGACGATGCTTTAGATTTGATTTCTCGGTAAGAATGCGGTAGAATATACATAAAAGGAGATCTTTGATGAAACTGTTATCCCACCTATTGGCTTTTGCGATCGGCATCGGACTTTACACCGCTACAGCGGCATCCGCAGACGTTATTGACACACCCCCTTGGCAACCCACCGGAAAATACACACATCCCGATATTCGAGAGAGTTCTGGCATCGTCGCGAGTCGGCAGTTTGAAGGGGTCTACTGGACACTCAACGATTCTGGTAATCCCGCATCACTTTACGCCACAAAACTGAACGGCGAATTGATTCAAGAAATAGCGGTAAAAGGTTCTGGAAACTTCGATTGGGAGGCACTCGGTATTGATGACAAAAATCAACTCTGGATTGGTGAAATTGGGAATAACAGCAGACTACGATTCGATCTGAAAGTGGTTGTCGTCGCAGAACCGAACCCCTTCACTGAAACCGAGGCGGAAGTCATCGCGAGTTATCCGTATCGATACCCGAACGAAAATGTGGATGCAGAAGGTCTCTTTATTGTTGAAGGTATCCCTTATATCGTCTCTAAAGAGCGCGCGCGTGCGGTGCTTTATCGGTTTCCCAGCCTACAGGTTTCCGATACAAAACAGACGTTAGAAAGGGTTGGTGAGTTCGCTGGAGCGAAGTTCGTGACGGGTGCAGGCGTATCGGAAGACGGGACGCGGCTTGCTGTTTGTACCTATGATGCACTCTGGGTATATCACGGCACAGTGAGTGATTTAACACAGATGATTCAAGGTACACCGTGGTCTCTACCGCACAGGTTCTACGGCGAGGCAGTCTGCTTTGATGGAGAAGATCTCGTCCTGACAAATGAGGCGCGGGACATCTATCACCTCCCACAATTTTGGTATGAGAAAGAATGGGCATTACCACCAAAAGACACCCAATCGGCAACTGATTTATTGCCAAAGACAGGCGCACACGATGCAACGGTTCAAGTAGAAAACTACGGGGCGGCAGGTGTTGATATAGGCGGTAGCCATGTCGCTTTTACACCGGAAACTTCTGGCGAGATAGGCACCTTAACCGTCCCAATTGAGGTGCCTTACAGAGACGTTTATGAAATTCGTGCCGTTTTAACACGCGGTCAAACATACGCGCGCGTTCAATTATCTGTCAATGATACAACAGTCGGGACACCCTACGATTGCTATGCTTCTGAACCGATCGCTGGAACCCTGGTTTCATTTGGGACTGCTCCTTTGAATGCTGGTGAAAATCAGATAATGCTCAGCACTGCCGGCAAGGCACCCGAAGCCACGGGTTTTAAAATTGGTATTGATTCCTTTCAAGTGTTACACGCTTCCCCATTTGTTAAGCGTTACATGATTTTAGGACCGTTTCCCAAAGCAGATACTGCCACAATTGATGAACTACTGCGTTCTGAAGGTCAATTAGACTTGGAGAAAACCTACACCGGTATTGATGGCAAAGCCGTCGGCTGGCAGGAAGCAACTACCAGAGCAGAAGGCTTCCTCGATTTGCGTAGCGATCTTGATTCGACCCCTATGACTGTCGGATACACGTTGGTGTATGTCTATGCGCCGAAAGCGACCGATGCTGTGATGTTGATCGGGAGCGATGACGAGATCGCTGTTTGGTTAAACGGAACTGAGGTTCATCGGAAAAATATCAATGCTGGCGCAACAGCAGATGCGGATGCGGTGCCGTGTCAACTGAAAGCGGGATGGAACACGGTTTTGTGCCAAAAGGTTGACAACGGATGGTCTTGGGGACTCTATTTGCGGTTCACGGATGCGGATGGGGTTCTCAGATATGCTACACATCCGGCAGAATAGCGCGCAACAATTCCTTGCTATAACACCCTACATTCCTTAATTTCTTTACTCCCATCAAATTTTCCTACCTTTAGAAAACCGGACGACTTCACCTGTATCCATTTGCCTAACTTCAACGTTAAGAAATGTAGCAAAATATATCATTAAACTTGAAACAACAGCAGTGGGGTGTATCCGATGCAATTCAATTTTCTCAGACGTAGCAGACGAAAGTTGCTGCTGCACATCATACGAAAGATCGTTTTGGCTGGCGTGATTTTGGCAGTCGTATCTGTTAGTGCAAATGCTTCGAGCATCGCGCACCGTGATATTTTTGTCGGTGCAAGTGCCCGTGCAGTCGGTATGGGGAGCGCTTTTACGGCAGGTCCCTCCGCGAACAACGGTTTTCTCTGGAATCCATCGTCATTAGGATTTATGGATGGCGTGGAAGTGAACATGGGTGGGATGCCTTTCCCGGGGAGTGCCTCGAGCAGCGAACAGGCGTTCTCTGTCGCCGCGAACCCTAACACCTTCGGCTTAACGAACAGAAATCTGGGGAACCTCTCTTTCGCGACGTGGCTTGACGGATGGAGCAATGATACGTCTGACTCCACTCAGATAGTGCTTTTGGGATATGGACTTGCATTCGGACCAAGCGCATCGGCAGGTGCAAACTTACGCTATTATCAGAATAACACACGGATTAGAACGAATTTTTTATGGAGCGTCGATTTAGGAATGCAGTTCGCGTACCCGTTAGAAAAATGGGGTGATTCGGTGACCGTCGGTATCAATTTTTCCGAATTGAGCAACGGTATCCGAGAGGACGGCGTACTTCTTGAGCGTCTACCTTTAGCCGCACGCTTCGGTACGACGTATGAATTAGGCGAACACACACTCTTCTCTGCTGACTTTGCTGTTCGTGGCGAGAACGATCTCAATTGGGGCGAACGGCTCCGATTTCATATCGGTGCAGAAAGTTGGCTCATCAATGGACACTTTGGGTTCCGCGCCGGTTATACGGCACTACCAACCTCTGAAAATCTTCGGGGCGGCGAATTGACACGCGGGGTGAGTTTCCGAAATTCTACCGGACAACTTGATTATGCGTATGTGAGTGGTCGCGAATTAGAGCACGGTATCCATTGGATTTCCGCAACCTTACGCTGGGGTCGTGGTGCTGTAAACCCACCGCCCACAGATACACCTCCAGTGGTAGCTAAAACCGAGGAACCGAAAACGGCACCGATTCTAATGCCAACAACTGTCACACCGGACGTTGCAAATCCTGAAGCAGTTACAGCAGAACTGCAGCTATCAACACCCGCGATTTCACCCAACAACGATGGTGTCGCTGATAACACCACAATTCGACTTAGCCTCCGAGAATACGACAATTCACGAGAGGACGTAAGTCGCGTTATAAAGTGGCAGTTAAATGTCCGTGATGAATATACCGAAAGTATCTGGAAACAGTCTGGGACGGGTGTCCCCGTAGACGGTGTTGTTTGGGATGGTATCGCGAATACGGGCAGTCTGGTTCCGGATGGACACTACGATGTGCAACTGCATATCCTCGACGCGCAAGGGGAACCACATTTAAAAGATAGCGAGAGACTCACAGTTGACCTGATCCCAACGACACTGGAACTCTTCGGGAATACGCCGACGACGGTTGGTGTGAAGACATTAGACATAAGCCCGATAGCCCATTGGAAACTTGAACTTTTCGATGCTGCGGATACACTCATTGAGCAAGTAGAAGGGAACGGTTCACCACCAGCCGAGATCGCTTTAAGTAAGATTCAAACGGAGCCAACTGCTACTTATACTTGTAAGTTGTACGTCCAAGACATCGCTGGCAATCAGAGCACACAACAAGCGCAGCTGCAACTCGGTATTGATAACCAGCCGATAGTAGCACCGACAGCAGCGGTAACACCGACAGCCAGACTGACACTGATGGTTGGCTCTTTTGCGGAATCTCGCAATGCCGAAATGATGGCTGAGAATTTGCAGTGGATGTATCCAGATGAGAAGGTGCAAATATACACAGCTGTCGTTGAGGGGAGAACGATGCATCGGGTAACGATTGGGGCGTTCAATAAACGTGCTGAGGCAGCGGATCTCAAGCAGCATATTCAGGAGACGCAAGGCGTTGAACCGGTGTTGATTACGGTTCAATAGGGGTTGCGAATGTTACGCTATACCGAATAGAATTCCGAAGCGTTTTCGTAGAAAAGTCTCTCTCTCTCAGTATCCGACGCATCTTCGACAGCCCATAGGAGTGCGTCTACCCATTCCTGATATGTTGCTGCTAAGGTGCACACGGGCCAATCACTCCCGAACAAGAGTCGCTCGTAGCCGAATGCTTCTATCAGATGTCGGATATAGGGTTTGAGTTCCTCGCGCGTCCAATTCTCGCTTGCGGTCGTCACGATCCCGGATACTTTGCAGTGGACGTTCTCAAAAGCTGCGAGTTCACGGATATGCGATGCCCACGGCTCAAATTGCCCACCTTTTATGTCCGGTCCGCCGCAGTGATTAAGCGCATGTCTCACATCTGGCGTTGCTTTGACTAACTCGATTGCTGCTGGCAGCTGCGTGCTGTTCGCACAAAGTTCAAACGAGAGATCAAATTTTGGCAGCAATTTCACGCCGTTAATCAGTTCAGGGGTAGCATAGAACTGCGGATCGGGATGGTGCCACGCCATCCGACGCACACCTATGACCAGCCCGAATCCACCAAGCTGCTCAAGGATAGCCTCGGCGTTGGGTTTTTCCAGGGGTACCGCTGCTGCGATCGCACCTATCATGCCATCTGTTTCAGCGATCTGTGTTAACCACTCGACTTCCTTGACAACATCCGCTTCAGCGGGATCTCCTTCAACGTGGACAGATTTGATGACGTTAAGGTCTCCAATTGCTTCACGGTAGTCTTCCGATGTATACCGTTTTCCTAACAAATCAAAACCTTCGAGCCAAGGGTATTCCAAGTTTTCAGTATCCCAGAGGTGTTGGTGGGTATCAATTATTTTGAGCATTTATATTTCCTTATTTTTCTGGGTTAGGCACATTCTTACCGCAGAGTATAGCACGATATAGGAATAGCGTCAAATTCAGGACGATAGCATCGCGACCAGAGGTCGCTCCTACAGCGAAAAGTTAAAATGATTTGAATTTGACAGAAATATCTCGTATAATTTCCTTAACCCAATAAATATTTAAGAAGCAGAATAAAAACAGAATTTGGAGGTGTTTATCATGCTTTGGGGTTTATTTGATCCGCTCTATTTTATAATCATTGCACCGGGTCTTGCCTTGTCTTTATACGCGACATGGCGGACAAAATCGACATTCTCAAAATATTCAAGAGTCGGATCGCGTAGCAGACTGACAGGGGCACAAGCCGCCGACCTGATGCTAAGACGACAGGGTGTTAGCGGGGTGCGCATTGAACGCTCTGATGGCTGGCTCAGCGATCACTATGATCCGAGTAAGAAGGCATTGCGATTGTCTGAGGACGTCTATTCCAGCCAATCGCTCTCCGCAATAGGCGTCGCTTGCCATGAGGCAGGCCACGCAATTCAGGATGCACACAATTATGGTATGCTAAGTCTGCGTACTGCGCTTGTTCCTGCGACGAATTTCAGTTCAACTTTTGCGTATATTTTGCTGATAGGAGGATTTCTGCTCCAGTTCTCAGGCTTGATATTTCTGGGCGTATGCCTATTTTCAGTAGGTGTCGTTTTTTCGCTGATAACGCTTCCTGTTGAATGGGATGCCAGCAGACGTGCGAAAGTCGCAATGGACGCAGCGGGGATGCTCTCACCGGAAGAAAATCGACACGCAAGTAAGGTCCTAAACGCTGCATTTTTGACGTATCTCGCAGCGGCGTTGACGAGTCTTCTCACATTGGCATATTATCTGATACGGTTAGGTGTATTCGGTGGCGGTGATGAATAAGCAGGAAACCCCCCTAACAGGTATCATCGTTCCTCAACTGTATCGGCTGTGCCAAGGTGATGAATAAGCAGGAAACCCCCCTAACCCCCCTTATCAGGGGGGAATTTGGGGAGCTGGCTCCTTATCAGGGAGGCGTAAAGGTTCAACCAGGGAGGCGTAAAGGTTCAACTTTTGTTTTCGATATCTACACCGGGCCACTGATCGTCTTGTTCGGTAATATCGACGACGATACCGTCGGGGTCTTCCACTTTGAAAGCGACTGAAGGCAGTTCGTCAGAATTCGGGTCGTAAGGTCTACTGCCGTCTAACCCTTCCCAAGTGATCTCAAAACCGAGGTCTTCACACCGTTGCGCGGCTTCTCGTAAATTTGGGACCCGGACACCGATATGGAGATAGTCTAACATTCCGCCGACGTGTTCCGGACGTTCGGGACCGCGGTGCTGAAATACACGGAAGTTGTGATAACCATCGGTAAGGTCGTAGCAACCGTTCATCGTTGAGAAGACGCGTAATCCGAGCGCGTCGCGCCAGAAACGGATACTTTTCTCCAGATCGGTCGTGCGGACACCGATGTGTACGAGTGTTGTTGACATAAGAGATTTCCTTTTGTTACGGCACAAAGAGCGTGCCTATTTCTTTTAAATCCAGACGGTTGGCTCGCGGCTTTCTGCGCGGTGCTCGTAGAGTACTTTGACATCATCGGGTAACCTATCAAACGTTTCACCCGGAATTGTGGCAGTATTGACACCGAAGAGTTCCAAGTTCAGCCACCACGGTGCGTATCTGACAACGACTGCAGTCCGTTTACCGGCACTCGGGTTTTCTGCGTTGGAGTGCCAAATCCGGCTGTCCATGATCAGGACACTGCCAGCACTTCCGATGGCTTGCATTTCACCGTCAAGTGGGTTCCGATCACCGATACCGTCCTCTTTGCCTCTGGGGTTGCGAACGTCTACATGTGTCTTAGGCACAATCCAAGTGCCTCCGTTTTCGGTGGTAAACTCAGAGAGCATCCAGAGGGTGGTAATGCCGATAACAGCACTCGGGAATGGTTGTGTGATGTGCCATTTTTGGTTCAGATCGTAGGGAAAATCGGAGTGGTATGCACGCACTAATTCATAATGCGGGGGGCGAATCTTATACTCAGTTTGCGAGATACGCACCTGGGGTCCTAACACTTGACGGATAGTAGCAAGGAGCCGATCGTTCGCGAGGTGTGCGGCAAATTTTGGCATGAAACTGATAACATTACGTTCCCATCTGCCGTGCGCTTTGCTGAATTCATTATAGTCTGCTTCTGAGGTTTCGACCTCCTCACGGACCTCGGCAACGACATCCGCGGGAACAACGTCTTCCAAGACGCACCAGCCTTCTTCTCGCAACTGCGTAACATAAGGTTCGACGGTTTCTAATAAATTATCGGTTTCCATTGAAGCCTCCTTGTCTGTCATGAATCGCAATCAGTTTCTCGTTCGCGGTTATAGCGAACAGCAGTTTTAATCAGCGGTGCAAGACGCATCACCTTGCCGAGGGAGCCGTTGATGCCAATCTCGCGTGTTGTAATGGCACCCATAACGTTGAGTTCGCCTGTCCAAAATCTGTAGGCGACATCGCCCGTCATAGTGAGTTCAACATCTGGATGCGTGTCATCGCATACACCGCGGACAATACTATATTTGCCGTTTGCTGCAGTCAGTGTCATTGTACAATCCGGCGAAGTATAGTTAAATTGGACGCTCAGCGTCAAGGATTTTAAAACCGCTTGTGCTTCTGGTAACGTCGCAATTTCTGCAAACAGTTCACTGATGTAATTATAGAGTTGTTCAGACGTTTCAAATATAACCATAATTTGCGATATAGCATATCCTATAATAGATTCGAGGTCAAATAAAAAATATAAATGAATTCATTGAAAAAAATCCTTAAAGGAGTCTCAGCAGATCCGACTGCCGATGTTCAATCTTATGAAAGTATATTAGATTGCCTTGAGGCAGGGGCTATCTCTTGTGAGTCGCTAATGGGGTGTATAAACATAGTGGCTGCAGATCCGAACAACATTTCGTACGTCTTCTTTACCGAACATTTTCCATTCGATAACGCCGAACACCTCCATAGACAGTACCCTGTACTGACGCATGCACAGGAGCTACTCGCCCGTTATTTTGATGGCGAACCGCTTGAAACCTCGGACATTCCGATCCAAATAGATATGGGAACCCCCTTTCAAAAGAAAGTCTGGAACATCATCCAGCAGATTCCGTATGGAGAGGTGCAGAGTTATCAATGGATTGCGGATCAGATAGGAAAACCGAAGGCTGTTCGCGCGGTTGGCAATGCTGTTGGCACGAACCCTGTCTCTATTTTCATACCGTGCCATCGGGTCATTAGAAGTAATGGTGCCCTTGGTGGATACGGCGGTGGGTTGGAACGGAAACGACAATTGTTAGCACTTGAGGGGCACGATACCAAAAAATTCAAGTAAGTTGCGGGTAGGCACAAGCATCAAGAGTAGGTTTTTAGGAGTTTTAGTTTAATGACTTTTGAAAAAAAATTAGGAAAATCCACCCAAGCCATCCATGCCGGTGAAAGAGCGACACCCACTACCGAAAAAAGTGGGATACCGCTTCTACCACCTATCTATCAGAACAGTACGTTCCGTTTTACTACAGCCGCGGAATGCGCGGAAGCATTCCGAGACGAAGAGAGCGGTTATGTCTATACGCGTTGGGGCAACCCGACACAAGAGGTATTAGAAACGAAACTTGCCGTGCTTGAGGCAGGCGAAGCGGCACTTGCAACGGCATCGGGAATGGGAGCAGTGAGTACCGCACTGCTTACGGCTTTAGCTGACGGCGGACATGTCGTCGCTATGGAAAACCTCTATTCCGCGACGTTCCAAATCCTCAATGAAGACCTTCTACGCTTCGGCATCGAGACGACATTCGTTGATGCCACGGACACTTCACAAATCGAACGTGCCATTAGAGCCGATACGAAAGTCCTCTATCTTGAAAGCCCAACGAACCCGCTCCTTAAACTGATGGATTTGCGAGCATCCGCCGAGATTGCGAAAACACACGGGGTGACCTCAATTATCGATAATACGTTCGCGACACCGTGCGGACAGCAACCGATTGCTCTCGGTATCGATGTCGTTGTCCATAGTATGACGAAATATTTGAGTGGTACAGGGGCAGTGATTGCTGGCGCGATTATAGGACAAAAGGAATTTATTACGCGCGCGAAAGAAGGGGCACTGCGCAACTTCGGGGCAGTTATTAGCCCGTTTAATGCGTGGCTAACATTACAGGGAATCACGACGCTACCGCTGCGATTTGCGCGACATTGCGAAAATGCGGTGCAAGTGGCGACGTTTCTTGAAGCACATCCGGCGGTGACGTGGGTACGTTATCCGGGTTTGCCGAGCCACCCACAATACGAACTCGCCAAACACCAAATGGATGCTTTCGGTGGCATGATAACGCTGGAGCTGAAAGGTGGACACCGTGCGGGTGAACACCTTGTCGATCGGCTCCAACGCTGCGCGCTTGCGGTCAGTTTAGGAGACGTACGGACCCTCATCTGCCATCCGGCATCAACAACGCACTCACACGTTCCGGCAGAGATCCGTCAGCAGATTGGCATCACAGACGGTTTGGTCAGAATCTCCGTTGGCTTGGAGGACGTTGAAGATATTCTCGCCGACCTTGGACAGGCTTTAGAGTCCAGCACTCCGTAGCGTCTGTATATAATTTTCGTTGATATTATTTGACTGGTGCGTCGCCTCTCGATGCGGTTCTGGAAAATCGGTAAGCAGTTTCTGATACGCCGCTACTGCCAAATCCATTTCACTATTGTCCTCATAAATTTTTCCGACCGAATATTGTGCCATCCGTCGAGTATCATAATCGTAGGTAGCATTATCCGCTACTTTTTGAAATGCATCAACGGCAGTTGTTATATCCTTGTTCGCAAGGGCAATTTGTGCGATGTAGACCTGTGCGTTGGCGGCATTTTCGTTGCGCGGGAACAGTTCAATTCCCTTCTCAAGTTCGGCGATGGCTTCGTCATACTTCTCAAGCCTTTCATAAGCCCATCCCATATAGAAGTATGCATCCTGTCCGGCTTTGGTGCCAGGATAGAGGTCAATTACCTTTTGATACCCGTCAATCGCCTCCTGATACTTCCCTTCAGCGAGATATGCCTGAGGGATACCGAAAAGTGCGAGCGGTGCGAGGTCTGGATCCCCCGAATCGACGACGTTTGTGAACTCGACGCGTGCGTTCTCATATTCCTGCCGCTTGAGATAAATTTCGCCTGTAACGTATAAAATCTGATAGAGTATCGGGCTATCGCTGAAGGGTTCTCGAAGCGTGTCAAACTGCACGAGTGCGTTGTTTAATTCACCTTTCCCATAGTAGCACATCGCCGTATTAAACTGCGCTTGGTCTGACAACTCACTACCCGGGTATATTGTTATTAATTGGTTGTAAAGTGCGATTGCGCGGTCGTAGTACGCGTCAAGAGATTCAAGCGTGCCGGTCTTCTTTAGATCCTCAGCAATCTTATAAGAAGCGAAAGCGATGGCGTACATTGAATCGTCCGCCCACTCACTATCAGGATAATTATTAATGAGTCGGCGGAAGAGTGCGAACGCCTCTTCATCGGTGCGTGGCAGACGTGAGGCGAGCTGATAGATTGCATCATCTGCCCACATACTATCAGGATAGTTCTCAAAAACCTCACGGTATGCAGCCCGTACTTCGCGTAACCGGCTTTTGTCAGGGCTATCAAGTTCTACCGGTGGCTCATCAATTTGCTTTACTGCTGTCCAGGCTTTGTCTGCGTTGTCGTAGTAGTGCTCGTAACTGGTGTTGTTTCCGGTGACACGCCCCAGCCAAAACCCACCTACAAGCGCGATCAGAACGCAGATCTCTGCGATTATGAACTTCTTCATGTTTTTTCTCCTTGCCAAGTATTGATGCCAAGTATGTTAACAAGATTTTCAAAATATGTCAAGCGCAGTTTCCACAAGCAGAGATATTCAGTTATCATAGGAATAGCTATCAGTCCGCGTTACTTGTGAGACATGCTTGCCGATTTTTTTAGTTTACGGTAGCAAATTTCGTGCCGGTTCAAGCAACATAGCGCAAATAGAACACCTGGATACAATACGGATAAAGCGTTGCACAAAACAGGGCATACTTGTAGCACACAGTTGCACAAAATCGGGCAGATTTAACAAACGATTCGTGTTATCGGACGGCTCGTTTCCGATTAATTCCTTGACAACACAAAGATAGTTTGGTACAATGAAGAATGAAAGATAATATACGTTTTTCTGCTTATCAGAAAGGTATAAACTCGATTTTTGACAAAATAACATAATATAACCTAATCAAGTTGCCTCGCTGCAACGACCGTATAAAGAGAGGATTTTTCATGCGTAAATTTTTGTTCCGCGTTTCCGCGTTAGTTTTAGCGATTTCGTTGGTAATACCGCTACTCGCGAGTGGCGAAGAAAGTATATTGGATAAAGTAAAAAATAGAGGACGACTGGTCTGTGGGGTGAACAAAGAATTGCCCGGTTTCGGTTTCCTCAGTCAGGATGGTACATGGAAAGGTTTTGACGTAGATTACGGACGCGCGATTGCTGCCGCCGTGCTGGGTGACCCAGACAAAGTTGAGTTCCGACCCTTAAAGGCAGCTGACCGCTTTCCCGCCCTTCAGACAGGTGAAATAGATGTTTTAATCCGCAACACCACTTGGACACTGACGCGTGATACCGACTTAGGTGCTGACTTCGCGCCGCCAACCTTTTATGACGGTCAAGGTTTTATGCTCCGCAAGGACCTCGGTATAACTTCGCTCAAGGAGTTGGCAGGTGCCACTATCGGTGTCACCTCTGGTAGCACGACTGAGCTAAACCTCGCCGATACCACCCGCGCCTTAGGGATCAAAGTGGAACCTATTGTTTTTGCAGAAACCGAGACGCTTTACCAGAGTTACGATCAGGGACGTTGCGATGCGGTGACAAGCGATAAGTCGCAATTAGTCTCCCGCCGCCAATCCTTAAAAAACCCAGACGACCATGTTATTCTTGACGTAACCATTTCAAAGGAACCGTTGGGTCCTGTTACCGTCCACGGAGATAACAAGTGGAATGACATCGTGAGCTGGGTTGTTTATGCTACATTCTTTGCCGAAGAGCATGGCATTACGCAAGCCAACGTCAACACCTTCAAAACAGAGAACCCCGAAATCAAGCGTTTCTTGGGTACAGATGATGGTACAGGTATGGGTGGAAAACTCGGTCTGCCGAAAGACTGGGCGCGTCAAGTTATAGCTGCTGTCGGCAACTATGGTGAGCTTTTTGAACGTAACCTGACACCGTTAGGTCTACCGCGTGGGGTCAACAAACCGTGGACGCAGGGCGGCTTACTCTACGCGATACCGTTCCGTTAGATAGCCTCTGTGCGACAGTAAAATATGGAAAATAATTCACCTACAACTGTATCGGGAAAAATCCCCTTTTGGCGAGATGTCCGAGTTCTACGGGTCCTGTTTCAGGGTATCTTCTTGCTCGGTGTAATCCTGTTGTTGGCTATTCTTTATAGGAACATGTTAGAGGGGCTTCGTGGGCTTGGACTGACGTTGAATTTCAATTTCCTTCAGGACGAAGCCGGGTTCGACATTTCAGAGGGGCCAATCGCTTATGATCCTTCGGATACCTACTTGAAGGCATTCTGCGTTGGGATCCTGAACACCCTCAGCATCAGTATCATAGGGATCGTCTGTGCGACCCTCATCGGACTCCTTTTCGGTATCGCTCGCTTGTCAAGCAACTGGTTAATCCGGACGATAGCGGCTGCCTATGTGGAATGTTTCCGCAATATTCCGCTCCTTCTCCAGATTATATTTTGGTATACTGCCGTAGTCGCACAACTTCCGAATGTCAGGGAGAGTATTTCGCTTTTCGGGGGCGCGTTCATCAATAATAGAGGGATATATCTCCCTTCGCCTGAACCGACATCGAGTCTGAAAATTTGGTTATGGTTTCTCGGTGCCGGTTTACTCCTTGCGGTGATTCTCTATATTGTGCGGTGGCGGCAACTTCAACAGTTAGATCGCCCCGGTTTTCCTGCGAAGTGGGCACTGCCTGCGTTTCTTATCGTTGCGCTCTGCGGATGGTTTTTGACACCGGGTAGACCGTTTACGCTGGATTTACCAGCACTGCAAGGCTTTAACTACCAAGGCGGCATGCGTTTTACACCAGAGTTCTCTTCCCTTCTCATTGGACTCTCCATATATACAAGCGCGTTTATTGCCGAAGTCGTGCGAAGCGGTATACAATCGGTGGTCAAGGGACAACGGGAAGCGGCGAGATCCGTTGGTTTGAAGGAGGGGCAGACCTTACGCTTAGTTGTTCTACCTCAGGCCATCCCTATCATCGTGCCACCGCTCACAAGTCAGTATTTAAACCTCGCGAAAAATTCAAGTCTGGCTACTGCAGTTGCTTTCCCCGATCTATTTCACGTAGGAGATACCATGATGAATCAGACAGGACAATCAATTCCAGTTTTTGCGATGATTATGGTAAGCTATCTGGTTATGAGTTTAACGACATCAGCAGCCATGAATTGGTATAACCGTTGGATTACTCGAATCGGACGATGACAGGAGAATGGTTTCCAGTTTTTCAAGTTTTAAACGACAGCGCTTCGCTTTCCAGTTTCCAGTTAAGAGTTTTAAACGACAGCGCTTCGCTTTCCAGTTAAGAGAAAACCCTCTTTAACTGGCCACTGGTGACTGGTAACTGGTTACTCCTTATAGGAAGGCATATTACACAGTGGAAGATCAAGAACTTACGCAAGAAATCAAACCTCCGGTTAGCACAAAGGGGCCTGGGCGATGGCTTAAGGAGAATTTATTTAACACTTGGTACAACACGCTCTTGACCTGTTTGGCACTTGTGTTCCTATTCTTTGCTTTTAAAGGGTTTCTGACGTGGGCGTTCACCGAAGCGGAATGGGATGTGATCCCCGCGAATTTTCGACTCTTTATGGTCGGATCTTATCCAAAAGAACAGATATGGCGCGTATGGAACGCGATTTATATCTTAAGTGTACTTATGGGTTTAAGTGCCGGACTCTGGGGTGGTTTAATATTCCGGTTTGCCGTTGCTCTCAGTGGTGTTTGGTTTATCAGTGCGCTTCTCCCCGTCGAACTCTCAACGCGCGGATGGTGTTTAGGCGCGATCGCTATGATAGCGGTTTCGTTCTTCCTTGGACGCGGCAGAACAGGTTTGCGACCTTGGATTTTGGGAGGGTGGATACTCTCTTTCCCAGTAATCATGGTGGTGTTACGTGGGTTCGGGGAGAATGGCGTTCTGACAAGCAATTGGGGCGGACTGCTTCTTACGTTGATCTTAGCGGTCGTAGGCATCGTCGTCTCTTTCCCGCTTGGCGTATTTTTAGCACTCTGTCGCCAGAGCAATCTCCCCGCTATCCGATGGGTTTCAACAACTTACATTGAGACGGTTCGCGGGGTGCCGTTGATAACAATCCTATTCATGGGCAACGTCCTCATACCGATATTCATGCCGGGTCTTGATATTAACCAAGTTTTACGGATGATGATCGGCATAACGTTCTTTTCCGCCGCCTACATGGCAGAGAATGTACGTGGCGGACTCCAAGGCGTTCCAAGCGGACAACATGAAGCCGCACAAGCCGTAGGACTTAACTATGCGCAGACGACCTTATTTATTGTCTTACCGCAAGCACTCCGATCCGTCATTCCAGCGATTGTTGGACAATTCATCGCGTTGTTTAAAGACACATCTCTCGTCTCTATCATCGGACTCATTGATCTCTTGGGTGTCGCCAAAAGTGTCATCGCGAATCCGGATTGGCTCGGACTGCAAGCGGAGGTCTATCTGTTCGCCGCAGTTATCTATTTTGTTTTCTGTTATGCGATGTCCTATGCCAGCCAGGACATTGAAACAGACTTGGGCGTTGGAAAGCACTAAAGTTTAGGGGGTAGGGGCGAGGTGACCTCGCTCTTACAGGAATATTTAGGAAGGGAAAAAATGGCAGCACAAGAAAACGCATTGAACGATCCGATTATTATATGCGAAGACCTACATAAATGGTTCGACGATTTCCATGTCCTCAAAGGGATTACGACCTCGTTCCAAAAAGGTGAAAGGGCAGTAATCTGCGGTCCCTCAGGGTCAGGCAAATCTACGTTCATTCGGACGCTGAATCGACTGGAGGAGCATCAGCGCGGTACTATTATCATTGATGGCGTAGAACTCACCGATGATCTGCGTAATATTAATCTTATCCGTCAAGAAGTTGGTATGGTGTTTCAACAGTTCAACCTGTTTCCGCACCTGACGAACTTGGAAAATATCACCTTAGGTCCAATCCGGGTTAGGAAGATGGCAAAAAGCGAGGCAGAAGCGGTCGCTTTATCGCTTTTAGAACGGGTGGATATTGCGGATCAAGCGTACAAGTACCCCGCAGAAATTTCGGGTGGACAACAGCAGCGCGTCGCAATCGCACGCGCGTTGGCGATGGAACCGAAGATTATGCTCTTCGATGAACCGACAAGTGCCCTTGACCCAGAAATGATCTCAGAAGTGTTAGATGTGATGCGTGAACTTGCACACTCCGGTATGACAATGCTCGTCGTTACCCATGAGATGGGGTTTGCCCGTGAAGTCGCCGATCGGATCATGTTCTTCGATGAGGGTGTGGTTATAGAGGAGGCACCACCCGCAGATTTCTTTGATAATCCGCAGCACGAACGCACGAAACTTTTCATCTCACAGACGCTGCAGCATTAGGGACATATTGCAAATCTGTTTAGCAGGCTGCTTGCAGAAGTGTAATCGGAATCGTTTCGGAAATTGACGGCGTATACGATGAAAGCAAAAGTACATCACTGACCGGTGGGCGTTGAAGAATATCTAAGACAATGTCTCGAAGATCCTCGGACAATTCGGTTAGGCCTGTGAGCGGAAAACTTCGGGGTCCCATGTTCGTCTTCTGGGCAAGCAGAGAGTATTCCAGAAAGGTCAGCCCAATGGCTTTGTGTTCTTGTTTGTTGAGTCGCAGCAAGATATGGGGTGTCAATTCAATGCCTGTTGCCTGTTCACCTGGGGCAAACGAGATATATAACGTATCACCTAAGTTTACGGATTGGAGGTTTCCCAAAGATTTATCTTTGGGAGGAAAATCCGCCCTCGTGAATTAGACCAAAACGTTGAAAAATATTTGACTTTTGATCTAAAGATGTGGTATAGTTATACTATCGTGTTGGCAAGCATACGAAGCGTTACCACTTGGTAGCGTGCTTGCCTCCCACTTCGTAGGGGATAAACGCACGATACACGATATACCATGAAACTAACTTTCAAATATCCTGTGTACCCGACACGGACACAAGAAACAACATTATTAGGATGGCTTGACCATCTTTGTGAACTTCAGAACTCTGCGCGCCACGATCGAAAAGTTGCTTGGGAGACTGAAGGTCAATCTATTTCTTGCAATGAGCAACAAAAGAAGTTGACGATTGCGCGTGAAAAATATTCGGACTTTCGCGAAGTGCCACAAGATATGCAAGTATGTGCATTAGAACGCATGGATAAAGCCTTTGATGGTTTTTATCGACGTTGTAAAAAGGGTGCTGCGAAAAAAGGCTATCCAAGACACCGCAAACGGATTAAATCTATGACGTGGAAACTTCGCAAACATACAAAAGTTGTTCGTCGGAAAACAAAAGAGACTGACAAACAAACAATACGTGTTCGCGAAAACCCGATCCGCGAAACAGCATGGAAACATGCCCGTTTGAAAGTTCCAAAACTTGGCGAAGTGAAAATATACATGCACCGCCCGCTTCAAGGGGATCCAACACAAGTCACGCTCGTCAAAAAAGCATCTAACTGGTATGCTCATATTACCTGTGAGTTGCCAGATACTCCGAA
>JAJEDN010000058.1 GCA_022821495.1 Candidatus Poribacteria bacterium
GACTTGGGGAGCATCCTAAATACCTCTACGCATCACCATAGAACAATACGATATTTTACTGTAGAAAACTGTTTAACTCGTGGAGTGGACGCTGATTACGCTTCGCACAAGCCCAAGTCTTTAGGCTTGGGTAGTTGACCTGCGACAAGTTCCATATTCGAGGCTGTGCCCTCTATAGGGGTGACTGAGGTATCCACAACTTCCATTTCAGTACCCAGGTCCTTAGCTCCGAAGGGCTCTCTTCCGTTTTGAGTCCTGTGGAATTGCAGTTCTCGCCGGTGTGTGTTATGCATTCAGGGTTTCTCCGCTCCCTACGATTAGCATAACCTATCCGACACACTTTGTCAAATAAAAATCCTTGATTTTCCGAACATTTTATGATACAATACAATCAAAAAGGATATGCTAATGAAAATTCTGGTTGTCGGGCAAGGCGGCCGCGAACACACGCTCGTCTGGAAGCTCGCACAGAGCCAACTCGTAGAAAAAATCTATTGCGCGCCCGGTAATGCCGGCATCGCACAAATCGCAGAATCCGTCCCTATGCCAGATCGATTTACCGACTTGGCAGACTGGGCGGAATCCGAGAATATCGCCCTAACCGTTGTCGGTCCCGAAGCACCGTTAGCTGAAGGGATCGTTGATGTGTTCACTGAACGCGGTCTGAAGGCTTTTGGACCCGATAAACGCGCAGCGCGCTTAGAAGCCAGCAAGGATTTCGCCAAGCGACTGATGCTTGAAAATGGAATCCCAACAGCGGAACATCGGACGTTTACAGATGCCGAAGCAGCGATGGCTTATATCGAAGATCGCAATGCACCTGTTTTCGTCAAAGCAAATGGACTCGCTGCAGGAAAAGGGGTTATCCCCGGACGCACCTTCAAAGAGGCGTTGCAAGCCGTCACAACTATTTTAGTGGATAGAACATTTGGCGACGCAGGTGATAGTGTCCTGATTGAAGAAGAATTGATCGGCGAAGAAGCCTCCTTTACTGTCCTGACCGATGGCACACACTGTCTCCCGTTTGTCTCTTCACAGGACCATAAAATGTCGCATGACGCCGATACCGGAAAAAATACAGGCGGCATGGGCGCATACTCGCCAGCACCTGTCATCACGCCGGAATTGCACGACTATGTTATGAACGGTGTCGTTTACCCTACTGTCAACGGCATGGCGGCTATCGGCAGTCCCTTCAAAGGTGTACTTTATGTCGGATTAATGATTACAGATACCGGACCAAAAGTCCTTGAATTCAACTGCCGTTTTGGGGATCCGGAGACGCAAGTCCTCTTACCGCGCCTTAAAAGCGATCTGGTGCCTTTGTTGATGGCATGTATTGATGGAACGCTTGCGCAGCAGACGGATGTGCAGTGGTCCGATGAGGCAGCGGCATGTGTCGTTATGGCTTCCGGTGGATACCCCGACCCGTACGAAACAGGCACCGCTATCACAGGGCTTGAAAGTGCGGATGCGATTGAAGGTGTGAACGTCTTTCATGCTGGCACAAAACAGGATGGCACAAACATTGTCACGGCTGGGGGTCGAGTCTTAGGTGTCACGGCTGTCGCTGGCGGATTGCATGATGCTATTCAACGCGCGTATCAAGGTGTCTCCGAGATTCATTTTGATAACGCTCATTTTCGGAACGACATCGGACATCGGGCATTGGAAGACCTATAACAATAGGACTTGCGCATTGCCTCTTAAAGTCCCCCTGATAAGGGGGATTTAGGGGGTTAAAAACATTTGAATATCTACGCTTCTTAAAGTCCCCCTGATAAGGGGGATTTAGGGGGTTAAAAACATTTGAATATCCTAAACGAGACAAAGATATGACGCCTGAACTCACCTATAAGATTGCGAAGTGCTGTCACCCCCAAGAAAATGACCCGATTACCGGTTATTTCAAGGAAGATGGCACGATTACTGTCCACTGCACAACTTGCAATGCTGTGCAAGGCTTACGACCGGAGCGGTTATTAGCAGTTGCCTGGGATGAGATTCAGGCAACCGAAACCGCAACGGATGCTGTCCCACTCGCACCGGAGTTTGCTGAACTTGATGAGACCGATTACTTTATCCTCAAACACCATCAAGAGTTTGGAATGGATTATTCTATTGTCGTTGCTGAAGCCTTGCGGATTCCGCTTGAAGAGATGCACCAACGCCATCGCAAATTAAGAAATATTGGCGGTCTGAAACGCGTTGAAGGACGTATTATCCACTATCGTAAGAATATCGTCAAAGGCAAATGGATTAAGCACCGCAATCATACCTACTACGAACTCACACAGGAAGGCGAGACGTGGATTCTATCTTTTGAAAATAAACAAGTTGCATCGGGAACATAGACACCACAAACCTTTAAAATCTATCCTTGTTTCCTAAAAAATATAATTGCCGAGACATATACATCAAAAGTGAACATAATGGGGAGGACGGAACCGTGTTAAATCAATTGTTGAATTGGCGAATTGACGCACAGCGGCGTAAAAATCGGATGCGCTCTGTCATCTTACTGTCTCTTATCCTACACCTGATTATTGCTATCGTCTACCTTTTCCTCCCGCTGAATCAACTCGCCGAGGAAGATACAGATCTTTTTGCGGTTGATTTGCTGAACGATCTGGACGCGCCTAAGAAGCGGAAGCAGAAACCCAAACCACCCCTCACGAAAAAACTGCTGGATCCGAACCAAAAACTCGCCAGAGATGCAATGGAGCGGAAGATTGAAGCCGCTCGAAACAAGATAGATGAGGTCGTCAAACTCAGCCCGCGCGTTGTCCTTGAAGACGTGGAAGTCAACAAGGCACCGTTAAGCGAAGTCATTCCAGATGTTATGACGGATGCCCAATTGCGAGATGCTGAAGCCTCAAACCTCAGTCGGTTAATCGCGCAACCCGGACGTACCGATGGACGGGGTATCGTTACCGGTAGAGTCCGAACAAAAGGCGATGGGATGGGACGATTCCGTGGCGACGGACAGGGCGGCGGCGATGGACTTCTCGGTGGTGGCGGAAGATCCGGCACCTCTGACCGCCTCGGTCTCATCGATTTCCTTGGCGAATTCGGTGGCCCCAAAGATGTCGTTTATTGTCTGGATGTGTCGGCGAGTATGCAGGCAGCAGGACTGCGAAAACTGTTTCTTGCTGTTAACTCTCTCAAAGATTCTGTGTTAATGCTCGGAAGTGAAGATACCTTGAACTTGGTAACCTTCTCTACAAGGGCAAGAGCGATGAGTCAGGAGATGCTACCGGCAAATGTTGCCAGTATGGAACGTACCTTGAAATACCTTGATAAATTCACGCCTCAGAGTATTCAAGGCAATACTGGAACGAATATTCTTACCGCGCTTGAAGTCGCGCTAACGTTTGATCCGTCTGTCATTGTATTAGTAACGGATGGACTTCCTACTGCCGATTCTAATTACCCTATTGAGGTCAATAAAGACGTAATTCTTGAAAAAGTGCGGGAAAAGAATGTTAATAACGCTATTATCTATGTGGTCGCACTTGAGATTGATATAAAACGTTCACCTGGTGCGAAATTGCTTGTTTCTCTCGCAGAAGAGCATAACGGGAAAATAAAGGTAATTGGCACCGACCTGTTGCATCAATATGTAAAACAGGATGGTCCAGCTGAGTAACTGCACCTAAAATTGGAGTCAAAAACATGAATCAGAAATCTGCTGCAGGCATGATCCAGCAATTTAGATTAGAGGGCAAAGTGAGCCTCGTCACCGGGGCGAGTCGCGGGATAGGGCTTGCAATGGCGGAAGGACTCGCGGGCGCGGGTTCGGATCTCGTTATCGCTGGTAGAAAAATAGAGACCTTGACACCCGTTGCTGAACGGATTGCTGGAGAAACCGGTAGAAAGATCCTCCCGATTCAGGCAGATGTCGGCGATCTTTCAGAAATTGACGCGCTCGTTGCGGAGACTGTGGGAACGCTCGGTCGCCTTGATGTGCTCGTTAACAACGCCGGTGTCAATATACGCAACCCCGCAATGGAATTCACCGAAGCAGATTGGGATTTCGTTACGGACGTTAATCTAAAGGGCGCGTTCTTTCTCGCGAAAGCCTGCGGTAATATCATGAAGGAACAGAAATCCGGGAAGGTCATCAATACCTTGTCACTCACCTCAGCGATCGGGCTGCCGACAAGTGTTGCATACACGGCGGCGAAGGGCGGTCTGCTCCAATTAACGAAACTGCTCGCTGTGGAGTGGGCGGAATATAACATTCAGGTGAACGGTATCGCACCCGGTTTTATCAGAACCGAGATGACTGCGCCCGCACGTGAAGACAATCGGAATGAATGGATTCTCAATCGGACACCCGCATATCGGTGGGGCGAACCTGAGGACTTGGCAGGTTTGACAATCTTCTTCGCGTCTAATGCCTCCGACTTTGTCACGGGACAAATGGTCTTCGTTGACGGTGGGTTCATGGCGGGTAGCGACTGGAGGCGGCGTTCCTAAGATGGGAAAAGATAACAATCCGAGGCAAGACGAGAACCTTGCAGCATTAACACAAATCCAACAGATTCTCCACGAATTCCAGATTGAAAATGTTTCGCTCTTTGACCACGACCCTGTGCTACGGATACAGGTTTCGGATGCCCAATTTGCGCGTGCCCTCCAATTGCGAGAAACTTTAGTTGAACGGATCAAACCCCTCGGATACCGATTCGTCTCAATCGATTTAGATGAAGCGTAGAGACGATGAGACGTGTTTACGAGTTGGAATCCTGCTTAACGAAAAATTTGATTTTCACCATAGAGTATGGTATAATTTTAAAGCAAAATATGTAAGTGGACGCTTGACGAAATCTGGTGTTCATGCTCAAGGACCCGAGCGGACATGGGAGGGCTGAGTCAAATAAAAAACGGCGCGAAACTTAAGGAAAGCGATGCAGAAAACTGGACAGGATCTCTCACCAACAAAGCACCTTGTCACCACATACCTCAACGAGATTAAAAGTAAGGTTGATGCCTGTATCTTTGATTTTCTCCCAACCGCTCATCAACACCCGGATGTGCATCAGTTGTACCAGATGATGTTAGACTACCCACGCCGTGCGGCGAAAGGGTTGCGTCCTGCGCTCTGTATGCTTATCTGTGAAGCGTTCGGCGGAGATCCGCAGCGCGCCATCAATACTGCCGCCTCACTTGAACTCCTCCAGAATTGGCTCCTCATCCACGATGACATCGAAGACGGATCCGAACTTCGTAGAGGTGAACCTTGTCTTCACCAGAAGCACGGGATTCCGATGGCGATCAACGTTGGCGATGCACTCCACTGCAAAATGTGGGAGATGCTACACCGAAACACTGAAATCCTCGGACACGAACTCGCCTTCCGTATTTTATCTGAGTTCATACAACTCAGTAACCAAGTCGTTGAAGGACAGCATATTGAGTTGAGTTGGGTCAACGATAACCGTTGGGATCTTGATGAAGACGATTACCTAACGATGTGTATACAGAAGACTGCTTGGTATACCTGCATTACACCCTGTCGAGTCGGGGCGATTATTGCTGGCGCGAATGAGACTGAAGTAGATAGCCTTGTTGAACTCGGTAAAGAACTCGGCGTCGCTTTTCAGATTCAAGATGATGTGCTGAACCTCATCGGTGATGTCGGGAGATATGGGAAGGAGATCGCCGGTGATATTAGTGAAGGCAAGCGGACCCTCGTCCTCATCCATCTGATCAATGCTTGTACCGCTGCCGAAGCGCGACATGTGATTGATATTATGGCGCGCCCGCGCGACGAAAAGACAGAGGCAGAGGTTGAGAGTGTCCTTCAATTGATGCAAAAATATAAGTCTATTACCTACGCACAAAACCGATCTCAGGCACTGTTACGCGAAGCCGCTGGGAGATTTAAAAACAATTTCGCCCATCTACACGATGGACAGGCGAAGCAGATATTTTTATCTTTAATCCATTTTTTCGTTGAACGGGAATACTAAAACGAGGAGTCATTAGTTATAAGTTATAAGTTTTTAGTTAAGAGAGGCTAATTGGTCAATATCTTTTGGTAACCGTCGGTGCTTCAATTCGGAAACGAGGGTAAAAAAGAGAGGATCAAGCATCAGAAAACAGACTTATAACTTATAACTTATAACTTATAACCACTAAGATAGGAGAAGTCCATGAACGATATTTCCTCTGGTAAATTGCGAGGTATCATGAAACTCGCTGATGTGAATGGTCGCTTTAAAATGATGGCGATTGACCAGCGAGGCTCCATGGTACAAGCACTCGCAGATGCACTCGACAAGGACAAAACAGATGTCCAATATGAAGATGTTGCTGCACTGAAAACTTTGATTACTCGAGTCCTGTCCCCAAACTCTACCGCAGTCCTTACAGACCCGATTTACGGGCACCCCTACTCTATCACTGAAATCCCAAGGGATGTCGCGTTACTGCTGGCTTATGAAGAATCCGGTTATGTCAGCGAAGGTGTCGGCGAGAACGAACGCCTCTCCAATCCGATCGAAAACTGGACGATTGCCAAGGCACAACGCGCCGGCGCAGATGCCATTAAACTCCTCGCTTACTATCATCCCGATGCTTCCGCGGAAACCCTCAAGCACCAGCAAGCGTTTGTACGCCATGTTGGTGATGAATGTGAAAAGCAGGACCTACCTTTTCTCTTGGAATTGGTCAGTTATGCCCTCGAAGGTACGACGAAGAGCGTTGGGTTCGCTAAACAGAAACCCGATCTCGTTATTAGGAGTGTTGAAGAATTTATAGATCCAAGTTACAAAGTTGACATCCTGAAATTAGAATTCCCCGCTGACTTGAAGTACACAGCCGATTACCAGAATGCAAGTTTTTATGCTGGCGAATCGGCGTATGAACTCGCTGAAGTGAAGGAAGTCTGCCAAAAATTAGATGAAACCTCAACGTTGCCTTGGGTGATTTTAAGCGCCGGTGTAGATATTGAGGAATTTATTGAGAACGTAAATCTCGCGTCTGGTGCTGGTGCCAGTGGTTTCCTCTGTGGACGGGCTATCTGGAAGGATGCTGTTCAATATTACCCGGACACTGACGCTGTTAATAAGTTCCTTGAAAACCAAGCAACGACGAACTTCAAGAACGCGAATGCTGCAGCAGAAAGCGCACTGCCGTGGTTTGAACATCGACAATTCGGTGGCTCCGAAAACGTTCAAGTTGCCAAGCAGTCCGCAACGTGGTATCAGGACTATTAGACGCGACGGATTGGCGAACGCGGAAATAGTTATCGGTTATCAGTTTTCAGTTCGGTTTCTGAGTGTTGGTCATCTTTTGCTAACCGTCGTTACCGAATTACAGTGCTAACGGTTACCAAAAGACATCTGTGGACAGAAAACTTCTGAACTAACGACTGGTAACTGCATCGTCGATTTTTTTAAGGATTTTTTGGGCAATATGGAGGGTTGTTTCTTCGGAAACTTCTCCTCCTATTTCCGCTACCAACACAACGAGTGCCTGTTGGACGAACAGAAAATTCGCACCCGCCTGCCAGACAACATCACCCAGACCGTGTTCGCTATTCGGCGGGGGCTGATAGATAGAGTCATAGCCACTAAATGTTAGCACCGTCTTTGCTGAGAGTCGAACTCTACCTTCATCAGCCGCTGTGCGTGCTGCGTCGTGCGACTCGAAAAACCAATAATGAATGGCAACTTGCTGTGATGCTGAGTTGTTCAACCACCATCTGTCGCGCCAGCCGAATTGGGCTATAGGGGGCTTTGGGGCTGTTGGAGAATAGAGTTCCTGTGCGGAAGCATGGCGTGCCACTAAATCCTTCAGGTCATCAGCTGTGAGTTGAATTGATTCAAACGTAAATTCCATACGGATATAATAACATCTCTGAAACCTATTTTCAAATTAAATGCATATTGTAGCCACCAACTTGCTCGGACTTCTGTGCCTCAGCATTCAGGTATCGCAATTATGGGGTTTGCAAGAATATGAAGAGTTTTCTAATATAACTATAGTTTGGACAATTTTAACTTTTTTACAGACAAATAGCAGAAAAGAGGGTATCCTTTCATAATAAACCTGACATTTATTGAAAGGACATATCTAATGACCCCTCTTTCCCGCTTAGAAGACATGTTATCAGAATTTA
>JAJEDN010000126.1 GCA_022821495.1 Candidatus Poribacteria bacterium
TCAGACACTTCCCCACCCCAGAGGGGTGATATATCTATAGAAAACGGCGTATTTAACTCTTGCACTCCCGGGGAATGCCATAGGGCATTCATACCGTTGATTCCGGAGTGCTATGTGTATAAAAGGTGGCAACTTGCGTTATAATAGCGTGAGTTTGATAAAAGAGACGGGTTCTTATAGGTGTTTATTTTCAAACTCACGTTGTTATCTAATCTGATAGGAGTGCTTCAATCAGCCAAATTAAGGGCTGACCGTCTATAAGATGCGGTCTTACCAAACTGTATTGCAAATTTCCTGTTTTATCAATCAAGAGAAAAAATGATGACGTTGTTTCAATCTGATAAGCTTTCCTCACCTCTTGGAGTGGATCAAACAGAACGGGCCAAGGGGGTTCATGTTCAGCCAAAAACGCCCGTACTTGGTGAGGCGTGCTACCATCACTGATGCCCCAGACAACGACATCATCGTTTTTGCTGAATTTCTCGTAGACAGTTTTGACATCCGATATTTCCGCGTTGTATACCCCAAATTGCGAAGTCGAAACATGAAGCAAAACAACCTTCCCAGCCATTGCTGATAGCGAGTATGTCTTGCCTTCCAGGGTTTCTAACCGAAAATCCGTTGCTTTCTTATTGCGTCTATTTGTGATAAATTTCTGACGGAATTTTTCGAGATCCGCCGCTTCTCGTATCCGGTATTCGGCTTCGGTGCCTTCGAGGAATGTCTCGAATGTATCAGTGATCTTCCGTCGTGCTATTTGATGATAGACGCGCTTCAATCCTGCTTGGGCTTCAACGTGCGGTTTGGGAGCAAAGTGGGCATCGGCATAGTAACGCCTTGCTGTTTCCCAATCTCCTATGCCTTCTGCTGACCGTCCCAACGTATAAAAATAATTTAGGGAACGCTCATTAAACTTTGCCCAGAAGGCTTCCAGAAAATCGGGAGAATTTTCGATAAGGCCATCATAAGCTTCTTGCCACCGTTCCTGTTGGAGGTAGATTTCACAGCGCAAGCGAGCGAATTCCTTGTTCGCTTCTTTTACAGTTCCGTTGTTGTTTTCAACAAGCCATTTCTGTTCTTCTTCCTCCTCTAACCTAATTTCAGCGCATTCTAAAGTTTCCAATGCTTTATCTAATCGGTTGTTAAGCTTCAGTCGATGTTTAACCGCTTCCTTATAAGCCCATCCGAACCATTGCTGTGTCTCTTGGCAATAGGCAAGATGGGTTTCCAGACATCTGTCAATGAGTTCATCAAGGTAGTCATCATTTGCCAACGAGCGGTCTTCTTCGGCTAACCTCAGCATGTATTCATATGCCATCCAATACCAAGATAATATTGGGGCATCCGAGGCGGTAAACTCATCAATGACGCGTTGGTGATAGTGCCACTTTTGATGCACATTCTCACTCCGTTCGGCTAATCCTAACAATGCTGCCAGATAAACTTCGGTTTTGGGATATCGCAACATTTGATCAAATAAACTGTTTGGAACATGCTTTGTGCGGTTGGGTAGGCACATATATCCCCAATAGGCAGTATTTAAGACTTCTAGGGTTTCTGGTTGTGTCCGTAGCAGTGCTTCAATTTCAGAGCAAATCCTTTTTTTCGCCTCTTCTTCTGGAAACATTTCGCTTATCAGTCTCCATCGAGAACCGTAAGTCTCTAAGTCCGCTGGATTGGATTCCAGGGCACGTGCACTGATCTCTAAAGCCTTATCAAATTCGCCCGATCTATGGTGGTTTCTAATCTGCGTTGCCAAATTCTGTTGCTGATTATTACTTGACATTTGAAGAAATTCCCCTTTCTCTTGTAAACGTTTTCGTGCCCGGTGGAGCCGACTGACAATCGTGTTCACCGGTACATTCAAAAGTTCACCTATTTCCTTTGTTGGCATTTCACCCAGATAGTAGAGTGTCATTACCGTGCGTTCACTCTCTGGTAGTTTTGATAGGAGTTCTTCAGCGATTTCATAACGACGCTCGATTGCTTCTGTCTCGCGCTGCTCCGATACATAACGCTCATACGTTAAGTTATCTATTGCTTTTATAGACGGGGCATCCAGCGGTTGCATCGTAGGTTTTCGCTTTCGCATCCAAGCGATGCAAAGCCGATTCGCAATGACGTAGAGCCACCCCGCAAATTGACTGGGGTCCTTGAGCGTCGAAAGTTTTTCATAAGCTTGGAGGAAAGTGTCTTGCGTAATCTCTTCAGCATAGTGAAAATCGCCGATCTTTCGCCACACAACGGTGTGAACGCTTTTTTCATATTTTTCGACTAAAGCGTTAAACGCCTCATCGTCGCCTGACAAGATTTTGTGAATTAATTGAACATCGTTTTCCTTTTCCACGAGGTTCTCTCCTAACAAAGAGTCACCAGTTATCGGTTGTCAGTTGTGATAGTAGCAGTCAATTAAACTGCTACAAGAGATTAACTGACAATTGAAGACGCTGACTCCGATAACTGTTCTATTGCTCATTAAAGACGCGATTTCGGGCAGAAGATATTGCATAATCTGAAAAAAATGGGAAAATCTGGGTTTTTTGTGTTCAGATTGTTTGAAAGAGGGGTTAGGTGGTTTAAAAGACTAAGGCTGTTGAGTTGTCCGAGGTGGATAACTCAACAGCCTTAGATCATTTGTGATGTGCGGTTGAAAAACCACACTAAGAGACAAAAGCCTTATTCAAAACTGCCGACCTTCGCTGCTTCAGGTGCGCGTGTCGGGAGTTCTTTCTTGGCTAACGTATCTTCGGGCACATAACCGGAGTAGTCAGAGATCTGACCGTGCGTCAAGGCATACACCACAACGTTCGTCATGAAACGATAGACACCGGGTGAATAGTGGACACTCCGTGTCGGGAGACTGACAGACTCCATTGCGCACATGTAGTCACGACGGACAACGATAACGGACAACTTTTCACCGACGGAGATACCTTCGAGATAGTTCCGTTTGGGTGGACGTGTGCCCCACCAGAAGATGTCGAATCCGACTGGGGGTCCGCCCATTTCATAGAAGTTGTCATAAACTTCGTGATCGTTGGCAATCCGTTCAATCTGATACTCAGGCATGACGTAACGCATCTGTGCGAGGAAGAGACGAATCATCGCCTGTGCGGGTGCGTTCACACCGCAGTCGTCAAAGACAAGGAATCCACCTTTTTCGACGAGGTAGCGGCGCATACCGGCAGCTTCAGTCTCAGTGAGACGGCTGTCCATTTTACCACCACCATACTGCCGTCCGAGCAAGTTACGCGAACGGACGAGAGAGGGATCGTGTCCTGTCATAAAGACGAACGGTGTTTTGAAGAGGTTAGCATCGGTAAGTTTCAATGCGCCACCTTCAACGTTCATGTCAGTTTTGATTTTGGTACGTTCATTGAGCCACTTCGTCAATGCGTTCAAGGAAGAAGCATCTGCCCACCAGTCAGAGAGACTGTGTCGAATCCGTGTGAAACGGAATACGCCGCGGATGTCTTTACCTTTACCGATAACGCGACCACCGGGTTCGCCTCTCGGCAGGGGTGGTACTTCAACGTTACCGAGGGTGATGTTTTCAACGACATCGCCAAGGGCATCACGTGCTGCGCCGACGTTTTCGACCATTGCGAGGCCGGGTGGACGTTCAAAAGCGACTTTCACCTGTACGGCGGTACCAGCGACACCACGACCGATGTTAGCCGGTCCGGCGGAGGGGGCACTTGCGACAGGGGCGGAGAACGCCAAGGCACCGGGTGCGTCCGATACGGGGAGATCCGTATGTGTTACAACCGTCGGCACCGGTGCGTTCGGTGTAACGACTTTCGGGACGTTCGGATTGATGGGTGCATCGACTTTAACAGTCTGGTTTGAAAATTCGAGTACCGTCTGCGGTTGGAAGCTGGACTTCGCGACAAATGCGGTCGTTACACGCGGTTGCACCTGAACCTGTTCGACGACGACCGTGTTTTGTGTCGGGACAGTCGGCTTAATAACCGGCTTCACGACGGGTTTCCGGACCTTAGGCTTCGGGGGCTCCTTGGGCTGGAGCACTTCAGCTCCGACGAGGTCTTTGAATTGTTCCGTTTGCGTGACTAAGTAAATGCCAGCAACGAAAATAATGACCGCGTGGAGTATCAATGAAGTCATAAAGGCACCAGAGGTTCTTTTTACGCTCATTCGTTATTCCTCCAAGGGATATTAGTTGCGTATCCTAACAAAAATAAAAGTTGTTGATGCAGGGATATATGCAATTTCCATGCCAATGTAAAAACCGCTGAATTAGCGATAAATCCCTGCATCAAGGGTGTTAAGCTGCACAAAAACGGGCAGTCTCTTTTGACGCTGCACAAAAACGGGCAGTTTTCAGCAAGACAGACGGAACGTTATTCGGCTTTGTCCTTTTCTCTGGTAACCCTCATGAACTCTTCAGCCCGCGGTTTGCCTTTGTGAAAACCAAAGATACCAAGGTTGTTTTCGGTGCTGCTATCAAGTTCATGAATTTTCCACCCATCCTTGGCATCTTTTATCAAATAGAGATGTGTTTCTCCGGGGAACGCACCTTTGTAACAGTTGTAACCTATTGCGGCGGCTTCCAATTTGCTGCCTTTATAGCCGATCCAAAAATCTGTCAACCTGTCATTCTGTCCCCATTTGGCACCTTTTGTGCCGATGCCGATCCACAACCCCTTAATCCCGATTTCGACATTCTTCCATCCTATGGCTAAAGGCACAGGCTCGTTTCCAGCAAAGATGGTTCCGAATACAATGGAGCTGGTCTCAACGGTTTCCTGAATGGCTTTGATATCTTCGTCGTTAAAAGCTGCGTAGAACGCGCTGTAGACTTCCTGAATTGCCTGTTTTTCCGCTGCAAAGTCGATCGGGGGTCTTGCAGCAACTGCGGGTTCTTCGGTCGTAGCACCTGTTGTGGTGCTTGTTGTTGGCTTTTCGGGGGCTTCTTCTTCAGTGTCGCCACCACACCCTACAATGCCAACGCTCATGATGCCAACTGCGAAAATGGCAAGCACGAGCCACGTTAATCTCGATTGCATTTCTTTGAATTCCTCCATATAGATTCTGTAGCATTCCAAAAACCACATTTTATTCTTAAACCCGATTGTGGCATTTCCGATGCACAGACAAGACAAAAGTTAATTGCTGAGTGACTAAGGCTTATTTTCTATAGATGCTACCTTATAGAACATTATAACCTTTTTTAGAAAATATGTCAAGTTAATTTGTCTGTGGTGTAGGATCATTTATGGTAGATTTCAGAATCAATCGGACACTCTACACAAGCGAAGTTAGGAAACCTCGTCTATCAAGTGGTCGAAGTCCTTATTTGTTTTCAGGATCCACCACAATTTCACCCCAAGCAACAAACTTACAGAATTTTAGACATATATCCACCGATTTTGATCGAAAAATTTCCACTAATTGTGGCGTTTTAGGGCAAATACCCACCACTCTCAAACGTCTGAATCACATCAGCAACTTGAATGGTGGACATACATCCCTCTTTTCCGAATCGGCAGGTCGTTTCAGGACAGGGAGGACAGTCAAGTTTCCGTCGAATCGTCTGACACTTTGGTCCGACGGGTCCGAAACGGGTTGGATCCCCGGGTCCATAGAGTCCGATTGTCTGCGTACCTACCGCTGCAGCAAGATGCATCGGACCACTGTCGTTGCCAATAAACACATTGCATGTGTGCAAAATTGATGCCAATTGTGTCAAGGTCGTTTTACCGGCGATATTGTTTGACGCCGCCCGCATCAGTGCTTGGATTTCGGTGATTATCGGGATTTCGTCTTTCACGCCGACAAACAGGATGTCTGCACGTTTTCGTGCAATTAGCCAATCCGCCAATTCCGCATACCGTTCAGGCATCCACCTTTTTATTGGGATAGGAGACCCCGGATGGATAGCAATTAAGGGTCGTTCTCTGTCAATTTGAAGCGTTGTCAGAAAATCAGATGCCCATTTCTTGTCTTCTGTTGTTACCGAGAAGGTTGTCGTTTGTATTGGGGTTGGTATACCTGTTTTGTGTAAGACGTTAAGGTTACGTGTGGTTTCATGGGTTCCAGTAAATTGTGGAAAGCCTAATTTGTTTGCGACTTGCAGTGCTGCGCGGTCAAGGCGTTTCGGTGTAACCCGCAATAGCGCGAACCAAGCAACACGCCAATCGCCTCGGAGTTCCACCATCAAATCGTATTTTTGACGACGTAACTCTCGGTAAAGTTGGGATGTTTGTTTTAGTGAAGCCGGTTCCCCCGCGCGACAGAAAGCAGGGGAATTGTATTCTAAGACCTTATTGACATCAGGGTGTTTCTCTAAAACGACGCGGCTCCATGTTCCGGTGAGTGCATGCAGTTCGGCGTTTGGATATGCTTGGCGTAAATTGGAAAACACGGGTGTCGCTAACAGGACATCTCCGAGATGATCGAGTTTGACAACGAGGATGCGATTCGGTGTAAAGTCCTTCGGCAAACGTTTTGAATAAAAGAGCCATTGCACAGCAGCGGAAGCGATTAAAGTGAGAGTTTCGGAGAGGTTCTGAAACATTTTCTTAGTTTACATAATTCGCGCGGATTTGTCAAGCGATATAGAAGAAACTAAGCGACTGTACAAATTAAGAGTTTGCTTGACTGTCTTTTCAAAAGATGCTATCCTTTCTTGAATTAATAGTGGCCTGCTGTTACAAAGGTTTACGTGTGTCATTTACACTTTGATTATTAGATGGAACTTTCACCTAAGTTTACGGATTGGAGGTTTCCCAAAGATTTATCTTTGGGAGGAAAATCCGCCCTCGTGAATTAGACCAAACGGCTAAAAAACAGTTGACTTTGGTCTGAAAATGTAGTATACTTATAGTATCGTGTTGGCAGACATTCTTAGCGTTACCCCTTGGTAATGTGTCTGCCTCCCGCTAAGAAGCGGATAAACGCACGATACACTATATACCATTAAACTAACTTTCAAATATCCTGTGTCTCCGACACAGACACAGGAAACAACATTACTACAGTGGCTTGAGCATCTTTGTGAACTTCAGAACTCTGCGCGCCACGATCGCAAAGTTGCTTGGGAGACTGAAGGTCAATCTATTTCTTGCAATGAGCAACAAAAGAAGTTGACTGTTGCGCGTGAAAAATACGCCGACTTTCGCGAAGTGCCGCAAGATATGCAAGTGTGTGCTTTGGAACGCACAGATAAAGCGTTTGACGGTTTTTATAGACGTTGTAAAAAGGGTGCTTCGAAAAAAGGTATCCAAGACATCGCAAACGGATTAAGTCTATGACGTGGAAACTCCGTAAACACAGCGTGAAGAATAAATCTACGGGTGAATATGAACGCGTTCGCCAAAGCCCGATCCGCGAAACATTTTGGAAGCATGACCGTTTGAAAGTGCCAAAACTTGGTGAAGTGAAAATCTACATGCACCGTCGGCTTCAAGGCGATCCGACACAAGTGGCACTTGTGAAAATTTTTAAAATCTTGATTAGGATGGTAATTATCATGGCTATAAACGCACAAAGATTTCCCGTACTTATTATTGGCTTGCTATTTTGCGTACTGGGTTGCACTCGCGAGCGTGTTGATATGTCGATGCTTGATGACCACTCAGCACCTATGGAAACGCATGAATCTGTTGACGTTGCGGCTGCTTTTGCGCAAAACATTTTGCCTATCCTCACGACGAGATGTGCGCTCTCTGGATGTCACGTCGCTGACGGTCCTCACGGTTTGGATTTCAGAACATACGAGAGCTTCAAAGCGGGCGGGGAACACGGTCCAGCGTTCATTCCGGGGAATGCTGAAGGGAGCGCAGTTGTTGAAGAGATTGTTTCAGGCAGAATGCCACCTGGCGGTCCGCCACTAACCGATGCCGAAATTCAACTTTTTAGAGATTGGATTAATCAACAGGAAACCTCAGATCATGCCGTTCAACACGAACATGACGATGAAGAGGATGCTGATGACGATCACGCTGAAGAGGACATGGACGGCGACCATGATGAAGAGGATGACGATCATGGGCATGCTGGTGATGAAAACGAAGATAACGGTCACGATGACGACGATCATGATGAAGATGATGACAACTAAGAACAAATTTTCTGTATGTCATTGATATTTTAATCTGTTATTGGGGCTGATATCATATCAGCCCCAAAAATGCCCTTAAAAATAATAGATTGTAATCAGCCCCCCGCAAATTAGCACCAGTTCTAATAGCTCTGGTTCTTTCCCAAATTCACCTTGCCCTCCAACAGATCGGATTTGTGGATGTCTTCAAGAAACTAAAGCACTTAGGCATTTGTCTACATAATGCGGAATCTAAGTAGGTGTTGACAGATTTTCTACATTTCTTCCTAAACTTCTCACAAATTTTATTATTTTGTTCATTTTCTGAACAAGCTTGTCTATTTTTTTACAAAAATCAGATTAACCGATAAAAGAATTCAGTTTCGATTTCTATCCAATTTTATAGAGTCCCTATGCCTAAGTGGCTACTCCTACCAGAGTATCGCTGGATTCAATTACCACTTTTATAAACGAACTAATGCTTCTGCCTCTGGTTACTCTTAGAATTGGCATCATACTTGCTTTTATTAAACCAAGCCTTATAGCACCCTAACGTGTTCCAAGGTAAAAGGACGTTGAACTTAAAACCGCCATATAAAATTACTCAACCGAATTTTTAAACAACATTAAAGGAGTAACCACTATGCTTACCAATATACGGAGGTCTTTCCTACTCATCATAGGATTGTCATTTTGCTTATTTGGATGCGATACCCAGCGAGGCAGTCTCTTAGTGCCCTATAATATTTTATCCGAAGACGGGCAGTCTCCGGTTATGGAAAGTGATGGGATCGCTAACGCTGCAACTACTTTTGAACAGGACCTTTTGCCTATTCTTACGGAAAGATGTGCGTATGCAGGTTGTCACATCGCTGGCGGGCCAAAAAACCTTGACTTTAGCACATATCAAACTTTTATAAAGGGTGGAGATGCGGGGCCCGTATTTATTCCGGGTAATGCCCGAAGTAGCGACATTATTGAAGAAATCGTCTCTGGCAGAATGCCTGTCGGTGGCCCGCAGTTGTCTAATGCAGAAATTCAACGCTTTATTGATTGGATTAACAGCCAAGAAGCAACCCCTGATAGATCTGTTGATGAACCACCTGAGACACAAACTCCAGAACCCACTGACGGTACAGTTTCTTTTCAACAGCACCTTCTGCCGATTCTCACGGCGAGGTGTGCATATAGCGGTTGTCATGATGCTAACGGGCCCTACGACCTCGATTTCAGGACATACCAAACTTTCATAAGAAGCGCAGAGGTAGAGGATGTATTTGTTCCAGGTAATGCCCGAAGCAGCGATATCATTGAAGAAATTGTCTCTGGTAGGATGCCCCCTGACGGACCTCCATTGACCGCTGTGCAAATTCAACTCTTTAGAGATTGGATTAATCAGCAAGACCCAGCCGATTTTCCTAATCTTCGTTATGATGACGATGACGACGACGATGATGATGACGATGATGACGACGACGACGACGATGATGATGACGATGATGACGATGACGATGACGACGATGATGACGACGATGATGACGACGACGATGATGACGATGACGATGACGATGACGATGATGACGATGATGATTAAGAACAATCCGGATTCCGTTGTTTAAAACACTATAGCGGCTGGTTTCATACCAGCCGCTGTTTAACCTACCTGCTCCTCTGCCGGAGCGAACTCTAAACTCATTTGCATTCAGCAGATGGGTTCTGCTATACTATTTCCAATCGCTTCTACCATTCAAAGACCAATCTTGACTTATGCAATTTATCAAACATTTCTCAGAAATTGACGAGGTTGACTTGCCGCGCGTCGGTGGAAAAGGGTTGAATCTCGGAAAACTAACGACAGCAGGGTTTCAGGTGCCACAAGGGTTTTGTGTCACCACGGATGCCTATCGGTTTTCTGTTCAGAGTCTGTCGGAACAGGACGCGAGTGCTATAAAAGAGCTTGTGTTGTCCCGGGAACTTGTTGCGGAAATCCAAAGCGCTCGGGAGAAATTGCAGACAAGCACAGTCGCCGTGCGTTCGAGTGCGACCGCGGAGGATTTGGCAGAAGCAAGTTTTGCGGGACAACAAGACACCTTTTTGAATGTAGAACCCGATGAACTCTTAGATGCGCTCAAAGCGTGTTGGGCATCGCTCTGGTCGGAACGGGCTATTGCCTACCGGCAAACACAAGGCATCTCCGATGATAGGTTGGCGATGGCAGTTGTTATCCAAGAGATGTGTGACGCGGATGTCTCAGGTGTGCTTTTCACTGTCAGTCCGTTTAGTGCGGAGGTTTCTATTGTTGAATCGAATTGGGGGTTAGGCGAATCGGTTGTGTCTGGTGCTATTACGCCTGATAGTTTTCACGTATCACGGGAGACAGGCGAGGTTTTAGAAAAGAACATCGCTACAAAACGCGAAATGGTGACCGCCACCGGTGTGAGTGTGGTGTCGTCTGCACAGCAGGACGTTCCGAGTCTGACAGATACGCAGCTCCAGGAGCTCACACAACTCGGTATCGAAATTGAAAACCTTTATGGGCAACCGATGGATATTGAGTGGGCGCTTGTGGACGAACAGTTTGTGTTGCTGCAGGCACGTCATATTACTACACCTGTCAGTTCTACTCTTGGCACCGATAAGGATGCTGTTGAGAAACTCCGTCAAGAAGAGATTCGGGGATTGGCAGGGCGTGCCGAGGCACATGGGACTGTTTGGTGTCATCACAACATTGCTGAGGTATTGCCTGCTCCGTTGCCGATGACCTGGGCGATTGTCAAAGAATTTATGTCGGGAACAGGTGGATTAGGGAAGGCATACCGCGGTTTAGGATTTCATCCGAGCAAACGGGCAGATAATGAAGGGATTCTTGACCTAATCTGTGGGCGCATTTATGTTAATTTGAACCGCGAGGCGGAACTGCATTTCGACGGTTTCCCGTTTGCCCACGATTTCAACGCCTTGAAGCAGCACCCGCAGCAGGCGATGTATGCGCAGGCAGTCCCTGATATTACCCGAAGCACTGCCTTATTTTGGTTGAAACTACCGCTTCATGTTATCCGTATGAGTAGAGCAGAGATGCACCTACGGAAATGTCGCGCAGACTTTGATCAACAGCTAACAGAAAATATATTTCCGGCGTTTCAAGCGGAAGTTGAAGCAGAACAAAAATTCACATACGCAAACCTATCAGACGCGGAATTAGTGGCGAAATTCCATGTATGGTGCACCAAAACATTGGACGATTTCGCGCCGACGGCACTCACCGCTACGCTGCTTGCGGGCTTTTCGCTGCAACGATTAGAGACAGCCCTCCAGAAGTGTTTAGATGAAACAGCGGCAAAAACCCTCGCGAGCAGACTGATTGGTGGACTTTCGGGTAATCTTACGGTTGAAACTAACGAAAAATTGTGGCAGGTGGCGACTGGCGATTTGGCACTTACCGACTTCCTGAAAGATTATGGACACCGTGCCGTTGATGAATTTGAATTGGCACAACCGAGATGGCGTGAAGATACGACCTACCTTGAACAGGTAATTGCATCGTTTCAGCAAGAAAGCGTGGCGCATTTCACACGACAGGTCGAACAACGTGAATCTGCAGAGGCGGAACTTAGCGCGATCTTCGGAGATAAAGCGAACTTGCGGAAACAGATCGAAAGTGAACTGGATTTCACAAGACGCTACATGCCTTTCAGGGAGACAGCGAAATTTTATCTTATGCTCGGTTATGAACAGATTCGACGCGCCTTACTTGAATTGGATAATCGCTATGAACTTGATAGCGGCGTTTTTTATCTGATGCCAGATGAATTGGAGCAACTGATTGGTGGTGATGATTTCACTGATATTATCGCTACACGAAAAATTGAGCGGGAACTTATGTTACAGATTGAGGTGCCCGACGTTATTTTCAGTGATGCATTGGAAGATATGGGCAAGCCAATGTCAACGGACGCAGCGGAGACTTATGCAGGCGTAGGCGTTTCCGCGGGCGTCGCTACAGGGAAAGCGCGTGTGCTTCTCACACCGACAGACCTGCAACCCTCTGACCGTGATTATATTTTGGTGTGTCCATCAACCGATCCGGCGTGGACACCGCTTTTTCTGCATGCGGCGGGTTTGGTGATGGAGCGCGGTGGACTCCTATCACACGGCGCAGTTGTCGCGAGAGAGTATGGTGTACCCGCTGTAGTGAATATCCCGAACGCAACTCAACGGATCATTGATGGACAGATGGTTCAAGTTGATGGAAACAAGGGGATCGTTTCAATTTGTCATGAAACCTCTTAGTAGGGAAAAGGATATGTTATTTGATGACTATTGGTATAAACGACAACAAAAACGTAGAAAAATTCGCAGGGCGTTTCTAACGTCGTTGGTCCTACACGCCGTCGCGATAGGGATGATGAGTATCGGTTACATCCGATGGTATCGTCCGATGCTTCCTTCGGAACCGCTTGTGTCTGAGGCTATTGCGGTGACGGAACTCCAACGTTTTCATGTCAGTAGCACTCGCAAACGTTCGATGCCGACGCGGCGTTCCACACCCGTGCACACGAAGCAATCCGCTGCAACAAATCAGAATACGACAAAGTTGATGCAGTCTGCACCACCAACTCTGGCGAGTGCTTCGATTCCGATGTTGAAGACAGATGCTCGGCTACCAGTGGCTGAAACCGCTCTACGTGAACAGACGACAGAGACCCCCGCCTGGAAAACAATTGCAACAGCGCAAGCAAAAGCACCTACAATCGTGCCTAAGCCGAAAACTGTACAGGCAGAAGCCACGACGAACGAGGTTACGGGCAGTAAAAGTCCGGCGCAACCGATCGATAGAGATGCGCGGATGGGGGAGGCACTCGAAGGTATCGCGGAGAGTATCGCTGACGGTGAAACCGACGGTGCTGTTGATCTCGTTTTTCTGCTTGACATTAGTGGGAGTATGATAGATAATATCCGCGCAGTCGGTAGACAACTCCATCAGATGGTCGAGGTATTTGAAGAGAAAGGGGTCGACTTCACGCTCGGCATTGTTATTTTCAGGTATCTTGAAAGTGATACGATCATCCATCCACAGACGCGGGATAGTGGCAGATTCAAACGGTTGTTAACGACGCATGTCGTTGCTGCTGCTGGTGATGAACGCGCACATAACGCCATCATAAAAACGATTCGTCGCGTCAGTTTTCGTGAAGGTGCGAACCGTCGTTTTATTCTGGTTACCGATGAAGCCAGCAAAGGGTCTTATACATTATCAGAAGTGTTAAAACAGTGTTTTCAGAATAACATCACTATCGATGTTATCGGCATCAATCATACTACGCATAGGGCGTTAACAACTAAAACTGGCGGACTCTGGTTCCCTATTCCGATACAAGAATAGTTTTCAGTTTTCAGTTTTTAGTTTTCAGTTAAGAGGTTTACTTTTAACCACAACTTAGTTCGTATTTACGGAAAGGCACTTCAAACCTCTTACCTGCCGCAACGAACCGCAAGGAACTTTAAAAAATGTTATAGAGTGAGCGTAGCCCGTAATGAAATGGAGGGCGGCTCTAAAGAAAGGCAATTCAAATGCCAATCACCCGTCAGTTAACCGCAAGGAACTTTTAAAAAATGAAGTGGGCGTTGAATACTTATCAAACTTGTCAAGAGTGGGCGTTAGGACAGATACTTGATACTGCTGAGGCGACAGGCTATCACGGTGTCGAGTTATTAATGGATTATAAACAGAAGCACGGATTTGAGTGGGATACCCCCAGAGAGGCTTGGGACGGCTTAAAGGCAGAGGTAGATGCGAGTGGCGTTGTCATTTCTTCGCTGACGAGTTGCCAAAATTTCCACTCCGAAAATGCCGCTGATCGTGAGGAGACCGTCCGACGCGTTACACGGGTCATTGACATGGCAGAATTTATGGACTGCGACCATGTTCGGGTACTCGGTGACCGGTATACTGAAGAGAATCGTGATGCGGTCGTCGGTTACGTCACCGATGGATTGAAGGCTCTCGGTGCTTATGCCGGTGAGAAGGATATTACGGTCTCAATTGAGATGCACGGTTCTTTCACGGATCCAGACTCGGCGATGCAAGTCATTGAGGGTGTAAATCTTCCGAACGTCGGTTTTGTCTTCAATTCACAATTCGTCGGTTGCGATGCTGGGAGTATTGAACCGCTGTTTTCACGGGTAGCCCCACACATTACATCGGTACATACACATCGCGTAGAAGAACCAGCGACATTCGATCTCTACCGCCAGATGTTCCAATGGCTTGATCGTATTGGGTTCTCAGGCTACATATCCAACGAGTGCGCTTACACGGGACCTGATCCAGAAAAGGTGCTTGCACTTTATGTGGGGCTTTTCAAAGCGTTTGTTTGAAGATGGATACACCACAATCCGCACATCTCTATAAACGGGTGGCAATCCCGGACGCATTTCTGAACGAAACCGATGGACAGACGTGGGGCGGTGATATCCGTATCGGCGATCTGACAGGTAACGGCAGTGTCGACTTTCTGGTGTACAAGTCGCTTGGCGGTATCCATCCGTGTTTCCTCGGTGCGTTCACGCTGGAAGGGGAACTGCTTTGGTCGTTTGGAGACAAGCATCTTGAAATCAGAGACGCGGATGCCGAAGATACTTATCTGACAACGCTGTCCCCTGATCGGCCCGGTCCTGTCGCTATTTATGACATTGATGCGGATGGACAAGCAGAAGTTATCTGTTTCTGGATCGATGCAGATGCTTCGGAGGTCAGTAAATGGGATCTGTCTGCTGTTCGTCTAATGATTTTAGACGGGGCGACTGGTGAAGTCAAACGGACCCTTGCACCGGATACGTTGCGTCAATGCGATGCTTATGCTGACGATGAACTCCATATTCCGAACTATGTCCATCAACGGTTGATGATCGCGAATTTCTCTGGTAACGCGCAACCCCAAGATTTCGTCGTCAAGGTCGGTGTGAATCTACTCGCCTTTAATCACAGATTGGAACTGCTCTGGCAATATACCGACGAGTGGTTTCGCTATCCGAAGCATTCTGCTTATATTCCGGCAGTCGGCGATTTTAATGGTGATGGGCTTGATGAAGTCAATGGCGGTAATTTCGGACTTGCTGCCGATGGGACGGTGCTCTGGAATCATTTCTTCGGCGATAACATGGACTCCGTCTTAGTTTCTGAATGGGATGGCGATAAACGGGCGATTCTCTCTGGGGGTGGACAGGTAATTGATGCCGATGGGAACGCAATTCTTTCACTCGGTTTTGATACTGTGCCACACGGACAAGAAATCCGATGTGGTAAATTATTCTCGGATACATCCGAAGATGCTTTAGTTATCCGCTATAACGGACATCATCCCGATCTGATGGTGGTAGACAAAACAGGACTGGTTAAAAGTCGGTTTCGCGTTGATGAAAGCCCGAACAATACAGGTTTGGAAGTTATCCGTTGGAATAGTGTGGGGGATCCCGAATTAATTTATAGCCCATCTTCACTTTTCGATAGTGATGGAAATAGAGTGGTGATATTCCCTGAACTCCCGCCGCCGATGGGCGGTAGAATGGGATGGTATCACTGCTTTCCGGCGGATGTCTGTGGCGATGTCCGCGAAGAGGTTATCCTTTACGATCCTTATAGTGATGCAATCTATATCTACACATCAACCCCTTTTCAACCCGACCTGTTTGATGGATATCAACATACCGAAAGGCAGTATAATACGCGGTTAATGGATTAGTAAGGAGTTGTCAGTTTTTCAGTTACGAGTTACCAGTTACGAGTTACCAGTTTCAGAGAGACTGCTCTTTTTGAGTTCCCTCTTAACTGTCCACTGGTTACTGGTTACTGGTTACTATTCTTCTGATAACTACAAAGAATGGATAGCAACGTGGTCAATAAATTTCTACTTATCTCAATTGATTGTTGGCGGTATGACGCGCTCAGCCGGACCAATCCGCTTCTCAACACGCCAAAGTTTGATCTGCTGACGCAGGATTTCTCACTTGCCGAGAAGTTCTTCGTATCAGCCCCCGCGACCCGTCCCTCTCACACCTCTTACTTCACGGGGCTTTACCCGTTTGAACACGGTGTCTACGGTCAGACCTATCTCAAGATGTTTGAAGGTATTCCGAACCTGTTTCAGATATTTAGTGATGCCGGTTATCACATCACGGGGCGTTCGGAACGTCCGGAGGTGTTCCGCTTCCTCGATTTTGAACCGTTTATCACATCGGTTGATCCGAATGCGGGGGCGCAGCATCTCGGTTCACTTGAGAACCTAATCCAGCAGCTCAAGCAACCTTCGGATGTGCCGCAGTTCTGTTTCCTACATTTTTGGTATACACACGGTGGTTATGGCATGAGTGGGATTCCGGGCGCGCCGAGTCTCAAATCGCTTGTTGACGGCGGTAGGACGGATGAGGCGTTGGGGTTTTACTACGCTGCAGCGACACACATACTTGAGTTTAAATTGGTCGAAATTCTGAAGCAACTTAAACTCCCGGAGTGGGCAGTCTTCATCTTTGGAGACCACGGCGAGGGTATCTGTGAAGAACTCATTGATCACGGCAGCACGCTCAATCAGAATGTGTTGCATGTGCCGTTGTTAGCGCACATCCCCGGTGTATCAGATATTGAATTCCCAGAGCCTCCGATTTCGGCGATAGATCTGTTCCCGACGATTCTGGACCTTGCGGGTATTAATATAGACTATCACGGGTACGGGCAAAATCTGCTATCTCCATCCAAATTTGATGAAAACCGCTTGGTATTGTCGGAGTTAGATAGTCTGTACGGTATCGGTTTTCTCAGTCGAGACAACTTGGAGATGCCGCATCATCGTGTGACATCTCGGACAACGGTCGATAATGAAGAAATCAACAGATATTCGGAAGGTGTTCGGCTCTGGTCGCTGACGGATGGTGAACATCTCTATCGCGAGGACGAACAGACGGGTGAGTTTGTGTATCGACAAGTGCTAAGCGGTGAAGATCTCACCTGCGAAGATCCAGACCGTTTTCGGGACGCTTATGACGATCTCTTGGTGAATTCCAATTACCAGCACCTACAAGCACAAGAATCCACAACTGAAGAGACAAAGATTTTAGAGGGTAAGCTGCGGGATTTGGGATATGTTGAGTAGCCTCTATTTTCAGTCGGCAACTTCGTCAATCTGTGCTGCATAGGGCTGTACCAAAATATCAGCGGGAATTCCGAGTCCTTTGTGCAATTTCCGAATCATGTCAAGCGATAAAGCACGCTTCCGATTCAAGACTTCTGACACAGGGGTATCCGCGCCGAGATAGGTTTGCAGGTCGGGTTCGGATAGCCCTTGGCTCTCCATATAGTGAAGAATTGCCTCAATAGGATCTGGTGGCGAAATTGGGTAGTGCTTCTCTTCATAAGCCTCCACCAGTGTGGCGAGCACATCAAGCTGATCCGCTTCTGGTGAACCTTGTGCTGCATCCCAAAGCTGATCAATAGTCTTCAGTGCGATTTCATAATCTGCTTCGGTTCGGATCGGTTTAATATCCATAATTATTCCTTAAATCGTTGAGGCATCAATTTTATCATAGGCATTGTGTGTTCCAATGAATCGAATATAAACGATGCCAGATTGATAATGGATAGCGGTTACCAGACGATAATAATTCCCTTTGATATTAAAGACTACCCGGTTATTTTTGACAAAGCTAGCATTTCGATAATCAACTTTTACATCGGACGGTGTTTTCCACTCAGCACGTTTCACACGGGTATACCACGTTTTAAGTGCCGCTTCCGCATCAGAATGCTTCTCCCAAAATTCTTTCAAAGTTCTGCGCGAGATAACTCTCATGTAAGTATTATACCACAGGGGTGAAAATTTGTCCTGCTGAATAGTAAACAAGTCTAGAAAGTAAAAGTATTATAGAAATCTCACTGAAGAATTACAAAGAACCGTTTACTATATATCTCTCAATGTTTATTGACCGGAAAGACGCTTTCACTGTCAGGTTTGAAGGGATTGTTGTTTACTAACGGGATGTTTCCCTTCTTCTCTTCAACGAGTTCCCAGTCGCCTGTTTTCCAATGCTTTTCATACGCATAGATAATATTGAAACCTTCAAATTCCAGCCAGACACGCTTCGCCTGTGGGTGAATCTCATGGTCTATAGAAGCAACGGCGTGTTCATGGTTTACAGACCAGATGAGGCATTGCTGTTTAAGTTCTCGTGCTTCTCCATGCGGCGGTGTGAATAGGTCCCTATATTTCATCACCACCTCTACAGTTCATGAATCGTTGCCTCAAGCGTCTCGATATCTACAACGGCAACCGTTGCTTTCCCGGTCGTCCATCCGCCTGTTTCACCGGGATTGATCAGGAGTGCGTCTTCCTTTTGGATGTCTATCTGATGGGTGTGTCCGTAGACGACGATGTCGTAATCGCCGCTTTTGGCAATCGGGATGGCGAGTTCAGGATAGTGCATCACTGCGATGTCTTTGTCACCGAGCGATGCGCTTGCGAGATTAGGGTGTACTTCACCACCGATGGCTTCAAACCGTTTCGCAACGACAATGCGTTCACCGTCATTATTTCCAAAAACACCGACAACGCGACAATTGAGGTCGCCTAAGGGGTCAATAGCAAATGGAGCGATAAAGTCTCCAGCATGGACAACGAGGTCCACACCGATTTCGTTAAAAAGTTCGACAGCACGTTTCACATTCGGAATATTGTCGTGGCTGTCGGACATAACACCAAGCCTCATTTTCAAATCCTTTCTGCTTATGCAACTATAGAAAGAGGTACCCTGTGGATAACATTTCCAAGATAGCCTTTGGGGTTCCACGGTTGCGTGAAGGGCTGCGCGGTACCTGTATCGTCATAAGCGCGTGCCCATATTTCATAATAGCCTCTGTTTGTAAGTGTAAGTTCGGTTTCCCAATGGGACCAAGCGTATCTGTTTGATGGTTGGATTAACTGGGTTTCTTGCCACTGAAGACCGAAATCTGTAGAGACCATAACTTTATCAATTTGATTTTCGCCTGCCCATGCATGTCCTCGGACCTTTATAGGCGTGCCAATGTTGAATTCGAGAGATGCTTGTGGCTGGGTAATCAAGGATTTAACCTGCCACGCCGTTGCGATGCGCATATCCTCAACCGGCGGTTTATCTCCCGGTGCTATCGGATAAGCCGGAACGCGATAGGCATATCCACTCATTTTTTCGGAATCGTGAACCCTATCCCTGACCCAGATACGATTGAGCCATTTCTGCATCGCGCTGCCGATCCATCCGGGAACAATCAACCTCGCGGGGAATCCGTGCGCTGCTGGCAACACTTCTCCGTTCATCTTCAAGGCGATGAGTGTGTGTTCGTCCATCGCTTTCTCGATGGGAATGCCTCGTGAGAAGGGTTCGCTGCCGTCGTTGGGCATATCTTCGCCGTAGTTTCCAGTATAGACAGCACTCGATTTCACACCTGCGGCTTGCAAGACATCTCGCAAACGTACGCCAGTCCACTCACTACAAGCGACAGCACCGCGTTGCCATGGCGTTCCACCTACTTCCGGCACAAATAGGTTTCTCCCGTTCCCTGCACATTCCAATACGACTTCCATCGTGACCTGTGGAAAACGCTCTAAGTCAGCCATAGACAGTGCGAGTTCTGTATGCACTTCGCCGTCTATCACCAATCTCCATCCATGGAGATCCTTATTTACTGCTCGTTCTGGAACGCCACTGTTATTGCGGACGAAATGTCGTGCTGTGGGGGTAACATCGTCGTTTAGGAGATGTGGGGCAAACTCGCCGTTAAAGGGTTGCTCCGAATGGACGAGCATATCTGGTTTCGGGAGTCCTGCTACTTGTGGGTCTTCCAAAACGACAGGCATGAGTCCTCTGTCCAACAGTCCTCGGTCAACGGCTTCGCAGCCTGCACCAAATATGCCCAAACTCGCGAGCAATCCTGTTTTACCTACCTTGGTAAGGAAGTCTCGTCTTGTTATGTCAGGAACAGTTTTAAGCCAATCTGTAAAATCAAGTTTATGTGGTGTCTTTTGCCTGACCGAGATTCGTTTCCATTTTTCCATTTCTAACTTCCGAAATTCAAACTGGTGGATCTAAAAGTTTTGATTGGTTGACAGGAAATTGGAATCCATACTGCTTAACTATCAATTCAAGCGTACCAGCAACCCATTTGTCTGTGTGTGGTGATACAATTACTTCGCTATTTTCACCAATTAGCGTTTTCATATCAATTTTAAGAGGTGTGCCAAATTCATAAGGAGCGTCACGTGGAAGTGATGCAATATCAATGATTGCACGTACTTCCTGTTCGTACTCAAAAGGTTTTCTTTTATAAAAATAGGGGTAGTGCAGGAAATTCTCCACATCTATAGGCATCTCAATTTGATTGTGATTACTAATGTACTTTATTTTACCTATAAATACATTAGGTTTATCCGGCAAGCTATTCTTCAAGTTTCCCATAGTTGTTTTGATTGCTATACCACTGTTGCGGAGGTGGTATTTGTCCCACATCCCCATTGATTCTTCTTCTCCGTGATGCCAACAGTTACACATGAAGTATTGACGAAAATTTGAATCAACACGGTTGACTGTGGGGTTGACCTCGGGTTTGTGAGGCAGCGTCGTTGATTCGGGAATGTATCCTTCAAATTTGTCGTCGTATTTATCGGCTCTTGTAAAGAATAACGACCCTGTTGCTAAAATGTTAGCAAACTTCTCAAAACTCATATATCGCCACACAGTATCTTCATCTTTCGGTTGTATGATACCTTTTAGTTCTTTAGACATAAAATTCTTCTTTCAAAGCGAATGTGTTAGTCTACTGCCCATGAAAATCTCTGAATGCCTTACGAGTTTTCAAAGCTATAGATTCAATGGTTCCGATATCAAAAGTCATTATATCCGTCTGTTCCGAGTCAGTCTTAACACTTTTTGACATCATACCATAGATGAATTTATGAGATCTGAGCCAGTCATCTATATTATCTATATCAGGAATTTCATCTTCTATCACTCTCATTCTAACCGTATATCTGTCAAGATCCATAGGTAGGGCAGTCATTAGAGTAGACTGATAGTGGATGCCTTCGATATCTACTAATTGCCAATCTATATCAAAGCCTTTTGCTTCTTTTTTCAAAATTTCTTTAAATTTCTCCTGAAAATTAACTTTCATTCTGACCTCCGTATTTGTAGTAAAGAAGTCCATTTCAAATTTGTACGCATCGCCAGATTTCCTTGAAAACTACTGGTTCCATTTCTATCATTCCTATCTGAATTTCCCAATTCTTTTATTGATCTGTGAAGGTAGGAGGATGGTAGAGATACAGCGCGGTATGCCTTGCTGTGCCACCCAAACTGGTTTAGATAGTTTATCACGGAAGCGGAAAAAATGCAAGGTGGAAAACTGAATGACTCAGGGTCATTCAATTGTAGGTTTTTTATGTTGTATTTTTCACAGGTGTTAACATTTCTATACAAGCAGAAGTCGCGTGACTTTTCACGCGACTTCTGCTATACTTCACCCTAAAAATTACCACACTTTTGAGGTGAATCAT
>JAJEDN010000040.1 GCA_022821495.1 Candidatus Poribacteria bacterium
TTACAAGAAACATTAAAAATACTTCCGCAAAAACCTGATACGATTGTTATTGACAACATCGCTGAACATCTGGGTGCTCTCGGTGCTATTCATTACACTTCAAATCAAATCAGACCCGGATAAATTGGCGAAGGTATTGTAATACACGATAGATATGCTGTGTCCCCTCTCGCTAACTTGAAGCATTTTTAGGATCTTACTATAAATACCCCGAAAAAAGAGATAGAATTTAAACTATAACTGCATTAATATAATAAATAGGAAGTATTGGTGAAATGGAAAACAGACGTGCGTATACAGTCTTCGTAACGCTGATGTTATTGAGTAGAGTTCTACTTACAATAAATGTCGTAGCACAAGATATAGGTTCCGAGTATATCTCTTTCTCTACTAACAGAAACGGCAACTATGATATTTATGTTGGAGAAAAGATGACAACACTTTGGGGCAAACTCAAGCAACACGAATAGTTAATCATTCCAACTCACAACAGAAGGCAAAGTATCTCTGTAAGAACGCTATTCTTTTTTCCACAATGCACGTTTTTCGACCCAAAATCGCGTCTTTAATAATGTATGAGTCGTGCAGTTAACCGTTTTAACGTATACCAACGCGATTATAGTAAAATCCAAAAATAAATGAACACTTTTACGAAGACAACCCCCCATGAAGAAACACCCTATCAAAAACACCCCCCTTATCAGGGGCGGATAAGATGGGAATCACGTCGACTTGATGTGTTTCAATAATTATGGGCTGTACTATAAATCCACTTGTCAGGATAGCTCCATGAAACAAGAAAGTGATGCTCAGTTAATCGACGATATCTTGTCTGGCGATGATGCGGCATTTAACGCTCTGGTCAAAAAGTACCAAAAGAGTGTCCACGCGCTCGTCTGGCGAAAGATCGGTGATTTTCATTATGCTGAAGAAATTACACAAGATACCTTTCTTCAAGCATACAAAAAACTTTCAACACTCAAGAATCCAAATCTGTTTGCCGGATGGCTGTATGTCATTGCAAATCGACGCTGCGTTAAGTGGCTGCGAGAGCAAAAACCTGTCCCCCAATCGTTGGAGACCACACCTGTGAACGAGATAGAAACATCCTCTTATACACGTTATGTATCCGAGCAGCACGATATAAATGCAATTGAGGGTCGCCGAGAACTCGTTCAAAAACTTCTTGAAACGCTCCCGGATAGTGAACGCACGGTTATGACGCTTTACTATCTCGGTGAAATGACGACGCGGGAGATTGGCAAATTCTTGGGGGTGTCGGTGCACACGATCACGAGTCGGCTCCAGCGAGCAAGAAAACGTCTACAGCGCGACGAAGAACTCTTGGTTCAGGAAGTACTCAACGGCGTACAGGTATCCGCGCGTCTCAGTCAGAATATCATGCGAGAGGTAGAAAAGATAGAAACAACATCGCCGTCGGTGAGCAAACCGTTGCTACCGTGGGCGGCTTTTGGTGTCGCTGCAGTCTTGATTGTCCTGCTGCTTGGCACAAGCAACCAATATCTCGCTCGCTTTCAGAAACCCTATAGTTTTGAGGCACAATCTGAACCGACTATCGAAATTATTGACACACCTATTACGATCGATATTGAGTCAAAACCAGATGTCCGAAACCAGATTGGACAGGCTGTGTTCCCCGGTAAAAGCGGTAGAACTGGTTTACAGACCTCTGAAACACCATTGGCTGCTACCGTGGGAGAGGATACTGCGAAGTTTTCTACCTCGCGGTGGATGCAGGCATCCGGTCCTCAAAAGGGTCCCGTCTTTGACATCTTCGCTACATCTGAAGGTACGCTCTACGCCTCGACACATACAGGTATTTACAAACTGCCAATGGAGGAGACCACGTGGGCGCCCATCAATGCAGATCTACCAACTCACGGGGGCAGTATGTCGATGACCGCATATAAGGATACCCTCTATGCGATCTCTACTGATGAAATCTTCGCTTCGAGCGATGATGGCGAGACGTGGAACGCCGTCTGCTCACGACCCAAGGGATATGCTGTTGGATTGGTAATAACTGACGCGCCACAATTCACCCATTCACGAACAGCTATTACAATGTATCTCGCCCTCCGAGGTAAAGGCATTTTTCAATCTACGGATGGTGGTACTGAGTGGAACTTACTTAACGAGGGATTAACAAACAAACGGATTTACGCAGTCGCTGCGATTGAAAATACGGTATTTGTTGGAACAAATGAAGGACTCTACCGTCTCAACGCAGGTCTGTGGCAAAAATTATCGGTTGGCGCCTCCAAAACGACTCAACCTTTTGAAACCTCTGAAGACGAAACACTTGCTAACACAGAGAGCGGTTTCTATCGTTTCAGTTCAGGCATTTGGGAACAAGTACCGATCGCATTCGTTAATGCGATTCATGCCTTGGTAGCCTTTGAGAACAATCTCTATGTTGGAATGGGACCGGATCTGTCTATGTGGGCAAAATCCAAATCAGACTCAGGCATAATAGTGGATATAAACTCGGTGCAAGGTCGGATTTTTCATTCAGCAGACTTGGGGGAATCATGGACTGATATAACGCCTAAAAATGAACCTCTCTTTTTTACAGTCCTAACCGGTATAAAGCTTCTGGTTGCGGGTGAGACGCTCTTCGCACACGGTGTTGAACCATTTCGCTCAACAGACGCGGGGCAAACTTGGACGCAACTGGACACCACATCCGTTCTATTTCGACCTGATTTCTACCGAATGGTAGCGGCGGATGAAAGGATTTTTTACACAATTGGCGCGAACGGAATTTATCGCACAACGGATGCTGGTGACTCGTGGCACCTATTTATGGATGGTATCATAGGGACATCGATCCGAAGTTTGGTAGCAGTCAGTAACAGACTTTGTGCGTATACCGGTAGGGAGATTGTCCAATCAATCGACGGTGGCGAATCGTGGAAAAGCATTCCAGTTGATGCTGACGATTACTTCATTTTGTCTCACAATTCAAGGCTAATCGTTAGAGATGATAATCTTTACGGCATCACATCTGAAGCGAAAAATCTTCGTATTTTCGGTCTATCTGCAGATGGGAACACCCTTGTTCCAACACAAAAAACACCTGCTCTTGATGAAGAAACACTTTCCACTGAATCGTGGACAACTATTGCAGCAGCAGAACAGACCCGCTTACCTGATGACCTTGAAGCGAATCCTCAGTTGACGAAAGCGTTGCGCAATATGACGACCTTTGCAAGGATTGGCGGATTTGCAGTTAGTGGTGAGACGTTTTACGTCGAGTACTTACGACGACTTTTCAAGTGGAAACCCGGCGACCCAGAATGGACAGATACGGGGTTAATAGACCTAAACCCAAAACTCGCTCGGGGTCAGGGAGGCTATGGATTCAAGTTAGCCGCATCAGGGGAAACCGTCTACGTCGGAAAAGGGGATGGCAAGTTATTCCAATCCTTCGACGGTGGAAACAGTTGGAGAGACATCACGCTGATCCTTCCACTGCGTTTTACGCATTTCAAGGAGATCGTTTTTGCAGGTCCAACGGTTTATGTTGCAACGGATACAGGTGTTTTGGCATCCCACAACGGGGAACACTGGCGCGTGCTGACCGATGGAATCGGACAGCGTCCCGTTATAGACAGACTCGCTGTGGACGGCATCACAGTTTATGGGGCTGGCGATGTGGGAGTCTATCGTTTAGGGAACCGTGGCAAGTGGGAACAGGTTTCTCCAAGTGTTCCGGGTAAAGTTATCTCGCTCGCCATCAATAACAACAGACTTTATGTTGTTGCCGCGCGTCGTGGATTATTTCACATCTCGCTTGATGAGAAATTTCACGAGGTGTCAATCAATGAATAGGCACTAACACGACTCACTTTGAGAAATTACATTTCCGCAATACGTTCTCGGAGACATATCTATGAAACGGACATTCGTTTTATGTATACTCAGCTCAATATTGTTGTTATCTGTGGGCATTTGTGCTGTTTCGGCAAAAGCCCCGACAACTCCCAAAATCCTGTTTACCTCCTCCCGCGATGGGAATCGGGAGGTGTACATGATGAATCCGGATGGCTCCGAACAGGTCAACCTAACACAGCATCCTGCTGGTGATCTGGGTGCCGTCTGGTCTCCGACAGGCGATCAGATTCTCTTCGTTTCGGATCGACAAGGCACACGGGTGCGAGATCTGTATCTGATGGATCCTGATGGCTCGAATGTCCGTCGCGTCT
>JAJEDN010000077.1 GCA_022821495.1 Candidatus Poribacteria bacterium
AGACGCGACGGACATTCGAGCCATCAGGATCCATCAGATACAGATCTCGCACCCGTGTGCCTTGTCGATCCGAAACGAAGAGAATCTGATCGCCTGTCGGAGACCAGACGGCACCCAGATCACCAGCAGGATGCTGTGTTAAGTTCGTCTGTTCACTACCATCCGGATTCATCATGTAGACTTCGTAGTTGCCATCCCGTGAGGAGGTAAACAAGATTTTCGGGGTCGTTGGGGCTTTGGCAAAAACGTGATACACATCCCCACATATCAGCAAGAAGATCATCAAACAAAAAATCAACACAAATCTCATACCTATTTCTCCTATTGTCAATTTTTACACACGATCGCGTAGATTGTGTCCGTTCCAAATGATTCAATAAACGTTTGAAGTCCTGTAAATCCTGATTCTGACTCAGTATGACTTCTATTCAAAACATCAAAATTATTCTGGATTGACTCCCGCATCCTCTAACGCTGCATTAAGCAACGCCTCAAGTCCACCTTCAACACATGTTTCTTTTTTTTCTCTAATAGCAACACCCCAAGGTGTTCCGTTATCTCTGGCTTCTTTAAAAACATTATATATACACAAGAAGTATTCTGTCGGTTGTAAAACATATCTTGCCCTTAGATACTCAACATACTCGTTTTTATCTGCATCTGTAGCGATACGCCATCCACCAAATTTTCTCTTTTTCTCGCCCTCAACAACGATATGAACCTCCGGTATATCTCCATGCTGACGAATCAATGTTTCTGTGTAAAGTTTAGCATATAGCTCTGGATCATCTGTTTCACGCCATATTTTTTGTTTTTTCGTATCTTCCAAAACTTTACGATTTGATTCATTCGGCCATAATAGGTATCGTGCTTTCGCCTCCAAAATTAAATCTTCAATTGAAACTTCAGTAGGTTTACCGTCAGCTAACAGCGATAACCTATAAGATATAGCGGTTATGTGAACTGCTGGTATATCACCAAATCGCTGTATCAGCATTGCATGATAGTATTTGGCACGCAATTCTGGGTCTTCTTCCTTATACCAATCTCCGGGGAAATCAAGATTTAGGAGTTCTTCTACCTGCGCATCGGTAATTTCATAGAATAATCCGCTTGTGTCGTAATATCTATCAGGTAATTCGACGGATAACGTTGGTTCTGTATCTTCTTCTACTTCGCCACAACTTAAAAAACTGAGTCCGACAAATAGACACAAAAAACACTTAAGTATACCTCTCATCTTTTGGCTCCTTAATGTTGTGAATATGGACGATCGTGCGAATGATCATCACTCCTTTTTCAGTTTACTCCATGTCGTCGATAACAATGCCGGCTGCGGTGATACCGGCAACGCATACGCAGGATCAAACCAGTCGCCGCCAATATTCGCTTGGAAAAGCCCCCCAAGATGTGTCAACTGCGTCCGAATCCCGGTATTTATATCTAACTTGAAAATTTGGAGCCGCCCGTTAATCTCCTGTGTATAAAGCAGTTCCGATCCGTCTGGCGATAACACAGGATGCTCTGCAGAGGGACCGGCTTCCTCGACAAGTTGACGCAGCCCCGTGCCATCCCGGTTGACGATGAAAACTGTCTGTTTGTCTTCCATGCATTGTGCAGGTCGCGATCCAAGATGACGGGCAACGGATGCCGATTCCCTGAAATCGCCAGTCTATCTCCCGCAGCAGACCAAGACGGATCGAATTGCCACAAGAGTGCTTTATCCGGGAGCGGTTGTTCGCGTTTTCCGGTGCGGACGTTGATGAAGATGAGGTGATTGCCCTTGTCATGGCCTACGGCACAAGCGATTTCTGAACCATCGGGAGACCAGGCTGGTGAACTCCCGGACGAGAAGAGTTCAGCATCCGCCTCCCCGAACATCCCAAGATAGAGTCCAAACTCGAAACTATCCCAATCCGTGTATTTGTAAGCGAAGTGTTTGCCATCAGCGGACCAGGTCGGATCACTTCTCCAACCCTTTGCTTTTCTCTTGAAGACGCGTCGGACGTTGGAGCCATCGGGGTCCATCACATACAGGTCTCGCACCCGCGTGCCTTGTCGATCCGAGACGAAGAGAATCTGATCACCTGTCGGAGACCAGACTGCTTGAAGATCATCAGCGCGGTGTTGTGTCAGGTTGACCTGTTCGGAGCCATCCGGATTCATCATGTACACCTCCCGATTCCCATCTCCGGAGGAGGTAAACAGGATTTTGGGAGTTGTCGGGGCTTTTGCCGAAACAGCACAAATACCCATAGATAACAACAATATTAAATTGAATACAGATAAAACGAATGTCCGTTTCATGCTGTTAGATAGTTTTACTTTGTGCCTCCTTCGGATTTCATGCGTCCCCATATAAAAACTAACTTTTCAATAGGCTGAACCGCCAATCGCGGAAATGTCGATTGCCATGATGGATGACCTCCCTCAGCGATTAATCCCAAATGGTGCCCGTCTGCATCCATTATCCCGACACGCTGTTCACGCGCTTTATCGTCCCAAAAAGCCGCGCCAGCAAGGCGGGCTGCATAAGCCTTGTTATTAAAGACACAATTTATAGGCGGAAAAGGTGCATAATTTTTGGAAGCGTAGAAATTTTATAGTAAAATCCGAAAATAAATTTACATTTCATCAGGAAACAAACATCCTGCCACCCCTGGCGAAGGTGTTTTTGCTGGGGTGTTTCTTCATAGTAACCGCGTCTTCCCGTTGGTGTATAGGTAATTATGGGGTTTACTATCAATCTGAGGATTGGAGATTGTTGTATGAATGTAGATAGAGGACAGGTTGATGATAGAGCCGCCGCCGTTTTTTTGCATAGCAGGGATCGCTGCCTTAGCACAGAGATAGACATCGGTGAGGTTAACGTCTAAACAGCGATGCCAATCTGCTTCCGGAATAGTAAAGATTTTAAAGCGATTTATGGGATATGTTTCAGTTTTTTAGCGGTTTTCCACGCAAAATAACCGTCTGAACGCTTAAATTTTCGTCAACAATAACGAGATCCGCTGTTTTACCCGTCTCAATTGAGCCTACTGATGTCGCGACACCTAAATTTTGTGCAGGTGTTAGCGTCGCCATTGTTAATGCATCTTCGAGTGAGTTTCCCCAATTGATGACATTACGCACACCGTCCATAAGGGTAATATTCGCACCCGCCAGACGTTCCGTCGGTGTACCGACATCGAGCCACATCGCACCGTTGCGGACATATTTCTCAGTGGTACCGGCTTCAAAAGCGGTATCGTGTTCAGAGATTGCATCTTCATTGAGACGATAGGCGTCAAGCTCAGGGACATAAGTGGCGGATGCTTGCCATGCTTCAGTAGGGACACCGGCGAGTTCTGTGCAGTCGGTAATCAACCCGACGGCGTGCGCGCCTTTCTGCTGAATCAAGTGATTTCCCCAAAAAGGATGGACATGGTGTTCGTCAATAATGAGTTCTGCGTGGATATCTGGGTGCGATAGGACCGCCTCAATGGCACCGAGGGTCCGGTGATGCATCCCGCTCATACCGTTGTAAGTGTGTGTCGCGCGCGTTACACCCGCATCAATAGCAGCCATCGCTTGTTCAAATGTCGCATTCGTGTGCCCCATCGCGATGACAATGTCATTGTAAGCGTCTGTCCTAAAGGTTGTGAGATGCTTAATAAATTGGAAGTTTTCATCATTTTCCGGTGCGACAGAAATTACTTTCAAGGTCCCATCGGCGGCTGCCCACATTGCGTGGAACTCTTCAAAGTTCGGGGGTGTAATATACTTCGCATTCTGTGCACCATTTTTAGCGAGGCTCCCGAATTTCCCTTCAACATACGAACCGATAATCTGTGAACCGTCCGCTACAGGTTCATCAACGACGTGCGCGATAGCCGTTAGCGCACTGTTGATTTGCGCCATGCTACCGGAGGAGATACCTAAAACCAGCGAAGTGACACCGCTACGGGCGTGTGCGCGCGCGATTGACGCTACGTCCTCAACATCGCCCGTCATCGTCCCGTAACCACCGCCACCGTGTATTAATCCATCAATCAACCCTGGGATTACAAGGCAGTTAGACGCGTCAATGACCTCTCCCGACGGTTGAAGCGTCTCTGTTGTTATCTCTGAAATTGTGTCATCTTGAATGACGATGCTCCCTTGTCCAAAATGTTTTGGAGTGTAGATATCGCCATTCGCAATCGTCAGTGTTTCCATATCTCCGAGTGTGCCTTAAGTTTCGTTAAATCTGTCCCGATACCCACAAAACACTTTGCGCGAGCAATCGCAGAAAGGTTTCTATCTCAAAGTCCTGCTGATGTCCGAGTGAAGTGTAGCAGACGCGGCCACCGTTATGCAGACGCGTCCATGCTACGGGTTCTGAGTGTTCATCGGTGTGTCCGTTCAGGAGTAGAGATGTATCGTCGCGAAGCGATGGGTTTTTGTAGAGACTTCCATAAGTATCAAACGCTGGGATGTCTTTCAGGATCGGGTGTTCCGTCGCACCTAATTCCACGCGGGTAATGGGTCCGTGACCGTAATGTCCTTGATAATCGCCACCGAGAACATCTTTGTCAAACGCAAGCCAGTTTTGATACGCGTGGCTGGCGGTCCTAACCCCAACAATCGGTCTACCTTGTTCACAGTAGGCTTGAAATTGCCTGAGTGATGCCCCGTCCGTATTAAGTCGGCGTGTGAAAACTAACAAGGCATCGGCATCATCTAACGGTGCCAAAGAAGGATCATCATCCTCCGAGCTATAAACGATTAAATTCGCTTTGATCGGGTAGTGGTTTTCAACAAACGCCTTGAAGATGGTCAAAGATGCTTCAGAGTCGTATTCAAAAGAACCGGAAAGCATGCACAAGTTAAGCACGGGTTCGTTCCTTTCTATTTTCTTTCTAAAAACAGAAAACTGTACGGATACGGATTCTTCTCATCGGGTTCACCGTCAATACGTTTCACCTCCTGCCACGCTGCCATGTCAAATTCGGGGAAATAGACATCGCCTTCAAACGTGGCATGGATTTGTGTAAGGTAGAGCCTGTCGGCATGCGGTAAAAAGGCTTGGTAGATAGGCGCGCCGCCACATATCATGAGTTCTTCTGCTCCCTGAGAACGTTTAATAACTTCTTCTACGGAGTGCGCGACGATACAACCTTTCGGAGCCGTATAATCCGTGTTTCGCGTGAGAATGATATTGCGTCGCTTCCCTAAAGGACGTTTAAGCGTTTCAAAAGTCTTGCGTCCCATAACGACAGGCTTACCGAGGGTCATATCACGAAAATGCCGTCGGTCGGCAGGCATCTGCCACGGGATGTCTGGTCCGTTGCCGATAAGTCGGTTTTTGTCGATCGCGGCGATCATTGATATTAACATTTTAGGGGTCTGCTCCTTCTTCTTGTTCTCCCATTTCTATCCCGCTCACGACCTGTTCAGCAAAATGGATGACTGTCTCTTTTAGCATACGCGGTGCGAGTTTAATCTTGTTTTGCTGTTTCCACTCCATTTTAAATTGACCTGTTTCTACGAGTTCATCGATCCCACTTTGGACGGTTTTCACATCGGTCTCGAAGTGTTTAGCGAGTTTACCAAGGTTTAGAGGCTCCTCCGTTTGAAAAGAGAGCACTTCAATCCACAACCACATCCCCAACCGCCGGGCAAAGTCTGAGAGGTTCTCTGCTGTGTCTGACAGGTGGATGATTGATGCGAAACAGTAAGCAGCATGATGTGGATAGTCGTTCAAGAGTTCTTCAAATTCCTCAAAAATCAGTTGGATGAGGAACGCCGCTTCCTCTGATAATGTCAATTCTTCGACATCAAGGTGATCACCGTTCTGTTCTATATCACCGAAGTTATCTTCGTTTTGTTTTTCGTGTTTCATTTTCTCCTTTTCACTCAGTCGAGTTAGACAGCACGCGGAAATATACGATGAAAATTTCAGGCGTGCTGCCGATGCCTATGATTTTTACACTTTCATGCGGTTCAACACCTGTAATAGACAGTCCTTCCGTCCAATTCTCAGGAAGTGGCCGTCCCTCCATCCACATATCACTTTTTCCTGTTCCCCGCGTCCACTTGTGCCATTTCTTTTCAGGTTTATCCGGTCTATGCCAAAACATTGTGAGCCTATCACCAGATCGGAAGGTTTTAGCCTTTGTGAAATCACCCGGTTCGTTGTCAAGGTCAGTAATATGTTCGCGCCCTCGGTATGTCGTGTAGGTCTTTTGGACGGTCGGAAGTTCTGGATGTGATTGCATCATCGGGTTAACCACAATGTGAAAGATTGCCAGTTCATCAAGCCTGCTCATTCCTTTGATTTCAAGGTTTTCATGGTTTGCAGCAAATTTGATGGGGAGGCTCTGTTTTTCGTGTAATTCACCCGTTTTGATATCCAATTCCAAAATATTGTTATTAAGTTCAAAGTTGTTAATTTCTTCGTTATCTTCCAACACCCAATAAATGGTAATCATATCCTCGGAGCGGAAAACAGTATGCTCAACAGCATGCTCATTGGACGCTCCACAACCTGCGAGCATTACCACAAGACTTACAGCGAGAAGTATCAACCCCTTTATTTTTTCCATCTTGGTTCTCCGTATTAGACAATCATAGGTGCGCGGATCGCAGCGTGATGTTGATAATCTTCTAACTGAATGTGCTGCATCTTGAAAGCATCAATTGACTTGATTTTCGGATCCAATACAAGTCGCGGGAGCGGATACGGACTCCGCTGCAATTGGGTCTGAACTGCTTCAAGGTGTTCGTGATAGATGTGCGCATCGCCTAAAGTGTGAATGAATTCATAAGGCGTTAAACCTGTTACCTGAGCGACCATGTGTAGCAGGAGCGAATACGATGCAATGTTAAAGGGGACACCTAAGAACATATCGCAACTCGGCTGATACATCTGCACCGACAACTTACCGTCCGCGACAAGGAACTGAAAGCACATGTGGCAGGGTGTCAGTGCCATCTTATCTAATTCCGCTGGGTTCCACGCCGTAACAATGAGCTTACGGCTATGCGGGGTTGTTTGGAGTTGTTCAATGACCTTAGCTAACTGATCAATCGTGCCATTTTCTGTTTTCCAGCTTCGCCACTGGACGCCGTATATGCGCCCGAGAGCACCTTCACGTCCCCATGCTTCAGCGTTTGCATTCCAGACCGGTGTGCCGAGTTTTTGAAACTGTTCGACGTGATCGTAACCGCGCAAGAAGCCTAAAAGTTCCGCTTTTACTGACCGAAACGCGAGTTGTTTGGTCGTCACGGCAGGAAACCCGTCTTCCATGTTGTATCGCATTTGCATACCGAAGAGTGCCCGCGTTACACCGTTTCTGCCCTCGCGATCGACACCAGTGTCCAATATCTGCTGAAGTCCTTCAAGGTATTGTTTCATGGCTACTCATTACCAGTGTTATTAGGGGTATATCTCCTATGATTAAGATACATTTCGATGCGTAAGATTACCGATCTGTGCTGCCAAAACCACCCCTTGAGGTGTCGGACATTTGTTCAACTTCGTTCCATTCTGGCGTGTCCACGCGCACAAAGAGTCCTTGCGCAATCCGGCTACCTCTTTCAACATTCACGATCTCGTTTGTGAAATTATAAACCTGGATTTTCAGCTCGTCTGCTTCACCGCAATAGTCGTTGTCTACGATACCGACACCCTGCGGCATCATCAATCCCAATTTACGGGGCGTACTGCTCCGCAAGCATATCATTAGCATATAGCCCGCGGGTGTTTCGACAATAACATTTGCGGGAATTAAGACAATGGACTGCGGCGCAATCTCTGCTGATTCACGGCAAATGAGATCAAAGCCTACAGACCCAGCCGTTTCATATTTCGGCAAGGGAAGCGTTTTATCTATGCGTTTGATGTTAACTTTCATCGACATTACGGTACCGCCACGCCTGCTACTTTGCATGCTATCCGATAGACGGAGGTACTTGCTGTGATAAACAACGTTTTCCAATCATCGCCACCCCATGCCAAGTTTGCGGAACGTTCCGGGACAAGAATAATTCCGAGGTGTGTGCCGTCTGGCGCGAAGACCCAAATCCCGTTCGGACCCGTTAGATAAACATTCCCTTGGACATCGACCTTCATACCGTCAGGTTTACCATTGTCCCCCTCTTCTTCACCGAAGACACGATCGTTCGCAATTGTGCCATCAGATTGAACATCAAATGCACGCACATGCATCCGTTCGGTATCGTTAATATAGAGGATAGATTCGTCCGGTGAAAAGCAGATGCCGTTAGGTCTATCGAAGTCGTCAACGAGGAGCGTCAACGTCTCATAATCAGCAGACAAACGGTAGACCCCTTGAAAATCGAGTTCCTTTTCCGATTCGACTCCGTATGCTGCACTCAGTCCGTAGGGTGGATCTGTGAAATAGATGCTTCCGTCGGATTTCACAACAATGTCGTTCGGACTGTTCAACCGTTTACCTTGATAGTGTGAGGCAATCGTGATGAGTTCGCCATCCGCTGTTGTAAAGGAGACTCGGCGATTCGCGTGTTCACAAGCGAGCAGGTGTCCGCCTTTATCATAAGTCAAGCCGTTTGACTTTCCGGAGGGTTCACGGAAAATCGTCATCCCCGTGTCAGCATCCCATCTCCGCATCTTGTTTGCCGGAATATCGCTAAAAAGTAGAAACTGTCCTGTCGCGTGCCAGAGCGGTCCCTCGGTAAATTGACAGTCTGTTGCTATTTGTTCGATGGCTGCCGTTGTGTCAACCAAGTCTAATAAGCGCGCGTCGCGTACGTCAAGTGCCATATTTTCCTTTCATTAGTTAAAATAACCTAAGTTGCTACCTCAACGGAACAACCGATTCAATCATATACAGTCATCTATAATGATTCACTAAGGTTTGAACAATTTGTCTGTTATTTAGGTAAGCTTTCGAGGAAGAGAGGCAATGCTCGTTGGAAACCTGAATATTCGCTGAAAATATCTTTGACAACTATCCTTTTTAATGTTAACATAATCTAAAATGGTAAGTATGGGGTTTCACGTGGTAATAGTGTGTCTTGACACACTGTTCATTAAGTAAAGAAAGTGCCTGGGGCGATTCGAACGCCCGACCTTCAGCTCCGGAGGCTGACGCTCTATCCAGCTGAGCTACAGGCACATAGAGGTTTCAAGAACGAAACCGGTACGCATTTATAGATATTTCTAATTATTTTAACAAATTCAGTGTTCTTTGTCAAGTTTTTCAGCAAAAAATCTAAGGAGGAGTAACACGGTGAAGCGGAAATTAAAACAATTCTCAATTCTCACAGTCCTAATTGTCTTTTTGTTCAGTTTAGCACCAGATATTGTAGAGAGTCGCCGTGGCGGGCGGAGTTTCAGTCGTAGCCGGAGTTTTAGTCGCAGCTCAAGCCGCCGCAGTTACAGTGCACCGAAACGTTCCTATAGTAACACACGGAGCCGTAGCAGTACCAGTCGTTCTTATAGCAGTCCGCGTGCTTCGACACGGACGACACGCAGCGCAAGAAGCACCTATAGCAGAAGCAACTCAACGAGAACTACCGGCACGCGTGCAAGCACGACAGCACGTCAAAAACAGACAGCGACGAGCCGTGCGAAAGCGACGACTGCAACAAACCGAAACACGACTGCGACGCGCAATGCCTCTCGGAGCCAACAACGCACAACGACTGCACAAAACCGAAAACAGGTGCGACAACTCAAGGCGGAAAATCGTACTTTGAAGCGTCAAGTCAGGACAGCGGATCGACAAACTGCGCGTGCCCGCCGGAATCAACGTTCTACTATTAACATCAACAACTATGGTGGTTATTATCCTGTGATGGGGTATTCGATGTATAGTATGACTGCAGCGATGGCGTTTAATAATCTGATGTTCGGTATCTATTTCCATGACTACTATAACCACGCGATTCAGCGTAGTTACTTGTGGCACTATCACCACCCGAAGTATGATCGGTCTCACTGGAGTGCCGAGAAGCAAGCAGAATATGAGTTCTATCGGGATTACTACGAAAACCAAGGGGTCGAACCTAACTCGAATTACGTGGATCCGGGGACAAATCGCGATGAAGACTACGTGGCGAGTTACGTTGAAGAAAATCCAGATGAGTTTTATGGGAATGGCGCGGAGGTTTACACTGTTGACGAACTCCCTGATGAGGCGGCAATCAAACAGGAACTCCTCGCAGCTGCTCAAGAGACTCCGACAGTAACGACACCGACTGCGACAACACCGCAAACGCGGGCACCACCGGCTACCCGGACCGTTTATGTTGAGAAAAAGACATCCGGCGCAACGTGGTTCCTCCTGATCTTTGGGAGCCTCCTGGTTGTTGGTGTTATTATGTTAGTCATGTACAATAAAGGTTACTTTTAGGTGGTAGTATGGCACTATTTGGTAGAAAAGGTGGGAGATCCTTGTTCGGTAAACAGAAAGAGACCGAACCCAAAAAACCGGAACGGCATGAATTGGTTGACATCCCGATGGATAGCATGATTGAACTCTCCGACATCATCACTTATGAGGAGACGGGAGATACTTCGCGTGCTTTCAAACTGGTCATACGCAAAAAGTATGAAGGCGACAACCTACGGCGCTATATGTATCACATCCGTGATGCTGAAGAAGAGGTCGTGGTCGGTGTCGATCATATCCCAGGAACGAAGGACGAATACGAGATTTCGCGGTGGATTGTTGATGATGAATGCGAACTCGGCGATCCACTGCCTGACGATATGACCCTCTATTATCCTGATCCTGATAATGAAAACGAGGATATCGCTATTGAATATAGCCGACAGGATATTGTGAACGCTACCCTCACTGTTACGGATGCCGAAGGCGAAGAAAAATTCGAGGTAGAACTCCACGAATACGCCAGCGGGGAAGACGATTTCATGTCTATTGAGCTGTGCGGGGATTGGCTCACTTTCTACACCGGTGTACTCATAAACCGTTCTGATATAGAAATCTACCCAGCGATGGAACCACAGCCTGAACGCAAGTAAATTTTGTTCTTGACCACTTCAACGCCGGATGTTTACCAGATAAATCCCGCCTGCCACGAGAAGGGCACCGATGAGCAGACTCAATGTAAGTTCATCACCTAAGACCAGATAACTGAACACAACACCCGAAAGCGGTGTCGCAAAGAAAAGCACAACCAATTTACTCGCACTGTATCTCTCAAGCACAGCGGTCCACGCTAAGAAACAGAACCCCGCGATAATGCCGCCTTGGTAAAGGAGCGCAGCAGCACTCGCGAGTGTCAATTGCATCGGCTCACCGCGCTCCAGTAGCAGATTCAGGACAGCATAGCACGGGAGACTTAAACTTAAATACCAGACCAAGAGTCGGTACGGATGAATGGCTTGAACGAGCAGTTTTGTCACGACGACGCGGAGCCCTAAGAAACAGCCGCTGATGAGCACAAGGACATCGCCGAGAACACTCGTTTCACCTTCACCGAGGTTCGGAGCGACGGTTATGAAAACGCCACTGAAGGCGACGATAATTCCTAATGTCTTCGGAACCGAGAGGCGTTCGCCGGGAATCCAGAAATGCGCGAAGAGCGCGGTGAAAAAAGGGTAGACGTTAATAAAAATAGTGGAGCGGGAGGCTGTGGTGAGTTGGGTACCGGTGTTCAAACAGATAATCTGAAGTATGAAAATCGTTGTCAGCAGCACCAATCGAACGAATTCACCGCGACGTAAACCGAGCGAGACACGACGAAAGAGCGACCAACCGCCAACGACGACAAGACCTATCACAAAGCGGAAGAATGCCAACGCCATCGGTGGGAAATCTTGCAAACCGACTTTGATAGAGGGCGAATTGCCGCCCCATAGAAACGCGAGGAACAGACTGAGAGCAATAATTCTCCCATGCGGTTCCTCGCTGATAACATTGGGGCTGGACAGTGTCCCGATAGGTTCGTTTCTGTTTGAAGGCAACTGTTGTCCTCGGTGGCAGTTATTGTTCTCTCAGGACTTATGCATTTTCTATGATAATTACATATTACTGCAGGCGGGGTTTGAAACCCTGCCATATTACTGCAGGCGGGGTTTGAAACCCCGCTTGCAAGTGGGCTGCGTAAGTCCTATCTCTGAAAAAATTTAGGATTAATCGTAGGCACCGGGGCGGTGGTTACCCATTAAACGTTGTTGACGTTCTGTCGCTTGTGCTAAGATCGCTGCATCGAACTGAAATCGGTTCAGATAGGGTGGAAATTTCTGTGTGATCATCCGGTTCGCGTAATGCACTTGTAAAAGGTAGCGGGTCTGATCGCTCCGATTCGCCGTGCCGCGGTGCCAGACCTCGCTCCGGAAAATCACGACATCGCCACCATTACAGAGGATACTCTGTTCCTGTGCACCTTTCCATTCCGTTTCACCATCGGGGCGTCGTCCAGAAAAATGGCTACCCGGAACAAATTTTGTCGGACCAAGATCCTCGTAGAGATCATCAAGGTAGTAATGGGCGGTTGTGATGAAGATCGGAACTTTGACGCGTGGGTCTTCCAAAATATCTGCTGGCAATGGGATGGGCAGCCAATCTGTGTGCAATCCTTGATCGGGGCGACCGGGACCCGTTACCCATGCTGTCATGCCGATGACATGGCAGTCGGCACCGTGAACCGCTTCTGCTAATTCAATGACCGGAGACTTGTCAAGATACGACAGAAAAACGGGGTCGCGGTTGAAGGCGTTATTGATATGTTTGTTAAGGAAACCGCTGCCGTTCTCGGGCAGGCTGTGCCGGTCGAAACTGTCAGGATTCGCAGTGAGTCGATCCATCGCATCGCGAAGTTCCGCAAGTTGCGCCTCGTCAATAACCTTCGGTAAATAGGCATACCCGTCTTCTTCCATTGCCTTGACTTGATTATCGAGGTCAGGGTAGGCTACGAGAGGTAAGGCTTGGCTCATGATTTTCTCCTATAAAAATAAAGCACTGCAGGCGGGGTTTAAAACCCCGCCTGCGAAGCGGGCTGCGTAAGTCCTATAAAAAAAGTAAACATGGAATCTCTTTCTTCTGCATTTTACAACTTTCGAGGCTTGATGTCAACTTTTTTCCGAACAAATCGTTAACAAAGTGCATCCAATAGAGTGTTAATAAAGAACATCAATTATCACAAAAAGGAGAAAAAAATGAAACACGAAAACGTAACGCCCGAAGTTCATGAATCCGTTAAAAATGTTAATAATAAAGAGACTGCTATCCGCGTGCTCGGGGTCGTCCTGGAATCCTTGCCGGGGAACCTGTTTCATGTCCAGTTAGAAGAGAACGACCACAAAGTTGTGGCGTACCTCGCTGGTAAATTGATGCAGCATAAAATCTGGGTGCTTCCGGGGGATCAGGTTACCGTTGAGCTTTCTCCATACGACTTAACGCGTGGGCGCATCGTCTGGCGGAATCCCGGTAATTAGAGAGTGCCGTCGTAAGTGCGCGGTTTTGTTGCGAATTTGGGTTGCGTCTAACCGCGCACTTTACAAACGACACATTTTAATCCTTTCGCAGGTAAATCTAACTATGGAAGGCATTGTCATAAAATCGAGAGGGGGTGCGTACGAGGTCCAAGTTGGCAAACAGTGTTATACTTGCGCCTTGCGGCACCACCTCATTGAAGATGAAAAACGACGGTTGGCAGAGACGAAAGAGATGCCGTACGTCGATTTAGTCGCGGTCGGTGATCGGGTCCACATTTCAACGCCGGAACCTACGGAGCATAACGGGTACATCGAGGAATGTCTCCCGCGTGACACCCAGTTTGGTCGTACGCGTATGGACGGCTGGCGACAAGTCATCGTCGCGAATCTTGAGATACTGCTTATCATTTTTGCTGCCCGACATCCGACACTCAAGCTGCGGATGCTTGATAGATTCCTCGTTACAGCAGAGGCATCCGATGTGGAACCGGTGATCTGTATCAACAAAATGGATCTCGCAAAATTGGAGAATGTACAACGCGAACTCAAATTATATGAAGAATTAGGCTATAAAGTGGTTTATACAAGTATAATGACGGGTCTCGGTGTTGATAAATTGCGCGAGGTCATGCAGGATAAGATTTCCGCAATTGTCGGTTCATCTGGGGTCGGGAAGTCTTCTCTCCTTAACGCGTTACAACCGGGACTCCAATTGCGCACAGGGGAAGTCGATGACCGCATCCATAAAGGGCGGCATACCACAACGGAAGTCATGCTGTTGCCGCTTGAAGTCGGTGGATTCGTGGCGGATACACCCGGCATACGGACATTGGGTCTGCTTGAGATCGACGATGAACAGGGTTTAGATATCCATTTTCCTGAGATGCGACCTTATATTCCTGAGTGCAAATTCGCGGCGTGTACACACCAGCACGAACCGGCGTGTGCTGTTAAACAAGCAGTTGAAACTGGCAGTATCAATCCACTCCGATATGAAAGTTATCTACGGATCTCTGGATTCAAGGAAGGGAGATATGAACGAAACTCAGATAAGCGAAGAACGGACCGAAACACGCGACGACGCAAACGCTGACCTTCAGAAGTGGTCGGATGCGATTAATAACTTGCTACGTATTATTGAAAGGAGTGAACGGAAACTCGGATACTTTCAGAATAGAGTCAAACAGGCGAAATTCATGGATCAGCCGAATCAGCGGAAAGTTCGGACTGCGGGCGCACAAATAGGCGTGCACTCTGTCCAATTGGAAGGGTTGCGGAGCGAGTTGCGGCAGCTGGAACGGCTTTACAGCGGCGGTATACAGCTCCGGCAGACCACTGAGAGTGAACTTCGGCAAATTTGGGGATGGATCAACCGACCGGGCATCCGAAATCTGCTTTACGCAGCACGGGTGTCGTTTGAGATGTTCCTGGAGGATTGGCACCGTTGGACGGCAGGCACGGAGACCCACGCACTTGCTATTGAAATCCGGACCTCGCGCCTCCTCATCGGTTTTATGCTGCTCCAGCGTGATGCCGACACGGTTGCTATTAAATTCGTCATCATTCGACCGGATTATCGCGCACGCGGATACGGCACGGATACACTCATTGAAACCGTGCGTTACGCATTTGAGGTGCTCGGTGCTGAGCAGGTTACACTACAGGTCTCACCCGATAACGGACCCGCGCTGATATGTTTTGAGAATGCTGGTTTCCAGTACCTGAGTTATACCGACACAACCCGGCAGGCTTACACGATGGGCATTGAACGCAGCGATTGGGCAGGCGAAGAAACGGTGGAGGATCAAGATATGACCCCACAGTTAAGTGCGCCGCTTAAATTGTTTTTTGAGCCTGAGGAGTGATATTTATATTTTTCGTAAACACGCAAAGCATATCCTATACAAGGGACAGAGGGAATACGCCTCTGTCCCTTATTTTTTGCTGACCGGTTGTATAATGCTGTTACTTCCAAAAGTGCATCCAAAAGTGTGTATAGATAGCCAGACAGAATCATCTCGTTTAACTTTGTTTCGGAGGACCCCCTTATAAATATGAGAACAGCGCGATTATTTTCTACTACGCTTATCCTGTTGTTAATTTCCGCTCTTTTTCTTCCAAGCGGTTCCGCGCAAGATTACACCCGATGGGGATTGCCTGAAAGCGCGATTGCGCGTTTTGGGAAGGGCACGCTCACCGATTGCGTCTATTTGCCGGATGGTAACCGTCTCGCCGTTTTGAGTTCGATCGGCACCTGGATATACGATGTCCGCACCGGTGAAGAGCTGGATCTTATCACAGAACCGTTCACTGAAGATATGCGCCTCAGCCCTGATGGGAAGACGCTTGCTGCTTCGAGTGACGGCAGCGTTTATTTATGGGACCTACAGGCAAGGAAATTGCGTAAAGTGCTTGTAGGAGAAGCGAATCGAACCTATTTATTAGCATTCAGCCCTACCGGAGAAACCCTTGCAGGCGGAAATTGGAACAATACGGTTCAACTGTGGGATCTCCACACCGGTAAGCCGTTAAAGACCCTTAAAGGACACAAAGATCTTAACACAAAGGCTACGTCTATCCGCTTTATCACGTATTCAAATGATGGAAAAATGCTGGCAAGTGGCGGTTGGGAAGACGGGACAATTCGTATTTGGGATGTGGAAACAGGACAACTCCTGCAGACGATCAACGAGCGTGCAAAAAGGATTTATAGTGTCGCATACTCGCCCGATAGTCGGACCCTGGCGAGTGCTGAAGAAGATGCCAAAATTCGTATTTGGGATGTGGACACCGGAGCACTCCTAAAAACACTCACTGGACATACATCCGCGGTTAATACTATGACCTACTCGCCAGATGGCAAGACACTTGTGAGCGGCAGTTGGGATAAAACAATCCGTTTTTGGAACGCCAGCACAGGTAAACTCTTGAAAACCCTTACTGGACATACCGAAGTCGTCGATACTGTCATCTACGCACCCGATGGGAAAACCGTTACCAGTATGAGTTACTTCGATGGGACGATCCGTTTTTGGGATGCGGAGACAACCAAACTCTTGAAGACGATCGTCGGACATACCGGCTCTTTTGGGAGAGCGGTGGCATTTTCACCGGATGGTCAGATGCTTGCACATAGCGGGACAGGAGACGACACAATTCCGATCCGAGATATACAAGGCGGACAACTTCTAAGAACTCTCACCGGACCTACAGATACAGTGCTTTCAATAGCCTACTCCCCAGATGGACGAAACCTTGTGAGTGGGAATTGGGACGGTCATATTCGTGTGTGGGATGTGGACACCGGAGCACTCCTAAAAACACTCACTGGACACGAAGAAGGAGTCCCATCTCTCGTCTATTCACCGGACGGTGCGACACTTATAAGTGGAAGTTGGGACAATACCATCCGTATTTGGGATGTGGACACGGGTCAGCCCCTGCAAACCATTATAGGGAACATTACAGAACTGGAACCCAGCCAAGGCGTTAGAGCCATTTCACTGAGTCCCGATGGACAGACAATTGCCAGTGCAACCGATGAAAAAGTGATTCAGTTATGGGACGTGCACACCGGTAAACTCAAAGGCTCACTTGTCGGGCACACGAATGAGGTTGCTGCTGTCACATTTTCCCCAAACGGCACCTTGCTTGCGAGTGGCAGTGATGATGCCACAATGTGTTTATGGGATGTGGAAGCCGGTAAACTGTTGAACACCTTTAAAGAGCCGACAAGAGGTAGTGTTTTATCTGTTGCCTTTAGTCCGGATGGACGCATACTTGCGAGTGGAGCTCTTGAAGTGATTCGTTTGCAAGACACATTCACTGAGGGAAACACGGTTACCCTCACTGGGCATACAACCTGGGTCCGGGCATTAGCGTTCAGTCTGGATGGACACACACTTGCCAGTATAGACGAAGATGGTGTGGTGATGCTATGGGATATGACCGAGGTTACATGGCAATAGCAACAGGACTTATGCAAACTGAGAAAATATCGGATAACCCCCTAAATCCCCCTTATCAGGGGGACTTGTAATGTTCCCTTGGAAGAAACCCCCTAAGTCCCCCTTATCAGGGGGACTTTTCGCATATTTTTAACCCCCTAAATCCCCCTTATCAGGGGGACTTTAAGAAGCAGTGCCTAAGTCTTGGAAATAATTTTTTTATTTTTTTTCGCGAAAATGTGCAAAAGTGCATCCGAAAATGTGTTTAAGCGAATCATTGTCATTTTTTAATGGCGATGGTATCCTAATGCCGCTTCATCGCGGTAGAGAGAAAAAGGAGGAAATTGTTATGTTAGCAAACCAGAGGAGGTGTGACACTTAGTGTCGCGCCCTTGTGGTGTGACACTAAGTGTCGCACTCTTTGGAAAGGGACGGAGGGTTTATACCCCTCTGTCCCCCATTTTGCCCTATCTTCAAAGTATGCTATTTCGGTTCAGGATGCATGCGTTACGCCCTGAATCCAATTTTTATGGCATATTTTTCTGTTTTTTAGTATACTATTACGGACAGTTTGCAAGCGGTGGTCATTGTTGAAGTGTCACTGGCACCCTTGTACCGTTTTAAATTATTACAAACATAGACATACAATAAGAAAGAGGAGGTACCTATCATGTCATTAAGAGTAAGTTTAAGCCACGCTACATTTCATTTGAACGTATTCAGTTCAAGGCGATGGTGCCTCTGTCCATTATCGACAATTTGATTGAGAATGGCATAGGCGCGATCGCCTCACACTGAGGGAGTTGCTCTATCTATGCCAAGATTTAATCCAGATTTTTGGGAGATTCCGGTCCCACCGGATTTTTTTGACCAACTTACCACTGAGGACTATCTCTGGTATCGAGCACCTGATGACGAATATGCCGAAGCACGTCGTGCCAAGCGGCAGGCAGTCTTAGAACAGATTCGTCAAATTATTGCGAAGGAGTTGACCGAACGTCAAACCGAGTGTCTCCAACTCTACTTCTATAAAGGCAAAACGCAGGAAGAAATTGGGAGTATCCTCGGCATTTCTCGCCGGGTTGTGAGCCAACATCTTTTTGGTGTCACGCGGAACGGGAAGCAGATAGGCGGTGCGATTAACAAAATCCGGAAGGTGTGTCGAAAACTGGGTGTAGAATTTCCATAGGTGTCAAGATAGAATCTGTAATTAATCTTAAAAGTGTAATTCAATGCGAGAGGAGACCTTATCGGTTCCCTTTCGCATTGAATTACACTTTTTTATTTTCCGATGTGCTGCACACGTAGCAGGCATCACCTTTTCGCTTTGATCTGACCGACATCGAAGCGTATTTTAAAGGGGCTAACGACCTTCCTTAAACCGGTAGCCGACCCCATGCACCGTCTCAATATGCTTCCCAAATTCACCGAGTTTGCGGCGCAGACGGCTGACGTGTGTGTCTACTGTTCGATCGATGCCGTAATAATCTTGGCCCCATATCACATCCATTAAAATATCGCGCGTAAAGACACGGCCGGGGAACTCTGCGAATAGCGTAATGAGTTTAAATTCGGTAGCCGTCAGGTCGATGGGCCCGTTCTCGGTCAGCACTTGATGTTTGTCGAGATCGATTGTTAGCCCATGTGTTTCGATCCGTTTGGTGTCTTCTGCCTGTTTACCGACTTGAATGCGGCGTAACACCGCTGACACCCGTAGTACCACTTCTCTCGGACTAAAAGGCTTTGTGATGTAATCATCAGCACCGAGTTCTAACCCCGTAACCCTATCTTTTTCTTCCGTCTTCGCGGTTACCATGACGACAGGGATGTTTTTTGTTCTCGGATCGTTTTTTAATAAACGACAAACAATGGTTCCATCTACTTCTGGGAGCATTAAATCGAGTAAGATAAGGTCTGGTGGTTTTTCAACAGCCCGATGCAATGCATCTGTGCCGTTTCGGACGTAATCTGTTTCAAACCCTGCTTCTTGTAGATTATATCGTAGTAACTCCGCGATATCGCGTTCATCTTCAACAATTAGAATCTTCGCTTCCATTTAAATATCCCTCACAATCAATGTTTGATACCACTATTATTTTAACAAATCCTGCGGGTCATGTCAATCTTTAGAGATATTATAAAAAAATTAGTGGACACGCACGGGAAATATGTTATGATTTAGGAAAATAGAAAGGGGTGATCGCTGATTAAAATGCAAAAAAATATAATGTGTCTGTCAAAATGGATTTGGAGATTGAATTTTTGTTTTCTCTGTCTGCTTACAGTATTCACTTTTTCTGCGCGTAATGTCTTTGGGATGCGAGGGTTCACTGCGGAGAGTGCCGCTACGCAAAAGCAGTATGAAACTGATTTTAAAGAACACGTTTCAGCAGAAAGATCCCGGCATAGGTTAAGGCATCTAACTGAAGAACCACATCTCGCGGGGACCGAAAATAGCCGTAAAGTCGCGGAATACCTGCGCACTGAATTTGAGAACTACGGTCTACAGGTTCAGGTGTATGAATATCATGTATATCTTCCGCATCCGCTTGAGGTACACGTGGAGCTTGTTTCACCTGTCCAGCATGTCGCGGTTAGCAAAGAAGAGAGTTGGGAATGGGACAAGGATTCTTATGAGACCGAGATTGTGGCAGGATATAATGCCTATTCGCCAGACGGAGATGTAACAGCAGAACTCATCTATGTCAACAGGGGGTTGCCCGAAGATTATCAAATTCTCAAGAAACGCGGTATTTCAGTAGCAGGAAAAATCTGCATCGCCCGATATGGTGGCAGTTACCGCGGTGTGAAGGCAAAAGTCGCCGGTGATAACGGCGCAGTCGGGTTAATCCTATACTCGGATCCGAAGGACGATGGATATATGCGCGGGGATGTCTACCCTCGCGGTCCATGGCGTTCGGAAGATGCGATACAGCGTGGAACGGTAAAATATATCTTCCAACATGCCAGTGATCCGCTAACACCGGGTTGGGCTGCAACGAAAGATGCAGAAAGACTTCCGATTGCCGAAGCCACAGACCTTCCCAAAATCCCTGTAGTTCCGATCGCGTATCGAGATGCTAAACCTTTCCTGAAAGCACTTGCCGGAATGAACGTCCCATCAGAATGGCAGGGTGGTTTACCTTTTGCTTATCATATCGGACCCGGACCTGCTAAGGTTCGCATTAAAGTCCGTTGCGATCACAGCACCCGTCCGATTTACAATGTCATTGCAACGTTAGAAGGCACAGAATATCCCGATCAGTGGGTAATCTTAGGGAACCATCACGATGCATGGGTTTACGGTGCTGCGGACCCAGGGAGCGGTACAACCGCGCTATTAGAGGTCGCACAGTCATTGGGTGAACTCGCCAAAAAAGGGACGCGTCCGAAGCGGACCATCGTTTTCGCCGCATGGGATGCCGAGGAATTTGGGATCCTTGGTTCAACCGAATGGGTTGAAGAATTGAAGTCGCAGCTGCAGGAAAAAGTTATCGCGTATCTTAACGTGGATATAGCGGCAACAGGCGGACGGTTCTATGTGAGCGCGATTCCGTCCTTACGAGAATTAATCCGGGAAGTAACCCAGAATGTGATTGACCCACAGACGCTAAAGTCGGTTTACGAGCGTTGGAGAACAGCACAGGGCAAGGAGATACCGCAGGTCGGAAATCTCGGCAGCGGCTCTGATCATTCGCCATTTGTTGGACATGCAGGGATTCCGGCAATCAGTATGGGATTCAGCGGTGCTTATGGCGTTTATCACGCTATGCAGGACAACTTTTATTGGATGGAACACTTTGGGGATCCAACGTTTCAGTATCAAGCCGCGATGTCAAAAATCTGGGGGCTCCTCGCGCTCCGGCTTGCTAACGCTGATATTTTACCCTTTGATTATGAGACTTACGCGACGGACCTGATGACCCCTGTGAAACTGTTACAAAATTCCGGTTCAGAAAGCAAAATTGCGCGGGGCGTTAAAACGTTAGATGGTCTGCTGACAGAGTGGCAACAGGCAGCGGGGTTATTGAACCAAGCTCTCGTGCGGTACCTCGCTTCTGATGACCTGTCCCGGATTTCGGAAATAAACCAACGGTTGTATCAGCTGGAACGGCGTTTGACAAGTGAGACCGGCTTGTCACTGCGTCCGTGGTTTAAGCATCTTATCTATGCGCCGGGATTCAATACAGGCTATGCAGCAGTGGTTTTCCCTGGCGTTGAGGATGCAATACGGTATGGAGAAGATGCCGAGGTACATGCCGAAATTGATAGATTAGTCGCAGCGTTCACACGGATGATTCAAGGGATTAATGAAATCCGAGAGATGCTGTGATTAGCCTTCATCAAATTGATCGACTTCACTATGATTTGGGGGTGTAACTGCTACGGCTGATGTCGCTCTCAACATGACAATATCGCCAACTTGGAAGGGACAGTTGTAATCGGTCTGGACGAAGTAGTCCTGACCGTTGATTTCAACGCGATAGGTGAGATCATAGCCTCTAAACGTCTGGCCGACGATCTGTCCGCTTTTGGCACCGCTCGCCCAAGCATCGGAAGCCATCATTTTTAGGCACTCCGGTCGAATTGAGAGCAGCGCATCACCGGCGGCTTCACCGTCCACTTTTACGCGTCCAAACTGAGTTTGGGCAATACCATTTTCCACGTGTGCCTGAATGAAATTCGTCTGCCCCAAAAAGTCAGCGACATAGGCTGTTTTCGGATAACGATACATCTCTTCAGGCGTGCCGATTTGTTCAAGTGCCCCGTCCTTCATCACTCCCAACCGTTCAGCAAAACTTAATGCTTCCTCTTGTGCGTGTGTGACGAGTATAGCACTGATGCCTTCGGCTTTCAGGAGGGTGCGGACTTCTTCACGAGTTGTCTGTCTTAACCCCGGGTCAAGACTTGAGAAAGGCTCGTCTAAAAGGAGGAGTTTCGGACGTGCGATAATCGCGCGCGCCAGTGCAACACGTTGTTGCTCTCCGCCTGAGAGGTGGTGCGGTAGACGCGTCTGGAGTCCCGTTAAACCGACCATACGCAGGACATCTAATGCCCGCTCGCGTTTCGCTCTTTTGGACATTCTGCGGAGACCGAAGGCGACGTTCTCAATAACATTTTTGTGTGGGAAGAGGGCATAGTCTTGAAAGACGAACCCGATGCCTCGCGATTCGGGAGGCAGATGGACCTCGTTGCTCACGAGGATCCGTTTCTCCATAGCGATGGTTCCAGCATCCGCCTTTTCAAACCCTGCAATAAGACGCAGGGTCGTCGTCTTGCCACAGCCACTCGGTCCCAAAAGCGCGAAAATTTCGTTGGGATATACGCTGAAACTAATGTTTTTAACTATAGGCGTTTGGGTCCCTGTGAACCCTTTTGTAATTGCGTTTACCGTGAGCAGTTGCGTTGGCATTGGGTTTGGTCTCGTCGTGATTGTTGATGGATCTGGTTCTGTTCCTTTATGGCAATTATATGACTGACATTTATCAAAGTTATTGTCCGACTGCTGAAGGCATTGCCTCAGCGCGTGTCGTGTTATGAAAATGCGTTTTGTTTTCAAAAAGTTTCTTGATTTTTAGCGCATGAGATGGCATTCTAAGAGCTAACCACACTACT
>JAJEDN010000081.1 GCA_022821495.1 Candidatus Poribacteria bacterium
TATGCGAAACGCAGCTATCTCTGTTTTGCGATTTACTGGACATACAAAAATCACTGACGCACTCCAATATCTCGCAGCTCAACCTAAACTCGCAGTTAACCTCATAAAATGAAAAATCGTACAATTGAATGACCCTGCCAACGAATGTCTTTGTGCTTGACACAAAGGTGCGAAACCTATAGAATGATTGCATAGCCGAGACCTTGCTCGCGAACTATGGTGAATTATAGAAATAAGTTGACATTTATCAATAACCCAGTTCCGTCTCAAAGTCCCCCTGATAAGGGGGATTTAGGGGGTTGACTTTGCATTGGAAGTGTATAAGTAATTCTAAAATCTACCATAAAAACACTTCAACAGTTCTATATCGTTCTTAAGTTCCGTAGCGCGATATAGTAACTCAGTTTCTCAAGAACCGTAGACACGATGCTCGGAGAACAGATGTTAGATTCGACGGATACGCCAAAGACCGACAACAGCCAAATACCTCTGTTACAACCGATGGAACTCGGGGGTATTTTGGATAACGCCTTGAGTCTCTATCGAAATCACTTTCGGATATTTTTGGCGGTAATCTCTATCTATATCGTCTGGATCGGATTGCAAGAGGCGGTAGTCGTCTGGTTATTAGAAAGGTACAACACACCAAACTTCGACAATTTAATTACTGATATAGATGATCTGTTGGACAGCCTCGTGTATATGTCCTGTGTAGGTGTTTTAGTTGTTGCGAGCAGCGAAATCTATTTGGGGAGACAGGTCACATTTCAAATTGCATTACAGCGGTTTTGTGCCCATTTTCGGATATATCTTGGCAGTTCACTGCTCTTTTTACTCCCTTATACGATTCTAACAGCAGATTCAATTCGGATGTCAATGTTATCACTGCTTGGACTCCTCTCTTTGCCTTTTTTGTGTGTATTTTACGTCGGTTGGGTTTTCTACGGCCCTGCCGTATTATTTGAAGGATATACAACTGTGGAAGCATTTGGGCGGAGTCGGACATTAGTCCGAGGGACCTGGATGCGCGTCTGCAGAATAACTTTTGCAATTTTATTACTTCAAATAGCCGTAGACTATATATTGGGGAACTCTTTAGGTGTTCTCTTCGCTTTATTCGGAATCGTTCAAGACGGGAGCCTAATGGAGACGATTGGAGATCTGCTCAGCTGGAAATATACAGATATGCGTCCAACATCTTTGAATTCGCTGATTATGTATATTGTCTATCTTGGCGCAGAAGCCTTGACGTTCCCGATTTATGCGATCGGTATAACGCTCTTTTACTATGACTTGCGTATCCGAAAAGAGAGATTTGATGTTGAGATACAAGTCCTTAATTCATAGGCACAAGGCTATTTAGTTCTTGGTTTTTTTCGTCCAATTTTGGACCCCCAGGACCGGTAGGTGCGTGTTTCTAACCGCACCGGATTTGTAACAGAAAACATAAAACCCGCGAATTTCTTAAAACTAAATCACCCTGTGCAGAGGCATTTGATGTAGTGAACGAAGTGTGATAAAATAACATAATGGAACGACTTTGCTGAGACCTCTGGAGGCACTATGAACGAACGCAACGATTTAGCGCGTGAAAATAATACGACTGAAATTGCGACGACCGCCCTTCAACCGATGTCTTTCGTAGATATTCTGGACGGGATGTTTAGTCTCTATCGGAGTCACTTTCGACTCTTTTTTCGGATTATTGCTGTTTACCTTGTTTTTGGATTTGTGGTGGATCATATTTCTGTGTATTCGCTTATGGGTTCTCCACCGATTGCAAGTGCCATGATATCAGTATTGACGACTATTGTTAGTTATTTGATATCCCTTTTGGTGGCTGCCGGGTTAATGTACGCAAGTGCACAAGTGTATTTAGATAGAGATATAACCCCCCAAGCAGCCTTACAACACGGATGGCAACGTTTTTTACCGCTGCTCGGTTGTAGCATTCTCTACTATCTGGGGGTCGTCGGATTATCTATTACGATTATTGGCATTCCGTTCGGAATCTATTTCGCATTTCGATGGGGACTCTGTAGTCTTCCTGTGTTGGTTGAGGGAAGTACTGCAAGGAATGGGTTGCGACGGAGCACGGAATTGGTTAAGGGGACTTGGTGGCGAGTATGTGGAATCATGTTAGCGATTTCCGTAATCTCCTTCATGATAGCATTTATACTTCAGACTTCTTATGTCATGCTTTTGTCGTCTTTAGGCGGCGGGACTGGTGCTGAGGACACTCCTTTTTGGGAGACACTTCGCCGTCTATATATCCCGACACCCGATGAAGTTGGATGGCCTTTTTACTCCATCCAGCGGTTAGGGACGTTAGTCATCACTGGATTTACAATGCCGATTAGCACTATCGGTTCCGTCCTGCTCTACTTTGACCTGCGGATTCGGAAAGAGGCTTTTGATATTGAGATGCAGGTGACGGATTAAGAATTTGCCCACACACTTTCCGAACACACCCGGAGGGAAATCAGAATGGCTGAGAACCAACGCGCGAATCTTGCGAGAACAATTTTCACACAGTATCGGAACCACTGCGGACTGTTCTGGCGTATTATGTTACCGGTTGTCATTATTGGAATCGCTTTAGAAGTTGTGGTCTTTTTTTTCAGTGTCACGCGGACTGAAAAGTATATTGACGAGAAATTTCGCGAAAATGCCTATACAACTGTCGGTAATGTTAACACAAACAACGGCGTTTATCCGACGCTCTCACTGCCGAAAAAGGACGCTGCAGCAGCATCTTCTGAGCCTGCCGTAAATTGGGGGATCCTGCCGATTCCGTATTTCACTTCAACGGATAGTGAAGGAATTACATGGAGCTGGGGGATCACTGTCCACAGTTTTGGTTACGGTCCAGTAATCCTTCTGCTACTGACGCTCTGTCCATTGTCTCTTGCTGTTGCGCGGATATCGCGTAGCTCACAGGTTTCTGAGGTCGCACAGGATGTGACACATCCAACCGCACGTGAAATGTGGCGACAGTCTGGACGTAAGGCATTTAAGATTTTGATTGCCTTTTTCTTCTTTATTTTATGTGTGGATGTCGTTAGTTATTTGAATGGTTTAGTTTCGTGGTTGGCACCTTCACTGGTGCGTGGATTACCTATAGAGCTGGTGTTCATTTTGACTATAGTTTACCAAGCCTATTTTCTGGTAACCTTGAGTCTCTACAATCCGTGCCTCATCCTTGAGAACAACTCCATTATAGGTATTTTCCGTCGGAGCCATGCACTGGTCAGCGGTGCCAGATTGCGTTTTTTCGGGATTTATCTGCTAACGGGTTGGATAGCATCAGTTGTTACGTCGGTGCTGCTCGGTGTTGCGTTATTAGCGTTTTCTATGTTTACTCCAGATCTCGCACAGGTTCGCGATGCGTTACCTCCTCTCAAATTCTTAACCCTGTTCATTGGCGGTGGTATTGAGGTCGTCCTGCCGCAGTTGTTGAGCGTCCCTGCTACGGTGGCGATCCTTATTGTCAAGGGTTTGGTTGCTACCTTTTTGGTGCCGATATGGGCGATTTTAACGACCCATCTCTATTTACAACGCGCAGATGTTATGAAAGAGGCAATATAACCGTGAAAAAGAGTATCTGTTTTTACATCATAGTCTGCTTTGTGAGTTTTTCTGCGATTGTTGCCGCAGCAGCGGAAGAACAGGCGTTTCGGGAAGAATTGGCGGCACGCCGTTCGGAAATGGCGGTCTCTTATGAGGAATATCGAGCGTATTTGGAGAAACTCATAGATGGCAGGAGATGGGATGCAAATCTGAAATATATCCTCTTTCCACTGGGTGCCGTTGCGTTGGGTGCTGTGGTTATCTTCTTTATCCGACAAATCCGATTGAATCTGATCGGTGATGGACAGGAAGAAGGAACGGCGACTGAATTGGAGCATGTGGAAACAGAGCGGGCTGCGCTCGCACGTGCGGAGACAGCAGAGGCAGCAAGCGACTTTCGCGAAGCGCTCCGTTTCCTCTATCTCTCAGCGATTTTGCATCTCCAAGAACGCGGCGTGCTACCTTACGATAAAAGTTTAACGAATCGTGAATACCTTCACCAAGCACAAGCGGATACTGAACTTCACACCGCACTCGGACCTGCGATAACCGTTTTTGATGAAGTATGGTACGGACATAAACCGTGCAATGCGGAGACCGTGGCGGGTTATCGAGACCTATTACAGAAAGTCTATGCAAGGCACTAAATTTACACCTTCTTAGGACTTACGCAGCTTCACTGCAGGCGGGGTTTTAAACCTCGCCTGCAGAGTGCGAGTCCTATCTGGCACACACAAAGGCGAAAATGCGAATTGTCGGAATATCTGTCTTCAGTTTCATCTTAATTCTCTTTACCGGTTCTCAGGTGTTCGCGGATTCCTTTGTGTCTGATAGGGTGATACTTTATCGGACCTTACGCAAGTTAAAGTTCCGCGTCTCAGAAGTATCGGCGACATATCCTGCGCGTCTGGATCGGTACGATGCGTTGTTCTTACAAGATATCGATAAGGCACCGACTGAGACGGAGGTTCAGGATATAAAAAAATTCGTCAACGATGGTGGCACCCTAATCGTGGCGGGTGAAAATCAGGCGTTAAGTCAACTCTATTCCACATTTGGCTTGGAACTACGAGCGATAAAAACAAAGTTGTGGCACTCACAACGCATTCCGGAGGAACGGCTCTTTCCACAGCATCCAGTTGACGAAGTTTACACCGGTACAGATGCCACGATTGTACCTTCGGAACGTGAAGTCGCTGTGCTTTACGGGAGAGAGAACGATGCGGTAATTGTAACGCTACGTGACGGGGAAGGGCGCGCCTTTTTCATCGCTTCCGATAACCTGTTCAGTCAATATTGGCTGCTGAAGAGTGGCAACGCGATGTTCCTCTACAATTTGATGTCAACACTCCCCGACAAGGCGCGGATCGGGCTTGCTGTGAGAAAATACTACACAGTTGAAACCAAGCCTCCGAATCCATTCGCGGCACTTTTGTTCCGAACACCCGGAGGTCTGGCGGCGATGTTTATCTGCCTGACACTCTTCGTTTTTATTGCGCTGCGGGGACGACGATTCGGTAAACCGCTGGATGCACAGGAGAAAAATAGGCGACTGAGTTCCGAATACGTTCACGCGATGACGGCACTCTATCAGAAGGGCAACACACGTCCAGAGATTTTACGGCATATTCGGGACATGTTCAAGGCTGACCTCGGTATCCGCTGGCGTGTTAATCCGAATTTGGATACACCCACCTTTTTGGAAGAATTGGCACAACGTGGTGTTATTGATGAAGACGGTGAACTCACAAAATTGATGACGGACTTGGAGCCGTCTGAGCATATATCAGAGTCGCAGCTGCTTGATGTCGCGAAGCGTGTTGAAGCGTATCGTGAAATTGCGAAGATCGGCGGAACAAAATTGACCGCCCGAAGGAGAATCGCATGAAAAAGATAGAATGTATCATTTTTCCGTTCAAGTTGCAGAAAATAAAAAAGGCACTCAGGCGTGTCGGTATTCGGAACATGAGAGTCAGTCACGGGTTCGGGCGTAGCTACGCGCATACCGAATTATATCGCGTCAACGGATACCCAATGGAAGTTGACCCAAGATTGTTATATCGTCTCAATAGATACCCGATAGAAACTGATTCAAAATTGAAAATCGAAATCAGTGTTGCGGAAGAGAACCTTGACAGGGTTGTTAATGCCATAAAACAGGCTGTTGCCGCTGGCGAAACTGCCTAAATTGTACGCCTTTGATGGAAGGTTTGCGACCTCTTGTCATGAAAAGGTATTTTAATATATGAGTAATCTCGTTCAAACAGTTTTTGAGAAGATGAAGCAGGAAGCGCAGAAAGTTATTGTCGGGCAGACAGAACTTTTTGAGCTTGTCGTTGTCAGCCTATTTTCAGGCGGACATGTGTTATTAGAAGGGGTTCCGGGGACAGCGAAAACGCTAATTGCCAAGACACTGGCAATGGTGGTTTCCGGGGAATTCAGTCGTGTACAGTTTACCCCGGATCTGATGCCGTCGGATATTGTCGGCACCAGCGTCTATGATTTGGCGACGAACCAATTTAATCTCAAGCGGGGGCCCGTTTTCACGAATGTGCTACTCGCTGACGAAATCAACCGCGCACCTGCGAAGACCCAATCCGCGCTTTTGGAATGTATGGAGGAACGGCAGGTCAGCATTGACGGGATCCGCTATGAATTGTCGCCACCATTTATGGTCGTCGCGACGCAAAACCCGATTGAGTATGAAGGCACATACCCGCTCCCTGAAGCACAACTCGACCGGTTTCTGTTCAAATTACGTGTCGATTATCCGCTTCGAGAGGTGGAAACCCAAATTTTGATGAACTATCACCACGGGTTTAACGCCACTCGCTTGGAAGCCGTCGGGATTGAAAGCGCTGTTGACAGTGACTCGATTCAAGCGTGTCAAACGGAGATTCAAGCCGTTACTGTTGAGGATACTATCTTCAATTATATTGTCGGTTTAGCTGAAGCATCGCGGAACTCCAATGAATTGGTTTTAGGCGGGAGTCCGCGGGCTTCGATCGCACTCTTATTAGCAAGTAAAACTTACGCAGCACTTCAAGGACGGGACTATATTTTGCCTGACGATGTTAAATTCTTAGCACCCCATGTGTATCGGCATCGCATTCTGTTGAAACCCGATGCCGAAATTGAGGGGTTAACCCCGGACGATGTGATTGAACGGCTACTCGCAGAAGCTGAAATTCCGCGTTAGGTAGAAAGATGCATTTAAGCAACCGGCTCCTCATTTTCCTATTTCCCGTCGCTATCCCAATCGCACTTTACAACGTGTCCCCGAATCTGCTCTTTATCGGGGGTGCTTATCTGATACTCCTGTTTGGCGTGAGCGCGATAGATTACGCTACAAATCCACTGTTTAAACGCGTTGAGATACAGCGCGAGATGAGTTCCAAATTTTCGTTGGGTGTGGCGAATGTTGTAACACTGAAAGTTATCAATCGTTCTCGCCATCGGTTGCGACTGCGGATTAAAGACGATTTTCCTGACGAATTTCTATACGAACAGGTGCTTCACGATTGTCAGGTGCCACCAATGCAACATTTGGATGTCATGTATCGGCTCACACCGCTGCGGCGTGGCATTTATCAGTTCGTAGATATCCATCTCCAGTGTTCGGGGGTTTTAGGGCTGATCGTTCGGCGGCGACGTGTCTCCGCAACGACGGAGATAAAGGTCTATCCGAATCTACAAGCGGTTCGGCAGTATGAACTCTTAGTGAAGCGTGGGATGCTCCATCAGATCGGGCTGAAAACGTCTCGGCAGTTCGGGGAAGGCACAGAGATGGAGCGGCTTCGCGAATACTCACCCGACGACGATTTCCGACGTATCGATTGGAACGCCACTGCCCGTCAACGTAAGCCGATTGTGCGAGAGTTTGAGACGGAACGGAGCCAAGACGTTATGATTCTGCTGGATACCGGTAGACTCATGGCATCGCCGATCCTTATGGAAACCTCTACGTTGCCTACTACAGCGTCAACGTCTCAAAAGGCGATGCTCAAATTGGATTATGCCGTCAATACCACTTTGATGACGGCTTATGTCTCAACGCTTAAAGGCGATAAGGTCGGGTTGATCGCTTTTGCGGATCGTGTCCACCAATACCTTGCCCCGAAGGCGGGTAAAAAGCAGTTTCTTACGATGTTAGAAACCATCTACGCGCTGCCTGTTCATCCGGTTGAACCCGACTTTCAAGAAGCGTTCAAATATCTCGCGTCAAAACAGCGGAAACGCGCGCTTATTATCCTTTTTACCGACATCTTGGACAACGATTCCGCTGAAGGGGTTGCCACGTACGTAACACAACTTTCCAGACATCACCTCGTTGTCTGTGTGACCTTGACAGATTCCGGCATCGTCGCATTAGCAGAGCAAGGCACTAAAGACTCCAAATCGGTTTATCAGAAGGCGATTGCTGAACGGTTATTACAAGAGAAGCACGCGACATTAGAGATTCTGCGCCGTCGCGGCGTTATTACAATCGATGTTCCAGCGCATCGGTTGACGATGGCAGTGGTGAATAAATATTTGGAGCTTAAGGCGAAATCGAGGATTTGACTGGGGGTGTTTGCGGAAAGGATTTATGCGCGCGATGGCGGCGAGGTATCCGCTTTAGGGGCTTTCATTGCGAAGAGGTAGGTAAACAGTAAAATCCCTGTCAAAGCACCGAACCCGATTTTGACAGTATCTGGCAGACCGGAAGGCGACACGAACCCTTCAATGGCGCCGGCAATGATGAGCAGGAAAACGCATCCACCGAGCAAGCGGATGGCGACACCTGCAGCATCCGTCAAAGCACGTTTTCGGGTAAAATGTGACGGCGCAATGAGTGAATACCCCAACTTTAATCCGGCACCACCCGCAATGAAGATCGTTGTCAGTTCAATATAACCGTGCGGTGACACAAATGACCAGAGCGCCATGGCGACCCCATTAACGTCGCATAACCCGGCAACCCCGCCGATGTGAATACCGTTGATGACCAAAATATAGGCAGTGCCTACCATAAACATGATGCCCCACGCGAAGGCATAAAATGCGACCCGAATGTTGTTCGTCATCACAAAAGATGCGAATAGATTTCGCCGCTCCGCGGATGTATCGTTCCACGCACCGTCTTCCAAATCTTTGATGTGGGATACAAAACGTTCTGGCACTATTTTTTCCGCGAATTCAGGGGTCGTCAAAGCGATCCAATACGCTGCCGCAAATGCGAGGACGAACATCAGGAACGCTGCACCGATAAAACCGAGGTTTTCCCGGAAGACTGTCGGAAAACCGAAATGAAGGAATTGCCGGAGGGTGCCCCGCTTGAAAGGAGAAGTCTGATAAACCTTAGCGTGGGCACGTGATGCGAGTTCGTTGAGATATGGAACACACCGATCCTGCGGGAAATCGCGGCGTGCTATCGCTAAATCAGATGTGACGCGCCGGTACAAATACCCAAGCCGATTGAGTTGTGCTGCACTCGCGTTGCGCGGACGGTTTAGCAGGATCTCAAGCTCGTTCCAAGTCTCTTGTTTTTTGGAAATAAATTCTGCAATTGTCATACCGAGAAATAGTTGTTGGTTATCGGTTATCAGTTACCAGTTTTCAGTCACCCTGATTCGTGGATTTTGCTATAACGCATGCGTTGTGCTATAATCGGAATGTGAACTTTCTTTATTAGAATTTACGCCTTCCATCTTAAAGTCCCCCTGATAAGGGGGATTTAGGGGGTTTATAGGATTTACGCCTTCCATCTTAAAGTCCCCCTGATAAGGGGGATTTAGGGGGTTTATAGGATTTACGCCTTCCGTCTTAAAGTCCCCCTGATAAGGGGGATTTAGGGGGTTTAAATGTCCAATATTTGCGCAATTTGCCTAAGTCCGGTCTCCTTACATAATTAAACTCTATTTTTTATCAAAAATCAAGTCTTTTCACACCGAAAGGGAGCAACACTTTACAAAATGAATGAACAATTGTCTATAGAGACGCCGGAACAGATTGATCTTAGTTTTCAGAAAGCAGGTATCGGATCGCGTTTCTATGCGGCACTGATTGACACCGGACTGCTCGCGCTAATCGCCCTTATCGGGTATTATGTCAACCGAAATTTCATAAGGGAACTTGGGGATACGCTTGGTAACTGGCTCGGTGCTTTCGGGGGCATCATCGTCTTCGCGCTTTTCTGGGGCTATTACATGGTGTCTGAGGTTACCACGAATGGTCAATCTCTCGGAAAACGCGCACTCGGTTTACGCGTCATTAAGGAAGGTGGCTACCCCATCGGTTTCGCCGACTCAGCGATCCGTAATCTGGTACGGCTTGTCGATTTTCTACCTTTTTTCTACGGCGCAGGACTGCTCGCTATGCTCATAAATAAGGACTGGCGACGGTTAGGGGACTTGGCTGCGGGGACGCTTGTCGTGAAAACTGCACCTACAGACCGGAGACTTACCGGTACGCATTCAAAAGTGGCACCCGCTGTTAATATTCCACCACAGGAGACATTTACCTATTCAGATTGGATCCGACCGGAACTGGTCACAGAGACCGAGTTGGGGGTGATCCGTGAATATCTTGGACGGCGGGGGATGCTCCCGAAATTCCGGCGTTCGGAACTCGCACGCACTATCGCCAGCCCTATCGTCGAAAAGATGGGCGGTAGGGGTTCAATCAGTTACGATAAATTTTTAGAGGAAGTCTACTCGCTGAAAACATCAGAGACCTCCTGAAGCAGTTAAGGAATAGCCGTGTCAAAGAAAATTGATCCTTCACAGGCGAATAATGGTACCCCTACACTACGTCCGTTGGGACTTGGTGAACTTCTGGATACGACGTTTAGCCTCTATCGTACGCATTTCTGGTCGTTTCTTCGGATAGCCGCTGGTTATTTCATCGCGATGGGCATCACGGTATCCATCTGTTTCTTTGATAACTCGACGGGACAGGCAGAGATGGTAGGCATCTGGGTCCCCACTATCGTCGCTATTTTCGGTGTCGCTATTTTCGTGGTAAGTGGACTTGTGTTTGCCAGCGCGCAGGCTTACTTGGAAAAAACTATTAGAACAGGTGCTGTCCTCGGACGTGCGGGACGGCAATTTTTTTCGTGTTTCGTCGGTTCGCTTATATACACGGTGCTGGCAACGTTCTTCACTTTTCTCTTACTTTTGCCGTTAGGCGGAATTCTCAATGTTGTTGGATCCTCCGAATCCTTAACGATTATCTTTGGTTTAGTTGCTTTATTGGTTATGGGGGGCGTCATAATTTGTTTTCTGACTTATTGGTGTTTTTTCGCTGCTGCTATTTTAGTGGAAGGCAAATCAATACGGATTGGACTGAGACGTAGGCGGGACTTGATTGGACATACATGGTGGCAGGTCATAGGCACGATGTTCGCGATTTTCCTGCTTTCTTCCACTATTGATTTTGTGTTTCGCATCGCTTTCGGATCCTTGCTAATATTAGCGGGACTTGTTGAAATCGGGGAGCTTATGAATGAAACAATTCGATGGGTGATGGTTTGGGAACATTTTCCGATAAAGCGCGCCGAGTTCCCGCTTTCTTATTTGCTGATGTATTTTATCAACTTAAGCGTTGGGACGTTCACGCTGCCGATCTGGGTGATCGGTTGCACACTTCTCTATTTCGATCAACGTATACGTAAAGAAGGGTTTGATATTGAGGTAATGGCGACGCGCCAAGGAGCATAGCGAATGATGGAGATAGTGGGGGACAATAAAAGGTGGGTACTTAAGAACGCCTAAATCGTTTATCTCACGGTGCCCAAGTTGGTAGCAAACACCGCGCACAACCAAAGGAACACCGCATGGGCATCGCGAATGTGGTGTCCATTATCTGAGATATGGATCAAGGTTGTATTCTATTTCTGCTAAGAGCGTGTCCACATAGGTTTTGATGTGGAACAACCGACAATCTGAGTCGCCTACTTTGCTTTGTCTCAATTTTCCAAGTGCTTCCCAAAACGCGCCGAGTTTTAGACGGTTCAGCCCGATAAACGTTGCCTGCGGATCGTCTGTGAGGCGTTTGTTCCAATGGATAACCTCAACGAGATGGATATAGGTCGAGGTGTTGTAATCGACACCGATCATCAGCAGTTTGGCATCTGATTTATATGCACGAAACATCGGTGAGTGTATACCGTAAGTCTTGCCCCACGGATGGAGGTCCCACGGCGATTGATACCCCTCGCGTCGGAGGTGGTCTGCCACAAACGCTTCTGCGTTTTTTCCGCGTGCAGCAACAGCGTGGGAATAGTGGTCGGAGCGATAGGTACCGGGCATCTGCCGAAAGAACTCTGTCAGCCATCCGACTGTCGAAGGTGTTGTCGCAATATCCCACGACGCGACGCGTGCTTCACGACTCGGTAAAAGGCTGAAGGTCGGCATCAGAATCAGCCCGTTTTGACCGACGGTTTCTTCTAACGCAGCGATGACCGTGCCTGCCCCGCCATCAACAGGTCCCAGACTCTTAAAAGACGAATGAATAAAAAGGGTATCTCCCTTTTCGATGCCGAGATTGGTGAAGTCTTGTGTGAGTTTTTTCTGTGTGTAATGCATCTTGGTAGAGGCGCGCGAAAACAGGCGGTGAATCGCCCTACTACAAACCGGACGACTTGTAGCATAACGTCGGTTTCACTTTCGGTTCAATCCAACCTACGTTCTAAACCGCACCATACTTTCGCAACAACGCAACAATCTTTCCAGCATCCGCGCGTCGCATCCGTTGTGCGATTTGCAACGGGGTCTGTTCTTTCCTGTTCTTAACATTCGGATTCGCGCCTTTAACGAGGAGTGCTTCTATAGCAGCACGCTGTTTTTCACCGTCCTTTATTGTCGATCGGATTGCCTCAAAGAGTGGTGTCTCGCCGTTGTTATCGGGCGCGTCAATCGTGGCACCCTTTTCGATCAGTAGATTAATGACGGTAAGAAAACCCGCCTTCGCTGCACAATGTAATCCCGTTTTCCCTTTATAGTTGCGAACATCGATATTGGCACCGAGTGCTAACAGCCGTCGGATTTCGTCTGGATGCTCCCCGTTATCGCCGCGACAGACGTAAACGAGCATGGGCCACCCCATATCACCCGGGTCGTTTATGTCCTTCGGTGGTGCCCCGTGGTTTTTGAGCAGCTGACTCATTTCGGAACCGTCGTCCAAGATACGTGGTGCTTTGTTCGGATCCGCGCCGTTTTCGAGCAACGCCTTAACGATCTCCACCCGATTGTATGCTATAGCGTAATCAAGGAAACGTTCGCTGTGAGGCTTGATTGTCGCACCTCGCGAGATGAGGCGTTCAACAATCTTGAGGTTTCCACCGACGATGGCATAGCAGAGCGGGGTTGCCCATTCTGCTTCTCGGTGTTCAAAGCTATGCGGTTGCCCCGCCGGTAGCATCACCGCCTGCAGGTATCCTTTGTTGACGAGGCTTGGATTGTTATTAAGATGCGAAAGAACAGTATCGTAATCTCTGAGATAGGCAGCGGTATGAATGTCGATTGTCGCGCCGTGCTGAAGCAGCAGCTCAGCCGCAGTGTCGCGTCCTTGATGCCGTGCGACACAATAAGGTGTTATTTCGACCCGATGCTCGATATGATAACAACCCGGCAGATTTATATCGGCACCGCGTTCAAGGAGAAGTTCGATCATCTCCAACTTCCCGCGATACGCCGCTTCCCACAACATCGTCCGACCGTGTGAACCGACGGTGTGAATCCAAGCCGGATTATCGTCGAGCAGTCGGCGAACGGTTGCAAGATCACCACGCCCTACCGCTGCGACGACGATTTTGAGAAAATCGCTCTGGTTTCCAGTGAGTTGAACCTTCAGCATTTACACATTCCTTCTTTCTCTATCTCCAGGCCCGGTAGAGTTTTGCTTCGGTGTTCTCCATGCTCATGATTTTCACACCATCTCTCTTCTGTAGGAGCGAGTTTTACTCGCGATATGTATCCGATCTGTCTCGTAGGAGCGAGTTTTACTCGCGATACTTCTAATCCGCATCTACGACACGCGGGCGACCACCGATAGAAGGCGGCAACAGCATCCGTTTCTGTTGTTCTGTCAACTCACCGTATTTGCTGATGTCATAGTAGTTGCTCGCCCATGAAGAGTGTCCAGGACTGTACTTATAGAGCAGCGCACGCCGACGATGCTTTACTGTCCACGGCATTGTCCCGTGAACGAGTGCCTCGGTAAAGAAGAGTACGTCTCCAGCTTCAACAGGCGGTTGCACAACGTAATGTGTCGGACGTTCAAAGGCACGTACCTCTCGCGGAATCTCACGCAAGAAATTGCTCTTATGGCTTCCCGGAATACAGGCGAATCCTCCCGCGCCTTCCGGTGCGTCTGCTAAGTTGTAGGTCATCACACATAAACCGTTCCGCATGATACCGTCGCGATATTTGTACCAGTGATCGCCTTCAGGACCACCCGGACCGCCACCATCTTCCCCACCGTGCAATCTACCGCCTTTCTGTCCTTCATCCATAAAGATCGCATAGTCGTGGTCTAAACGGACATGCGGACCCAGTAGATCAATAAGATACGGGAGGATTTTCGGATGGTCAATCAATCTCTTAAACGGCTCACCCCAGAGGCTCGGCGGTCCCTGGCGTTCGCTGTTATCAATAATATCGTTCATCTCAGCGACTTCATCTTTGCTGAGAACATTCTTTATGATGAGATACCCTTCGAGATCTACCTGAAATTTTTCTTCACCTGTCATGTGTACGAACTCCTTTCTTTCTGGCTATCGGTTTCTATCAGCATTCGGCTATTGGGGAACAGGTTAACAATGAATTGTGCTCCATAAGTGTCAATTTAAGAAAAAATAACCGTCTTGCTCCCAGGTCCGGTAGGTTCGGTTTCCTAACCGAACCGGGTTTTACACAGAGACATTGACGACTTCAAAAGCCTCTTGAATCCCGTAGGGTTTATTTGGTTGGGTGTTTCTTCAGTATCTCTGTAGAAAAACGTTACCTCACAAATCTAAGCCCCGTAGGGGCGGCATTCACAGAAACCTCTCAAAAATGTTGTGGAAAACCCTAAATTGACACCGATGGTTAACAATGGATTGCGCTCCTACAAACAAGGACTGTTCGTAGTAGTGCGATTCATCGCACGTTCTTTGTATCAACCTTACACTTGATACCCAATTAATTCGAGTTCAAGACTCCTCTACAACGCGCGGGCGTCTACCGATAGAAGGCGGCATCAACATCCGTTTCTGTTGTTCCGTCAATCCATCGTATTTACTGATGTCGTAATAATTCTGTGACCAAGCGGAGTGTCCCGGACTGTATTTATAGAGCAACGACCGGCGTTCATGATCCGCTGTCCACGGCATCGTCCCGTGAATGAGTGCCTCCGTGAAAAACAGCACATCTCCCGCTTCGACCGGGGGTTGGACGACATAGTGTGCAGGACGCTCAAATCGGCGCACCTCTGACGGGATTTCCGGCGCAAAGTTACTCTTATGGCTCGCTGGGATACACGCAAACCCACCCGCGCCTGCCGGTGCATCCGCCAGATTGTAGGTCATCACAGAGAGTCCGTTTCGGATATGTCCGTCTCGGTATTTATACCAATGATCGCCGACGTGTCCACCCGCGCGTCCGCCGTCCTCGCCGCCGTGCAATCCGCCGCGACCTTGCCCTTTCTGCATAAAGAGAGAGTAATCGTGATCGAGCCGGACGTGCGGACCCAGCAAGTCAATGAGATACGGCAGAATCTTCGGATGGTCAATGAGCCGCTTAAAAGGTTCACCCCAGAGACTCGGCGGTCCTTGACGGTCTCCGTTGTCAATAATCTCGTTCATCTCAGCGACTTCATCTTCAGTCAAGACGTTCTTTATGACGAGATACCCTTCAAGGTCTACCTGAAATTTTTCTTCACCTGTCATGTGTACGAACTCCTTTCTTTATGGCTATCGGTTTCCATCAGCCATCGGCTGTCAGTGGACGTGAGATTAAACAAACTGTGTTGTAAGTTCAGATAGTTTAGTGATCGTTTTGACATCCAGCGTCCATTCTCTTTCCGCCGAATTGTCTTTATTGACGCTGAAGTCAAACGCGTTGCCCTCATTTTCCCTTTGTATCAGTATTGGCACAATACCCGCAGCGCGAGCCGCTTCCGTATCATCTTCTGTGTTCCCAACATAAACGACCTCTGCAGGCTGCATGCCAGTCTGTTCAAGAGCCGAGTCAAATATCCGTGGATCCGGTTTCTTGACACCCACTTCAGCCGAAATAACAACCGAATCGAAAAACTGCGTTAGACCGAGTTCGCTGAGGACTGAGTGAACGTGCGGCGGATGATCGAAATTAGAAATGAGCGCGAGTTTTTTGGAGCGATGGAGTGTTTGCAGCACGTGTAGTGCCTCAGCATCGAGCGGTATATGTTTCTGCCAAGCACTCGCAATTTTATTTGCGATCTCTGTTATATCTTCAGAAGTTAGGTTCAGTTTTAAATCCGCGCAGAGGTTTTGGATCCGTTGTTCAAACACCGTCATATTGTGTTTTCGCGGTGTCGGTTCACTTTTACCAAAAAACCGATCGCAGCTTTTCGCAAACGATTCGATTGAACATGTCAACCCGTGCGATTTGAGTCGTCCATAAAACGCGTTTAACCAATCAGACCATGCCGCATCCATATTTCCATATACCAAGAGTGTCCCGTATAAGTCAAAGAAAATTCCGTTAATGTTCATTTTGTGTCCCATGTCCCAATAATAGGTTCCGTCGCGTCAGAACTTTTGTTTTCTTAAAGTCCCCCTGATAAGGGGCGGTGAATGCCCTAAGGCATTCATACCGTTGATTCTTTAGGGGGTTTCTTCCAACAAGTCCCCTAATAAAGAGGATTTAGTGTGTGACGGTGCGCGCGTTACCCTCTAAGGAGATTTTCTCTTAAAGTCCCCCTGATAAGGGGGATTTAGGGGGTTTCTTCTAACAAGTCCCCTAATAAGGGGGATTTAGGGGGTTTCCCTAAGTCGCTTTCCTATCCTTCGGTGCCGTCACTTCAAAATCGAAGCCCCCAAGCACATCGCCATTCACCTCCAATTCAAAACGGTGCCACCCAAGACACGCTTTCCCGTCATCGTACGGCTTCAGCGACGGCAACGGGAACAGCGATTTCTCGTAATCGACGCGCTGGTTCGGTTCCAACTTCCGTTGACTGAGCCGATAACGTTTGCGCGTGATATGACCCGTCGGACGTTTGTAAGCCACTGCGTAATACGTGAGGATCGTCTGCGCGGCATCGGACACACTCCGCAAACCGAACGAAAAATCGAAAACCTCGTTGATAGGCAGCACCCGATGTTCCGATTTCAGTGCTATCAGCGCGATGTCCGCTTTACCCAACCTCGGCACCGCACCCAAACCCAGTAATTTAAAAGCGCGTGTGTCCCCAATCTTCACCTGATATTTCAGAGCCTGCTTGAGAATCTTCTGCGTCTCCGCTTTACCGTCCTTGCTCCACCGCTCCAACGTCGCATAACCCGCTTCAGGGTAATCCTTAACAATATCGCGCATATCCGTAGCGACGTGTTCTCGGACGCGCCCATCTGGATCGTCTTTGAGTATCTCCAAGAGTGCCAAGATCGGTTGTGGGTTCTCAATAAACGGACGCAGCCATTTCTGCCAAGTGCCGCGTGTACAAAGCGATGCCGCCACGAACAATCGGAGATTTGCGTTTTCGTCTTTGATCCAGTCACTGAAACGTTCAAAGCACCGAGCCGCGTCTTTGATGAGAAACGCACGGATATCGCCACCACGCGTACACCGATGTTTCGAGAGTTCATAGAAAGCGTCCAGAGACGCGTCGAAATCCGCTAATCCATAAAGACTCACAAAGTGCGAAACGGGTCGCAGGCGCGTCTCGACTTCGGCTGTCGGGTTTCGCGTCGGTGCCGATGGAGCCTCACGCACAACGAAATCCATCAAGATAGCGAGTGCGTCGGAATAGTCCTCTGGCAGATGTTGGCATAGCACACGCCCGATCGCGTTTGTCACATTGTAAATCGTCTGCCCCTCCATCTCCGTCCGGACATCCGAAACGAAGCCGGACACATCGAATTCGGGATAGATGCGCTGGATCTTTTTACCGATAACTAAACCGTCTTGTGTTAGATCAAAAAGGGTGCGTTGTTCTCTCATGTTCAAGCAGTTCCTTTATTTTGGGGCCCCTAATTCCCGAGCATAAGAAAATGATAACATATCCAAAGGAAGGATGTCAATTATTATACTTAGGAGCTACGCATTCCTCTCAAAGTCCCCTGATAAGGGGATTTAGGAGGTTCTTCCAACAAGTCCGCCTGATAAGGGGGATTTAGGGGGTTTATAGGATTTAGCTTTCGGTCTTAAAGTCCGCCTGATAAGGGGGATTTAGGGGTTTATAGGATTTAGCCTTCGGTCTTAAAGTCCGCCTGATAAGGGGGGTTTAGGGGGTTTATAGGATTTAGCCTTCGGTCTTAAAGTCCGCCTGATAAGGGGGGTTTAGGGGGTTAAAATGCTGAAATTACTGCTTTGTGCGTAAATCCTAATACTATTAGCAAATTTCTTTGGGCATCGCTTTTCTGCGTGCCGGTCTCTATCTGTCATTGAAAGTTTCCGTTGTGGGTTACCACTCCTGTGGCGTATACGCGGCGTGTAGGTTTGAAACACTTGCCAGTTTTGCTTCCAGTGTCTTGAGGGAAAGAAATAATTGCATCAAGTGCTGTTCTTCCTTCAGCCGGACGTTATACCATTTCACCAGCGACTGATCTGTGGCATGGAGATTTTGGAAAGCGTCCTCACGTAATTCTCGCATTCTGGCTTCTGCGTGCGCTGTCTGGTGACGGTTATAAAGTTCCTGTAAATGTTCAATCCTTGCGTCAATCTTTTCTAACCGCGCTATCTGTGCTTCGACACGTTTGCGGAGCGTCTCTTTCAAGAGGCTGTCTATCCGGGCGTAGGTGTTCCCGAGGGTCTCACGGACGTGTTCTTGGTGCAGGTCGTAAAGGGTTTTGAACCGATTTTTTGCAAAGACGGCACTCGTTGGGTCGCACATCCGAAGTCTATCGGAGCGTCTTTTTCTGAATGTGCCATCTGCGCGGGCTTCGGTGTACCGTTCGGGGAATTCCTCTATAAGTATGGTGCCGACATCCCCACGTGCGAACCCTCTGGCGAAAGGTGAGATGGCATATTCGATCTCGTCGAGTGAGAGTTGAATCGGTGGCAAGGTCGCGACTTCTCGGACCTCTTCAAGGCGTTCATCGTCATAAACGATGGGTCTCTCCTCAATTGTGCGTGGTAACTGTGTTTTCGGGTTCTCGTGTTCTGTGTTCATGGTTTGACCTCCTTGGGAAACGCTGCGAAATCTAGCGAAATGCTGCGAAAATTTCGGCGTTTTAATTTTAATATCACTATATTTATAATATGTTATGTTTTAAGTATATCATATATAAAGTAGAAAGTCAAGGGAAATATTTGATTTTTGCCGTTGTCTGATGCGCTGATTTGCTGGATTACCAGATTGATAGGATTGTGAGGTTGTGTTGTCTGATTCGCCAATTGCCGCCGGTGATGTGGGTTTTAGGTCGAGACTTTTGCCGGAAGTTTACACACCCCAAAAAGATACCAATCTGACTGAAAAGATACCAAATGGTATCTTTTTTCGCTTTTTGGTAATTTTTTGAAATAGGTCATAAATCCAGTCCACGTATGGGTTCAGAGGCGTTTTTTCTGGTACTTCTCGCTGCGCAAAAAAGTTACCAAGGGAAGTGTAACGTTTGCGATTTCGGTTGTCAATTGTTTCCGCAGGTTGTTTTTATTTCGATTTCTTTAGACTTCTAACACAATATATTTTAAGTATATTGTATATAAAGTAAAAAATCAAGAGAAATATTTGGTTTTTTGGGTGAGGAGATTTATGGTAGGATTTGAAAATGTGTGAACATTTATTGCGGAGCGCATTCGCTATTGGTACATTTTTTAACCTTGCTATAAAAATCGAATAGCGTATTAACCTCATTGTTTGAGGTCCTATAAATTATGTGTTTATGACACTCATAGGCAATCTATAAACCCGATTTTAGGTTTTGGATTTAGCATTTATGGCATACTCAAAAGTTTTTTTGTAGACAGTACTTTTCATTCTACTTTCAATGAAGGTTTCAAGAGAACTTATCCCATTTTTTGTTTCTTTTTTCTTTTCTTGACGCATCCGATTTGCTTCAAAGTTGAAAGCATAGAGATTATGACAGGCACGGCGATGGATATGGTTTTCCCGTTTTTTCCCTTCTGTATCTTCCAGATAATCTAGGTAAGAAAGAGCCTCTTGTTCATTATCAATTTTCCAAGGATTTCCTTTCTCCCAGTTTTTGACAGAAAAATGTTCTTCGGTTTTTAACTTTAATAGGTGTTTAGCAAACCTACACCGAGTTTGTTTATATTTTTTGGGATCTTTTTCTTTCTCTCGCGGAGAAAGTCGAGTCCATGAAAAACCTGGCAATTGTACGTGTTTAAATGCAGCACTGAGCATCCAGCTTTGGGAGTCGACTGTGTCAGCTCCACAATAGAAAGCGAATAACATTAACAGCGCGGATCCCATTGAAAAACAGTGGATATGAGATTCTGGGAGAAGCTCTCGGACTTTGCAAATAATATCAATTGCTGTCTGCTTATTTCCGTTGCGAGCAAGTGGTTCTAAACTTCCAATTCCGACAATGGGCAGGTCTTGACCGCAGATTTTAACAATGTCATCAAGGGAGCGGTTGAGTGCTTCTGAATCGTGTCCATGAAGCACGGGCATTAGTTGAAAGCCATTGGGGATAGTGCCGTTCCAAGAATTTAACTTATTGAACATTTTAAGGGTGTTGTCAACAGTATTTTCCCAACGCTTAATTTTTTCTTCATCGTCAGATTTAGGTAGGAACGGATGATCAAGTACAACGGATATATCTGCCCCAAGTTTGATACCTGTTGCAAGCACTTCAAGCGGGTCAATGTTAATGTCATTTTGTTTTTGGAAGTTGAAAGCACCAGAATCGAGCATCAAGGGACCATTAAACTCAACAAATTCATGAAGTTTGCATTGTTTTTTTTGAATTTTTGCGGATGCTATTCGTGTTTGTTTATTCGCTAATAAGTCGAAGGCATTAACTAGAACTGCTTGAGTTCTCGTAATATTCCATGGATGGCAATGTAGACCCGCGCGTGGGAAATCTCCTATACGATAGCTGGCAAATAATGCGGGCGTTTTGATATCTAAGACACCGATTTTCTGTGTATGAGGCAGCACGGTTACTTCTCCTCATACACGCGCTGATAAAGCAGAAGATTAAGTTCTGGAAGTAGACCACCGGGAATAACATTCTCGGAACCGTATGTATCTCTAAGTTTGTTATAAACTTCTTTAACCTCAACTTTTGTCAATGGATAGTAAGGTTCATCCGCGTCTGAACAATTGTCAGGAAAACGCACCTCATGATTCACTTTCTTTTTAAATTCGCCTCGTCCCCAACGAATGTATTCTCTGGCATATTCTAGGGCAACATCTTCATCAGAAATTGGATCTATTTGAACCCCTTCTCCTAATCGACGCTGAAGCGCAGGCGAAATCTGCTGAAGTCGTTCCGCAATCGGAGCAGTGGCGGCAACAAACACAATTCCATTGGGATGACTATCAAACAGATTGCGTAAATCTTGAGCGTACTGTGCTTGACTGGTTGAAGTTAAACCTGAAAATGCTTCCTCAAGTTCATCAATTAATATAATTACTCCTTTAAATATTCCTACATGCAAAAAGATTTTGACTAAGTCAGAGAGAAATTTTATTGCGACTGTAGAAGATTTGCCAATCTCAACAGAGACATTACCTAACTGCCTTTTTTCATCACTTGTCAGTTTCACACCTTGTAACCAATTTTCCAATGTCCGATATGATTGTGGTTTATGCTCGGAGGTATCAAGTAAAGATAATTGTTCAAATTCCGTTTGTGTGATGTGGTCTAGTGCTCGAATCAATTCCGGATTTGTCCCAGGCAGTTCGGCTGGAAGTTTAGACAGATTAGTGTTACCTTGCCGCACCATTGAAAAGAATTCAGTGAAGAACATAGCACTCAATTGGCTGATAATTTGGCGGTGTATTTCTAAATAACTCCCTTGCGGTTGTTCGACAAAGACTGTATATAAGTCGGTAATTGCTTTCTTTTCAGTATTGGGTTCTCGCCAACTTCTAAGTGTTTGTTCTAAAAACCGCAGCAAATTGGTTTTGCCTGCTCCTGTGCTACCAAGCAACGTCATGATTTGTGTTTGTGAGTTGAGATAAAAATCCCGTAGTACTTGCGTAAATCTACTTTTTATTTTTTCCTGATCAACGCAAATTCCGTGAAATTGTCCAAGGGTAGGAAAAGGATTTGCTAAGAGGGAGTATTTTTCATACGGATTTTCAGGTATTTCCTGACTGAACTCCTTACGCAGATTGTCAAGGGTGAGGTTATCCTGATTTAAGCTACTCACTGTGGTGCCTCCTGTTAATGAGCTGGTCCTTAAACTGGCTGTAATTTAACCATTTTTATGCTTTGACCGTTGATCAATATGCCATCTTCCATGAAACGTTTTTTTATCCATTCATTCTGTTTTTCGTTTCGTTTCGCTTGGGATCGTGGTAGAAGGGTCTGGACAGGCGATTTACTAGATGGCGCACGCACGAGAGATGTTGATGTCATATAACCTTGTCGTTGCTGACATAATTGTATAAACAATTCTTCAAACCGAATAAACGAAATCTTGAGTTCACGACAGACTAAGTCCGCCAGTCGGCCAATATTAGCAAAACCATCTAACGGTTGAATTTCTCTATAATGCAAACGAACGCTTTTCTCAAAAATATCAAGGCTGGGTTTTTCAGCACCCCAATAGATTTTTCTGTCACCGATATGAGAGAGGTAAACTTGTCCGACAACCAACCCCCACCACTTGAAAGTATCAATTGCTACAAAAGTTAACCCAGTATTTTCTTGCCGTAACCGCATTCCCATTTGTTGTCGTTCTTCAGGAGCTGTGCAAGGCGGAACATAAATGGACTCTTTTGTCTTTAGATAATGCAGAAAAGTTTCATAGTGTATATAGCGGCGAAAGATGGTATTTATTCCTTCCAGATTGACATCTTCCCAATATGCTACTAACGTATCCAAATCAGCATCAGGAACTAATAATTCACCATCAATTCGTGCTACTTGAAGACTTTCTAGGACTCGTCCAATTCTAGTAAAACGTTTTTCTGTCAATGGTTTCTTGATATTCAGACTTTTTCTTGATACTGGTGCTGATTTTTCTGCCAATTGATCAAGCACATCAAATAGTCTAGGCAGTAGAACTGGATCCAAAGCCTGTCACCTCCAACTTATCATCAACCCAATCATTTACACGTTTTGTTGGATAGTAGTAGAAAAGTTCCAATTCTTTTTTAGTTTCAAAGCTTTCTGTACACTTTCGCACGCGAATCTTACTAAAAACATGCGTTAGATCCCATAGGAAACGGTGAATAGAACACACTACATAGGTTTGAGATTCAAGGGAATATCGGATGGAATAAATACCATCGGAAATTCCCTGAATATCTGGAATATCCGGATAAATTGTCTGAATTCCCTCAAGTCGAGCGAGCCTAGACATATCCTTATCTCCAGACATTAAGTATACCTCCTCAGATAGGTTACGCTGACGACGTAGGTTCTTGATTCCCTCCAAGATTAGACGATCATTGATAGATATCCTATCGGGCTCTTTATAAGGATCGGTTGACCGTGTTTCATAACCTCGAAAGGCTCGGAATAGTTCTGGCGCAAGTTCTAAGGTCTCAGTTGGAAAATGTTTTCTAATCCACTTTACTGCTTGAGAAGTTATTGTCACTTGAGGACGGTTCCTAATAAGAGCTGTATTGCTTGGCTTGGACTTGTCGTTAACTCTGCTTTTTATAGTGGCAACCCTTTCCCCTATTTCCATCAATGTGACTGTCGGGATAATAATCCACATCTGTGTTGTACGGAATTGTTCTTGTAGATGATAGACAGCGCTATTACGTAATGCATTTGTGTCCAGAACAACAATGGCAAACTTACGTTCGGTGATAAATTTAGGATGTTCTATTTCAAAATACGGTTGCAAAATCCCTAATCTGACCATGGATTCGCGGAGTTGATCAAGAATAGTTTGAGCTGCCTTTTCTGATTGTCCCTCTTTCTGTTGGGGATCAAGTTTTCCTTTCCACGCGTCTCTTTCCCATTCGTTACGGATATCTTCTTCCAATTCCTCACCGGAACACGGATGAAAGCGGAAAAAACAGTTCCCGTTCGGTGTACATTCTTCAATTTCAACTTTTCCTAGACCAAGATAGTTACCTTCAGACACGTGAGTTTGGTCGTGGTATTCAACTATCCATGTACCTTTGGAAAATCTAGTATCTGGTGAAGATTTGAATTCGTCAAGCGAGAAAATCGCCATCAGGGTCCTCAACTAATTAAAATTTGTAGGTCGTTAGATGTACCGTACCTTTGTAAAACACTTTCCAACGCAAGGCGTAGCCCAATGTGGTGTGGCAGGTCTAGTTCCTCCGCGGACAAATTTCCGTCGTTATATACAGGAACCTGCATGGCATAATAACTGTCTAATTCTTCTTGTTGTGGTCCTTCAATAGGTTTGATTTCATTAATGATATCTAAGAGTTCAGTCATCGGAATTGGAATACTGACTTTTATATTTATTGGAGTAATGCGTAAAACTTGAATTCCTTGTATTTGGATTCTTTCTTTGATCGTTGGATCGTCTTCTGTCGTATCTTCTTGTTGGAGAATTTCAATAGTAACCATTAGTTTCCTTAATCATCTAAGTATTTTCCAAAGCCATCTTTTCAGTTGAGTCTGTTTTTTGCCTATTGGTCCGTGTGCCACAATAGATTGCGTAAGATTAGGAATCAGATTGTGCAAATCCTCAAATACCTTTAGATATGTTTTTCCAAGTACAAAACAGATTGAAGCGTAGTTATTTTCTAAGATACTTGAAAACGTTGTTTTGACTTGAGGTTGCAACTCGATTGCCCGAGGCAAGTTCATCTTTTCGTCGTACAACGGTATTGGGAAATTCTTCGGAATAAGACCGTAAGTAGCAGATAAGATATAAACATCTAATTGTTTTGCCTCATGTCGACATTCACGAAGAAAACGACGTAACACGAAAAATAGGGGACCATTGTATCGCTCAATCGCGGGTAGTAAATCCGCAGAAGTATGTTTTCGCTGCGAGCATGATAGGATAAGTAACCGTCGTTTGTATTCCATGGTATTTCTGTCAACAAAACAAAAGATTAAAGCTATAGTATACACCGAATCTGCATATATTGTAAGTTAAACTCATGAATTTTTTCAAGGAAAAAGTTGGATAGATTATGGAATTACAATATTATAGAGTTGGAATAATCTAATTTCATGTCACTTGCTGACTGTTACAATAGAAATGCCGCTCTTATCAGAAGAGCGACAAACTAATTCACGCTGAGAATTCTACCCTTATGGCACGTTGCTACTAACAACCTACCAAGACAAAGCCGATTTTCTATCCTCAATCTGTTGCCACAGTTCGTCAACTGTTTCCTCAGATTGTGCTGGTATTAGGAAACTTTTCCATTGGTTTTTGAGATTTTCTACAAAATCCCTGTCTTCATCTTCTAAACCCAGGATCCACTGTTGGATTATGCGACCGCAACGAACAGCCTTAGTGCGTTCTTCGCTTCGCATATTCCAACGTTTTGTTGAGGTAGACCAGATTAACAAAAAATGGATCCACGGTGGTTGATGAAGCTGCCATTCTAACTCGTTAAGTCCCTTTAGGGCAAAACTCACGGTCTCAGGAGTGGGGTTTTCCAAGTCATGAAGTCGTTTATTGAGCAGTTCGCGTGCGATTTCTGCTAACATCTGCTGCCCAATAGGCCAAAATAGTAAATGGTCTGTTTCATCGTCTTTTTCACTATTGAGAAGATTATGAATCCGCATCTTGGTAGGTTCACTATGAAGAACTGGGAGCTCGGTAAGCAGTGCCTCCCAATATATCAATAATTCGTCATAGAGACTATCAATATATTCCTCGGATGGACGGAACCTCTGGAAAGTTTTCAGATCCGTGCCTTCCTCTCTGATTGGTCCCCATCCGTTAGAAACTCTCTGTGATGAACTCAGTAATTCAATATTCATTTCATACAATGTTTCAATGCTTGTAAAGTATGGATCTCTGGTTGTTAGATTTTTACCCTTCCGAGTCTTAATTCGCCTTGATTCTTGCTGTCTACCAGCGAATTGAAAAAAAGCATTCTCAGCAATCAGCCTTCTTGTGAGAATCGCAAATGTATCGTCTTCATCCATAATGATGTTGGTCGCCTGGTCCATCGGTTTGGCATAGCGGTTTAAGTTGGAGAAGAGCCTGCGGTACTTTTGCATGAAAGTTTCATTGGAATCGTCCGTGTTAGGTACAATGACAATGACGGAGAATTCGTCGTTTTCAAAGTCTTTGGGAGCATCGTCTGATGTCGGATCATTTCGCGTCAGAAGCGTCTTAATCGCTGATAGACGATGTTGACCGTCTAGGGCATAGTATTTCTGCGTTCCGTCAAACTTCAAGACCCCGAACGCTTCGTTAAGCCGACGATCGCCATGGAAAAGTGCGAAGCGTGGATCTTCGGTAACCTCAACTGGATAAAACACCGGGTCTCCTTCAAGTGCTGCAACAACAATTGAGGAGAAAAAACGGTGGGGTTGACGTTTCAAATATTCCACAATATCTTTCTTAACTCTACTCTCATCCAGAACTCGCTGGATTGCCTCGTCAAGAGTTCGATCTTCGTGGACTTCAGAAGCATACATTACATTTTGGCTTAGTTCGCGTGCACTCATTTTAACTACATAATAATTCCATGTACCCATGCGCGAGCATAGAGCTGGATAAATATTCATAAGTATATCCTCCATTAAACGTGACAGTTTCAGTATTAAGCAGGTCGTGGATTTAAAATCCTCGCTGGGATATGGCCACGTATACGGTTTGCTGGTGGGCCAAAGCAATCAATGAGACGGGCTTCTAATTCAGAGGCTTTGTCGGTGTTTACTTCAGTAAACCAGTATTCAAGATTATCACCGAAACACTGTCTCGCCAACACAAGTTCTGGTTTTGGGTTGTTGCAGTGATAGAGAAAACGATCGTATAGGGTGCCTCTATCTGCTTTTCCAACATAGATGACATTGTATAGCGATTTAAAAGGTGATTGATTGAAATGAGGTATCTTAACACAAATAATGTAGACCCCTGAACGTTTAGGCACATGGTCCCGGTAAAGTTGGGCTAACCTTGTTTTTGACCAATTTGTACCTTCTATGACTCGTGGTAGAGTATCCCATTCTTGTTTTTCGAGTGTCCAACCGTGACGCATAATATATCCCGTTTCAATTATTCGTTATCTTTCCCGATAATCTATAAATTATTTAGTTCACTTATGACAAGGCAAACACGGTTCCTCGTCATCCTCATCATCAAGGACATCCGTGAGGATTTCTATGAGGCGGCGGTTCGGTTTTGCTGCTTTCTTGGATGCCATCGCTTTTTCGGTATTTGCCTTGATTTCCGCGATCCGTTCTGGTTGCGATAACTCCTCTAAACTTTCACCCTGGCACCATGTGAACCGTTCACCTGTTTCTGGGTTGAATTTCTCATAACCCTTAGCGAGCTCAAAGAGGTCTGGATGCTGTTCTAACAGACCGACCCACTCGGATTTACGCTGGAAAAAGCAGAAGTAACATCCAGAACGTGTCCGCCATTTGTAATAGTCGGGTAGACCGAGTCCACTTTCCTCCAGGATTCGGTAGACATCCTCTTTCGTGATGCCATCTTCTTTGAACGGGTATTTAGGCTCAATGTTGCGGAGCGAGGAGATGCTCGGCGGCTTGTAACCGATACGATCTTCGTCGGCGCGGATGGCGATGTAGTGATATGCTGTATCCTCACCGATGTATTCCTCAAAAGGTCGTATTTTCAGGTTGACGGTACACCAGCGGATTTGGGACGACGGCAACAACCCACCGTAGACTGTCAGCCAATGATCGAAATCGCGGTTACTGTTGGCATCGGCGTTCATATTGAGACGCACAATCGGTTTACCGAGAAACGCCTCTAACCGATCCAAAAAATCGTAAGTCTCCTGCAATTCCTTGCCGGTATCAGAGAAGAAGTATTCCATCTCCGGTACCCGATCCCGCATATAAACAGCGAGTGCTGAACTGTCTTTACCACCGGAGAGTCCAAGGACGTGGCGGATGTTTTCTGCCATCTTTTCACCTCTCTATTCATCAAGTTGTTGCATCCATTTTTGTGAAATTCGCGCCAGGATAGCGATATGGAGTTCTGGGTTATCGTCTACATCAAACTTGTCGAAAATCTTCCTAATCTCGTCTTCCATTTCAGTGGCTTGTTCGTCAGCCGTCGGTGTCAAGGTGACAACCCGTTCCTGTTCGGTTCGATTTGGGGCGGTGATACCTATCCGAATTGGCTCGCCTGTCGATGATTCGGTGCGCGCTATTTTCTCATAAGACACCGCTTCAAAGTGCCTGAATTTCCTCGCAAGTTGCGCGAGATTGCTTTCAAATTGCACTTTATCTGTGTCTACCCACGCTGAAGGCGGCTTTTTCGCGAGGTAGGTAGCGATTGCCTCAAGCCAACCCGTGTGATCGTGTCCGCCACTACAAACTTGGACTAAAAATCCTTTGAGATCCATTTCGATTGTTACCGCCAACAGCGGTTCGGCTCTGGCGACCAGTTCAGTACGGAGTTTTTCTGTAGTTGGTGTCAAACCGAACGCGACCACTAACATCTGTTCAACGGAATTCAGTAAAACCTCATAAGCCTGTTCCAATTCAGACAGTGCGTCCCGTAGTACGCCAAAGAATTCTGATACTGTTTCGGTACTTGTTGCTGCCTCTGCTCCAAAATCTGAGAACCCGAATGCTTCCGGCAACTGTTTAAAGAGGAGTTCATCAGGTTCACGAGCATTCAGAACAACTTTACGGAGGTTCTTTGCGGTATCACTCAATTCTTGTGTCGTCAAAGTATATTTCGGCAATTGGGCAATCGTTCGCATTAACGGCGTAACGACTGTTAATAAATCAAGCGTTTGGGTTTCTGCCGATGGATTGAACACCTTTGAAAATTGTGAAAACAGATCAGAGCGGACTCCCGTCATCTGAAATCGTTTCAATTCAAATAGTTGCGGTGCCTTAAGGAACCTTTCAAAGACCGGCATTGACCAATCTGCTATAAATGACCCGTTTTCATAGAGTGCAATCTCTGTTTTGTAGTGATGCATCACAGCGCATAGAAGGATCGGCAGGGTACCTTCCCGAACACCGAGCGGCGGATTCATCAAATCTTCATAGAGTTGGACGACAGGTTGCCGTTCACCTTCAGATGTTTCGAGAAAGGCTTCAATCGCTTTCCATGTGTGTTTTATCTCGGTTTTATCATCTATTTTCGGAGGATAGAAACCCCACATCCCTGAATTTTTGCGATGTATGCCTGTCTCTACTAAAAGTGAGCGATAGATGCTCATTTCAGCGGGATAGCCAGTGATACCGAGGTTCTCTTGGTCGCTATTTTCAAGCATCGCTTGGATTAATTTCTTTCGGGCAGTTGTTACCGCACCAGAGATTTTCCGCCGATTGATGAGTTCATTCCGAATAAGCGGAGTCTTGTGGTAAACCTCGTCACAGATTTTGGATAGATACTCGTTTCTTGCGCGTTGCGAATCGATATCTATCTCTTGTCCCTTGTGAAACCACCGACACGGTTCATCAGTGTCGCCCCCAAAAATCTTTGTGAGTTGATCAGCGATATCCCTTTCTGCTGCTACCCACCGGATTGAAAGTTCACGTCTCGCCACCGCATCACCTTCGAGTTCAGGCGTATTTTCCGAAATCCAGTGCAGACAGGCGAGTTCAGTGACAGCATCGCGGAGAAAACGGGTGGAATGTGGAATACCGATCAGCACGTTTTGATGTTCGGTGACATTTTTTCCGTTCACTTTTTCGATGAACTGATTCACTTCCTCTTCACCCGCAGGCAGTGCGTAGAGCACCAGACCGTCGGCATCACCGAACGGTTCACTCAGGTTCGCATCAAAGTTTTCAAGATCGGTGTACCGCACCTTGAAATAGCGAAGTGTGCCTTTCTCAAACAGGTGTCGGCGAGCAATCAGAGGTCGCGGCGGCGCGAGTTTTGACAGATAATTCGTAAGTGTCTCATTCGGATCAAGGTGTCCCTCCGCTGCGTGGGACAACGCCTCGATATCAATATCGCTTCCCTCCCACAATGCATAGGCATCGTTGTAGCGACGGTAGATAACAATTGAACGTTTTTCCAGTGTCTTTAGTGCGGTATCAAACGCCTGATTGAATTCCGGTGTGTGATCATCTAAGGCATAACGGAGTATCCGCTGGGAGGCTTTCAGGTGCGTACTGACCTCTCCGATAATACTGAGCAATCCGATCGTCTTAATGAGTTTAACGAGTGTCGGCGATGGGTCCGTCAGTCGGTTAATAGCCATCTCGATTTCGACCCACTTGTCGCCGTCGCGTGAGGCGTACAGCCGGTTCGCTATAGTGGTGTTGAGATAATCGTACAGGTCCGCGATGGACAACATCGGCAGCACACTTCCATCATAGTGCTGATTTGAAAGAAAGTCTTGTAATCCGTGAGGTTCGCTTGAACTCAAAAAAGCAAAGAGCGAACGTTCATTCTGTGCAAACCGCCGGAAGATTGGACCGATGATCAATGCTACGGTCGGGTGAAGTGGGAGACAGTCTCGTAAGAGTCCGCTGAATTCATCGGCGTTTAGTTGAATGGGTTTGAGATCCGATTCAATAGAAACGGGTAGATTTTCTTTCTCACGCACGGATTCATCTTGGATAGCGGACGCAATCAGTCGCAGTATCTGTTCTGCCGGTTCGACAAAGGCGATGTCTTCAAACCGTCCTTGGACCTTTGCCCACTCCTCGCGTTGTGATTTCGCTAACCGATGTGCGTATTGTTCAAACGCCTGATGCAGAATCGTTAGTAAGAATAGTGGTGTTTGCTCGCTGCGTGTCGCAAATTCGGCGAGCGTTTGTAGGACAAATACATCACCTTGTGCTGGAGATTGCGCAGCGTACTCAAGGAATTTTCCGAGTTCATCGATCACTAACAGGAGACCACTACCGCCATTTTTGGCAATATAATGTGTTGCGGACTCGAACAGTTCGGTGATTTCAGAGGCACTGGGAGGTTGTCCTTGGTCTGCCATTTTTGACAGATTTTTGATTTTCCGATGCAGCGAACTCCGTGGGGACATGCCATTAAAAGCAGTGATTCCGTGTTCTAATCCTCGCAGGAGCGCGAGTGTAATCGGGGCACGTTCGCCAGAGATTAGCACTGGGCAGAATCCTGATGACGGATTTTTTCCGTTACCGTTCGCACTGATGAACCGTTCATACAGCGAGGTATCTCCACGCTGTAGCATTTCTAAAGCTTGTCGTGTCGTTGGGGCGTTCGGATTCCCGAGCAGTTTCGCAGCGAAAAGCGCGAACGCTGATTTCCCTGACCCGTAAGGACCAGTGAGGGACCACGCTTTCGATGTTGCACTCTTCTCTTGTGCTGAAATGAGACGGGTGAGGGTTTCCCGCGCTTTGACGGTCACAACGTACCCATCTAACGCGTTTTCGGTATAAAAATCGCGCTCCAGATGCACTGAACGCTGAAAACGTTCTGTGATGTGAAAAATATCTGATAACGGGACGTTATTCATAGTACCCCTCTAAAAGTTCCATCTGTTTTAAATTTCTATGTCGATACAGCTGCTTGAGACCAGTTGTTTCATCGTATTGCAATGCACCGTCCGTAAGTTTGGCAAGTTTTTCGAGGTAGGTCGTCATCGTATCCTCATTTAATCTAAAAACCCGTCCGGGACTTGCGGGTGCGTACATCAAATCTGAGAACGTAAGCGATTTTCCCCACAAGAGGCGACTTTCCCAAAACGTATCTATTGCCCACGCAACGACTTCAATCGGTAGTGTCTCTTTGTCGCCCCGCTGGAATTCATAACCTTCGCCATCCGGTAATTCAGCAATTAGATTCAGTTCAACGAGCGGACAGTCAAACGTCTCCTCAACAACACCATCACTATGACGCGATTGGCAGTAGGTGCGGATAAAACAGTTGACATCCCGTTGAAGTGTGTTCGCGGAAACGGGGCGCATAGATTGTTTCTGTTGCCGTGCCCATTTATACACGTCTCTCGCGAATATAGGTAGTGTGAATTGGTTCCCTCTTAGAATATTAAATGCCCAGTACCACGCGGTCGCCTGATCGGTATTGGTCGCGATTTGCCAGTGAATTAACCATAAAGTGGCTGGGTCGTCGAGGTATGGGTCGAATCCGTTTTCACCAAAAATGGCTCTGCCGAGGGCGGTTGGCACGAATTGCCCACGCCGATAGCCGGTCCCCTGCTCTCTGAGACGCATGGTGAGTTGTTTAGGTTGACCTGTCCCTTCTTCAATGAGCCTTGATACGCGGCACCAGTGGCGGATGGAGTTCACCATGTTTTTTCCGACCCCTAACGTAACAGAGGCGTTCTCGGATGAAAAGACTGTCGAATCTTTTATCACGGCTTCAACACCCTTCTTTAGCCATGTGTATCGGAATGGAAACGTCTGATGTCCTGAGAAGGAGGGTGTAATTTTCTGTGGGGGGATTGTGTACGCGTTACGCAAATTGCACCCTCCCCAGAAGACATGAGAACAAAAAAAGCCCGCGTCTGTGTGAGAAGGCGCGCGGACTCAAAATATCGGCGAGTGCTATGCGTGTTTCGTGAAGGTTTTTACTTACTGTTTGTAAAGTGGGGGGGGGGGGGCGATCGGCTTGTTAAAATCTAATACGCGTGTGGGTTCTAAGCGTGTTAGGGGTTGCCGTGGATAGCGATTGTTATTAAGCGCGTGTCGTATTTGGGTTGCGGTTTTCGAGTGTAGGTTTTCCATTGCCTTAAATTTTAGCACAAACTTGTGTTAGATGTCAAATTTTTTCGCGATAGGGGCCTTTGAACTCTTCTCTGAAGTGCCGATCTATGAAATTTATGCGAGGGTAATACATTTGACTCTGTGGCGGATTAATTTTCTTTCCATGGAAACGCATCAACCATTTACCAAAACCTGTTGATCCATTTGCATATTCAGACACAAGGATTTCTAATTTTGCTGACAATGTAAAAACCCCACGGTCAAATAGTTTATGGTGTAGGGAACAGAGAGCCAATCCGTTTTCTTCTGTATCAGGCCCACCTTTTTCGCGAGGCAGAATATGTGCGGCTTCTAACGCAACGGGTTGATGTTGCAATTTTACATCAAAACCGCAAACTGCACATTTATATTCATAAGCTCTGAGGACCTTCTCACGAAAGTTCGGGTCGCGTTTTTGTCGATTCGGAGTGTGGAACGGATACTCGATTCCAACAGCCTGTGAAATATCCTTGTGTATTGAGGAACGAAAATGATCAAGTATATTTTCGCTTATTTCTAAAGCAAGGCTCGAATCGATTTCTAAGTGATGAGCAATTGTTTTATGAAACCCTCCAGAGACATTGTAGTCTTTGAGGTCGGTAATGTAGGCATCTCCACTGTCAGTTTGCCGGATGAGATTGGCATTGGTTACCGTCCAAACATTATCCTCGCGTAAGCGCCAGAACGGGTAGTGCGGGCGGGGTTTTGACTGACCTGTTCCGAATTCGCTTAGTAATTCTGTAAGTTTATCCGCTATTTCAGTGTATGGTATAAGTTGGCTTTCTCCACGTTGCAATTTGCCAATTGCGTACAGGACCAGGAGAGGCTTGTGAGGTGCTACTTTATTTCCTCTTTTCCATACTTTCAGACTCTTAAATTTCTTGATGATATCTTCTCTTGTCATATTCACGTTCCGTCGTTTTGCAGAATGATTCGGGTTGATGCTATATGTTAAGTGTTCTCATTGGCCTCGTTTACAGACGCAGTGTCTGGAAATGCTTCGGCGACATTAGGTTCTAATTTGGCAAAGTTGTCAAACTGCTTTTGGAGTATATCATAGATTCGCCGAAAAGTCAAGGGGTTTTGTTAATTAGCCAGAGCCATTCAATTCTCTGGAAAACAGTTAAATTACCGTATGATTTTGGCGTATCTAAACACGAAAATCCGCGTCCTCCGCGTCCTCCGTGTCTTCCGCGATTCAGACAATTTGAAAATTGAATGACCCTGGCTCATTAGCAGAACTATTCAGTCCTCCGAGAAGGTCAACCCAGTGCCTCTATTTCTTTCCGAAACACGCTTGACTGATCGCTGATGACTGAAAACTTAAAACCCAAAAAATGCACAAAAATCGAAAATACATTAAACATACATTAAAATACAATAGAATCGCAATATATTAACGCATTTTCTGTTTGGTTACCCCGAAAATGCACCGTATAATAATTAATACGTGATTTAGAATGCAATGCCCAAAATACGGCTTATACGAGGTTCGATACGCTTTTCTAATGAGGCACCATGCAAAAAACGTCCACAAACGCTTATATCGACTGGGTTCACAGCACACATCAGAAAATTACCAAAAAGCAAAAAAAGATACCGTTTGGTATCTTTTGGGCACAAAATCTGTTTTGGGTATATCTCAAATAGAGTGGACACGCCTTAGTAAAAAAACGCAAAGTCACGTCACATTCCGCGTATCCCGTGGGTTCTGCACGTCACATGTGACGTGCAGAACGTCACATTAACGTCACATATATTTAATCAGGATCTTTCTTGGCTGACGACTGATAGCAACTGACGGCTATACAAAAATTTCATAGCAAATTTCATAGCAGCCTTTAACAAGCCTACTACGAAAACCGCCAAAAACCCAGTCATAGCCTATGTTTACAGCGTTTCATAAAATTTACAACTTTTCGGGTTTGCTATGAAAACTATGAAATTTTCCACCAAAAGCGAATGCAAAGTCAAGATATATCGCTGTAGGAGCGAGTGTTTTTGCTTGGGGTTTTTGCTTGGGTATTTCTGCGGATTTCTTGTCGCTCGCGATCTTCTGACCGCGCCTACAGAAGAAATTGCAACAGAGGTGGTGATGTGTTATACTATCAGCGTTATTGTAAGCCTATATCAGAGGACAGACACACCTACCATGCACATTGAAACACTTGACTACCCTTTAATCCAGATCCCCGCTGGGGCGTTTACGATGGGGACGATTCCGACAGGGATGCGGAAGACGGATCCCGAGGAACCGCAACGGAATGTCCAATTGGATGCTTATGCCATCGGCACGTATCAAATCACAAACGCACAATACGCACAGTTTTTGGAGGCGAGCGGATACGCACCCCCAGAGTTCTGGGACGATGAACGTTTCAACGCTCCGGATTTCCCGGTCGTCGGGGTGAGTTGGCACGATGTGACGCATTTCTTGGCGTGGCTCGGCACGCTTGAAAATATCGCATATCGGTTGCCCTCGGAGGCGGAATGGGAGAAAGCGGCGCGCGGTCACGATGCGCGTGAGTATCCCTGGGGCGATGTATGGGATGCAAGTCGCGCGAATACATCGGAATCTGGGAACAAGCGGTTGATGCCTGTCGGGAGTTATCCGTCGGGTGTGAGTCCTTACGGGTGCTACGATATGGCGGGTAACGCCTACGATTGGTGCTTCGACTGGTTTCACATGGAGGCGTATAAATACTCGTCTGACGAGAATCCGTTGGGTGCGAGTGAAGGGCGGCGGAAAGTGATTCGTGGGGGTTCGTGGATCGCGCGCGGAGAATTCGCTGCACGCTGTGCGAACCGTGCGGCTTATGAACCGATTCGGGGGCTGCATAGCGTCGGTTTTCGGGTTGCTTTGGATCTTTAAGTTTGGCGGTTTGTGCTGCGCGACGTGCGATGAATCGCACTACTACGAACCAAATGCCTTTACACCAATCTTCTGCCGCGCGACTACGAACCGAAATCCGTGATTCAGACGAATGAATATGCAGAAAAAACCTTTATATGAACACTACCAAGATTTTCGGGACGCGCTGTTGATGTGGTTTGCGGATTACCAGCGCGAGATGCCGTGGCGTAACACAGACGATCCTTACCGGATTTGGGTCTCTGAGGTGATGCTCCAGCAGACGCAGGTCAAGAAGGTTGTGGACTACTATGAGAAGTTCATCGCACGGTTTCCGGGTGTACGGGATTTGGCGGCTGCACCGCTCCAAGATGTGCTGAAAGTCTGGGAAGGGTTGGGGTATTATGCGCGGGCACGGAACCTCCATAAAGCAGCACAGGTGATCGTGAATGAGTTAGATGGCGAAGTGCCACTGGACTATGCCACCTTTCGGAAGCTGCCGGGTGTTGGGGATTACAGTGCCGCGGCGGTACAGAGTATCGCGTTCAACGCGCCGTATGCGGCAGTAGACGGGAACATCAAACGCGTGTTGGCGCGACTGTTGCTGATGGACGCACCGATCAACGATGCGAAGTCGGCGAAGGTGTTTCAACAGGAAGCGGACACACTCTTGGATCAGGACGCGCCCGGACGCTTTAATCAGGCGATGATGGAATTAGGGGCGATGGTCTGTCGTCCACAGTCACCGACCTGCCTTGTGTGCCCAGTGCATACGTTTTGTGAAGCGTTCCAAACGGGTCGTCAGGACGAGTTTCCGAAACGGCGCGCGTCGAAACCTACACCCGAACACCATCTCGCTGTCGGGGTTATCTATAACGGCGTAGGCGAGGTATTGATTACGCAGCGGCAACTTGACGGACTGCTCGGTGGACTCTGGGAGTTTCCAGGTGGACAGATTGCTGAGGGTGAAACTGCTGAGGCAGCCTGTGTTCGTAACGTCGCTGAGGTCGTTAACCTCTCTGTCACAAACGTCCGGTATTTGACGCGTGTGCGGCACGCGTTCACGCATTTTAAGATCGTCGTAGATGTGTTTCAGTGTGATTATCAGGCGGGTGAGGTGGCGTTGAATGGACCCAGAGACGCGAAATGGGTTCAAATTTCGGCACTGCGGGATTATCCGCTCCCGCGCGCGACGCATAAGTTTTTGGATGAATTGTAGTTGTCAAAGGAAATAGTTACCAGTTACCAGAAAAGAGACCCTCTTAACTGGCCACTAAGTACTGGTTACTGGTGACTGACTCACTGGCAACTGCTAACTGAAAGATTTTTCGCAGAAAAATCGTACTCATAGCTGAGTACTGATAGCCATTCAACTTGTGCGTTGCATCGCGAAAATATCTGTATAGGGACCCTCGGAACGGCGCAATTCTTCGTGATTTCCGATTTCTGCGATTTTCCCATCCACGAGCACAATAATCTGGTCCGCCTGCGTGACGGTTGAAAGCCGGTGCGCGATAATCAGGACGGTTTTGCCTTCCATTAAATGCGCTAATGCTTCCCATATCTCTCGTTCTGTCCGATTGTCGAGGGCTGAAGTCGCTTCGTCTAACAAGAGAATTTTTGGGTTCTTCAGAACCGCGCGCGCAATGGCGATCCGCTGTTTTTCGCCACCCGACAATGTAACGCCTTGCTCGCCAATCGGTGTATCGTAACCCTGCTGCAGCTGCGAAATAAATTGGTCAGCGTTGGCTGCTTTCGCCGCAGCGACGACTTCTTCATCACTGGCATCAAGCCTCCCGAATCGGATATTGTCTCGGACTGTGCCAGCAAATAGGAATGGGTCTTGAAAGACGACCGCTATTTGGGAGCGGAGGGAGTCGAGCGTCGCTTCGCGAATGTCGAATCCGTCAACGTATATTTTCCCTTGTTGTGGGTCGTAAAAACGGAGTAGGAGGTCTACAAGTGTACTTTTTCCGACACCGCTTGCGCCGACGATCGCCACTTTTTGACGCGCCGGAATCGTAAAGGTAATATTCTGAACGACCGGTTTTTCAGGTTCGTATGCGAAAGAGACGTTCTCCATTGTGAGAGTCCCTTCAACATTCTGCAACGGTTTTGCCGTGGGGAGTTCGGATACCTGCGGTTGAACATTCATGAACTCATTAATCCGATCTACGGCTCCCATCGCTGTTTGTATCCTACCAATGTTCCCTTGGAATGAACGGATCGGGGAGGCCATCGCTTCGACGTAACCGATGAAGGCAAAAAGTGTACCGACAGTCATCTCGCCTTGCACCACAAGTCTGCCACCCAGCAAAAATAGGAGTAGCGACGGTATCCACATAAAAAGATATGTTACTGAGAAAGAAGCAGATTGTACAACAGCCTGTCTTCGCTCCACACCCACCAAACGTAGAAATAGCTCTCGAAATTGAGCGAGCTGCCAATTTGAACGACCAAATGCCAGTATTTCCTTAGAGCCTGTAATGCCTTCATGTAACTCTGATAAAACGTCGGCTGCATAGTCTTGACGGGCACGACCGACACGCCGATTAAATGGTGCGAAAATCAGGGTCTGCAAACCTGCTGCACAGATGACTGGCAGCATGATGAGTGTTAGTTTAGGTTCGATTCTTAGGGCGACAATGAAAGCCAAAGTCAAGCTGAGTATTTGGGTTGCCAGCTGCGTAAGGGTGGCGGTGACAGTGTCCTTCACGACCGGCACATCATCAGTTAGCTTTGATATAATTTGTCCGGTGCGTTCACCATGAAAGTAGGATACCGAAAGGCTGCGGAGATGTTTGAAGATGCCTGTGCGCATATCCGCGGCGTAGCGACCCGTTACGAAAGCGAAGGCTAAGTTCATTCCCCAAGTGAGTACGATAGACAGTACCACAACCCCGCCAAAAATCAAGATCGCTGTAATTAGGGCTTCGTTGTTTTGCTGAATAAGTCCATCATCAATGATGAGTTTTCGGACCCAAGGGATTATGAGCTGCGCCGCTCCCATTGCGAGGCTACAGAGAATTCCGAAGAGATAGAGGTACTTGTAGGGCAAAAGGAATTTAAATGCCCATAATAAGCGGTGCTGTTTCATGATTAGAGTTATCAGAGGAATAATTTTCGGTTATCAGTTATCAGTTGCCAGTTACCAGTAAAAGAGACTTCTTCACTGGTTACTGGCAACTGGTTACTGGTAACTTCTTCGCTGATAACTAATTTGCCCCAAACTTTGCCTCGTATTTTTCCCAGACATCATCGGGTAAGGGTGTGCTGGCGGCGCGGACATTTGCCTCAAGCTGCTCGGCATTGAGGCTGCCGATGTTGTTGCCCTGAATCCGGTCTTCTTTCAGACAGAACTGGAGTGCAAGTTGAAGCAAATTGATGCCTTCTTCAACGCACCATTCCCAAATTGGGTATGCTGCTGCAACATCGCCTTCTTTTTTCCAGCGTCCACGTTCAATTTCTGCATCGATATCGACACCTGTAAGGATACCGCGTAGGATCGACCACCCGTTCATAACGCCGATGTCGGCTTCAGCGGCAGCCGGGAGAACAGTGTCAGCCGCTGTCTGGCGGATGAGGTTATAGTCGTTGAAGCACAAGATGAGATCGACATCGCCTGTCGCCATCGCTTTGAGATGGAAATCGTGCTGCCGCATCCCGTATCCGACGTAATTCACGAGTCCGCGGGCTTTGCACTGGAGCAAGCCGTCAAGCGTGCCACCCTTTTCGAGGGTCGGATCAATTTCGCCGGGGTCGTGGATAAGCATACCGTCGAAGTAGTCGATGTTGAGAAGTTGGAGTTGGTCTTCGAGGTCAGCGATTGCACGTTCAGCGGAATAGTCGGGTCTGCCTTGTCCGTAGCCGCCCCATTCTGCGGCAGAATGGCAGCAGAGTCGTCCGGTAATGATGACATCCTCGCGCGGGATCTCCTGCATCGCCAGACCGAGTTTCCGCGCGGAATCCCCATAGCAGCGTGCGCAATCGAAGTGGTTCACACCGAGGGAGATTGAGTGCTTAATGAGTGCCACAGCGTCTTCATCCGAAACGAAGCCGAAGTTGTTCCCGAACCCCTGTGTACCGAACGGAACGACAGGGATACTCAATTCCGTTCTCCCCAATCGTCGTCTCGGAATTGTCGGTAGATCTTGATGGGTTGCCATAAAATTCCTCAGAATAGTTATAAGTTGTTAGTTATAAGTTATAAGTCTGTTTTCAGATGCTGGATCATCTCTTTGTAAACGTCGTTACCCAATTGAAGTCCCAACGGTTACCAAAAGATATTGAACAATCATAAGTTTCTTAACTAAAAACTTATAACTTATAACTTATACTATAGTTTGGACAGTTTGATCAGATTACAAGTTATGAAAAGTTGGCAGTGTTCTCCCGTTAGAGCTTCCGGACAGATGTTAGGATTGCTTTCTAAACCTGTTTTTGGGTCTCTATTGTGTTAGAAACGCCTGTTTTT
>JAJEDN010000005.1 GCA_022821495.1 Candidatus Poribacteria bacterium
TCAAGAAATTTCAGAAGGTATACTGCTTGATTATGATGCCAATGGTAAACTTGTTGGTATTGACATCGATAATGCCAGTAACAAAGTTGATATGGAAAAACTGATTCTAAGTCAACTGCCTTGCAGGGTTGAAAGTCACATCTGATGTAAGCAGAAAAGAACACCTACAAGTACCCAGCAAATTCATCCCGGACGCGCACCTTATCTCCATCATCGCCGAAACCGAGACTGAACCAGCCGTTATATCCATGCGTATTTAACTGCGTAAACAGATCCACAAAATCAATCGTACCTTCGCCGGGGACGAGGTGGATTTCATACTCACCCGTATTGTCGTTGAGACGGACCTGACCGATGTTCTCCACCCCAAATGCGTCTAAGAAACCTTGCCACCCTTCTGGCACGAGATGTCCATGCGCGACATTGAACGCCCACTTGAAATAAGGGGACTGAATAGCATCGAAAAACCAGTGCGTCTCAGCGACATTATGCGGGATGTAGTGGATTTCGGCGTGCTCCGGTTCTCGATTGTGGTTCTCAAAGAAGATGACAACCTCTGCTTGTTCTGCTCTGTCCACCAACCGTTGAATGCGCGTCATAGCAGCATCCCGACGTTGCGTAGCATCACCGAAATGATAGCCACCGTGTCCGATAAGCCAACCGCAACCGAGCCGCTGGGCGAGTTCCAAATTCGCATAAAGATAATTGTCAACGGCATCAGACATGATCGGTACGTACTCAGCGTTGTTGATGGCGGAAGACGGATGGATACCTATAGCAATCTGGTGTGTTTCACAGAGGCTCCGTACCGTGCGGACGCGTGCTGCGTCAAACGCAGCGATGTCATTCGGCGGGACATCCGCTTGGAAATCAATATATTTGAATCCGTTTTCTGCCGCCCATTGGATCGATGCCTCAATCGGCTTATGTTTTGGGGCATCAAATCCGAACCGCTCATTCTGATTACGCAACAAATTCTCTGCCCTCCCGCTGCGCCGTTTCCCACTTTCGGTGCGTTGCGAAGAGTTTAACCTCGAACGGACGTATCCTTGTCGAGAACGAACCTCCAGATACGACGGTTTGCTCTTCACCGTAGAGTTCCACAAATTTAGTGCCGTTGAGGGCATCCAATCCAGTAACTTCTATCCCCATGTGAGCATGTTCATCTTCGTTGACGAGGGCAATCAGCCATTCGCGTCCGATTCTACGAGCCGTAAGACTTACCCCGCGGATTGAAGTAGGTGCGGGTATATCAATGCGTCCATCATCAATTAGGTTCACTGTGACATGCCGTTCGACGGGTGCTGTGAGGAAAGGCTGAAGCGCAGAAAGTTCACTCGTCAAAGCGTAAAGTGATTTCCGAAACCCCTCCTTTCCGTCAGCCTTCATATAACTGGAACCCCAATATAAGATGCCTCTGGCACCGTGTGTGATACAAGAATACGCCATCAGACGCGACTCCGTAAAGGTCGGAAATGCCGTGATGTCGGTGTCTCCATCACTCAAATCGCTCCATGTAAACCCTTGGAGCACCATCCACACAGGTCTGCCTTTGCCAACCTGTCGCCATCTGTCTGTTGCGTCAGCGACCCGTATAGCGGGACGACCCTCCGCTCGAATCGGATAATCGTCGCATCCAGTGATGTCCACAGAGTCAATATACTGCCGGACAAATTTCAGATCACTATCGCGTGCCTCGTTTATCCAAATCTGCCGATTGTAAGGATCAACACTACGGATGAATTCAATAGCTTCCCGCATCTTGGGCATAATCTCTGCAGCACGACCTTCAGAGTATGCGATAGCAAGTGGAGTCTGCATCCACCATTCGCCTTTATTCGGGAACACCGCCATCTGGTCTGGCTTCCAGAGACCGCTATAGGCAGTAAACCCCCATACCACCTCATCTGGACCTTCCCACACAGCGAGTGCGGGGTGTTCAGCGAGGGTTCGGATGCGTTCCTGAAATTCTGGTGTCGCGCCGGACTGAAGTCCCAACGGCACCCATCCCATCATCCCGTGCGCCTGTGCGCGGTCAAGTGCCTCTATGTTACCACATAGAACAAGGTTAACACCCGATTCTGCCATATCTCTGAGCGCGTCATCCTCAGCCGGGTGTTCATAAAACCCAATTGGAAAGAGACGCTGTCCATTATCCTGTGTGAGAAATCCATCACCGTGTCCATAAAGCGTATCGTTCATTGGAAACCTCCATCTCACATATCCTTATAACAGGTGGTTTTCCCACCATGCGACGTAATCCGCATCACTTATATCGTCCGAGAGTCCACGTCTTTCCATTCCCTGCTTGAAACTTTCCGCCATGTTTTCATCCCAATACGTTGTAACTTCTGAGGATTCAGGGATTTCGCCCATATCCCCAGTTTCGGTTATCCACGCGTCGAGTTGTGCAGTCAGTTCGTTTCGCACAGCGTTATACCGCGAATCAGCGGCAAGGTTGTTAGTTTCAGAGGGATCTGCTTCCAGATCATACAATTCTTCAGTTGGACGCGTCTGTTTCATGAAATGCTGTTGTGCAGGCGATAATTCGTTATTTGCTGCTAACAAAGGCATCAGACTCCAAAGCGGATACTGCTGTTTCTTGTAGCCGTTGAATTGCATATACGGACGTTCTGGATGATAATTGCGGATCAATTTATGGCGGTGTGTTCGGATACACCGGATTCTGTCATCTGTTCCATCGCACCTGTCTCTCGCGGCAAAAATGGCATCGCGCGATGCTGCGCCCTCACCGAGGAAGATTTGTCCTTGCATAAAATCGGGAATCTCAACACCCGTGAGCGAAAGCGTTGTCGGTGCGAAATCAACACCACTGATCAGTTCGTCACTGACAGCACCCGCATCAACCTGCCCGGGCCATCGGACGATAAGTGGGATATGGATGCCGCCGTCATAGAGGAATTGCTTGCAACGGATATGGGCGCGTCCGTGGTCGCTCATGAAAAAAATAATGGTATCGTCCGCAAGTCCTTCATCATCAAGTCGCAGGAGAATTTGCCCGATCTTCCTATCCAAAATCTGAATGCTTTCGAGATAGCGTGCCCAATCTTTTCGGACGAGTGGGTGATCCGGGTAGTAAGGCGGTAATTCGACGTTTTCCGGTGGGATGGGGCGTTCTGGGTCCGGTTTAAAGACGCGATGCGTGTCTGGAATGTTGATTTGCGCGTAAAAAGGTTGTCCTTCAGGACACTCACTCCAATCAATTCCATCAAAAGGCTGCTCACGTTGGAAGTTAAAATCGGTTTTTCCGGGTCGGTTGTAGGGGGGTCCCGGACTGTTGCAGGTAAAATAACCGGCTTCTCGGAAACAGTCGGTGATGAGTTTCATATCCGATCGCAGCGGCTTATCACGGTTACTGCGATGGTTGTGTGCATCAAAATGCGTTTGGTAAGTACCTGTGATAAGCGCGGAACGGCTCGGTGAACAGACAGGACATGTGACGAACGCGTTTGTAAAACGAGTGCCCTCCGATGCGAGTCGGTCAATGTTCGGCGTTTTCACGGCAGGTGTGCCGTAACAGCCGAGATCCGGCGAGAGATCCTCGCCATAAATCCAGAGAACGTTTGGTTGCGTTGTAGACATAATTCCCTCATTTCATAGATTTATATCAGAAAGTCCGGGTATCAAAACATTTTTAAGACCGCAAGGAGGACACCTATGGCGGCTAATCCAACACCAGTCACCCACTTGAGTGTTCCAATTCCGCTTTCAATTCGGTCAAGGCGACTTTCAACCCCGTCAAGACGTTGTTCAATCACTTTGAGATCGGTCTTATCGGCTTTCTCATCAACTTTCGCATCCAAGCGATCCAAGCGAACGTGGATCTGTTTTAGGGTATGGATAAGTAATTCGTTAAAATTGTTGTTATCAGGCATCAGTTTTTCCTCTCGGTTGCTATGATGTACCGTTAACGTTGTCCACGACATATCGGTCACGGAAGAGTGTTTGGCGGAGCGGTGGCATTTCCGCGAGGAGTCTCGGATGCGGTTTGTAAACCTTGGCGAAACCGCTATCGACAGGACTATACAGATTGAAAACAGCAATCCTGTCGTTTTCAGTATTGGTCCACGGATTCGCGCTGTGGGTGAGTGCCTCTGTGAAAAAAAGCAATGAACCCCCTGGACATCCATAAGTCGTCCAAATATCAGATTTAGGATCTTGGATATCAGGCGGTGCTGTATAGACCGATTTATGGCTGCCGGTTACTAAGAGTGTGCCGCCTTGTCCTTTTTTCACTGCGTTGAGTTCCCACACAATACGGGTGTGCGGACTGTAGCCTTTGCCGGGGAAAGCGTTGTAATAGTGGACATCGCCAGGAAAGCGGAGCAGTCCGTTGCCGTTATGCGGTCCGAAGTTTCCCATGCCTGGAGCACGGTAGAACAGGCTTGTGCTCTCAACAGAAAAACCGTAGTATTCCGGACTCGTTACAGCGGGATGTGCGGTGAATTCATTGAGCAGCGAGACGACAAGCGGATGATCAATGAGTTTCTGAAGGGAACCTCCGACAGGACTCCGTTCGTGTTCTGGGATGGATTCAGGATCGTGGTGTAGGCGGTATCCGAAATCGCGCATCTCTTTGAGTTCCGATCCAGTAAAGACTTCTGGTACCAGAAACCAACCGTGGGTATCAAAAGCGTACCGCTGTTCTGGGGTTAACACTGGAATCGGCAAACCGTCAGCATTTTCGGTAGGAAATTCGCATACATCGGGCGGCAACAATGCCCCAAGCCAAGGTTGCTGATCACTGTTCGTCTGTTTTTCCATCTGATTTTTCTCCTTACTGCACTGCCATTAAACTTCCGCTGGATAGGCAGACGTGCGCTGTCCAAAATCTCCGTTGACAACGTTACCCCCTGCATACGGTTCTCTAAAAAGGGTCTGTCGTTTCGGCGGCATCGCCGCAAGCAACTGTGGATGCGGCAGCCAATTCGACCAACGACTCGCGACGGTATTGTACAAATTTGAAATGCGAATCTGCTCAGGATTTATAGCTCGCACTTGTGTCTGCGTCATAGATTCTGTGAGCAGAAAGACGGAACCGGGCGGGCATTCATAAGTCTCCCAGAGTGATGAATCTGGGGACTGCACTTCCGCTGGTATGGGATATGCAGCTTTGTGGCTTCCGGTAATGAAGCGAATACTGTTCGTTTCAGAGGCGACTTCAGTGAGTTCCCATATAAGGCGCGTTAATCCGCTCCAACCACGCCCTGGAACACACCGATAGAGATGGGAATCTCCCGGTAAACGGAATAAACCGTTGCCTTTGTGAAGGATAGATTGGGTTTGAGATTCGGGTGCCGTGTCTCCGAAAGATAAGGTAGTCTCTTCGAGTCGAAATCCGTAGCAGTCCTCGCTTGCAGCGGGTGGGTATGCCAAAAACTCGTTCAAGAACCCGATGACCACTGGATGGTCGGCAAGTTTCTGGAGTGGACCCCCGAGGGCACAGCGTTCGGGTTCGGGAACGTGCTCTGGTGTTTCGTGGAGGCGTTGACAGAATTCGCGCATCTCCGCGATGTCAGTGTCCGACAAAACGCTTGGAATTAGTAGCCAGCCGTTTCGATCAAAATCGTATTTCTGTTTTTGTGTTGGAACGACTATAGGAACTCCATCAGCGTTGGTTGTCGTCAATTCTTCAGGTTCAACCTCAACGGCACTGCCCAAGTTTTTGTTAACAATAAACGGCTTTCTTGTTGCGAGTTCTTTGTAAGCCATGCGGCGGTTCTCTCCCTAACTATTGGTTTGGAAACTACGTCCTATATCCTTCCATTTTTAGGCTGCTATCAACTGCTATCTATAACTCTGGTTTCTTCCAATACACGGAACATGTGGCGTGCATAACTTACCGTTGAAATACCGACAAACACCAATGCCAAGCACAAGCTATAAAATTCGATATTGTCGTATAAGTTCGGCATTATCGGTCGTAGCAGATAAAACATCACGGCGATTGATAAAGAGAAACTGGTACATTTGCCCCATAAATTAGAACGGGTAATCATTTTCGCCTTATAGGCTAAAACACCGTTGCCGAGAACAATTAGTACATCTCGGGTGATAATCACAAAAAATGCCCAGAGTGGAAATGTAGATTTCGATAGAACGAGGGCAAAAATTCCAGCGGAGATTGCGAGTTTGTCAGCGACTGGGTCCAATATATAACCGAGTTCGCTATGCTGTTCTAAACGCCGAGCAAAGAAACCATCCAATAGATCCGTTGTAACCGCTATAGCACCACAAACGATTGCCGGTCTCCAATGTTCCTTGTAAATCAAGTAAAAGATAAAAGGTACCATGAGGAGACGCGAAACCGACAGGATATTGCTGATATAGAAGAAATCCTGGCGCGTAATTTGGATTGACTGGGTTTCCGTGAATTGGTGAACGGGAGCCTTTAGTGCCATTATATTATCGTATTGCAAATAGAATTTTGTAATTAGAAGTAAGCGTATCAATAAGTAGCATTTATCAATTTCAGTTGTTTCGCGCCGCCAATTGAAAGGCTATGCGTCGATTCTCATCCGTCAGAATTTCAGCTTCGCGTGTAAGCAGTTGCTCCAACGGAATTGTTTCCAACAAAGCTTGTTTCTCTTTAAGCGAAATTCGTAGACGTATACCAACTTGGTAAGCAAGTTCTCTCGGATCATCTGGTTGTTCTTCAGGCGTATGCCATGCAAAAATTAATCGACTGGATAACGCCTCATACACCTGATATAACTCTTCGGTTTGTGCTGTAAGCGATTCTGATACCGATTCGATTTCTGCACCGGGATCATCTAACATTCGTATCCGCCCCGTAAGATAGGAGAGATGCTCCTGAGTTTCGAGGATTTGAAACCGATACTCACCCGCAGTGATGATATTCATGCAGCCGTCGTCCAAATGTTCAACGTGAAGAATACGGGCAGCTGTGCCGATTTCATAAGGCGTGACGGTTTCTCCTACCTCTCCGCCCTCTTTGATGAGTACAACCCCGAACTCAGACGCATGATCCAAGCAGAACTTAATCATGGTGCGGTAACGAGGTTCAAAGATATAGAGCGGTAGAAACCCACCAGGGAACAAGACTGCTTGTAACGGAAAAAGCGGAATCTGTCGTTCATAAGGGGTTTGCGAATCGGTTTGCATGTGAAACTCCTCCTTGCCCTGAAGATGGACACAATGGACTTAATTTAGGTGCTGAACGTGGGTTTCAAGGCATGCGTCCATATTCGCATCGTATCGCATTTCATAGATACCCGTTTCCAGTCACAAACTTGTATATATTCTTGCACAAAGTTTGAGATTCGTCAAGGGTTTTTGTGAAGGATGGTTGTTAGTTATCCATTTACGGAAAACTGAATGTCTTTGGTGTCTTGACATTCAAGTAGGTTTCCGCTATAATTCATGAAAAGAGTTTGTTTAAATCGGAAATTAGGGCATTTAAGTCTAACGGATACCCGCGTATGCCTCGCGCCCGTCGCGGATATCAAAATGATGGGAGAAAAACGTGAATTCAGAAAAGTTGGGAAACGCTTTAGTAAAATCTAAAGACATTGTCATCAGCCTTTTGGGGAGTTTTCTCTACCGGACGCGGGTGGAACCGATTCGGGATGAAGAAGGTATAACGGGCATAAAAGCACGTTGGATAGGCGACCCTGGGGAAAACATGATTGAGATTAACACGCCATCAGGAAGTGCCGATATTACAACAGACGGGGACGACGCACCAACGATCGAGTATATCCAAGATGGCGAGAAACGGACAGTCGCTGTCAAACACATTAAAAACCTGTCATGCGAACTCAGTCAAGAGTCGCTGGACCGTATTGCGACACCAAGGGGCGCGGCAACGGCTATATGTATCGGTGCGGGCGCCGGATTGTTTGGATGGTTCCTTATTTCAGTGGCGCGCTCCATATCAATACGACGCGTAAGACAGATCGACAACGCCATCTCCCCACTTATTTCAAGAGAAAACGACGAGCCATCAGAAGACACAACACTTGAAGACAATGAAAATTAAGGCAGTTGATCCATTCTATCTACGGATGCCCAACATCACAACCGCAGCGGATGGAACGCAAGACACGCTTCTGGTCCGAGTTCGCACAGATACCGGATTGGAAGGCTGGGGTGAATGCGATGCTTCGCCGTTGGTGAGTCTTGCTGTCTATTGTTGTCCGATGTCGCATGGCAATATAATCAATATTCGTACTTCTCTCATCGGTGAAACGCTTGATAGCCCGGACGATGTGCTTCGACTTAGCGAAAAGGTGCTGCGGAACGGGTTGGACATCCAACAGATACAGCACGCCTATAGCGGTGCAGAAATTGCTTTATGGGATATTATTGGGAAAAAGTTAGATAAACCGGTTTATTGTCTCCTCGCTGAACTATCAGGAACATCTGATATAGCGCATCCCAAACTACCTTACGCGTCTGTCCTCTTCGGCGATACACCAGAGGCAACCTATCATATTGCATCAGGTTTGCGTGAACAGGGGTATCGTGCTGCGAAGTTCGGTTGGGGACCGATGGGCAAATTCGATGAAGCAAACGACATTGCACTTGTACGAGCAGCACGCGAAGGTATGGGAGCAGATGCGCAGATTATGATTGATGCGGGGGTTGTTTGGGGTACTGATTACGAAACTGCTTACCGACGTGCCGAAGCGTTTGCGCAATTTTCGCCGACATGGTTAGAAGAACCGCTTGCCCCTGATGCAATTGAGGCTTATGGTGCACTCACACAAAAGGATCCGAGCGTCCCGATTGCCGCTGGTGAAGGGTCAAATACCTACCGAATGGCGGAAGATATCATTGTTCATGGCGGTGTTGCATTTGTGCAGATTGACGCTGGACGCATCGGCGGGATTATGCCTTCTTTTCAGGTGCGTCAGTTGGCGGAACAGCACGGTATTCAGTACGTCAATCACACGTTTAAGAGTCCCCTGAGCCTTGCATCTTCGCTTCACGTTTTTGCAACAAACCCTGATTTCGATTTATTGGAATATCCGGCAGCAGGATCAGAATTGTCTCAATGTTTGGTAACGGAGCCGTTTCCAATCGAATCAGATGGGATGGTTCGCGTGAAAGAACTTCCCGGACTCGGTGTAGATATAGATACGGAAGCCATTCGTCCGTATTTAGCACCAGTACGGATTGAGGTGGGTGCAGATACGGTTTTTGAACAAACACTCCTTTAGGAAAAGTAATCTCCATTCGACTATATTTTCGCTTTCACGGCTTCATCAACCAATTTTCTTAACTCCGCGCCTCTGGTTTTATATGAGATTACTTTACCCGCTCTATCAATAAGCCACAAGGATGGTATACCACGAATTTGAAATAGTTTTTTAAGAGTGCCATCTTGTCCATCGAAAATCTGTCGCCACGGTAGTTCACATTCTTTGAGAAAATCACGGACTTCAGATGCATCGTTGTCAAGACTTATCCCTATCACAACAAATCCTCTATCTTTATGGGTATCATATATCTTCTTTACGTTTGGCATTTCCGCGATACAAGGTCCACACCAAGTTGCCCAAAAGTCAAGCAGTACGACCTTTCCTTGATAATCTTTGAGTGAAATCGGATTACCATTAATATCTGTTAATGAGAATTCAGGCGCGGGTTTCCCAATGAGGTCTAACTTGGGATCTGCCTTGAGAGAATACGCTTTTGCCAGTTCAGTATTTCCTTTTTCTTCATGGATCATAGCGATTTCTCTGAAGATACTTCGGATAAACAGGTTCTCTTGTTCAGTTTTTTCAAGGTGTTGTAGAAGTTGAAGTGCCTCCTCATGTTTGCCGACGATCTTAAGCATTTCAACAAGTGTCCAATAGTCTCGGAACCGCATGATGTCTTCACCATGTGGTTTCATGACAGACTTGAAACTTTTGATGATGTTTTCAACGTCTTTCTCTTGTTTTGCTTCCGTATAGAGGCGTAAAAGTTCAGGATAAAAGGGAAAGAAATGTGGATCGTCAGGTACAAGTTGAAGTGCTCTTTCATATCCTGCTATAGCTGCTTGAAGGCTGCCATACATTTTTATGGGATGCTTGTGCCAAAAAGCATCTGATAGGTAGACATTATTGGAAAAGCTTAGGTTTAAGTGCAAATTTGACACGAATGTAGAATCTGAATCGGGGTTTGCGTGGTGTGGACATCGGACAATCGGGTTAGCGTCGGCATATACATTGCGTTCATGTTTTAGCCATTGTTGATAAAACTCTGGATCACAATCATAGTTGTAACTCACAGGTAGGTTTGGGTCTGTGTTATAGGACAAAATTGGCACGCCTTGCTCTTCATCTGCGGGACAGATTAAGGCATCCGGATTTGTCAAGTGCTTTGGCTGAAGTTCAGAAAGCCACTCTGGGAAATTGGCATGTTCCTTTTCATACGTTTGTAGTGCTTTTCCGATTGTTATTAAATTTTGTGCACAGGTTTTCAGGTTTCGGGATTCCTGTTCGGTTAATAGCGATTCATCTTCAAAATTCACACGGATTCCGGGGACATCCGTTTCGTTCTCTGTTATTGCAGATATTACTGACGTAAATAACAAATTCAAAGTCATTCATTCCTCCATTGTAGATGTTTAGGTTGGGACAAGCGTCCGTTTTCGTTGTTACACATTAATGGATGCAGTTTCAGGAAATGGAGGAATTGAGGATTTTTTGGAGGGTATGAAAAGATAGGTGGATAATGCGTCCACGTTAGATGCACTATTCCACCATCACTTTTGTGCCTTCATAAGTTTACTTATGGGTTCTTGGTTGGAAGGGCGTTACTTTTCGCCCTTCCATTAGATGCTACTTCCGTATCAACATTTTGCGGGTGGCAGTGAAATCGCCTGCTGTTAACGTGTAGAAATAGACACCACTTGCGACGGATTCACCGAGTTCATTTCTGCCGTCCCAATACGCTGCACGACTACGGTTTTGATACATCCCCGCAGGTTGATGTCCGAGTGCCAAGGTTCGGACGACTGACCCGTTCGCTGCATAGATCGTCAACGCGACCTCTGCAGGAACCGCTAACTGATACGGGATCCATGTCTCAGGATTGAACGGGTTCGGGTAATTGGCAAGTAGCGCCGTCGTTTGCGGCATTAACGTCGCTAAAATCTGTTCCAGCACTTGAATGCCGCGTTGATATGAAACCAGATCCGATGCTGAGGTTTGGATACTTTGTAATCCTTCTCGCTTCGCGAGGCTTAACCACTGTTCTACCTGCGCTGCCGACAACGAGTGAACTGAAGGGGCACCAGCAGCGGTTCCAAGAGCGTTCGCAGCCGCCACAAGATCCTGAATGTTGACCTCACCGTCACCGTTCAGGTCAGCCTCACTCTCACCAGACTCACCGAGACTCGCTGCAATCAAGACTATATCTTGGATATTGACCGCACCGTCACCGTTCAGATCGGCAAGGACTTCGGTGGCAATCATTACGTCAGGAAATGCCCATAAGAGGACTGTCCCATCGAAACTTCCACTGGCGATCGTGCTGCCATCAGGACTGACAGCGACACTTGTGATGGAATAGGTATGTCCATCAAGTGTTCTAAGCTGTTCGCCCGTGGCAATGTTCCACAAACGGATGGTTCTGTCGTAACTTCCACTGACAAGAATTTTAGCATCAGGACTAAAAACAATACTTGTAGCATTCGCGGGAAGGTCTGTAGGCACGTCCCCAGTCAATTCTTCTGTTGGATCTACCGGTCCTTCGCGATCAATAGGTCTACGAAATGTTTGTAGAAATTCTGCTGTGGCAACATCCCATAAGGAGACCGTGTCGCCGCCGCCACTGGCAAGCATTTTGCCATCAGGACTGAATGCGACTGCCCAGACATCATCTTCGTGTTCGCTGATGGTGTGTATAACATCGCGTGTTTCGAGATCCCACAAGATAATCTTATCGTCCCGACTGCCACTGGCAAGTATGGTCCCATCAGGACTAAACGCCAGTGTTTCGACCCCTGCTTCATGCTCCCATAATCCGCCCATGTATTGACCTGTGGAAACATTCCATAACCGGATACTATCGTCCTCACTACCGCTCGCCAAGATACTCCCATCAGGACTGAACGCGAGACTTATCAGATAGGAATAGTGTCCTCTGAGTGTCTTTATGTGTTCGCCTGTAATAGCATCCCATAAACGGACAGTATTGTCTTGACTGCCACTGGCAAGCGTTCTGCCATCAGGTGCAAAGACAACCACATCAACATCACCTTGGTGTCCAATGAGGGTGTGGCGAAGTTTGCCGGTGTCAGCGTCCCAGAGGCGGATAGTTTTGTCCCAACTCCGAGTGGCAAGGATACTGCCATCAGCGTTAAATGTAACACTCAGGACAGCATCGGTGTGTCCGGTAATAGTTTTCAAATGTCTGCCCGTGACAGGCTCCCAGAAACGAATAGACGCGTCCCAGGCACCAGTAGCGAGGGTATTTCCATCCGGTGCGAAAGCGATACTATAGACATCAGCGGTGTGTGCGGTGATTGTGTGTAGGAGATCGCCGGTGTCAGCGTCCCACAACCGGACGGTATCGTCTTCACCGGCACTGGCGAGGAGACTGCCGTCAGGACTATACTTCATATCGTAGATATGGGATGTATGTCGAGTGAGCGTCTGCTTAACCGTCCATGTGGCAGTATCCCATAAATGGATAACGGCATTCAAATCCCCGCTTGCGAGGGTGGCACCATCCGGACTGAGCACAACACTTGCGACGTTATCTCGATGTTCCTCAAGCGTTTGCTGGAGCGTTCCTGTAGCAACATCCCATATACCGATGGTGTCGTCCCGACTTGCGCTGATGAGCGTCTCACCATCACCGCTGAAAACGAGGCTACTGATACCTCCGGTATGGCCCTCAAGCGTTTTCAGGAGTTCCCCGGTTTCGGGATTCCATAGGCGGATTGTATTATCTCGACTGCCACTTGCGAGCATAGAACCATCAGCACTGAAAATGAGACTGCGGACACTCCTTCTGTGTTCAGCGAGGGTGTGCAAAACTTCACCGGTTTCAGAATTCCACAAGTGGATAGCACCATTCGCACTTCCACCGGCGAGGATATTTCCATCAGGGGAATACGTTAGTGCTGAAATGCCATATCCATGTCCTGGAAAGAGGGTAATTTCTTCATCGGTAACAGTGTCATAAATCCAAACGCCGAGAGTACCTGCAGCGGCGAGTCGTGTGCCATCAGGGGAATACTGAATTTCATAGAGCCAACCTTTGCCAAGCCGTGTTGTAGCACCTTCGGGTAGATGCCATTGCGGCGAATCTTGGGCAAAACTATTGTATGAAAAAAGTAGTGCCGTCAAACAACAGAAGACGGTTAATTTAGAAAAAAATGTGATCTTCATAAAATTTCCTTAAAATATTAGACGTATCTCCTAAAATTTATGCAATAATTCTCTTATGTATCCCTGTCAGTTCTATCCAAATTGAATTTTGATATATTTAACAGTTCACTGGAGATGCATATTTTTAAAACACTTGGTAACCTATTTAACAATTACAAATAGACAAAGTAAATTATCATAACACCGCTTTTTTGTCAATCATTTAAGGATAAGGAAAAATAGTTGCAGCAAGATAGCAAGGGATTATTATGAGATAGAAGGGAAATTTATTTTCGTATTAGCATTTTTTGTGTTGTCATAAAATCATCTGCCGTGAGATATCCCATATTTCAATGGTTTTTTTGTGATCTCAAAGCCATTATATTTCGCTAAAACTCTCCAGAAACAGAGATGCGTTGGGAACCGCCGAGGGTGTGCGTGTTGAAAGCGTAGTTGATGAAAAAGGACATAGTATTTACCTTGACACGGAGCCCAGCCCCAGCAGAGAGTCCATGTCCATTCCATCCGCCGCGGAGTGCAACGGTGTTGAAGAGCCAATACTCCGCACCTATGCGTGGGACAATCCCGCCTCCGCCGCCCCCTATTTCAAGGTCAGCCTGATTGGTTTCGAGATCCACCCCGATAGCCCCTTTACCGAGGCGCGGGACGGTGAAATAGTAAGCCGTGCCGAATCGGAGCCGTCGCGTGCGGGTAAACGTCGGCTTGTCAGGTGTATCCCATCGGATTTGTGTACCTGTTGCATCTAATAACATCACGCCGAGGCGTAAGCCTTTATAAGGCTCAGCGATTAAGCCGATGTCAATACCGAACCCGTTTCCGCTGTTTCCAAGGATGGATTGGTTGAGGAGTTTGAGGTTGCCGCCGACAGCCGCCATAGGATGGACTTGACGCGCGTAAGAGATGAGCAAGGCATTATCGGTATTGCTAAAGTAATCAGCGATTATGGGTTTCTCAATATAGGGTTCGCCATCCTCCTTGATACCATTGCCGTTTTTATCCTGAAAATCGTGTATTCCGTTACCGTTCGTATCCTTAAAGGTGGTACGCGGTATATCGTCAATACCGAGTCGGATCCAGCTCAAACCGAGGCTGCCAATCCCTTCGATCTGATAGACGTAGTTGGCAAAGTTGTAGGTAACCAAACCTCTACTCAACCAATTGCCGTCTCCGGTGCTAAAGGTATCCGAATACATGGCTGAGAAGCTATGTTTTTTGACTTTGGTAAGACCGGCAGGGTTCCAATAAGTAGCGGTTGCGTCGTCGGCAATAGCGACGAATGCACTGCCCATACCGAGCGCTCGTGCACCTACGCCGTGACTGAGAAATTCAGCAGCGTGTGCCCCTTCGTCCGCTGCGTTGACAGTTAAGGGTAGCATGAGGCTTATTATCAAAACAGAAAAGTAAATCAATCGCATTTTCATCATATTTAATGTTAGGTGCCTACCGAATAAGTTTTAACCCGGTGCGAAATCGTAGATAGGTTCACGGATAATGACGCTTAAAACGCTCCAGAACGCGCCCACACAGTATTCTCCGAGAATAACACCGAAGAAGAAGAAGACCATTGTTCGATAAGTGCTCGGTCCTCCGAAACGGAGTGCCAGCCACTTGAGGAAACTACTGATAACGAGACAGCTCCAAAAATAGCCAACACCCCCTGTCATAGAGATAGGATAGCCTGCTGGATGGAGGGGCCACCAGATAAAACGCATCCGCATAACCATAAGGAAAAAGGTGAATCCCATCCCTCCTGCCATGAACGACATTGCGGAGATGTCAGGGTCGCGTGGGAAAGCAAACAGCCCTGCAAGCCAACCGAATTGACCGATATGCCCCACTGACGGCCCAATACCACCGCCTGCGCCTGTAATTGCACCACCGAGACGATAGAGTTCACTGAGTGTTGCCCAAAATGATGCGAGGGAACCGAGAATGACAGCGATAATCATCGCCAAAACCAAGCGTTTCGTGTTCATATTTGCGCGTTCTGCCATCTTAAACGCTTCAAGTTGGTGTGGCATGATGTGTTCACGATATCCACGGCCACTGAAAAACCAAAAGTAAGGAAAAACAGTTAAGTTATTCGGGCCGATGCGGCGCGTTCCCAAGATATTGACCAAGAACTGTTGGGCATTACACATTCCTGCCATCTCATGTGCCGGCGGTCCGAGTTCTGCACGGACGCGCGTAATAGCGAGCGAAATGGCGAAGAAAAAGGCAAAGAAAGGCAGTATAATTGGGAGGGTCATTCCTGCCTTCAGACAAAACCAAACGATAAACAGACTTGAGAGGACAATGAGCAGAAGTGCTGTTCGATAACGAATAGGTTCTTGCGAGTCATCAATACCATCGGGTCTACCTAAGATTGTGCGTACGACGTTTGCAATGTGTCTCCGGGTTACAAGGAGCGCGATAACAAAGATTGCCATCCAGCCGCCGATTGATTGCTCACTGCCATACGGGAAGGGTGCTGGAATTGCGAGTGCGCTCCCAAAAACGCGCTGCGCCTTCTCGAATAGATAAAAAAACCACATAGAAAAGGAGAGATCCAGCGGTAAAAGGAACCCTAAGCCGATGACAAATGGATAAAGCGGTACAGGAATATTGCCAACAGCGTTCCACGGTTTTTCGGTGAAGAACCGCCCCCAATTCCGAGCATTATGACGGACACTGAAATCCGGTAGGACCGGAAAAAAGTGCGCCAAACCGTGCCAAACATTTATCACCGCGGCGATGATGAACCCATACCATAGGATACGACTTCGGAAAAGTTGAGCGGCGCCACCTCTTTCTGTAATTGCCATCGGCAGTTGGATAATCGGATACGCTAATTTCTCGTGTTCCGTCCACTGTTTCCGAATAAGCACATTCAGACAGATCATGATGGTGCCGAGCGCAAGAATAAGCGATGTCCACCACAAAGTCGGCATTATCCAGGCACCGCCAATTTTCGCATTGTAAAAGGGCGTGTTGCCTTCGTAGAACCCGCGGATAATTTCTTTGTCCGCGACAACGAGATGTTGTGGAATGTAAGTATGGAACATGTCCGCCCAATCATTCTCAATTGTTGCGAACCAGAATGCGTGCGGGAGTGCGGGAATAGTCAAGGCTAATGTATCGTGTCCCGCCAATCCTGATGCGATAGAGAGCATGGCGTAAATGGTAATCATCTCGCCCTGCGTCAACGCGGCTCTCGGGGCAGTCCGCTTCAGGAAGAGGTTGATCAAGATGAGGAAGAAAATATTGAGGACAACATTCCAGAAAAGGGAAATGGTCGTTGGATGCCCGGAGTGCCAGACACACTCAACTTCAATAACCCAAAAAACATTGGGCGGAATTAAGAAAATGGCAATAAGTATGGCGCGCCATGTGACACCAGATTCACGGCGTCGATTTTGCTCGTCTATGTTTTGCACAGTTTATTTTCGCTTTCTACCATTAGATGATTGTAGGTACGCTTCCGAAAGCAACCCCGTTGATAAAATACGTGGTTGGAACCGTTCCAGCAAAATTATCTCTATCAAGTTTTAAAAATGCGTAGGCGGCACACTTTCCTTTAATTCCCACAAGATGTGCCCGAATTCAAAAGCACCGGCTGCATTACCCCTGATGAGTTCACCCTCAATTCCCCAAGCGAGTTTGTAAGCAGCGAGAACTTGTGTTAGAGAATTCTCGACACTGCCGTGACAGAGCAGAGCAACCGTCCCACCCCCGCCACCACCCGTAATTTTGGCACCATAGATACCGCCCTGCTCCCCAATCTTTCGAGCGATATTGACAAGTCCATCAACTTCCGGTGAACCAAGTCCTGCGAGGTCCCGGTAACTTGCATTGGATTCATACATGAGGTTACCTGCTTCGCTGAGATGGTCTTGGATGTGCTCTGGATCCTTATCAGCATTCTTTATGGCAGCAATAAATTGCTGGGTCCGTGCGTTTTCATAAATCATGTGCTCGACTCGACTTTTCACAGGATACAATTTTCCTGGATCTACCTGTGTTGCAGTATCAACAGTCTCGCCATACTTTTCAAGGAATTCTTTACCCTGTATATGTTCAGGCAACATAGGCTCACATTGCTCGTGAAATTCTTGGACAGAGATATTGCACAGATAGTTATCCGCTAATGCCTCCACGAGTTTTCGATCGGGATTGCCTTCTTCAGCAGCATCGGCTTCCGATGTAAATCCTTCCTTAAGGATAGTCAACCCCATAAAAGCCCCGATGCGTGTATCAACGTAAGCGGTGCTTGCTGTGCTCCTTCGTACTTTTGTATGGATACCGGCAAAACTGACGTTTGAAGGACATGAAACGAATTCAAGGATTTTGTCCGGTTGACAAAGGATCGAGAGAATTTTCGTTGAGGTGCCTGCGACGGCAGTCACCTGATCCATGATACCACAAGGTGCCCCTGCGATCCGATTTTCAACAATTTGTGCGAGGCGCGCGATTTCCATTGCACTCAATTTTAAATTATAGAGTTGATTAAGTGCCATCAACGTAGCGACTTCAACAGCAGCAGATGAGGCAACACCACCGCCGATTGGAATATCGCTTTTGATAACTATTGTAGCACCATGCGGAAATTGATCCGTCTTTCCTTCCTTGAGGAGCACATAAAACGCTCCGAGTATGTATCCTGCCCACGCGGTGTTTGATTCTTGTTTGAAATGTTCTTGAATTTGTGGATAGGTTTTGAGGGTTCCATCGGTATAGAAACTATCAAGCGCAAGATGAAAGTTGGGTCTGAATTGATTCCCAGTTCGGAGCGTGATCGCACAGAGGTTCCTGTCTTCTCTGGCTTGACATGCGGCAATTGCGGTCCGGTCAAGCGTCATTTCAAAAACATTCGCGCCGCAGTAATCAGCAACCCCTCCCATAATGTCAAGTCTTGCTGGTGCGTGTGTAACAATTACCTGTCCGCCCTTTTGTAAGCCAAACGCAGAGAAGAGTTCAGGTGAATCTTCTTGTAGAAGGTACTCAAGTTCAAGGATCTGAAAGGATTTCACTCTTGGACCGTGGAGTTGTTCAACTTTCATTTGTCTTTCCAATTAGGGCTTTTCTGTAGTGATATTTCTAGTAACCCCTTCCTCAAATTCAGGCATATCAAACGGTTTCGCCTCAGGTTCCCTTAATGCAGCTCAGCACCTCAAATACATACGTATAGGCAGCATTTGCCATATAATGTTACACCAATCCTGTTAATTAATTCAAGTCTTTTATTCAAAGACAGGTTAATCACAATGTTCAAATAATTCTAAAACCTACCACAAATGCCCTACATGAGAACTGAATGGCTTTGCGATAAAACATCTACGGATTAACAACCCTAACACTCTCTCCATCTTTCAGAGAATGTTGTCCAGCAGTAACAACGGCTTCTCCTTCGGTAAGTCCATTGAGGACTTCAACCTCACTGCCACGCGCAAGTCCTATTTTTACAGGACGGCGTTGACTCACACCCCCTTCAACAACGAAAACGTTTTGCGCCTTCGTGTTAGCATCATCAACAAGCGAAGCACGTGAGATGAGAATCGCATCCGTATGAATCTTAACAGGCACGGTGACTTTTGCGAACATTCCGGGTTTAAGCGTTCCTTCAGGGTTGTCAATAAGAATTTCAGCTTTGGCTGTGCGCCGCATAACTTCTAAGGTCGGGCTAATAAAAGCAACGTTCCCAGACATCGGAGTATCTATCCCGTCAATTTCTATTATAGCCTGTTGGTCGAGTTTTAATTGGCTCAATTGTGACTCAATGACATCAACGGAGGCTTTGACGGTATCAATATTGACGATCTCAAAAATCGGTGCTGTAGGAACTGCCATCCCACCTAAATCTAAGTGCCGTTTGGAAACGATACCGGAAATTGGTGCCTGAATTGTAGCGTCTTTTAACCGCTTCTCGGCAAGTTTGCGTGCGACCTGTGCTTGTGTGTATGCTGTTTTTGCTGAGGTAATCTCCGCTTCCCAGCTCTTCGCAGTTTTCAAAGCTTCGGCAGCGGTAAGTGCTGCCCGCGCGGTTTCGACGTTAGAACGGGCGAGTTCAATATCCTTTTGCCACGTCTCAGTAGCCGCTTGTGTCTGTGCCAAGCGCAAGGCAGCTTCCGCTTGTTGAACTTGTGCCTCCATTGCTTGGATATCCTCGGCACGCGCGCCGTTCTCAATAAGCTGAAGTTGCTCAGCAGCAATCTTATGTTGCGCGATAGCAATGTCCAACTGGGTTTTCGCGCCTTCAAGGGTCTGCTGGCTAATAGCACCATTTTGGAAGAGTTTCAGCATCCGCGTATGATTACTTTTGGCATTAGCGAGATTTGCATCTGCCTGATTCAAGCCAGCTTGTGCCTGCCGTCGGTCTTCAACGCGGGCACCGCTTTTAATTTTCTCAAGGTTTGCGACGAGTGAGTTCAATGCTGCCTGTGCTTGCTCTATCTGTGTGACCGTCCGGATTTCGGAGAGATCAATAACTTGTTGTAGCGCGATTTCGGCTGCCCGAAGTTGTGCGCGTGCTTGCGTAATTTGCGATTGCACTCGGACTTTCGCGAGCTGCTTTGTTTGAGAATAAGCGGTTTCAGCGGCTTCTAACGTCGCTTCTGCCTGCTGCACTGCGAGTTCCAATTCTTCATGCTCTACAGTCGCAAGCGGCGCGCCTTTTTTTATTTTTTCTCCCTCATCGACGTTTAATACTATGAGACGACCGGCTATTTTAGGGAAAACGTTGACTTGTGACTCAGCCTGGATAGTCCCGGACAATTCAAGTTCTGATCGAATCTCGCCCCGTCTTGACTTTGTAATTTCCACCGGCTTAAGTAGTGCCGCGGTTCCGATTTGTTCATCTGTCGGTTTGCTCGGCTCCAAAAACCGTGGTACGGTTAGGATTGCCCCTATCGCTACTATTATGAGAATGATAACCAGTACTTTATTCAATTTTTTTCTCCTTTTAAGACAGCATTATCTGGAAGCTTCTTGAAATTTGTGTTATTTTAGGTTCGATTTCCCGGTATTTTCAGTCCCTTTAAGATCGCAAAACTTCCTGTCTATTGCCGTGTTTGTCCTACTGCCTTTTCTAATCTCGCTAAACCGACGACGTAATCGTGGTATGCTTGAAGACGATTGACTTCGGCTTGTGCCAATGCCAGTTGCGTGTCGGTCAGCGCGACGGTGGTAATAATGCCGTTTTGAAACTGAAGATTTGCGATGCGTACGCTCTCTTGTGCTTGGGTGATTGCCTCACGCTGTACATCAATGAGTGTTTGCGCGCCAAGGAGATTCAGATAGGCATTTCGCACTTCAAACTCAACACCGACTTTGACTTGAGTTCCACCCAACTGGATTTGCTTTAAAGTAGATTCAGACTGTTGGACGGCTGCCTGCGTTGCGAATCCATCGAAAATTGGGATATTAATTTGGAAACCGACGCTCCAGATCCTGTTCATTTCTGAAAGTCGCTCATTCTGTGAAATTTGATAGTTTGAGAAGAGACCGAGATCCGGACGGCTTCGGGTTTTAGTGACATCAATCTGTTTGCGTGCAGCATGCTCACTGAATTGCGTCCGGTGCACCTCAGGCCGATTTTTAAGCGCTTGCTCTATTAACGCCTCAAGGTTTAATGCGAGTATCTCCTGTCTTTCTGGGATTTCAAGTGAACCTTTAACCGATATATCTTCGGCAAGTGGTATGTTAAGGACTGTTTTATAGGCGTTTTTGGCAGTGATAACGGCGTTTCTGGCACGAACGAGTTGGGACATGGCGTTTGAGAGTTGAACTTTCGCGCGAAGCACGTCAAAATTTGTTGCGGCTCCCGCTTCAAGCGATGCCTCAGCAATGCCGAGTTGTTCTTCAACAAGAGACACACTTTGTTGTGCCACCCTCACGAACTCCTGAGCGATCAATGCCCCGTAGAACGCCTCGGACACATCTAAACGGAGCTGATTATATGCAGCATCAACATCTCGCTGGGCTGCCTGATAGTTGAATTTTGCGGCTTGATAACCGTAATAATAACGTCCCCATGCAAAAATAGGTTGCGTTAGATTGACGGTGCCTTGCGCATTGTGGTGCGCACCAAATTCCAGTTCAATCAGTTCAGACTCATTATCTCCGCTTGGCGGCGATGTCTCGCCCATTTCGCCGTCGGGCATCGGGAAACCAAATCCGCCATCGGCTTGGATTACTGATTTTTGTACATCTTTAAAATAGGTATAATTGCCGCTGGCAGTAATTCTTGGCAAGAGTCCGGCACGTGCTGCGCGAACTTGCGCCTCGGCAGTCTTGAGGTTTTGCTCAGCGGTCTGAACAGTAAGATTGCTCTGTTTGGCAATCTCGATGCTTTGCTCTAATGTTAAAATACGTGGTTCTTGTGCTACAGTGGAGAGGTTTATTAGCAGCAGTAGAAAGGTTCCGACACAAGCGAAGTGACAGAACCGTAGCAGATTCATTGCGAGTATGTCCTCCCAATATTCGGTAAAGACAGGCTTTCAAAAAGGTGCATCTCTACGCGTGGAATTATAAGTATAGGTGAATAACAAATATCCACCCATACTTATGTAAGCAGCTCTAATATCGGATAATGGTTGTCGCGTCGCCAATTGCCCAAAGTTGACCACTTGGTGTTTGAACAAGATCCCGGAGATTGTTTCCTGTTGGCGATTCCTGGAGCAACCAAGTGACACCGCCATCGGTTGTGTAAAGAATAGTTCCATTGTCTCCGACAGCCCAACCCTCTTTGGCATCTCGGAACAGAATGGCATTGAGATTCGCATCCGTTGGAACGGTCTGGTCAATCCAAGTCGTCCCACCGTCTGTGGTTACCATAATAGCACCGAGTTCACCAGCGACCCAAGCGTTCTGTTCATCTATAGCATGAACATCGTTCCATGTCGGTCCTTGTGAGGTTGGTGTCCAAGTTTGACCACCATCCGTCGTTTTTGAAATCGTGCCAGCATCTCCGACGACCCATCCGACGTTTTCATTAATGAAATGCGCTCCGAATAGGTTGACAAACATAGCGGCACCGTCTTGATTCTTCCAAGTTTCGCCACCATCCTTTGTGTGCATAACCCTGGACATTTCACCGACTGCCCAGCCGTGTGTAGGACTGCCGAAACTCATGGCGTAGGACCCCATTGCGCTCAACCAACTCATATCTCCTTCAAACTTAATCCGTTGTGCAGTGCCGTGTCCTTCATCACCCGGATCGCTGAGGTCCGCCCAAGTTTTGCCGCCATCCTTTGTTTCAGCCAACGCTGCATTGCTGCCGACAATATAACCTTTGTTTTCATCAACGAATCCGACACCGAAAAGTTCAAAGACGTTCCCGCTATTTTGTGAAGACCATGTTTCACCACCGTCACTGGTATGCAAAACGCTACCTGCCAAGCCGACCGCCCAACCGCGCATGTCATCGTGAAAATACACAGCGCGAAGTTCGTTTGTGTTAGAAATAACTTCCCACGTTTCACCGCCATCAGTAGTGTGCAAAATCGTCGCTTTATCTCCGACGACCCACGCTTCGGTTGCGTTCAGCATGTGAACGCCTTGGAGCCGGGCGGCGACAGGTCGAGTTTCGAGGGGTGCCCAGGTGGTGCCACCATCTTTTGTGCGAAGGATTACACCGAATTCGGCGGCGGCAATGCCTATATTTTTATCGGCGAAGTGAACATCCCATACCGGTTCAGGCATCCCGTTAGAATTCGGCACATTGCTCGTTTGGACTCTCCAATTGGCACCATCAACTGTCGCGACAACAGCACCACCCGCACCGACGGACCATCCCACTTTCTCGTTTAGCATGTAAATAGCATCGAGGGTGTTGACGGTTGCACTGGTTTGGAACCCCCATGTCTGCCCACCGTCCATGGTGTGAAGGAGCGTTCCACCACCGCCAGCCGCCCAACCGACTTCAGGACTGACGAAGTCAATACCTTCAATGGTGTTATTCGTATCAATAGATTGTTGTGTCCAGGTGGTCCCACCATTTTTGGTCCCCATAATGAATCCACCATCACCACTTGCCCATCCGTGTTTTTCATCCACAAAAGAGACTGCTAACAAGGCGGTGTTCGTCCCTGTATTCTTTTTCATCCACGTCTGTCCGCCGTCTGTGGTCTTCAGGACTGTGCCATTTTCACCGACTGCCCAACCGGTTTGTGGGTCAATAAAACGGACCTTTTTTAACTCGACCTCAAGTGGCAGCGGTTGCTGATTCCATGTTGCGCCACCGTCATTGGTATGTAGAATTGTTGCACTGCTACCGACGATCCATCCGTGTTGTGCGTCTACAAAAAAGACATCGGAAAAGGAAGCCTGCCACTTAGATTCGCTCACTGTCATCCACGCCTTTTGTTGGGCAAGCGCGAAAGGGGTACCAGAAAGCAGTAGCACGACTACCAAGATAGATAATATTTGCTTTCTCTGTTTCATCAAACTTCACAGCGTCAAAACCCACCCTTCAGGTATGGAATGAACGCCAACCTCCTTATTTCTTGAAAGGGCTTACGAGTAACGCCCTGCGTTTTAGGTAATGCCTTGTACTCTGTACGTTTCTATAACTGTGAACTGAAGTCTACACACTTCGTTCTACTGTATATGATACCACTTCTCGGCAACTTGTGTCAACTGAAAAATTGATTGACATACCCCGAATCTTTTGATATAATAATTGGACGTATAGGTTGAAAAAGGTCTCGCAAACTTGTCGAATTTAGTTTGTATGAACACAAGTCAACTACCCAAGTCTAAAGACTTGGGCTTGTGCGAAGCGTAATCAGCGTCCACTCCACGAGTTAAACAGTTTTCTACAGTAAAATATCGTATTGTTCTATGGTGATGCGTAGAGGTATTTAGGATGCTCCCCAAGTCCTATATCAATGCCGGCAATATGATCTGGATGGGGCAATACACAACCCG
>JAJEDN010000133.1 GCA_022821495.1 Candidatus Poribacteria bacterium
CCCCCTTATCAGGGGGACTTTCAGAGCAGCAGTATTGAACCCCCTAAATCCCCCTTATCAGGGGGACTTTCAGAGAAGCAGTATTGAACCCCCTAAATCCCCCTTATCAGGGGGACTTTGAGAGGAAACGCGTAAGTCCTAACACATTTAAACGGACGCTTTGAGAACCTGCGCGGTCTCACGCGATACGATTAGCTCCTCGTTTGTAGAAACGACAAGAATCTTAGCGCGGCTGTCATCTGTCGAGAGGTCTACTTCACCGGTGGCTTGCTCATTTTTCACCGTATCCAAGTGGATACCGCACCACTCAAGTCCCTCGCAAATCTTCGCGCGTGTTGTCCCACTCTTCTCTCCAATACCACCAGCAAAAGCGATCACGTCCACACCACCGAGCGCGGCGATATATGCCCCGATATACTTCTTTACACCGTAGACGAAAGTCTCCAGTGCCAAACGCGCATTATCATTGCCAGCGGCGATTGCTGCTTCTATATCGCGCATATCGCCACTCGTGCCTGAGATGCCCTTGAGTCCGGAATCCTCAATCAGTTGACGACGAATCTCGTCTGTAGCGTATCCCTCTTTGTCGAGCATATACAGCACCGCAAAAGCGTCTAACTCGCCGCAACGTGTGGACTGAATCATCCCGTATTGTGTAGACGTTCCCATTGATGTATCAATAGATTCCCCGTCTTTGATGGCACAGAGGGATGAACTGCCACCGAGATGACATGAGATAATACGTAGCCCTTCTCCCGATTCCCGTCCGAGCAGCTGCGGCACGCGTTCAGAGATGTAGCGATGGGACGCGCCGTGGTAGCCGTAGCGACGGATGTCGTGTTGTTCTACCCAGAAACGCGGCACGCCGAATTCGGCGGCGTAATCTGGAATTGTTTGGTGGAACCATGTCTCAAAAACAGCGACGAGTGGGGTTGTCGGAAGTAACTCTTGGAAAGCGCGGATAGAAGCGATATAGGCGGGGTTGTGCATCGGCGCGAGTGGCGTGGATGCCTCCAGTGCGGCGATCACATCTTCAGTAATCTGTGCTGAACGCCAGTAGCCTTTGGCAAGAATGGTTTTGAAGCCGACACCGTCCAACTGCCCTAAATCTTCAAGGCATCCAACTTCGGCATCAGTGATGAGATCCATGGCGTGCGCGATGGCGGCAGTGTGTGTTGGTGCGTCGATTTCGCCTTCGCGAGCAGGTTTCCCCGGCACGGCGTGTGTGAAGGCAGATGGTGAATTACCAATACGTTCCACGCCTCCCTTGACGAGGGAGGTTGTGGTTTCCATATTGATGATTTGGTATTTGAATGAGGTGCTGCCTACATTGGCGCAGAGTATATGCATGATGATTTTCTATGATGAATTGATAAGGAAATCCAGAGTAGTTTGATTATCGGTTTCAGGATCGAACGTAAGCAGTCCTTCGTCTCGTGATGCGCCCAGAAGACGCTTATCAGAACTTACGAGAACCAGATTATCCGCACTTGTTCTCAACTCGATAGCTACATCAAGGGCACATTGAAGCAGGATAGCGTCGGTACTGTTAATAGAATGCTTTTCAATGAATTCCCATGAGACAGTTATCTGATTCTCGGTCGGCAACACAAGTTCAACTTCCTCGCGATGGATAATCTCATCATCCAATAGCCGTTTTGCTTGATTGAAGGCTCTTGTCGTAATTTCGCCTCTATTTCTACTGCGTACGATGACAGAGATAATTTCACCAACTCCTTCAAGCAAGCAAAACATATCGTCTAACTGAACACGAGCAAAGAGATCGTTAATGAGAGATGTCCCCTCTTCCACAATGTACCGTTTGACGCATGCACTTGCATCTAACCAGAAACAATTCACTCGCTCCGCCTCTCTCGCTCTTCGATGATCGCACGACTCCCCAGATTATCCTCAGGCTTTACTCCTTCTTCCAATAAAAGCTGCTGGAGTTCTTCTGCCGTTGGGATTTCAATATCGGAATCAGGTTTCTCGAGTGCTTTTTCAATTGATGGACGTAATCTTTCCCTTTGTGCTCGTACACGAGCTAATCGGACTGCCTTGCGTTCCTCGGGGGGCATAGACTTCATTGCAGATGCTTGAAGTTTTACCAACTCCGCTTTGATCTCTGCTAAATCCCATTCAAGCTGCTCAACTTTTATGATTAACTTCGTTATAGTGGGTATCATAAGTGTCAACCCTCCATGTGTTTGTTACGCAAATAGATATGAAAATTTACTTGAACTATCAGCTTAAATCAAGATAAGTGTGGTTCAGCTACTTGCTCCACTCCTTCCGATCCTAAAATTCAAACTGGATGAAGCACTAACACAAGCCATTTGTTAAAAGAAATAGAATGAAGAAATATAAAAAGATTATACACTATTACCAACATAAGAAACAGGCCAATTATCCCACGTTCGCCCTTCCAAAAGCCTACCTGTTTTTTTCTTATTTCGACCACCCCACTGTTTGAAGAAAAAAATGCTGCTGGAAATCCAATGCCAGCGTTTTGTGCGAAAATTCGATAACATTATATTCACTGCTTCTGTTTCTTGAAGAATCCGCTCCTGAATTTGGCGATCAGAAAGACGGTTTAAACAGCATGTATCCAGATAAATCTTCATAGACTAAAAATTGGCATCTGTTTTCCTACTTCGGATGTCCTATCTGTGTTGCCTTGATTTCTTTTTCTATCTCCTGAATTCCTTCAAGGATTGTTTTCCGGTCAAGTTTATCCAGCCACTGATGGCGTTCAGCTGTATAATCACCGGTGCCGGGCCTGCGTATTCTGATAAAGCGCATCATTCCGACGGGCCCCAGCTGCTCCAAGATAATGTTAAGTGCCAGCTCGTAAAAAGCTATGTCAGACATTTGACTGAGATCTCTATAAGATACAGGCGGTTTCGTTCCATAAGCCTTATAGATTTTTTTCTCAATCTTTTTCATTTCAGTATGGGAAAGTGTCTGTCCACTCACTGAAACAGGGGCCTCATGCGGTTTACAGATGCTGAGAAACCGTGTTGTTTCATCACGTCCAAGGTGTTCCACGAGCGTTGCGATCCCCAGTTTATAAATCTTAGCGTCAGGCATCTCTAATATATTCATCTGCATCTACCTCCCCGAATTGTATGTGTGGCGAATTTTCTAAAGTTGATGTGCAGTTACAGGCAGAAACCTTTTACCTAAGCTTCAACGTTGTTTTCGTGTAGGTGTACTTTCCAACTACATAATGCGAGAAAAGCGTTTAGAAAGTGCACCCACAGAAAATCATCCGTTACGCACATCATATCACACTTTCGGCAAGGTTGGCAACGTTAAACGTGGACGTTCGCCGAAATCGGGGAGTTCGGGCGGGTTCTCTTCGATCTGTCGGAGGAGTTCTTCTATGGCGCGGTCGAGCTGTGGGTCGCCTTCTGCGATATAATCCTGCGGACGGTAATCTACTTCGATATCTGGGTCTGTGCCGTAGTTCTCAACACGCCAACCGACATCAACGAACCAGAAAGAATACTCGGGTTGCGTCGTGCCACCACCATCTACAAACGGATGATGTGGCGAGATACCGATAACACCGCCCCACGTCCGTTTGCCAACAAGCAGTCCCAACTCCATTAGCTTGAAACAGTGCGAAAAAATATCGCCATCGGAACCGGCGTTCTCATTGGTAACAGCGATCATCGGACCTAAAACGGAAGCATCTGGATAGGGATGTGGTGTCCCCCATCGTGGCACATCGTACCCGATCCGACGCCGCGCTAACTTCTCTAAAAGCAGCTGCGAAACATGTCCGCCACCATTGTAACGTACATCAATCAGCAGCCCTGGATAACTCACCTCCGCGAGATACCCGCGGTGAAATTCCGCGTACCCGCGTCGTCCCATGTCAGGTATATGCACATATCCGACCTTACCGTCCGTCTTTTCGTGGACATACCGTCGGTTTTGAGATACCCACTCGCGATACCGCAATTCGTGTTCACCGCCGAGCACCTTGAGCGTAACGACCCGTTTTTCGCTATCTTCCGCATTTTGGAATGTCGCTTGCACTTCCTGATTTGCGAGATTCACGAGTAACTCACCGGGTGAAACGGTTTCACTGACCTGCTGCCCACCGATAGCAAGTAGAATATCGCCTTCCGTGACGTTAACGCCGGGTGCGTTGAGAGGTGAATCTTTCGACGCTTCCCAAGCATCTCCGTGTGGAATGTGCGTGATGCGATACCCGTTGTTCTCTGCATCGTAGGCAAAGTCCGCACCGAGAAACCCTTGCGCATAGTTTGGTGAACTTCGGTAATCACCACCCATTTCATAGGCATGCGAAGTGCCGAGTTCACCCTGCATCTCCCACATCAAGTCCGAAAACTCGCCGCGCGTCGCAATCCGATCAAGGAGCGGTAGATACCGTTGATATACATGCTCCCAATCGACACCGGACATATCCGCCGTCCAGAAAAAATCGCGCTGGAGTCGCCACGCCTCGCGATACATCTGATGCCACTCGGCTGTAGGTACAATAGAGGCTTTAACACGATTGAGATCAATCCAACCCGTTTGTCGGTTCGGACCGCCTCTATTTTCAGGTTTCTCCCGCTCCACTTTCTTACCAGCCTTGATAACCCGCAAACGGTTTCCTGCGACATACACGAGCGTCTTCCCGTCACGGGAAAGCCGAAAACCGTCAATACCCGAAACAAGCGTATCCTTTTTCTGCTCCTTGAAGTCATAAACGTGGAGCGTGCCTCTCGGTCTACCACCGCTATCGTCAGCTGATGATGTATCTTGGACCGGAAACGCAGTGAAAATCACTTTACCTTCAATACCGGCAATCTGACCGTAATTCCCACGCGGATAGGGAAACGCGACGACGCGTTGCGCGATGCCTTCCAGGTCTATCGTAATCGGTTCACGTTCATCCTTCTTCTCAGGTTTCTCATCAGAGGCTTTATCGTCCTCATCCTCTTTGTCTTTATCCTCCTTCTCCTCTTCAAGTGGACGGGGTTCCGGGACAAACGGATTCCCCAAATCCCTCTGTAGGGTTATCAGCAACGGACGCATCGCTGACGGGAAACCGAGATCAAAATGGAGTGAGTCATAGACGGGATCAAATTCGCGAGACGAGAGAAAATAGAGATACTTCCCGTCCGGATCCCATGCGGGTGCGAAATCGCTGAATTCAGGTTCTGTAACGAGCCATGTCTCACCCGTTTCAATTTTGCAGAGTTTGATTGCGCGGGTCGTTTCTGTCGGTGCGAAACTATATGCACACCACTTACCATCGGGTGACCAAGCGGCACCTCGGACACTGTGATAATGTCCTTTGTCAAGCACGCGTCGTTCGTGGGTCCCCAAATCGATGTGGAGCAGCTCAAAACGGTGGTTGACGAGAAGGATTCGGTCGTTCTCGTCGCTATCCGTTTGTGGAGAAACCGAAAGCTCGCGGACATGCCCAATATCAAGCGTATCAAGGCGGACGATATCAGCACTGCCATCGCGAGTATGAATTTCAAGTGCCTCTTCACCTGCGGCATCAGAAATGGTAATGAGACGTTTACCGTCGTTGAGCCACTGCGTTAAGCGATAGCGTATCCCGTCCCGCTCACCGTGCTGTAGGACTGCGCCTTCCCAATTCGCCATTGTAAAGAGCTTACCGCGTATCGTTACGCCTAATGCGTGACCGTCTGGCGTTGGGGTGAACTCCTGCAGGTACGCCGATGCGTTGACGAACTTCCGTTGTCGCTGGGTGCGTGTGCTCCTGAATTCAACATCAACTCGGTTTTCCGTATCGCTTTCAAGGTCATAAACAAACAGGTCCGCGCCAGCGTGATAGACAATACGCGCACCATCCGTTTGCGCCAAACGGCAGTAGTAGGTCTCCTGATGCGTATGGCGTTGTACATCCTCACCGGTAGGAAGACAGGAATAGATGTTCCCTACACCTTCATGGTCAGAAATAAAATAGATCCGTTCACCAATCCACATAGGTGTCGTGAAATTGCTATCTACGGGTTTTAGTGCTTCAAATTGTCCGTCACCTTCTATATCCACCCAGAGTTGCCCTGCTGTGCCGCCACGATAGCGTTTCCAGCGTGCGGGTTCCCGCGTCAATCTGCCGAGGACAACACCCCCATCATCGCTAAAATCGACATGGTTTGCGGGACCGTAAGGTAGACGTTGTGGTTCTCCGCCTTCTGAAGAAACTTTCCATATCCACGGATCAAATGCTAAACCCGCGCCGCTTGAATAGAGAATATCCTTTCCATCAGTGTCCCAACCCACAATAGATACATTGCTTCCCTGATAGGTAAGCCGTTTCGCTTCACCACCGAGCGCAGGCATGATATACACCTCTGACGGTCCCTCTTCACGTCCCGCGAAAGCGAGTTGTTCGCCATCTGGCGATAAGCGCGGCGAACCGGCAGCACCGAGATTCGACGTGAGCCGCCGAGCAACACCACCTTCAACTGGAACTGTCCATAAGTCATCTTCACACACAAAAACAATGGTATCTTGACATATTGTTGGTGATCTATAATATCCTGACATTCACACCTCCGTGGTAAGTGTCATTAAGTTATAAGCTATAAGTTTTTAGTTAAGAAGTTTATGCGCAATATTGAGAAACAAATCTTAGGTTTTGCGGAAGAACGACTACAAACAGATTTAACAGCCTATCCACTTCTCTTTAATCTGCCGACGCGTTTGGCGTACTTTTCACCGAGATGGAACACCCAAAATCCGAGTGGAATGAGTAGAATACCGATAACGAGCAGAAAAAATAGATTGCCCAATTGACTCTCAATTGATGCATTATCAAGTATCGCTGCGCGAGTGGATTTAAGCGTATAGGTCGCAGGCGAGATTTTGGAAATTGGTTGAAGCCATGCCGGTAACACCTCAATTTCATAATAGATGCCGGAAACCAACAACAGCATCGACTCGATAATACCCGTTGCAGCTTGCCCTTTTTCTGGGGAAAGTAAAGGGAAAATCGCAGCCATCAAACCAATTCCAATGAAAGAGAGGCTTGAGACAACAACAATGACAATCATTGTCAGCCAATTTGCGTTACTCAAGTCGATATGTTCACCAAAAAAAAACGGCATTATCGCTAAAACCAAACCGGTGCGTAAGAGTCCGTATAGGATTGCAAAGAAGCAAGACCCGACAAGATGCGTGATGCGATAGATCGGTGCCATAAAGGTATATTCAATCGTGCCTTCCCAGCGTTCCCATGTAATCGCATCGCTGACCTCGCGCATCATGATCGAGAGGAACCCCCAAATTAATGCGCCAATGACGAGGTAAAGGACTTCTCTACTGGTGCCGCGCCCGACCATAATCAAGCCGATCGTTAGCGCGTTGACGATGGAATAACTAAAAAAGAGAACCTCCCAACTCAGATACCGCTTCAACAGGTTAAAGTTGCGTTCAATGAACGCATAAGAAACAATCGTTTCGCGTATAATACTGAACATCGCTTACGTTTCCTCCTCAATCTGTTTACCGGTCAGTGCAATAAAGACATCTTCTAACGTTCCCGGGTCACCGTTTTCTGATGACGTATTCGCAATGAGTTCCTCAACAGTTCCCTCCGCGATAAACCGTCCATTATCAATAATAGCGATTTTATCGCATAATTTTTCGGCTTCCACCATATCGTGTGTCGTCAACACAATGACAGCATTCCGTTCTTGACGGATCTCCTCAATAAAAGCTTGGACATCACGCTTAGATTTGGGATCAAGACCGGTCGTAGGTTCGTCAAGCAGCAGGAGCATAGGGGTTGTTAGCAGTGCGCGTGCGATAGCGACTTTTTGTTGCATGCCGCGCGATAGCTGCTCCATCTCTTCGTCCATTCGATCCGCATTAAAGCCGAGCCTTTCCAAAATTTGCCGTGCTTTTCGCTCGGCTTCCGCTGCCGGGATACCGTAAAGGCGTGCAGCGTAAATCAGGTTCTCTGATGAAGAGAGCCGTTTAAAGAAAGAGGCTTCAACGGAGACGCGGTTCATCACGCGCCTGACTTTCAGGCTATGTGTTACAACATCATCTCCAAAAACGTGAATACTCCCAGTATCGGGCAGGAGTAGGGTTGAAATCAGCCGAATTAAGGTCGATTTTCCTGAGCCATTTGCACCGAGAATTCCATAGATTTCGCCGATGCCAACTTCCAATGAGATGTCGTCAACTGCGCGGATGATCTCTTTTTCGCGCTTGAAAAAGTTGATAATCTTTTGATAAGCACGGAGTTTCGTTTTCGTCCGCTTGGTTCGCTGAAAACGTTTCGTTACGCCGCGGACTGCCAAACCGTGGAGAGGATTTTCCACATTCTTTTCCTTCACTAAACTGAACAACCTCCAAAACCCTTGACTTTTCATAGGGACTTTTATATATTATACCCAAAATCCGTGAACATTTGGTAATTTATTTTCGTTGATTTGAACGGAGTGGCGTACTTAGCAACGACACTTATACTTTTTATAATGTTGAAACTTACAGAAAAACAAGAGCGGAGGAACAATGCCGAAAATCAAAGGTCCAGCTATCTTCCTCGCCCAATTCATGCGGGATGAGGCACCATACGACACTATGGAAAACATCGGGAAATGGGTCGCGAGTTTGGGGTACAAAGGCGTTCAACTCCCCGGTTGGGACGATCGCGTCCTTGACCTCGGACAAGCTGCTGAATCTAAAACCTATTGCGATGACTTCAAAGGCACCCTTAACGAGATGGGCCTCGAAGCGACAGAGGTCGCCGGTTATCTCGCTGGACAGGTTCTGGCTGTGCATCCTGCATACGAAGTCATGTTTGAGGCGTTTCATCCGCCCGGCTTGCGTGGTGCCGAAAGGACAGCATGGGCATCAGGTGAATTGACGAAATGCGTTCACGCTTCAGTGAACATGGGACTGGATGTCATCCCCGTGCTTTCAGGCGGCTTCGCGTGGCATACTGTTTATCCATGGCCCCAACGTCCCGATGGCATCATCGAAGAGGCGTTCAAGGAACTCGCTGCCCGGTGGCTGCCGCTGCTGGATCTGGCGCGCGATAACGGTCAGGTTTTCGCGTACGAACTCCATCCGGGTTCGGATATCTACGACGGTGCGACCTACGAGATGTTCTTGGATTATACGAATGACCATCCCGCTGCCTGTCTCAACTACGATCCGAGCCATTTTCTGCTTCAACAACTCGATTATATCGACTTTATCCGACTTTACGGAGAACGCATTAAGGGATTTCACGTCAAGGATGCTGAATTCCGCCCGACGGGTCGGGTTGGCGTTTATGGTGGCTATCAGTCATGGGCTGGACGTGCGGGGCGGTTTCGTTCGCTCGGCGATGGACAGGTGGATTTCACACAGGTGTTTACACTGCTCACCGAGGCAGGCTATGACAGTTGGGCTGTGCTGGAATGGGAATGCTGCGTCAAAAGTCCAGAACAGGGTGCGGCAGAAGGGGCACCGTTTATCGCTAAACATATCATCGAAACAACCGATGTCGCGTTCGACGACTTTGCTGGCGGTGAAACAGACGTGGAACGGAATCGGGACATTCTGGGATTGAATTGAAGATAGTTTTGTCAGTTTTCAGTGAAAGACCAAAGACTCTTTAACTGAATTAAGACTTGCACAAAAATCAGTAATTTTCAGTATCTTTAACCCCCTAAATCCCCCTTATCAGGGGGACTTTGAGAGGAAATGCGTAAGTCCTATGAATACTGACAACTGACAACTGATAACTGATAACTAAATTGGAGTCACTATGGAATCTTGGAAACGGAAATTACGGATGGGTATGGTAGGCGGGGGGCAGGGTGCGTTTATTGGTGGCGTTCATCGCGTCGCTGCCACACTCGACCAGCAGATCGAAGTTGTCGCTGGATGTTTTTCGCGCGATCCCGAAAACACACGAACCACCGGTGCGGAACTGTATCTCGACCCGAATCGCTGCTACAACAGTTACACCGAGATGGCAGCCGCTGAAGCGACACTCCCCGAAAATGAACGTATCGATTTTGTTAGCATCGTTACGCCAAACATCTCTCACTTCGAGATTGCAAAAACTTTTTTGGATGCAGGCTTCCATGTCGTTTGCGATAAACCGATGACTTACAGTCTTGACGAAGCCGAGGCACTTGTCCAGCTTGTTGAAGATTCTCGGCTTGTCTTCGCGTTGACCCATAACTACACGGGACACCCGCTTGTGCGGCATGCGCGTGCGCTGTTTGCTGACGGTTCAATGGGGCAAATCCGTAAGGTGATCGTCGAATATCTTCAGGATTTCCTGATGGTGCCACATGAAAAACTTGGTCAGAAGCAAGCGGCATGGCGGGTGGATCCAACACAGTCAGGTATCGGCGGTACGATGGGTGATGTCGGTACACACTGCGTTAACCTCCTCGAATATGTCACTGGCGATCCGATCACGGAACTCTGTGCCGATAAAAGCACCTTCCTACCCGACAGGGTACTCGATGAGGATGTCAACGCTCTACTCCGCTTCGAGGGTGGTGGTAAAGGTGTTTTAAGCATCAGCCAAGTTGCCACTGGCGAAGAGAACGGACTCACGCTCCGGGTCTACGCCGAACAGGGCGCGGTGAAATGGGCGCAAGAGAATCCGAACTATCTCGAACTCTACCGTTACGGTGAACCGAGGCAGACACTCACTCGCGGTCAAGGCTACCTTTCTGAGGCAGCGGCGGCTGGTGCGCGTATCCCGACGGGACATCCCGAAGGATATTTAGAAGCATTCGCGACGATTTATGTCGGTGTTGTCGAAGCCATCCGGCGACATATTGACGGCGACCCGATGGAAACTGAGGCTTACGATTTCCCGACAGTCTACGATGGATTGCGGGGTATGCAATTTATTTACAAAGCGGTTGAGTCTTGTGAGAACGGCTCAACCTGGGTCAAAATGTGAGGAAAGTTATCAGTCTTCGGTTTTCAGTCGTTAGTTAAAAGAGGTATTTGATGCGTATCAATACCTCTTGCACTGATAACTAACAACTCTCACTGCGAGGCAAACTGACAACTATATAAGGAGACAGGCATGCAAGCACCTAACACTGAACCTTTCCGCGTCGGGTTTCTGAACGTTGACTCGTATTCGCACATGCCGTTGTGGGCACCGCACATTAATCCACGCGCAGGTCAAAAAGACACTCCGTTCACAGGCATGCGAATTACGCACTGCTGGGATATTGAATACGACAAGGCACAAGCAATCGCTACAACTTACGATTGCACAGCCGTCAAGAATTTCGATGATATGTTGGGGAAAGTGGACGGCATAATCTCCGGTGGTTATTATAATCATCCGTGGAACCATATTCTTCACGAACCGTATCTCGAAGCAGGCTTACCGAACCTAATCAACCGTCCGTTTGCAAACTCGCTCGCCAAAGCGCAGCAGATGATTGAACTGGCGGAAAAGAGCGGTGCAACCATCCTTGCGCCATCAAGCCATGAGCATAACGATCCGATCTCACGCGCCAAGGCATGGGCAAGCGATAAACAGATCGTCTGCTACACGGCGACTAATTCGTTTGACGACTATCCGACACACGGGATTCACGGCGTCTATATGGTCTGTAAGGCGATTGCGGAAGCAGGAAACTCGGTTGTGTCAGTCGCCTATCGCGCAGACAGTTGGCATAGTCCACCAGGGGTTATCACGCTGGAGCATGTTGATGACAATGGACGACAATTCTACGGTACACTCCATCAAGTGAGCGGTTCTTGGGGCACGGTACAAATCCATACACAGGAAGCCTACGGCGGCGAGAACTTTAGAATCCACACCGGCACCGGCTATCCGTTTGACAAGACGGAGGTCTGGGTACCAACGATTTGGGCGTTCCAGAACATGGCATTGCATAACGAGCTGCCGCAGACGTTCGAGCAGATTATGCACAAGACGAACGTTTTCCTCGCAGGTTGGAAATCGGTCTTGGAAAACGACGGTCAGCCTGTGAAACTAACGGACGTTGACGAAGAATGGACAGCTCCGGCTGAATTGCCAAACCATCCTGACCACGACACGGTCTCGCTGTTTCGGAAACAGTTCGGAGATGCCTGAATATAGTGCTTTGAATAGGCGTACTGATACGGGCAGATTTTAGGTAGGTTGTTTCTATAGAAGCAGGGGCTGGGTAACCCAGCCCCTACGAGTGTGTCATATTGGGTAGCTATCGCGGCATACCCACAGAAATACACATTAGCATACGACAAGACAATCTAACGCCACGCTTTGACACTTGCCCACGTGGTTGCGAGTTTATCCGCGGGATCTACAGGGAGTGCCGTTAGGTCTTCCATGCTCCGCGCAATATCGTCTTCCGACAAAGCCCGATCCCAGACCGTAACTTCGTCGATGACACCGTTGAACCTCTGACCAGTATTCCCCCACGAACCGACGATCGTATCGCCTGCTGTTCCGAGATACGCAATCCCCGCTTTGCCTGCATCCTCTGCGACTGACTCACCGTCAATGTAAATCTGTCTGGATTTGCCTTTGACATCCAGCCAGAAAGTGATATGTGCCCATTTGTCTGCTTCGACAGCGGCAGGTGCATCAAGGTCATTACTATAAAACCCCATGCGAACGGTGCCGTTGTTATAGATACGATAGTGGAGGCTTGTATTTTGAGCGTTGACCTGTGTCTGTGTGAACACACACTGCTCGTTACCGCCGCTTAAGGCAGGTTTAACCCACATTGTTACCGTAAAACTCTTTTCGTTCAACTCAATATAAGGAGACTTGACTTCGCCCTTTTCGGTAAATTCCATGGCTTTTCCGAACTTGCCATCAGTCCAACCAGCATCTCCGTTGAGTTCTCCATCGTTTCCATGCGGTGACAGATCTTCTGCTGCTTTTCCCTTACCCTCGTTGAAAGGTAGGTAGAGCAGCAACTCCTTATCCTTTAAATCCAACGCTGTGGTGCTGAAGGGCATCAGGATCAATCCAGCGAAGATCAAAAGTGAAAGTAATATCCGATATATCATAATCAGTTTTCTCCTTTGTAATGTTTTTTACTCAATTTCATACCCCTTTAGACTAACACAAAAATTCGGGGGTGTCAAGACTTTTTTGCGAATCTACAGGGCATCCTGTCAAAAAATCGTGCGCAATACATCAGTTCTATGTAAATAGACCATTCCAATCGTGATGGGACTTCGCAATGCTCTCAGGGTTTGCCCGACTTCGAGCGACGAAACCAGGGACGGATGCGCGACCTGTCGGTAGACCGATTTGACTGTAGCGCGTATCAACACTCCAACGGACAGTATTGGATCGGTTCGGAAGTCCGCGGTGGACAACCCGTTCACTTGTTAGCAAAACATCACCTGCTTCAAGTTCAGCAGTGACGACATCACCGGGTGGCAATTCTGCGTCGCTGATGCCTTTACCTCCGGTGTGTCCGGGGGTCGGGTCTTGGTAGTTGTGTCCAATGAGATTAAAGCAGTGTGAACCTCGGATGACCTGCATGCACCCATTTTCCTCGGTCGCCCGAATGAGTGGCAGCCAGACATTGACAACCAATGTCTCACCGGCTTCTTCTGGTATGAGATATGCCAAATCTTGGTGCCACGGGATAACTGTAATGTCTTGGTTTGGCAATTTGGCGCGGTAATTAAACTGAGGATGCGCTAAGATCTCGTCACCGATGACGGATGCGATAACATCAAGGAGCGCGGGTGCTGTTCGGAGTGCGAACATCCCCGCCGTCCGAATTTTCTGGTCACGAAAATAGTTGCTCCAAATCCAGTCAGGATCGGAGCAGGCACTTGAGACTAAACCCAATCTCGTCTCAAAAGATGCGTCATCATACGTATCCGATGGGTTAAGGATTCCGTGTTTGACCGCTGCCTGTGTACCCTCATCAACCTTCTGCGCCAACTCATCAATCAATGGCTGAAGTGCCTCATTTGGCAGTACATTCGGAACAAACAGGAAGCCGTCGTCGTGAAATTGCTGCTTCTGTTGCGGTGTAAGTCCGCCTTGATTGTGTTGTATAGACATTGCCGTTCTCCGTTTTGAAGTTATGAAACTGGCTGAATCGCGACAGCACTGCCAATTTCACTGGATTTCATCGCAGCATCGAGCATTTGCATCAACATCACCGCTTCCGAACCGGGGTTGAGCGGATCGTCTTCCGCCCGGATCGCTCGGATGAATTCTTGTGCCTGAAGCGTTATATCATCTGCCTTTTGGGGTGCGGGTTTCATGGGCTTGACCTTAACGCCGTCGGGTGTGCCAACGAGTATTTTTCCGTTTTCCAGCCCTGCCTTGGTGCCGTAGAGGTGGAATTCCTGAACCTCGCTTTTGACCAGATCGCTCCCTTTTGCTGGGGCGTGCCGGTTCGTGGTGTTCAGCGAAAATGCGACAGCGAAGTGTAAGGTACAGCCGTTCTCAAACCGGACAAACCCACACGCGGCATCGTCTGCGGTGTAAGTCTGCTCAGGTGGTGCGAGGTGTGCGAAGTTACAATATAAACCCGCCATCGCCTCTGTCGGGCGCGGGCACCCCATCATGAACCAGACATTGTCAATTGCATGAATACCGAGATCGAGTAAGACGCCTCCGCCCTTTGCTTTATCGTGCCGCCATCCGCGTGCGGAACACCAACGGGTTCGTATCCACCGAGTTTCGGCATAGTATACGTCCCCGAGTTCTCCGGCTTGCACAAGCCTGCGCCCTTCCGTCAACTGTGCTGTGAATCGAGACTGCCGAACAAACATATAGACCAAACCCTTGCTTTCGGCAAGTTGTGTGACAGGTATCAACTCCGCTGCATCGTTTGAGGGCGGTTTTTCGCAGAGCACATGCATCCCGCGCTCTACTGCCTCCAGTGAAACGGGCGCGTGCATCCACGTTGGCAGCCCAATGCAGACAGCGTCCAAATCACACGCGTCGAACATCTCTTTGTAATCATCAAAGACACGAACCCCTTTAATATCGCCTAAAACCCTTTTTCTGCGGTTCGCGTCCGGATCTGCCAAAGCGACAAGTTTCACATTCGGTTCTCCATTGAGAATCACAGTTGTGCTGCTGATCGTTCCACCGACACCAATAATTCCAACTTTGACTGCATCTTTCATCTACACACTCCATTCTGTAAACCTTGCCGGAGGGATCGTCCAATTACGACGTCTCCGATACAAACAACAAAAGACCGAAAAACTGAATGATTCCAAAAATTAAAGGCGTTGACTTTTTTCTGCTGTTTCTATAGAATACTATAGTTTGGACAGTTTGATCAGATTACAAGTTATGAAAAGTTGGCAGTGTTCTCCCGTTAGAGCTTCCGGACAGATGTTAGGATTGCTTTCTAAACCTGTTTTTGGGTCTCTATTGTGTTAGAAACGCCTGTTTTT
>JAJEDN010000036.1 GCA_022821495.1 Candidatus Poribacteria bacterium
AAGCAGGCGTTTCTAACACAATAGAGACCCAAAAACAGGTTTAGAAGGCAATCCTAACATCTGTTCGGGAGCTCTAACGGGAGAACACTGCCAACTTTTCATAACTTGTAATTTGATCAAACTGTCCAAACTATAGTAATAAATAAAAAAGAGAAAAACCGTGATGAATTCCAAAGAAGCACTTATCCGCATTGTAGATTTACATAAATCCTATTATGATGGTGAAGCCGAACTGCCGGTTCTGCAAGGTCTTGACCTTAAAGTAAATACGTCAGAAATACTTGGGATCATCGGGGCATCAGGTGTCGGAAAAAGCACTTTGCTCCATATCATTGGCACACTTGACCGCCCGACAACAGGGCATATTTTATACGAGGATCAAGACATTTTCGCCTTGCCCGATACCGAACTCGCTCGGTTTCGGAATCAGGAAATCGGTTTCGTGTTTCAATTTCATCATTTACTGCCGGAGTTTACCGCACTTGAAAATGTCGCAATGGGTGCCTTAATCGCGGCAGCAAACAATAAAGCGGTTTATGAAGATGCAGAGGCACTACTCAATTACGTTGGATTGTCTGAAAGGGTGTCGCATTATCCAAGCCAGTTGTCCGGCGGTGAACGCCAACGCGTCGCAATCGCACGCGCCCTGATTAATAAACCGAAAGTGGTACTCGCTGATGAACCGACAGGAAACCTTGATCGGCGAAGTAGCGATGCAATACTCGAACTTCTGTGGGACTTAAACGCGAAATCTGGACAGACGTTTGTTATCGTAACACACAACCGAGAACTTGCCCGACAAGTAGACAGGGTTGTCGAACTCGTTGATGGGAAAGTAGTTTTATAGTTGTCAGAGGAATAGGAACCAGTAACCAGTGGACAGTTAAGACGGAAAGCGAAGTGCTGTCGTTTCACTGGAATAGAACAGTAACTCTCTTTAACTGGTAACTCGGAACTGGTAACTGGTAACTAAAAAGGATGCATTTATGTTGATTTATATCGACGGAGAATTTTTACCAAAAGCAGAAGCAAAAGTCTCTGTATTTGACCACGGTCTGCTCTACGGCGATGGTGTTTTTGAAGGCATCCGCTCCTATAACGGCAGAGTCTTTAAACTCGATGAACACTTGGAGCGGCTTTACGATTCTGCAAAGTCGATTATGTTAGAGATCCCGATCTCCATTGAAACAATGGAAGAAACCGTTCTGGAAACACTCCGCCGGAATAACCTCAGAGAAGCCTATATTCGATTGATCATAACTCGCGGTGTCGGGGATTTAGGATTAGATCCAGATAAATGCCCAAAACCGAGTATCATAATTATTGCAGATAAGATCGTCTTATATCCACAAAAGTACTATGAAGACGGATTGGAAATTATAACGGCTTCTGTCCGACGCAATTACGCTGAAGCCATTAATCCGCGCATTAAATCCTTGAACTATCTAAATAATATATTAGCCAAAATTGAAGGAAAACAAGCAGGGACGGAAGAAGTCTTGATGCTCAATGCCGAAGGGTACGTCGTTGAATGCACCGGGGACAATATCTTCTGGATAAAGAACGGAACGCTCGTTACACCGCCAGTACACATGGGAATTTTGGAAGGTGTTACTCGCAACAGCGTCATAGACCTCGCACGTGAAGCCGGTATACGCGTCGAAGAGCGCGTCTTCACACGCCACGACCTCTATATCGCTGATGAATGCTTTCTTACGGGGACTGCCGCTGAAGTTATTCCCGTTGTGAAAATTGACCGGCGCGCCGTCGGAGATGGTCAACCCGGAAAGGTAACACAGAGACTTATCGCCGCATTTCGGCAATTAGCCAATAGCACCGGCACCCCGATCTATACTACGGATTAGTACGCCGCTCCCATGATGCGAAAGTAACAGCGACGCACAGGAGGACCTTTAAAATTATGGATGCGATGAAAAACATTCTTATGCTGGCAAGTCTAATAATTGGACTCGCAGCAACCGCTGTTTTGGCGGAAGAACAGACAGATGTGGTATTTGGACCTGAAGTCCCTACGACAACAGAACCCACACAGACAACCGTTGACGCGAATCCAGTGCCAACCACCGAAACTGAGCAAACTGAGACCACTGATACGGCCGATACCGATAAATCGACTGGTGACGTTGACCCACGCTTCCTGATCAAAAAGATTTCTTTTGACGGCGTGAAAACGGTCTCTGAAGACATGCTACGTACGCTCATCCAGACGCAGGTTGATAGCGAAGTCTCAGAGGAACTTCTCACAAAGGATGTCAAGAGTCTTTACAAAGATACAGGCTTCTTCGCTGAGGTTAAAGTAGATACCGAACCCGTTGAAGGCGGTGGGCTTGAAATCATATACAAGGTCGTCGAAAATCCTAAAATCTCTGGGCTCAATATTATTGGAAACGATAATTTAAGCGTCGGAAAACTTAAGGACGAGATTACGCTCCGTCCCGATGAAATTTTTAGCGACCGCCGGCGATGGGAAAGTGAACAAGCACTGAGAAATGTCTACCACGAAAAAGGGTATTACCTTGTCGGTATCCAAACTCACCTCGATAAGAAGAATGATGATGATGATGATGAAACGAATACCGTCCAAGTTACCTTTGAGATAAATGAAGGACCGAGAGTGCGGATTGAGGAGATTAACTTTATCGGGAACGAGAATATTTCTGCGAAAACACTAGAGAAAAAACTCAAAACCCGGACCGGTAAACCTTTCGATCAGATATTGTTCGAGGAAGAAGATATGTCTCTGAACCTCCGTAACTACTATCAGGACCGCGGATTCGCACAAGTCATGGTCGTCGGTTACGAAAAACGGTTCACAGAAGACAAAACTGGATTGATACTCGACATCACTATTGATGAAGGTCCCGAATTTGTTGTCGGAACCTATACGCTTGAAGTGGAAGCAGGTGCTAAAAGCCTCTTTTCTGAGAAAAAGATACGCGGGATGCTCGATCCAGCTGAAGGCGAAATTTTCAATCGTGGCAACTTTGATGAATCAATCGCAAAATTACAGCAGGCTTACCTCGATAAAGGCTACCTGCTTTCTGAAGTTCTACCAACACCCGCCTTCAATGAAGCAGATGCGGTGGTCGATATTACCTTGAAAATCAACGAAGGCGATATCATAATCATCGGTAAAGTGATTATCACAGGACTTGAAAAGACGGTGGAACACGTCGTCAAACGCGAATTGGATTTCTTGGGCATTAAGTCGGATGAACTGTTGGATGTGAAATCTTTGCGCAAAGCCCGGCAACGTCTCTTCCAAATGGGGTCTTTCATTCGCGCTGTCGATTTTGTGCCGAGCGACACTGCTGAAGAGAATCGAAAGGATTTAAGAGTTAATATCGCGGAAACACCCCGGACTGGGATGCTGAGTCTCGGTGGCGGCTACGGTAGCGAAGGCGGAATCTTCGGCACAGCGGAAGTCGGACAAAACAACCTCCTCGGACGCGCTTATCGGGTACATCTAAAAGGTGAATTAGGCACACGCGACCATCATACCGCTGAACTCAGTTTTGGTACCCCCTGGGTCTTCGGAACCCCGACTCGGCTAAATGCCCGAATCTACAATAATCGACGCTTCCGCCGATACTACGGAACAGTCGGAAGATTGCTGAACCGATCGGGAACCGATTACCTATACGATAGATATGTCTGGAGTCGGAGAGGGGCATCTGTAACGCTCGGTAGACCTATCGCTTACGACGTCGATCTGTCCGTGAGACTTCGGAACGAACACGTTGAAGCACACAACCCGGACGAAGAGTTGATCAACCGATCCACGCGTAGTATCCTCTTTGCTGTCGGCAGAGATACTCGGGATTATCGGACCTCGCTGTATGATCCAATGGGTGGCTCGTCTCATACGCTCTCTTATGAATACTCTGGCGGTATCTTGGGTGCCGATAATGAATTCCAGAAATACTCCTTGGATACCAGTTGGTTCTATAGCGGTTGGTGGAACCATGTCATTGCCGCACACGCACGCACTGGCTACATGGTCAGTAAAAGTTCGGATCGACGCTTCTTGTTCTACGAACGCTTTTTCCTCGGCGGTGTCGATACCATCCGCGGTTATGAACAGTGGGAAATATATCCAGAGAGCTTGAACCCTTATGGCGGGAACAAAGTATTCTTCGCGAACCTAGAGTATCGCGTCCCGGTGTCACCGCAGCTGACTGCTGCTCTGTTTTTCGATATAGGACAAGTTTGGGATGAAACCGTCGCAAACCCGTTTAACCAGATTAACATGAAAAAAGGACTTGGTGTTGAAGCACGACTGAACATGTTCGGCATGTTAGCTCGGTTAGGCTGGGGATACGGCTTGGATCGACTTAGCGGCGAACCCGCTGGTAAATTCCATTTCACAATCGGGCCTGGCTTCTAAGCAAGCGTCAATATTCAATAGGACTTACCCATCTCTTCTCAAAGTCCCCCTGATAAGGGGGATTTAGGGGGTTTCCTCAAAGTCCCCCTGATAAGGGGGATTTAGGGGGTTTCTTCAAAGTCCCCCTGATAAGGGGGATTTAGGGGGTTTCCTCAAAGTCCCCCTGATAAGGGGGATTTAGGGGGTTTCCTCAAAGTCCCTCTGATAAGAGGATTGAGGCGGTTCTTTCGGACAAAAAGTCTAAAACTAATCAGGACTTACGCAACCTCGTTTGCAGGCGAGGTTTAAAACCCAGCCTGCAGTGCGTCGGACATCCGTTATCACGGAAAAATGCGTAAGTCTTGCTAAAAAAGGATTCTAATCATGAAACCATTTCAGTGGGGTGCTTGTAAAGCACGCCTAACGCTATTAATTATCTCCATAGCCGCTTTCTGCTTCAGTTCCGGGAGTATCGGACAGGAAGCCTTCAAAATCGGTGTCGTCAATACAGAAGAGGTCCTAAAAGGATCCGCTGCAGCGACAAAGGCAACTGATACACTCAGAGCCGCAGGCGAAAAACTTCAAAAAAAGTTGGAAAGGATAACCGAAGAGGTCCGAACGCTCCAAGAAAAGAAAGCGAAAACGGAACTCTTCGTTGAACAAGCACAGACCGCTGATTTGGATAATGAAATCCTCCAAAAACAGCAGGAATTCCAGCGTGAACGCGAGATGGGACAACAGGCACTGCTCGATAAAGAGAGAGAGCTACTCGAACCGATTTACAAGAACCTCGAAGACTTGATCATTAACGTCGGCAAAGCTGAAAACTATGACATCATCCTCGAAAAACGGCTCATCACACTTTATGTGAAAGAAGAACACGATTTGACAAAGCGGTTAATTGACTTGATGAATGAAGATCAGAAAGCTGACGAAAACCCGGAATAACGCTACACCGCCTAAACTCCGTAATAGGAACTCCTGTAAAACTACGGAGAAAGGATTAGGGTTAGATACCTATGAAACTCAGGGAAATTTGTGAACACCTCAATGGAGATCTCTCTGGTGATGGTGATATTGAAATTACAGGAGTTTCTGGAATCAACGAGGCACTCCCAACTCAGATTACCTTTGTTGCCAACCCGAAGTACATTGCCGCTATAGGAACAACTCAAGCCGCTGCGATCATTATTGGGCGCGATGTTTCTGGAAACGCAAAGCCGACGATCCGCGTCGATAATCCGTACTGGGCGTTCGTTCAAGTTTTGGAAATGTTCTCCTATGACAAAAACTATCACGCATTGCCAGGAATTCATGAGACCGCAATTTTAGGACAAAACGTTAAACTCGGAGAGCGAGTCTCAATCCAAGCCTTTACTTATATCGCTGACAACGTTGAAATCGGAAACGATACCGTCATCCAACCTTTTGTTTATATCGGTGAAGGGACTAAAATCGGGGTCGATGGGCTTATCTACCCACACGTTAATATCCGAGAAGAGGTAACCATCGGCGATCGAGTGATTATCCATTGTGGTGCCGTTATCGGCAGCGACGGGTTCGGATTCGCACCCGTGAGCAATCGACACCACAAGATACCACAAATCGGCACTGTCGTTATTGAGGACGATGTGGAGATCGGAGCCAATACGACCATCGACAGAGCAACACTTTCCGAAACGCTTATCAAACGCGGCACTAAATTGGATAATCTTGTCCAAATTGCACACAACGTTGAAATCGGAGAGGATTGCTGCCTCGCAGCACAGGTCGGTATCGCGGGAAGTACCGTAATCGGTGACCGCGTCAATATCGCTGGACACGGCGGTGCCGCTGGACACCTGACACTCGGAGATGATAGCGTCGTTTACGCAAAATCCGCTGTTACGAAGGATATGCCTGCCGGTAGCCACCTCTCTGGATTTCCCGCACGTCCACACAAACAAGAACTACGAATCCACGCGGCAACCCGAAAGCTGCCAGATATGCTCCCTGAATTCGCTAAACTCCAAAAACGGGTGGCGGAACTCGAAGCTAAACTTCAAGAGTTGGAGGATGAATCGTAGCGACACTTCCCTGATTCAGACGTTTCATCCCCTGGATTACGTGGCTGTTTTGCGACCAACGCTCCTGTTTCCAGTCTGGACACTTGTCCTTTTAGGCTATCACCACGGTCGCACTTCCATAGAAACACCAGAGACTCCGCTACAGTTGTGGGCAACCCTCTGTCTCTACACATTCCTCATGGGTGCCGTCTATATCATCAATCAGATAGCAGATAAGGAAACAGATGCAGCCAACGATAAACTCTACCTCGTTGCGAAAGGGTATGTTAAACTAAAAACCCTTAAATGGCAAATCGGTATACTCATTACACTCTCAATTCTGTTGAGCCTGCTCGTCTTTTGGGAAAACCCCGCGTATCTCATCCTCATTTTGCTGTCAATCCTACTCGGATTTACCTATTCGGTACGTCCTTTTCGTCTAAAAGGGATACCGATTGTTGATCTATGGGCAAACGCGCTCGGTTATGGGAGTATCGCCTTCCTGATAGGCTGGTTGACTATCGCGCCAATTGGCATTGAAGCCGTCCGGCGAAGTCTACCGTATCTATTTTCTGTTGCCGCTGCTTTTGTGAATACAACGCTCCCTGACATAAAAGGGGATCGCCTCGGAGATGACCGCACAACAGGGGTATGGCTCGGAAAAAAGTGGGCATGTCGCTTAAGCTTGCTGCTACTGGTCGCTGCAATCGTCTCCAGCGTATTTTTTAGAGACTGGATTGCGGGGGCAGCGGGTATCGGATGCCTCCCAATTTTTATCTATATGAATTTCCGACCGAAACAAAATGTTATCGTCTGGGCAACACGCATCGGCATCCTGATATTAAGCCTATGCGCTGGCGTGCTATTTCCGCTGTATTTGCTCTGGTTTGGGATAGTGCTATTCGGAACCCGTTGGTATTATACAACCCGCTTCGGAATCCGTTATCCTTAAAAGGATGCGGCTTAAAGTCTCCTACCCCCTGATAAGGGGGGATATGGGGGGTTGAGGCATATCTCCTACCCCCCTGATAAGGGGGGATTTGTTGGGTAGAGGCATGTGTCCTTCCCCACTGATATGGGGGGTTTTGGGGG